>JBKHFW010000006.1:0-84768 GCA_046540025.1 Phycisphaeraceae bacterium
CACGACCACGATCACGACCACGCCGACCACGCCCCGCCCGACGCCCAGCCGAGTTGGCAGGTGCCCGCCGGCTGGCAGCCGGAAGAGGCCGCATCGCGGTTCGTCCATGCCGCGTTCACGGCCGGGCCGGCGGATCGCCCCGCTTCGGTCCGCGTCACGCCGATGCCCGGCGACGGCGGCGGGCTGGAGGCGAACCTCCGCATGTGGCGGCAGCAGGTCGGCCTGCCGGCGGAAGGGGCGGATTCGGAGAACCTCCGTGCCGCTTCCATTGAGGTTGCCGGGCAGCCGGTCACGCTGGTCGAGCTTCGCGGCGGTGCCGGGGAAGGAGCCTCGGCCGGGGCGCTGATCGTCGCCGTCATGCCGCGCGACCACCAGACCTGGTTCCTGCGCATCGCAGGCCCGGATTCCACCGTTGATGAGGAACGAGATGAGTTCATCCGCTTCGTCCAGTCTGTCCGCTTCGGCGAAAACTGAATCCGGCCGAACGGACTTCAGCCCGACCCGGGCGCTCGCGGCTCTCGCATCGCTGAAGCTCACGGTCACGCTGTTCGCGATGATGATGGTGCTCATCTTCGCGGGCACGCTCGCCCAGGCCCAGGATGGCGTCTGGACGGTCGTGGCCAACTACTTCCGCGCGCCGGTCGCGTGGATCGATCTCCAGATCTTCTTCCCCCGCCAGCTCCTGGCGGTCCCGGCGAGCGTCCCGTTTCCGGGCGGGCTCACGCTGGGCGGGCTCGCGGCGGTCAACCTGCTCGCGGCCCACCTCGTGCGGTTCCGGCTCACCCGCAAACGGGTGGGCGTCGTCACGCTGCACCTCGGCCTGTTCGTCCTGCTGGCGGGCGAGTTCGTCACCGCTTTCTGGGCCGAGGAAGGCATGATGGCCATCGACGAGGGCAGCAGCTCGAACTACGTCGAGGACAACCGGGAGGTCGAGCTGGCGATTATCGACCACTCGAACCCGCAGTGGGACAGCCAGGTCACGATTCCGCAGTCCATCCTGACGGAAGCAGCCCGGCAGCAGCGGGCCATCGAGCATCCGGACCTGCCGGTCACGGTGCGCGTCGAGCGCTGGCTCGCCAACTCCCGGCTGCGCCGCAGCCAGTCCGCTGCGGTCGCCGGCCGGGGCGCCGCAGCCGAGCTCGAGGCGGTGGAGGTCGCCCGGGTCAGCGGGGCCGAGGGCGGGCAGGTGGACGTGCCCAGCGCCTACGTCTCGCTCTCCCGCGGCGGCGAGCCGCTGGGCAGGTGGCTGGTCTCGGCGCATCTCGCAAGGCCGCAGCCGCTGGACCTCGCCGGCGGGGACTACGGCATCGATCTGCGGTTCAAACGGACGTACAAGCCCTACCGGCTGCACCTGATCGACTTCCGCCACGACAAGTTCGTCGGCACGGAGGTTCCGCGCAACTTCTCCAGCCGAGTCCGGCTGCTCGACCCCGCCCGCGGGACCGACCGCGAGGTGCTGATCTACATGAACCACCCGCTGCGCCACGCGGGCGAGACGTTCTATCAGGCGTCCTACAAGCCGGACAACACCGGCACGGTGCTCCAGGTGGTGCGCAATCCGGGGTGGCTCTTGCCCTACATCGCCTGCGTCATCATCACCGGCGGGATGCTGCTGCACTTTGGAATGAACCTGACCGGATTCCTCCGCCGCAGCCGCGAGCGGCCGCACCCCGCGGCAGCGCCGGCGAAGGAACCGATGAGCCCGATTCAGCGCGGCCTCCCCTGGGCGATGGCCGCGCTCGGCCTGGTCATCGCCCTGAGCGGCCTGATGCGCCCCGCCGGCACGGAGTCGCCCTACGACGTCGCCGGCTTCGCGGCCCTGCCCGTCTCCGCGGGCGGGCGGGTCAAGCCGATGGACACCGTCGCCCGCAATGCGGTGATGATCGCCAGCGGCAAACAGACCGTCAAAACCGAGGCGGGGGATCTCTCGGCGTCGCAGTTCCTGCTTCGCCTGATCGCCCGGCCAGACGAGGTGCGCACCCTGCCGGTGGTCCGCGTCGATCACCCCGACCTGCTCACCCTCATCGGCCAGGAGCCGACCGACGTCGGCCGCTACAGCCTCGACGACATTCAGCCCCACTGGCGGTCGATCATCCAGCAGGCGGCGATGGCCCAGGAGGTCCCCCAGCGCCGCCGGGACCCCTACCAGCAGGCGGTGCTCGGCCTGCACGACAAGACGCACCGGCTGCTGGCGCTGGCGCAGATGCGCTCGCCCTATTCGATTCCCCCGCTCGGACCGGACGAGAACTGGCGGCCCTTCCACGAGGCGCTGCTCGACTCCGGCGTCGTGCGGGCGGCCTCCGCGGAGCAGTCCACCGACGGGCCGGACGCGGTGCATCCCGGCGTCGCCTGGTACACGGCGATGATGACGCACTACCAGGCCGAAAACCCCGAGCGATTCAACGCCGCCGTCGCCGACTACCACCGACTGCTCGACCAGACGCTGCCCGCGGAAATGAACAAGGCCGAGTTGGAGGTGCTCTTCAACCGGATCGCCCCTTTCTACGGCGCGACGATCGTCTACGTACTCGCTTTCCTGCTGCTGTGTGGGTTCATGCTGCTGCAACTGCGTCAGCGGACGGAGCGTGCGGACGCCTCGGCCCGGGGCAGCGGGCTTCGCCGGGCGGCGGTCGGACTGCTCTGGGCGGCGCTGATCGTGCACACGGCCGGGATGTTCGTGCGGATCTACCTCCAGGGCCGACCGCCCGTGACGAACCTCTATTCCTCGGCCGTCTTCGTCGGCTGGGCGGCGGTGCTGGTCGGGCTGTGGCTCGAGCGCTACTTCCCGCTCGGGCTGGCGGCGATGGGCTCGGCGGTGGTCGGCGGAGCGACGCTGATCGTGGCGCACAACCTCGGCAGCGACGGCGACACGATGCAGATGATGCAGGCCGTGCTCGACAGCAACTTCTGGCTCGCGACGCACGTGATCACCATCTCACTGGGCTATTCCGCCACCTTCCTGGCCGGCATCCTGGCGACGATTTACCTGCTCCTCGGCGTCTTCACGCGCGGGCTCACCGCGGAGCGGGCGGGAACGCTCAGCCGAATGGTCTACGGCGTGGTCTGCTTCGCACTGCTGCTGAGTTTCGTCGGCACCGTGCTGGGCGGCATCTGGGCCGACCAGTCCTGGGGCCGGTTCTGGGGCTGGGACCCCAAGGAGAACGGTGCGGCCCTGGTCGTGCTGATCAACGCGCTGATCCTCCACGCCCGCTGGGGCGGGATGATCCGCCAGCGCGGGCTCATGGTACTCGCGGTGGCGGGCAACATCGTCACCGCGTGGAGCTGGTTCGGCACGAACATGCTCGGGGTGGGGCTGCACTCCTACGGCTTCATGGAGTCGGCCGTGTTCGCGCTGATGATGTTCGTGATCAGTCAACTGGCGCTGATGGCCCTGGGCCTGCTGCCGATGCCGATGTGGCGAAGCCCGGGTCGAGGATGAAGTGCTTGCCTCGGGCGGTTCCCCACCCCTAGCATGAACAGGCCAGGGGAACGGACCGGGAGAAGCGTGTGGGCGAAGCGGGCACTGATCGGAAGCGCGCCGGAGGCCAGCGGAACTGGCGGCTCGCCCTGCTCGCGCGCGTCGGGTTCTTCCCGATCGCTTTGGCGGTGCTGCTGGGGATGCTCGGGGGGATCGGCGCGTTCACCTTCGGCTACGGCCAGGGCGCGAGCTACCTGAGCAACGACCCCGCCGCCTGCGCCAATTGTCACGTCATGCAGGGGCACTACGACTCCTGGCAGAACTCCAGCCACGCCCACGTCGCGGTGTGCAACGACTGCCACCTCCCGCACCACTTCGTGGGCAAGTGGGTGGTGAAAGCCGACAACGGCTTTTTCCATTCGCTCGCCTTCACGCTCGAGAACTTTCACGAGCCGATCCAGATCAAGCCCCGGAACCGCCGGGTGACCCAGAACGCCTGCCTCTCCTGTCACGGCGACTTCGTGCACCAGATGCTGCCCGCCGAGCCCGAGGGCGACATGCTTCTGTGCGCCAAGTGTCATGCCGACGCGGGGCACGCCGCGGAATGACCGCCCGACCGATCGAGACCGACGCCAAGCGAGGGAGCACGCCATGACCGCCGAACACGCCGACGAGCACCGTCCCCAGCCGGAGCCGGCCGGGTCCCCGACGCCGCCCCCGCCGCCAGGCCGCCGGCGAAGACTGCTGATCATGGGCGTGCTGCTGGTCGTGGTGGCGCTGGTGACCTTCGGCGTCACTGCGCTGCTGGTGACGATCTTCGAGCACCGCCAGGCAGCGCGGCAGCCGTACGTTCGGCTGGTCGAGGTGGACGAGGTCAGCACCGACCCGGTGCCCTGGGGCACGAACTGGCCCTACCAGTTCGACACCTACCGCCGCACGGTGGACGTGACACAGACCCGCTACGGCGGATCGAGCGCCATGCCCGAGAGCAAGCTCGAGGAGAGCCCCTGGCTTCGCCGGCTGTATGCGGGCTACGCCTTCAGCATCGACTACCGCGAGCGCCGCGGCCACGCCTACATGCTCTACGACCAGGAGGTCACCGAGCGCGTGACCCAGCGGCAGCAGAGCGGGGCCTGCCTGCACTGCCACGCGTCGATCATCCCCACCTACCGCCGCATCGGACTCGAGGCGATGGGCAAGGAAGCGGATGCCGAGGCGCTCGCCGCGTCCTTCAACTGGCCCGCCGTCATGCGCGGCTTCGAGATCCTCAGCGTCGAGCCTTATGCCCAGGTGCACGCCGCCCTGCTCGCGACGCCCGACGGGACGCCGGGCGAAAACGTGCCGCTGTTCCCGGGCGGTACGACGACCGAGTTCCCCACGCCGGCGAACCAGCCCGAGCCGCTCCCCGAGCCGACGACCCGCGAGGAGGATCTGGTCGACGGGCCGGCCGAGGGACACCCCGTGAGCTGCGTGGACTGCCACAACCCCGAGACGATGGAGATCCGCGTCACTCGGCCGGCCTTCGTGCAGGGGGTCGCCATGCTCGCGGAGAGCGACGACCCGGTGCCGCATCTGCCCAGCATCGAGCGCTGGCGCGAAGGCGACCGCAGCCAGCCGTACGACCCGAACGCCCTGGCCAGCCGCCAGGAGATGCGCACCTTTGTCTGCGCCCAGTGTCACGTCGAGTACTACTGCGCGAACAAGATGACACTCACCTTCCCGTGGGGCAACGGGCTGAAGGTGGAAGACATCGAGCAGTTCTGGGACGAGACCGAGTTCCCCGACGGCAGCCCGTTCTACGACTACCTCCACGGCGAAACCGGGGCGCCGCTCTACAAGGCGCAGCATCCCGAGTTCGAGCTCTGGAGCCAGGGCGTGCACGCCCGAAGTGGCGTGAGCTGCGCCGACTGCCACATGCCCTACGAACGCCAGGGAGCGACGAAGGTCTCCAGCCACTGGGTGCGCAGTCCGCTGCTCAACATCAACAACGCCTGCCAGACCTGCCACAACGTGCCCGAGGAGGAGCTGCTGGCCAAGGCGCACACGATCCAGAACCGCACGGACGACCTGCTCGAGCGATCGGCGGAGGCGATGACCGACATGCTCGACGCGATCCTGGAGGCGCAGGCCGCCGGCGCGACCGAGGCGCAGCTCGCCCCGCTGTTCGAGCTTCAGAAGAAGGCGATGTGGCGGCTGGACTACATCACCAGCGAGAACTCGATGGGCTTCCATGCCGACCAGGAGGCCGCGCGTGTCCTCGCCGAGTCGATCGACTTCAGTCGGCGGGCGCAGGCGCTGGCCCTGCGGCTGCGGGCGGGCGAGGTCTCCACCGAGGGCATGCCCCGCGAGCCCGTGCAGGGCGTCACGCCTAGCGAGGAGGCGCCGCCGGGCCCCTACACAGTGCCTGGCACGGACAACCCGAACACGATCACCGAGTAGCCGGCTACTGCGGTTCGCCGGGCTCGCCGTCCGCCGGGGCGGGCGGGCTCTCGAGGAAGTGGTACGCGCGGAGGTCGGCCGCCTTGTCGGGCGTCATCGGTTCGCTGTCCACGGTGACGCGGCTGACGTTCTCGAACGCATAAGTCGGCCGGGCGTCGGGGCTTTCCGCCGTCACCCGGAGGTTTTCCAGCGTCAGGCCGTCGACGTGCCAGAAGAAGAACCCGTGTCCCGGGTGGCGGTGGTCGAGCATGTTGTAGGTCGGGTAGTGCTCGCGCTTTTCGTCGAAATCGCGGACGATGTCCGCCTCGGTCCCCCCGCCGGGGTGGGTGAGGGTGATGTTTCGCAGGGTCAGGTTCTCGATCGCCGCCCCGGTGACGCCGCTGATCGAGCAGCCCATCGGCTGGGACGGCCTCGCCCGGACGTTCTCGATGAGCACGTCGCGCAGGGCGCCCGGGCTCTTTCGCGGCTCGCCTTCGGTGGGCGTGCGCCCGCGGTCGCCGAGGCGGAGGAAGATCGCCATCTGCGAGCCGTCGATGACCATGTTGCGCACCGTGACGTCCTCGAGGATCGATCCGTCGACCGTCTCGATGGACAGGCCCGACTGGCCCATCTTCGTGCCGTAGGTGAGTTCCTCGGCCGCGGACGGCTTCACCCAGACGTTCTCGATGCTGACGTGGCGGATGTCACCGATGGTCTCCGTGCCGAACTTGACGGCGTTGCAGAAAGTGGAGACCACCGCGTTGCGGATGGTCAGGTTCTCGTTGGGCCTGTGCGAGGTGGTCTTGATCGTGATGCCGTCGTCGTCGGTGTCGGAGACGAAGTCCTCGAGCAGGAAGTTCCGGCAGCCGTCGATGTCGATGGCGTCGTTGTTCTTGTTGGCGTGGTTCCAGACGCGCACGCCGCGGTGGATGACGTCCTCGCAGCCGAGATAGTGCTGCATCCACATCGCCGCGTTGCGCAGGTGGATGTTTTCCACGCGCACGCCCTGGCAGGTCACGAAGCGGATGCCGTAGGGCCGATCCTTGTAGCCGCCCTCGAAAGCCTCGCCCTGGAAGTCGATCATTCCCGGGCCCACCAGCGCGATGTCCCGCGCATGTTCCGCCCACAGGAGGCTCCGCTCGGTGTAGCGGTCGGTCCAGGACCGCAGCTCGGGCACGTGGCGGGGGTAGTCGTCAAGGTTCGTGCTGCCCAGCAGGATCGCGTCGCCGGCGATCTGGAGCGTCACGCCGTCCTTGAGAACGAGCGTGCCCGAGAGGAATCGGCCGCTCTGGAGCAGCACGGTTCCCCCGCCGGCCTCGCTGGCGGCGTCGATCGCCTGCTGGATGGCCGCGGTGTCGAGCGTCTCCCCGTCGCCGGCGGCGCCGTAGTCGCGGGGGCTGTACTGGCTGGCGTGGGCTGGAAGCATGGCAGTGGTCACGATCAGAAGAAGAATGAGCGTTCGCATGATGGACCTGGCTCAAAGGTTCAGTCGGCGGAAAGCGGCCGGTGCCGCGTGACGGACCGCCGGGGTCAGGGACGATCAGTCTACACGAGAGCAGCCCGGCCCCGCGGCGGGGTCAGTACCGCGACATGTTCACCATGTCCATCGGCGCCGTCCGCCGCTCGGGCACGTCGCTGGTTTCCGGGTTCGGGTTCTCCGCCGCGTTCGCGAAGATGCGCATCCGCATGTCGGGCGCGATATCGGTAAGCGTGACCGCCTCCACCCGCTCGTCGCCGGCGAGATCGAACACGTAGATCAGGTAGCCCGGCAACTCGGCGATCTGCTCGCCCCGGCCGTCGAGCACCCGGCAGACGTCGCGGTCGTTGACGAAAACCTCGTCGAGCCCGTCGCCGTTCCAGTCGCCCAGCCAGAAGCCGAAACCGCCCTCCTGCATGTCGGGCTGCACGATCTCGCGTTCCCAGAGGCGATCGCCCTGCCAGTCGAAGGCGACCACCTTGTCGGGCAGGGACTTGTCCACCCGGCTGACGCCTTCGTAGACGACGAATTGCGGGCCGGGCACGTCCGTGCGGATCCGGGCCGGGTGGGCCTTCTGCCCGTGCTTGAGCGAATCGTCGCCCCAGAGTAGTTCGCCGTCCTGATCGAAGACGTACGCCCCGGTGCTCATGAGCATCCGCCAGTCGCCGGTGTCGGGATCGGGCGTGAGGTGGACGCTGTCGGCGTGGCCGTCCTTGACGAGCGCGGGCAGATCGGGGGCGACCCACAGCACCTCGCCATCGCTATCGAAGAGCACTGAGCCGGCGAGGATTTCGTCCCGGCCGTCGCCGTCGACGTCGGCGGCGTCGAAGGAGTGGGCGATCGGCGTATGCTCGCGCTCGGGCAGGTCGCGGTTGTGCACCGACCAGCGCAGGTTCAGGTCGTGGTCGAGCACGTGCAGGTCGCGCACGTTCCAGTTGATGGCGATCTCGGGCTTTCCCGGGTCCTTGCCGGTGAAGACGACCTTGACGGTGCAGTGGTCGCCTTCGCCCGGGAAGGGGGCGAGCTTCTTCGCTTCGCCGGTGGCGGTGTCGACGAGGGCGAGCATGAGCTCGCCGTCGCGCTTGCGGGCGCAGATGAGTTCCTGCCGACCGTCGCCGTCGAAGTCATAGATGGGAAAGAACGAGTCGTAGCGGATGTCGCGGAAGTCGGCTTCCGGGTCCTCGTAGCGCCAGAGCTCGTTGCCTTCGAAATCGTAGGCGATCTGCTGCCGGGCGCCGTTGGTCTGGATGAAGCCGAGTCGGCCGTCGTTCTGGATGTCGCCGAAGCGCCAGTCGTAGAAGAACTGCATCCACGGCATCCAGCCGTGCTTGTCGTACTGCCAGTGGAACGGCTCGCGGTTGTACTCGATGTCGATCGTGCAGCGCGGCGAATTGCTCGCGAGCCACTTCGCCCATCCGTCGAACATGGTCACCTCGCGGACGAACGGCAGCGGCACGTCCGCGACGACGCGGAGATCCCGATCGGTCGGCGAAGCGCCCGTCGCAGCGAGCGAAAGAAGCGGCAGAAAAAGCAGTGGATGAGGCATGAAATCTTCTCTCTCGATCAGGACGCGGAACAGGCACGCCAGTGAATGTACCACACGCCCCCGCCCCCCTGCCACGCGGCGAGGGGCGGAGCCGATCGGCCGATCGTGTGATGCCGGGCTCGCCAGCGGGTTTGAGATCGGCCCCATTGTAACCAGCCGGGCAAGCCCCGACCGTCGCCGGGCCGTCTGGCAGGCCCGGCCGGGGGCGGGTAACATGGGACCGTTCGGTCTGCTGAGCCTTCGTATTGCGGCAGACCCGCCCGCGACCACGTCCGCAGGAGCCAACATGACGTCCGCAAACGCCCCCCGAGCCGACCTTTACCCCCGCTGCCCCGACCCCGACACCCAGTATGACGTCATCGTCGCCGGCGGCGGCCCCGCGGCGATCGGCGCGGCACTCGCGGCCGGCGAACAGGGCGCCCGCACGCTCATCCTCGAGGCTCGAAGCCAGTTCGGCGGCACGGCCACCGCGGCGATGTGGATGGAAATCAACTTCATCTTCAAGGACAACCACGAAACCGATCGCGGCGGAATCCACCGCAAGCTCGTCGACGCCCTCCGCGCCTGGGGCACAGACGCCGCCATCCCCGGCGAACGTCGCGCCGACCGGCCCGGCAGCGGCGGCAACCTCAACGCCCACCCCGAATACCTCAAGAAAGTCCTGTTCGACCTCTTCGACGAGCACGGCGTCGACTACCAGCTCTACAGCCCCGTCGTGGACGTGGAAAAAGAGGGCGACCGCGTCACCGGCGTCGTCGTCGCCGCCAAGGAAGGCCGGGTCACCTTCCGCGGCCGAACGATCATCGACGCCACCGGCGACGGCGACGTCGCCTACCTCGCCGGCTGCGAAATGGAAGCCCAGGGCGACCCCGACACCGGCTGGCGCCCCCCGCTGACCGTGGCGTGGGCGATCTGCAACGTGGACGTCGATCGGCTGTTCGACTGGCTCAATTCGTCGCTCGAGATCGACCGTCACCAGTTCACCAACCTCAACGAGCTGCTCGAAGAGTACCGCGAGAAAGGTTACGACCTGCCGCCCTGGATGGGCATCAACCGCTCGACCGTGCCGGGCGTGATCTCGATCAACAGCGGCACGTCGCTGTACATGCAGCTCGACGCCTCGAAGAGCGCCGTGCTGACGATGATGGAGAAGATGGCCCTCGATCAGGCGATCGACTTCGTCCGCTTCGCCCGCGAAACGAAAATCCCGGGCCTCGAGAACTGCCACGTCATGCGCACCGGCGGCTTCACCCTGGCCCGCGACACCCGCCGACTCGTCGGCGAGTACCAGTTCAACAACGAGGACGTCATGGCCGGCACCGAGTTCGAGGACGCCGTGGCCAGCAAGTACGGCGGAAGCGACCCGGTCGGCAAGCAGCGGGCCTACACCGCCATCCGCCAGGGAGCGATGTTCCCCTACCGCTCCCTGCTGCCGAAGGAAGTCGACGGCCTGCTCGTGGCCGGGCGGTGCAGCTCGGCGACCATGCTCGGCCATTACGGCGGCAAGAGCATGGGCAACATGATCTCCATCGGCCAGGGCGCCGGGGTCGCCGCGGCCCTGTGCGCCGAAGAGAACGTTCAGCCGCGCCAGCTCGACTACCGCCTCATCCAGCAGCGGCTCGAAAAGATGGGCGTTCAGCTCTGACGCCCCCGGCCACGCGTCCGCAAGCCACTCATCGCACCCGAACCCCACGAGCCTCATCATGCAAGACATTCTCCAGTTCAAGATGAGCGGGTCGCTTCGCTTCGGCGCCGGCGCCCTCGCCCAGCTTCCCGACGAGCTCGCCCGCTTCCCCGAAGGGCCGATGCTGATCGTGACCGACCCGGGCATCGTCGCCTGTGGCCTGCTGGACACGCTTCGCGACACCCTCGCCGAGGTGGACCGCGAGCTCGCCGTGTTCGACCAGATCGAACCCGATCCGTCCGTGGAAACCGCCGCGGCGTGCGCTGGCGCGGCGAAGCAGGCCGGCGCGGCCGTGCTGATCGGCTTCGGCGGCGGCAGCTCGATTGACATGGCCAAGGTCGCCGCCGTGCTCGCGACCCACGGCGGCAGCCCGCTGGACTACGCCGGCATCGGCCAGGTGCCCGAGCCGGGCCTGCCGGTCGTCGCCGTTCCCACCACGGCCGGCACGGGCAGCGAGGTGACGCCGATCGCCGTGCTCTCGGACAAGGCGGCGCACCTCAAGAAAGGCATCGTCAGCGACCACCTCTACCCCGCCCTCGCGCTGGTCGATCCGGAGCTGATGGCCGGCCTGCCGCCCAAGGTGACCGCCTACACCGGGATGGACGCGCTGACGCACTGCATCGAGGCGTACACGAACCGCTTTTCGCACCCCTTCATCGACGCCTTCGCCGAGCGGGGCATCCGCCTCATCGGCCGCAGCATCCGCCGGGCGTGGTGCGATGGCTCGCACCTGGACGCCCGCAGCGAGATGGCGATGGGCAGCCTCTACGGCGGGCTCTGTCTGGGCTCGGTGAACACCGCGGCCGTGCACGCCCTGGCATATCCGCTGGGCGGGACGTTCAACATTCCGCACGGGCTGGCGAACACCCTGCTGCTGCCGCACGTGATGGCGGTCAACCTCGTTGCCGACCTGGCGAAGTACGCCCGCGTCGCCGAGCTGCTGGGCGAGCCGGTCGAGGGCCTCTCGCAGCGCGACGCCGCGCTCGCCTCGGTCGAGGCGGTGCGCCAGCTTGCCGCCGACCTGGGCATGGACCTTCGCCTGCGGGAGTTCGGCATCGAGGAGTCGGACATCCCCGCCATGGCGGAGGGGGCGATGAAGGTCACCCGCTTGATGAACAACAACCCCCGCTGCCTGACTGAAGAAGACTGCGCCGCGATCTACCAGGCCGCCTACTGAACCGGAGCCGCGCCATGGAATCCCAGACCGTCACCGACAACCAGAACTACATCGCCGGCGAGTGGGTCGATGCCTCCAGCGGCGCCACCTTCGAGCAGCGCAATCCCGCCAACCTCGAGGAGGTGACCGGCACCTGGCCCGCCTGCACGCGCGACGACGCGAAGCGGGCCATCGCCGCCGCCCGCGACGCCTACCCCGCCTGGCGGGCGATGGGCGTCTACAAGCGGGCCGAGTACCTCAAGCGCGCCCTCGCCCTGATGATGGAGCGGCGGGAGCCGATCGCCCGCGTCCTGACCGCCGAGAACGGCAAGACGCTTAACGAGTCGCTCACCGAGATCGACGCGGCGATCAAGGAGATGGAGTTCCAGATCAGCGAGGGCCTGCGCCTCGGCGGGACGACCGTCGCCACCGGAGCCGACGGCGTCTTCGCCTACCAGACGCGGGTCCCGCTGGGCGTCGTCTCCATCATCAGCCCGTGGAACTTCCCCTTCAACGTGCCGGGCCGAAAGGGCACGCCGGCACTGATGGCGGGCAACACCGTCGTCTTCAAGCCCGCCAGCCTGACCCCGGGCGTGGGGCTTGAGTTCACGAAGCTCATGATCGACGCCGGCCTGCCCGAAGGCGTGTGGAACTTCGTCACCGGCGGCGGCTCGACCGTGGGCGAGGAGTTCACGACCCACCCCGAGATCAAGGCGATCTCCTTCACCGGCTCGACCGACGTCGGCATGCGCATCAATCAGAAGGCGTCGGAAAACCTCATCCGCACGCAGCTCGAGCTGGGCGGCAAGAACCCGCTGATCATCCTCGACGACGCCGACCTCGCTGCCGCCGCCCTCTCGGCGGTCACCGGCGCCTTCGCCTGCGCCGGCCAGTGGTGCACCTCGACCAGCCGGGTGATCGTGACCGACGCGGTGGCGGACGAGGTGGTCGAGAAGATCGTCGCCGGCGCCCGCAAGCTCAAGCCCGGCCCGGGCACGGACGAAAGCACCACGCTCGGCCCCGTGTGCGGCCAGCAGCAGCTCGAGAGCATCCTCGCGTACATCCGCCTCGGCAAGGAGGAAGGTGCGACGCTCCTCACCGGCGGCGGCCAGCCCGACGACCCGGCGCTTGCGAATGGCTGCTTCATCGAGCCGACCGTCTTCGACCACGTTCGGCCGGAGATGCGCATCGCCCGCGAAGAAATCTTCGGGCCCGTGCTGTCGATCATCCGCGTGAAAGATTTCGAGCGGGCGATGCGCGTCGCCAACGACGTCGAGTTCGGCCTGTCGTCGTCGATCTACACCAACGACCTCTCGAAGACCTTCGCGTTCCTCGAGCAGACCGACGTCGGCCTCGCCCATGTGAACATGGTCACCGCCTACAAGGAGCCGCAGCTCAGCTTCGGCGGCGTCAAGGCCTCCGGCTTCGGCGTGCCCGAGGCGGGCGAGACCGGCATCGAGTTCTTCAGCGAGCACAAGGTCGCCTACGTCAAGCACCGCTGAGCCTCGTACCGCTTCTGAATCAGGCGGGTTGGCGTCGTCGGCCGAGGCATGCCGCGCCCCTTTCCGCAGCGGCGTTCAGCCGCCGCCTGCCGATGCTAGCGCAGGGGTCCGGACCGATCCACGGCGGTCCCCGCCCACCAGGCTCCGCACCACTCGGAACCAGATCGCAGCCTTCCTCCTCCTCGCTTCCGGGGACCCCGGCCGCGGGGGCATCCGCCACACGCGGGGGCGACGCGCTTGCAGCCCCGGTCCCGCTTGATTAATATCCACCCCGAAGTGCGGCTGAGACTCAATCGCAATTGCACGACTCTCGGCCGAAGGCGACGCGGGAGGCGCTGTCGAAAGCGGCGGCACCGCCCAGCCCGCAACGCCGCCGGACCGGACCATCATCCCGCCCCGGCCCCCGACCTGCGCCGGGGCGGGGCTTTCCTCGGACGCCCAGGGAGAAGAAGGCCATGTTCGAATCGTTCATCATCTCACTGCGGGAGGGCATCGAAGTCGCCCTCATCATCGGGCTCATCTGGGTCTACCTGCGCAAGACCGACCGGCCCCAGCTCATCCCTGCCGTGCTGTGGGGACTCGCCGCCGGCGTCGGCATCTCCGTGCTGCTCGCGGTCGGCATTCAGCAGCTCGACCTCTCCGGCGCGATCGTCGAAGGCACGATGATGTTCGTCGCCGCCGCGTTCGTCGGCACGATGGTCATCTGGATGATGAGCCAGGCCCGATCGGTCGGCAAACAGATCCGCGACCGCGTGGAGAAAGCCGCCTCCCGCCCCACCTCGGCCGGCGCGGCGTGGGGACTCGCCGCGTTCACCGCCGTCATGGTCGCCCGCGAGGGGTTCGAAACCGTCGTCTTCCTCGCCACCATCTGGAAGGGACGCGACGCGGGCGAGCTGGGGATGATGCTTGCCTACCTCGGCGTCGCGGCCGGGCTGGGCCTCGCCGCTGCGTTCGCCGTCGCCTTCATCCGCGGATCGGTGCACATCGACCTCGCCCGCTTCTTCAGAATCACCGGCATCCTGCTGATGATCTTCATCGTCCAGGTGCTCGCCTACGGCATGCACGAGTACGACGAGGCCGGGCTGATGAACTGGATGCCCGACTCGGCGATGAGCGTCATCCACCAGATCGCCGCGAACAACGTGCTGTTCATTCTCGCCATCGTGGCCATTCCGGTGCTCATGCTGCTGATTCCGGGCGGCCGGCAGCAGTCGGCCGGCCCGCGCGCCCGGCTCTACCGCGTGGGCGGGGCCGTGGCCGGCTTCGCCGTGCTCGCCGCGCTGGGCGGCCAGTACATCAGCACCCGCGTCCAGGCCGCCGGGGCCGAGCACCCCGTGCTGCATCCGGAATCGGGCCAGGTCGAGCTCTACCTCACCCAGCTCACGCCGGGCGAGCCGACGCGCTTCGCCATTGCCGAAGACGGCGGGATGCTGCCGCTGATCGCCCTGCTCGACGCGTCGGGCGAGCTGCACCTCGCCACCGCCTCGGAGCTCGAGCCGGGCGACCGCTTCGAGCTTCGCCCGGACGGCCTGGTGCGCATCGAGGCGGACGGCGAAGTGTACGAACTGCCCGCCGTGGCCTACGAGCTCGAGGAAGAGAAGGAAGCCTACATCGACGTCGAGGCGATCGAGGAACTGGCCGGGCACCACTGACCGCCGCCTGGCCGGGATCACACGAACCAAGGGCAGCGCGAACGGCAGGTTTGCGCTGCCCTGTCTTTTCCAGTGACGCTGCCTCGCTCAGCCCGCGCCGGCGGCAGATGGCCAGCAGCAGCCCAGCCGCCGCTACACCGCCGCCCCCAGCTTCCGCCACATCGCCTTCGTGATCCGCTGCTGCAGCTCGGCCATGTCCGCCCAGGGGTCCTTTTGCTGCTTCGCGATCCGCCCCGGCACCGTGCGGATGGTCAGCTCGGTTGGGTCAAGGTTCTCATCGAGCTCGTCCCACCCCACCGGCGTCGCCACCGGTGCGCCCGGTCGGGCGCGGGCCGAGTAGCTGGCGATCGCCGTCGCACCCCGGCTGTTGCGCAGGTAATCGACGTAGATCCGCCCGGTCCGCTTCGCCTTCGTCATCACCGAGGTGTACTGCTTCGGCGCCACCTGCTCCAGCGACTCCGCCACCGCCCGGCCGAACCGCTTCGCCTCGTCCCACTCGTGCCGCCGCTCCAGCGGGACCACCACGTGCAGCCCCTTGCCCCCCGTCGTGCGCACGAAACTCGCCAGGTTGAGGTTGTCCAGCAGGTCACGCACGATCGTCGCCGCGTCCACCACCCGCCCCCACGCCACGCCCGGCCCGGGGTCGAGGTCCAGCACCAGCCGGTCGGGCCGATCCAGCCGATCCGTCCGCGATCCCCAGGGATGAATCTCCAGCGTCCCGAGCTGCGCCAGCGCCACCAGGCCGGCCGCGGACTCCACCACGGCGTACTGCTTCGCCCCGTCGGAGTGCTCGATCTTCACCCGCCTCAGCCCCTCCGGCAGCGGGCCGGGGTGGTCCTTCTGAAAAAAGCACGCCCCCTCGATCCCCCGCGGACAGCGCAGCAGCGCCACCGGCCGATCCGCCAGCCCCGGCAGCATCCGCGGCGCGACCGCCTGCACGTATTCCGCGAGGTCGCGCTTGGTCAGCTTCGCCTGCGGGTAATAGATCCGGTCCGGGCTGCTCAGCGCCACCCCCGCCACCTGGTTCGCGTCCGTCATAAGCTCCTTCGGTTTCGCGGCGGCCCGGTCCGCCTCACGCTCCGCCTTGAGCCCGCGAAACGTCGGATGCCGGAGCTGACCGCCCTCGGTCCGCTCGGCGTACGCGACCTCGGCCACCAGTTCGGGCCGGGCCCAGTGCACGCCCCGCCGATCCGGTGCGTTCGCCAGCTCCCCCGGCGGGTCCACCTGCTCCATCTCTCCCAGCCGCTCGGCCAGCTCCTCCAGTGTCACCTCGTCGAACCCCGTGCCCACCTTCCCGGCATATCGCAGTCGGCCGCCCTCCAGCCGGTCCGCCAGCAACAGCGCCCCCAGCCCCACCCGGCTGCCCGCGGGGTCGGTGTAGCCGACGATGACGAAGTCGTCTGCCGACATGCAGCGCACCTTCAGCCACGTGCGCGACCGCCTGCCCATCTGGTACTGGCCGTTCGCCCGCTTGGAGACGATCCCCTCGACGCCGAGGTCGCACGCCTTGTCGCGCACCTGCTCGCCGCGGCCGACCAGGTGCGTGCTCAGACGGATCGACCCCGCCGCCGCGTCGCCCGCCGACGCCAGCAGCTCGCGCAGCAGCCGCTTGCGCTCGACCAGCTTTGCGCCGGTGAGGTCGTAGCCGCCGAGGTGCAGCAGGTCGAATGCGTAGAGGATCGGCTGGCCCCGCCGCCGGTCGCGGAGGGCATTCTGGAGGGCCTGGAAGTCGCTGCGCCCGTCCGGCCCGAGCACGACCGCCTCGCCGTCAAGCAGGGCCTGGTCCACTGGCAGATGCGCTGCCGCGGCCGCGATGCCGGGGAAGCGGTCGGTCCAGTCCTGCCCGCTCCGGGTCAGCAGCCGGGGCCGGCCGCCCTCCACCCGGCAGAGCAGGCGGTAGCCGTCGAACTTGATCTCGTGCAGCCACCGCTCCCCCTCGGGCGGCTCGTCCGCCGCCGTCGCCAGCATCGGCCGGGGCTGGGCGGGCAGCGGAGCCTTTTTCGCCCCGGCGACGGCCGCGGGGTCGATGTCCGGTTCGGCCTCGCTCTCCGGCTCCCCGTTCCACACCAGGTCGCGGTCGGCGGCGATGCGGTCGAGGTCCCGCCCGCTTTTGACGCTGAGCGGCTGCTCGTCCAGCACGGCGTCCCCCTCGCCCGGCCGGGCGTGGTTGTCGTCGCGCTTGATGAGCAGCCAGTGGTTTTCCCGGCCTCGCGTGCGGACGAGGGAGAAGCCGCCCCGGAGCTTCTCACCATGGAGGTCGAAGCCGATCTTGCCCTGCCGGAGGCCGTTTTCGATCCCGCCCTCGGTCCGGTCGTCCCATTCGCCGCGGTCCCAGAGCAGCACCGTGCCCCCGCCGTACTGCCCGGCCGGGATGACCCCCTCGAACTCGGCGTAGTCGAGCGGATGGTCCTCCACCTCGATCGCCAGCCGCTTCTCCCGCGGGTCGAGGCTCGGCCCCTTGGGCACGGCCCAGCTCTTGAGCACCCCGCCCGCCTCCAGCCGCAGATCGTAATGCAGCCGCGACGCCTGATGCTTCTGCACCGCGAACCGCCGCCCCGGCAGCAGCTCACTGCTTGCGGGCTCGGGCGTATGAGAAAAGTCGCGCTTGTCGCGATAGGCATCCAGCGGCATCGGGCGCTCGCTCGCCGAGGTTGCAGAAGCCTCCCTGCCCACGCCGGGCTGCCGAATCCCTGGCCGCCCCACGGCCAGGGGATGCTAGGCAGGGGCGGACGGTGCGGGAAAGCCCTGAGATGGAAAGCGGGCCGCAGCTATCGGCCCAGCACATGCGGCTCCGCCGGCGGCTGTCCCGTCGCCTCGCGCAGGTGCTGACGCGCCCGCAGGGCCCACGGGCCGACCGGGTCCAGTCCCAGATACGTCTGCCAGTGTCGGCAGGCGTCGCCCAGTCGGCCGATGCGCTGGAGACACCAGGCGAGGTTGAAATGTGCGTCGGCGAAGGTCGGCGCGATGGCGATCACCCGCTCGAGTTCGAGCACCGCCTCGTCCACGTCGCCCGCCCCCGCCAGCACGCCGGCGAGGTTGTACCGCGGGGCCGTCCACTGCGGGTCGGCGTCGATCGCCTCGCCATACGCGCGGATCGCCGCGACGACGTCCCCCATCTCCCGCGAGACGTTGCCGAGGTTGAAAAGCGCCTCGGGAAAGCCGGGCTCGATCTCCAGCGCCTTGCGGTACGCCTCGGCCGCCTCGGCCCACTGCTTTTCGTCCTCCAACGCGATCCCGCGCTCGAACCAGTTGTCCGCCGACGCCGCGGGCCGCGACAGCGGCACCGGCTCCGCCGCCGGCTCGGGCTCCTCGGCCGAGTCGAAATCGAGCAGAAGCTGCCCGGACGCGGTCATGACCTGCCGCTCACGCTGGACCAGCACCTCGCCCTCCCCGGCAATCAGTTCGAGCTGCGCCAGCGGCCGATCCATCTCGGGCAGAATGCCCTGGAGCCTCAGAAGGCTGCGGCTGATCGTGTCCGGGCGAACGCCGCGGGCGAGCAGACCCAGCAGCGTCCGGAAGGTCACCAGGTCCTGAAAGTCGAACCGCCCCTCGGCTGAACGCACCAGCCCAAGCTGCTCCCACCGCGCCAGGTCGCCCGGCTTGATCCCGAGCCAGTCGCACACCTGCTCACGCGAATACTGCTTGCGCTCGCCCCGCGGCGCCGGTCGACGACCCGCCAGCTCGAGAAAACGCTGCTCGGAAATGATCTCGATCGGGCTACCCTGCTCGGCCAGCCGCTCGGCCTGCTCGAGCTTCCGGCTGAGTCGGCCGTCGGCAAACATCGGCCAGCCCTGCATCCCGACGACGAGGTGCGTCGTTCGCCCGGATACGTCGCTGACGGGCCGACCCCCGCACCGGCGTACCAGAGCGCCCCCCTCGCGCTGAGTCATGCTGGCGAGTCGGCCGGTGAAGCTGACCGTCGCCCCGGCAAGACCCGTCATCTCGTCTGTCACGCCTGCCCGACTCGCCACGCTCCGTCTCCGCGCCTGGGGAACTGCTCTGGACGCTACAGTTTACCAGAGCCCGGCCCGGGTCCACCAGCCCCGGACCCCCCGGAAACCCCGGAACCCCGGGAACCCCGGAACCCCGGGAACCCCGGAACCCCTCAAAAATGACGATCAGGCGCCCTTTTTCTTCCGCCCCGTCTTGCGCCGGCCCCGGGCGCTCTGGGCCGGGGGTTTCTGGCTCGCCGCCTGCTCGACGCTCTGGCGCAGGGCCTCCATGATGTCCGTCGGGGCCGGGGTGGGCTCTTCCTCGGCAATGACGGGGGTTTCGCCCTCGATTTTCGCCTCGATGAGCTGCCGCAGCTTCTGCTCGTAGCGGTCTTCGTAATGCTCGGGCTCGAAGTCGGCGACGAGGTTGTCGATGAGCTGCTCGGCGAGCTTCATCTGGTTTTCATCGAACTCGCCATCCTCCTTCACGTCCTCGAAATAGGGCTCCGCCGCCCGCAGTTCGCCGGCCAGGCGGAGGGTCATCACGAGAAAGCCCTTGCCCTTCGGGCCGATCGACACCGTCTGCTCCCGGCCGGACAGGACGACCTTGCCGATCGCCACCACGCCCGCCTCCGCCATCGCCGCGCGGATCATCCGGTACGGCTGCTCCCCGGCCGGGCCGTCGGGCGAGAGGTAGTACGGCCGATCGAGGTGTTCCGCGGGCACGTCGTCCGCCCTGGCGAACTGCTGAACCTCGATCACCTTGTCCGTCGAGAGCTTGATCTGCTCGAGCTCCTCGGGCTCGATGACGACGTACTGGTCCTTCGCGTATTCGTAGCCCTTGACGATGTCGGCGTTTTCCAGCTCGCCGTGCCTGGGGCACTTGGGCTGGTTACGGACGCGCAGGTAACAGTCCCGGTGCAGCCGGTTGAGGCGGACTCGGCTGCCGGACTCGGTCGCGGTATGCAGGCGGACGGGGATGTTGACGAGGGAGATGCGCAGTTGCCCCCGCCAGATGGCGCGCGATGGCATCGCGGACTCCTCGGCTCATGCCGCCGAGCCGGCCACGCGTCCCTGGTGGACTCAGCTCAAAATCGATCCGCAGGGGCTCCCTCCACTGCACGCCAATGGGGCTGCCTCAGGCAACCACGGCATTGTTCGGGCCCGAAAGATCGGAGTCAACCCCGGCCCCGCCAGGGCAAATAGATGTTGAAAAGCGGGACCTCCCCGGCTAACTTGGCGTCATCGCCCGCGCCGCGTGGCGCCGGCCCCGCCTGCCCCTTCCCCTAGCCCGGTCGAGCCCATGCGCATCCATCAAACTCTGCTTCTGCCGGCCCTGGCCCTGCTCGTCACCCTCACCGCCGTCGCCGCGCCCGCGCAGACGACCGTCGAGATCACCGACGACGTCCTGCGCGAGAAGACCTACCGCATCGGCGTGCACTACTCCGGCGGCAACTACCACGACAGCCCCATCGAAAAGCGGCCGCTCGAGATGAACTTCGAGGGCACGCTCTACCGCCTCGTGCTGTCGATCGACGCGCTCGAGGGCAACACCGCCTTCACCACGACCCTCGCGCCCGACGATGACCGCCGGGAAAACCCCTTCCTCGACATCATCGAGGGCTCGACCTACCACGTGCTCTCCGGGCCCGACCAGTGGAAGTCCGGCAAGGTCCGCGAGGTCGTCCAGGACGAAATCGTCAACCCCAATAACAAGAACAAGGAACGCCGCCCCGGCCTCGTGCTCGACGAGCCGTTCAAAATGCTCCCCCGCACCGGCTGGCACAGCAACGGCCTGCTCGTCGACATCCTCCGCAACGAGGGCAATGCCGGCCGACTGCTCGTCTTCAACTGGCAGCCCGACCAGCCCATGGGCGATTACAAGGGCTACGACTACTCCGAGCACGCCGAGCTCGTCCAGGGCGACACCGCGGACGAAACCTTCGGCGACACCGCCCTGCTGCTCCCGGGATCGAAGGGCAAAGAGACTTTCACCGCCCAGCTCCAGTGGGTCCCGCCCTATCCCCCGAACTGGGAGATCGGCGTCTGGGCGAAGGCCCGCTCCGGCCAGCCCACGCTCAGCGTCAGCATCCCCGGCCTGGGCAGCCAGAGCGTTCAGCTCACCCGCGAGTGGCAGCACCACAAAATGCGCTTCAGCGGCCAGGCGAAGGACCGCATGTCGGTCGAGTTCGCCATTGACGGCGGCGACGCCCTGATCGACGACGCGACCGCCGACATCCTCGGCGACAAAAACCCCACCGTCTTCCGCGACGTGCTCGTGGACATCCTCAAGCAGCACCGTCCCGGCGTCATCCGCCTGCTGCACAACACGGGCGGCTCGGCTGAGAACATCATCAAACCCGCCCTGCAGGCCTACGCCACCAGCGGATCGACCTATGGCTCGTTCTACCACCGCAAGCCGGGCCATCACGAGTTCTTCCAGCTCGCCGACGAAGTGGACGCCAACGCCTGGGCCAACCTCCCCGGCACGATGCTGCCCGAGGACATCGAGTTCTACCTCGAGTGGATCGCCGGCCCCACCGATACGCCCGGCGGCGCCCTGCGGGCGAAGCTGGGACGGGAAAAACCCTGGACCGACACCATCGAGGAGGTCTACGTCGAGATCGGCAACGAGACGATCACCTTCGGCGGCAACGGCTACTCCGGCCCCGACTACTGGAAAAACCTCATCGCCACGGGCAAGAAATCGCCCTGGTACGATCCCGAACACATCAAGTTCATGGTCGACCAGCAGCCGAGCCTGAGCCAGAACTTCGAGAAGACGCCCAACGCGGACCTGCTCAACGTCCACAACTACAACGTGAACCCGAGCATGTTCGCCGACGAGGTGGACCGCTACCTCGACACCGACGAGAAACTGGCGAAGTACATCCTCGCCTCGCCTTATTACCTGTGGACCGAGGACCCCGGCTTCGCTCCCGACAGCGAGTGGGGCGCGGTGCAGTTCGCCCGCACCCATGACAAGGAGCTGGTCAGCTACGAAGGCGGCAACTACCACACCACCCACGGCGACGCCTCGCCGAAGCTGCGCAACAAGTTCCTCACCGGCGCAGTCGGCGGCCTGAGCATGGCGAACAACATGCTCTGGATCCATAAGAACATGGAGGTGACCGCCCAGAACCAGTTCAACCTCTTCGGCTTCTCCTTCGCCGGCCACGGCGCGTTCGGCGACGGCACGGAAGTCCGCCTCTGGGGCCAGGTGCTCAACCCGCTCGACGAGCAGAAGCGCCGCTATCGCCCGGCCTTCCTCGGCACGGAGCTGGCGAACCGGCTGATCTACGGCAAGCTCGTGAAGACCGCGCACCAGGGCGACGACCCCACCTTCAGCTCCACCGGGCTCTTCAAGAGCAAGGCCCGCAACGAGAAGCAGTACGAGAAGATCAAGGACGACGCCGTCACCATCGACGTGCCCATGCTCTACTCCTACGCCTTCGACGACGGCGACCGCCACAGCCTCATCCTCGTCAGCTACGACCTCGAGAAGACGCGAAAGATCAAGGTCGACCTGCCCGACGGCCAGCAGGTGCACGGCGGCTTCGCCCGCACCTGGACGCTCGCCGCCGACTCGATGTGGGCCAACAACGAGCCCGAGTCGCCCCGCCCGGGCGTGCGCATCGAGCCCGGCCGAATCGACGGCTTCGCCGACGGGGTGGAGGTGGACGTGCCGCCCTACACGATGATCGGCCTGGAGTGGTACGAAACCGCCGAGGCTGCAGACTCCGCCGAGCCGCGGTAACCCCCGGCCGAGACGACAACCTCGCCCGCCCACACGGAGCCCGTCGGCCGCCCGGCCACGGGCTCCGTTTCCTGGCCATCGCAACTGACGTCTGGAAAAGGCTTTGCCGATACCGGAAAGCTGATATCCTGAAACTCGACGCCACTTGCCGGCGGCTGGAAGAGATCGGATGTTCAACTGCGAAGTGAAGGCACCGCCCCGCGGGCGGGGTGGAAACGTGCTCTCCGCCGCCGCGGCCGTGCTGCTTTTCGCCCTGGTCCCGCTGGTCTGCCGGGCTGCGGAAGGCGACGGCGACGCGTCCGGGAAGCCGTTCGGCAACGTCGCCCCGACGCGGGTCGAGCCGCTGGAGTGGAACTGGACCCACTGGTGGGAAGCCAACCAGGCGTCCTGGCTGAACCGCCCCACCAGGCAGGAGCCGGGCAGCGAGGTGCTGTTCCAGCAGCGGCGGGAGGCGATCGCCCTGCTCGAACGGGCGCTTGGGCACGATGCGTCCGACGTCCGCGCCGCGGCTGCGCTGGCCGCGGGCTGGACGGGCGAGCTGGTGTTCCAGAAGCGGCTCGAGCAGCACGCCAGGCGTGACCGCGACGATGGCGTCCGCCGCGCCGCCATGCTGGCCCTGGGGCTGCTCAGCGCGCCGCGGAGCGCCGCTGCCCTGGGCGAGCTCCGCATCCCGGCCGACGACGAGGACGCCGCGGTCGCCCTGCTGACCGGCATCGCCCTGCTTGACGATCGGCCGGGGCAGGCGGGCGAGCGTCTGCGCGCCGGCCTGAAGCGGGGCGACGAGCCCGAGACGCAGGCGGCCGCCGCCTGGGCCATGGGCCGACGCGCTGGCCCCGCCGATCCTGCTGACCGCGCGGCCCTGCTCGGGGTGGTTCGGCAGTCCGACGAGCCCCTGCCGGTGTCCGCGGCGCTGGTGGCGCTGGGCGCGCACCAAGGCGAGGAAGTGCTCGATCTGCTGGCCGAGGTGCTGCTGGAGCGGAGCGCTGCCGAGGCGTTGCCCGTGTGGAAGAGGCTCGACAAGCGCGATCGGGCCGGGCTGCTCTTCCTTCGCGAAGCGATCAAGCGGCAGGATGGCCGGCGGCCGCCGACGCGGCGCGACAAGATTCCGCCCCGCGGCCCGGGCCGGCTCATCTTCGGGGAAGAGCGGATCTACATCGCCCGGCTGCGGGCTGCCGCGGCGATCGGACTCGGGCGGATCGGCGACCGGCGGGCGGTGCAGCCGCTGGTGCTGACGCTGATGGAGGAAGAAGGCCGCTACAACGATCTGCCGCGCGGGTTTTCCGCGATCGCGCTGGGGGAGATCGGCGACCCGCGCGGCCGAAAGCCGCTGCTGGTCACGCTGGCGCGGACCCGGGACGAAGACGACGAGGTCCGCGGGTTCGCCGCCATCGGGCTGGGACTGCACGTGCGGGCGAGCGCCGCCGCGGAGCCAGGCGAGCAGGCGTTGAATCTGCTGGCGAGCCGGCTGCTGGACGAGCGCGAGGACGACGAAGTGCGGGCCGGCTGCGCCCTGGCGCTCGGGCTCACGGGAAGCACGCAGACGCTGCGGCACCTGCGCTCGGCAATGCAGCGGCTGGATGAAAACGACCTCGAGATCGCCGGCTACGTTCTGCTCGCCCGGGCGATGCTGGGCGACCCGGAGATCCTGCCCGTCGCCGAGCGCGTGCTGGAACTGACCGGAGACGAGCGGCGGATCAGCGATCGACTCGCCCGGCGGACGACGATCCTCGCCCTGGGTGTGCTGGGCAGTGCCGAGGCGGTGCCGACGCTGAGCGCGTTGTGGGAGAGCGATGAGGATTTCCGCCGGCATGCGACCCGGGCGCTGGTGACGGCCGGCCGGGCCGAGGCGGGACGACTCGTGCTCGATGCCGTCAGGCGGACCGACGACAGCGACGACCTCGCCGGCTACCTCCGACTGCTGGGCGAGGTATTCGCCGAGCGGCCGAACGCCCTCGCCCGCCTCACGGCCGACACCAATTTCACCATGCCCCACAACGAGCTGCGGGACTACCAGGAGCTCGCCAGTGAATTCCTGTATGACGAGCTGATCCCCGCTCTGGGCGAGAAGTGGCGTTGATCATCCCGGCGGACGGCCGATTTCGGCTGCCTGCGGCGTGCTGCACCGCACTCCGGGAGGCGGGATCTCCTGCGGCAGTCCGGGCCAGCACGGCAGTCTGAACCCCCCGCCCGGGGAGTCGGCTCAGCTCCCGTTCGTCCGTCCTGAAAGAGCCTGCTCCACCCCGGCGAGCCATTCGGGCTCGATCCGGGCGTAGGGGCGGAACTTCTCGACCGCACCGCGCTCCTCGCTGAAGTAGATCGCGCGGTGCAGACCGAGCTGCGCCGCCGCGGGCGAGTCGATGAGGCTGCTCGAGTCGGCCATGCTCATCTGGAACAGCACACGGTGGTCGAACTCGCGCAGCGTCGTGCGGTCGAAGGTGCGTTCGAGGTTCAACGTCGTGTCGCACCAGGTCAGCACGTGCATGCCGTGGGCCGGGCCCTCGCGCAGGAGCGCGGTGAGCTGCCGGTCCGGCCGCGGCTCGGGCTCGGTCTGCTCGAGGCTGAAGCTGAAGTCGTCCTCCTGCCTGCGGAGCATGCGGTAGCGGTGCAGCCCCTGGATGAGCACGTACACCGCCGGCCCGGCTTCGGCGGCGGGCGCCTGCCGGGCTTCGAGCTCGCTGCCGAGCTGCTCGAAGGTGTCGGTCACCTCCGACCACGGCACCCGGTGCACCTCGTGCGGCAGCGCCGCCGCGGCAGCAGCGAGGGCGCCGGCGCCGGCGAGCTCGGCCGCGGGGTCCTCGAAGAGGTAGAACGTCGCCTGGCCCGGCGCGTGCTGGGCGGCGAGGCTGACCAGCGAGGCCGCCAGCGTCGCCTCGGCGACCTCCTCGCGCTGCCCGATGATGAGCAGGTTCGACCCCGCCCGCCGCTGGAAGCGCACGTGGGTCGGCTCCTTGATCGTCACCGACTCGCCCAGCCAGGCCTGCGGGGCGGCCGGCTCCGGCCACGCGTCGCGGGCGAGCAGTTCGTCCAGCTCGGCATTGGTGGCGAGGTCGGCGGGCGCCTGGCCCTCGAAGACGATCGTCTTCCGCCGCTCGACGCCGCGCTCGTCGGCCAGTCGGCGGATCCAAGCGAGCGTCTGCTCCCGGCGGGCGTCGTCGAGCCAGACGATCTGGAACGGGCTGTTCGCCTCGACCGCCCCGCCGGCGTCGTTGTAGATCGCCTCGCCGGGGCGCGAGAGCAGGCGGGCGGCGGTGTTGTCGTCGCCCAGAATGAGCTGCGAATCGCTCTCGCTGCACTGCAGCGCCACGCGCACCGCCATCTGCCCCAGGGTCGAGCGCGGCAGCCCGGGGCCGCCGCCGAGCGTCTGCGAGCCCAGCACGACGTGGATGCCGAACGCTCGGCCCTGCCGCACCAGCCGGTCCAGCCACAGCGCCGCTGACTGGGCGAGCCGGTCGTCCTCGGAGAAGAACTCCTGGAACTCGTCGATCACCAGCAGGATGCGCGGCATGGTTCGGCCGGTCTCGCGCCGGTAGCCGGCGAGGTCCTGCACCCCGGCGCCCCGGCAGAGCTCGCCGCGCTGCTGCATCTCGGCGTCGAGCTTCTGCAGCACGCTCAGCCCGAACTCGCGGTCACTCTCGATCGCCACCGCCCGCGCGTGCGGCAACTGGCAGCTGGCGTAGCTTTTAAACTCGACGCCCTTCTTGAAGTCGACGAGGTAGAACTCCAGCTCGTCCGGGCCGTACCACAGCGCCAGGTTCGTCACCAGCACGTGAAGCAGGGTCGACTTGCCCGAGCCGGTCTTGCCGGCCAGCAGCGCGTGCTGGGCCATGCCGCGTCCCAGCGCCAGGTGCTGACGCCGGCTCGCGCCGGTCTGCCCGATCGGCACGCGCAGCCCCTTCTCGCTGCTCAGGCTCCACACCTCGTCCTCGCCGGGGGTGACCACCTCGAACGGCAGCTCCACGGCCGAGGCGTCGCGCACCGCTTCGCCGACGCGGTGCATGAGTCGGCTGAGCAGCTCCTCGCCGGGCGGATCGGCGGGGATCAGCGGAAACTGCCCGAACACCTCGTCGCGCCACCCGAATCCGCCCTCCGCCCAGGTGAGGTTGACGCTGGACTGCTCGAGGTCCTCGATCTGCATCCCCTCGGGCAGCGGCTCGCGGGTGTCGCGGAGGATGAGCGTGTGCACGCCGCAGCGGGCGCCGGTGCGGATGATCGCCGCCAGCCGCCTGGCCGACTCCTCCCGCAGGCCGGCGGGGAAGTCCGCGAGCACGACGAAGCGGTACGGCTCGGCCAGCTCGCCCGCACGCTCGTTATAGGCGTCGATCGTGTCGAACTCGTTGCGGAGGTACTTCTGAATGACGTCCTCCATGTGGGCGGTCAGGTCGCCGAGGCGGCGCTCGATCTGGTCGGCCTCAGTCCACACCCGTCCGCCGACGAGGGCGTCGTCGTAGTCGGCGAGGTGCATCACCCCGGCGAAGCTCTGCCCGAGCCCGACCGGGTCGATCAGCGTGAATCGCGCCTTGCCCGGCGGCAGCGAGGTCATCAGCCGCGCCATGACGCTGCGGAGCACGCCCAGCCCCTGCTCGCGCCCTTCCGGGCCGGTCTGGATCAGCAGCGACCCCCGCTCGGGCAGCGCGAGCAGGGCCGGGACGTCGAACGGCGGCGGCGGGGTGAGGTGGAATCGGCCGTCGCCCTGGTTTTCCCCGGCGTCGCCGAGCTGCCGGCGCACGTCCACGCGCAGTCGGCCGAACGGGATGAGCGGCTGCATGACCCGCGGCGGTCGCCAGTCGCGCCAGTCCGCCTCGTCCCAGCCGGTGCCGAGCTGCTCGACCAGGTCTTCGCTGGCGTCGATCAGCGCGTCGATGCGCGTTCGGCCGGCCTGCCACCGCTTTTCGAGCTGCTCGAGCGCCTCGTCGTAGGCCCTGTCGGCGTCGGCGACCTCGCGGTCGTGCCGCTCCTGCGCGAGGGCGAGCTGGCGTTCGTAACGGCTGCGGGCCTGCGCCAGCTCGGCATCGATCTTGCCCGTGGCCTCGGCGAGTCGGCCCTGGATCCGGGCGTCGAGCGCGGAGCGCTGCTCCGCCTGGCGGGCGGCGAGCTGTTCGAGCTGACGGTCGCGCTCCCGCCGGGCTTCTTCGAGCGCCGGCTCGAGGCGGTTCCGCGAGCGGTCGATCTCGCGCTGCCGCTTTTCGTCCGCGTTGCGCAGCTTCTCAGTGCGCTGCTCCTGCGCGCGATCGCGGAGTCGGTCGACGTTCCGCTTCGCCACCGCGAGGGTGTCGCGGAAGGCCTCGTAAGCGGTGCGGACGCGTCGGCGGGCCATCCGGTGCAGTAGCGCCCCGATCGCCATGACGATCAGCAGGCCCGCCACCGCCCCGCCGCCGACGATCAGCGGCGTCATCGGGCCGCGCTCGCCCTGGACGCCGAGCCCGACGTAGACGGACGCGGCGCTGAGCAGCATCAGCACGCCGCCGGCCACGAAGGGGTTGACCCCGTAGAACAGCCACGGCAGACGGAGTCGGCGGATATCGCAGAGGCCCGCCTCGACCTGCTCGCGGTGGCGGTTCCAGTCGGCATCGAGGTCGGCGGTGTCGTCCGCGGCAGCGGCGGGCTCGACCGAAGCGCCGAGGCCTTCGAACTGCTGACGGAACGCACGGACCTGGCGAACCGCCTCCTGGTGGCGCTGATCCAGGGCCGCGGCCCGGCCGGCGAGGTCCGCCATCGCCCGCTCGTGCTCCTTCTCGATCGCCCGGTGGGTGCCTTCGTGGACGCTGTCGGCAAGCCAGACCGCCTGGTCGATCGCCCGGCGGCGTTTGGCGACGAGCGAGTCGAGCTGCTCGGCCGTCTGCTCGAGCTCCACTTCCTGCCGGGTCTGTTCGGCTGCGACCTCGGACTCGGTCGTCTGCTCGAGCTCGGCCACGCACTGTCGGCGGGCCTCCTCCAGGCGGCTGGCGCGCTTCTCGTTGCGAGCCTGGAGCCGCCACTTGCGCCGCTGCAGGATGCGGCCTGCCTCCTCCCGCCGCTCGTCGCGGGCCTCGCGGCAGGCCCGCTCGGTCTGCGTACAGTAGCGCGACAGCTCGACCAGGTCGCGCAGGGCCGCCTTCTCCAGCCCGGCATAGCCTGCCGGCTCGGCCGCCGAGGTGGCGTCAGGTTGTTCGGTCATCGGTGCTTGCATCTCATCTGCTTTCTCGAGCGTCGCGGCCTGCGGAGGCCGCTGACGATTCCCCGCTCACTCGCAGTCCCGGCGGGCGCGGTCGAGCAGCTGCCCCGCCTCTTCCATGGCCGACATCGCCGTCCGCAGCCGGGCCTCGAGCGGGGCGATGTGCTCCCGCTCGAACCGCCGACTGACGGAGTCGCGCCAGCGCGGCTGACACTTCTTCCACTGCGAGAGCAGATCCTTGTACGCCCGGTTCAGCCGGGCTCGGCCGACGTTCATGCTCATCCGTCCGTCTCCTGCTCGTCATCGTCTTCCTCGGCCGGGGGGTCCACCCCCACCTCCTCGGCGTCGCCCTCGAGCTCGCCACCCCGGGCGACGGAGTCGAGCTGGTCCGGGCCTGTGGGGCCGAGATCGCGGGCCGTGTCGGGAGCCCGCTCGGCGAAATAGGCCTGGATCGCCGCCTCCGCCCGGTCGAGCTGCCCCACCGCCCGCGGGACGCCGGCTTCCACGGCGTCGCGCAGGCCGACGACGGCGGCCCGATAGAGTTCGGCCTGCCGATCGATCCGCCCCATCCACTGGCGGATCGCGGCGAGCTTCTCCCGGGCCTCCTCGACGCGCCGTTTGGCCTTGATCGCCGCCTGCTGCTCCTCGGTGGCGGGCCGCGGCCGCTCGCGCGAGTGGGTGGGAAGCTGCTTGGCGCGCACCGCGGCGAGGGCCTCCTCGAGCGCCCGGCCGCGCACGCGAAGCTGGTGCTTCCAGTAGGCGGTCTGCTCGCGTTCGAGCCAGTCGCGGGTGCGGCGGAGCTCCGAGTCGGACTCGTTGAGCGCAGCGCGGACGGTCTGGCCGAACTGGAGCATCGCCTCCCGCATCTGCCGAAGGGCGTCGGGGGAATCGAGGCGAGCGCGGTCCATGACGGCTCCTAGCGCTGCTGGAGGTACGCCTCGATCCGCCCGGCCTTGCGGACGAGAAACGCGGCGTGGTCATCGGCGATGGCGGTGAAACGGGACATCGCCTTGAGGGTGTGGCTCATCTCCTCGGCGAACTTGCGGTGCTCCTGGTCGCGCCAGGTCCGCCCGAGGTCCTGCGTCCGCGCGTTCAGGGCCGAGAGCAGCCCCTGCAGCTCTTCGCTGAAGCGCTTCAGGTCGCGGGCATAGCGTTTGATTTCATCGGGATCGGCGTGAGCCCGGGCCATGGCATGTCCTTTCGGTGGGCGGAAGCGGCAACCGGGACATCCCGCCCCGGAGACTGCGTGTAACTGGTTAACGTACCGGTTTTTGCCCCCCAGGCCAAGAGTCACCCCCCGGGACGGATCCCCCGGACGGCTCACCGCTGAGCCGGTTGCCCCCACTGGCTGCGAAGCGCGGCCCGGCACCCGCCATGGCGGTGCCGAGGCAGACGGGCAGTGAGAACAGGCAGGCCACGAGTTGTCGCATGAGAGAATCCCCCGGCAGCAAGGCGACGGCGCACGCCACGGTACCGGATATATGGGAGCCGGCAAAGCAAAAGGACGGCGAGGTCAGTCGCGTGGAGGGGGCTGGTCACGCTGCTTCTCCCGCATGCGCTGGTCCGGAGGCACGGCGAAGCGGAGGTTGCCTGGCAACACGCAGCCCTTTCGGCCGGGCACGCAGTCGACGTTCATTCGCCGACACCCGTCGCGCTGCTCGTCGAAATGGGGACAGGACCAACTGCTCATCTTCCGCTCCTGCTCGCCTGGTGGGCCAGCGCTCCAATATGACGCCTGCCGCGGGTGCTGGCAAGCGTGAACCGGCTCTAATCCGCCTCGGCAGGCTCCACCGCCCAGCGTGAGGAGAAGGCGGGGCCCTCGATCTCGAAGCCGAGCTGCTCCAGCCAGTCGGCGGTGACGTGGTTGGAGTTGTGGAAATAGCTGTAGCTGTCGGGGTGGTGGACGAAGTCGAGCCCGAAAGCCGGGTTGCGGATCTCGGTGTCGATGTTTTCGCGGTAGATCCGATCCAGTCGGCCGCGCAACTGGCGGACGCGGGAAGCCTCGGCGAGGAGCGGCCACTGCTGCTCGATGGGCACGCCGAGCTGCTGCCGAACGTTCTCGCGGGTGACCGGCCCGGGCAGGACCCGCCTGCCGAGCGCGCCCCGGGTGGGCACGAGCATCGCGCCGACCGCCTCGAGCGGGCCGGTCTTGCGCAGGGCGTACCAGCCCCACTCGCCGTAGGCGTAGCGGACCATGCGGTCGCCGTCGGCGGGCAGGACGAGGCTGGCGTGGCGTCCGTGGTCGATGAGCACGACGCGGGCCGGCTCGGCCACCTGCTCGGGCCGAACCACCGTGGTCGTGCACGCCATGGGCGACACCAGCAGCAGGGCCGCGGCGAGCAGCGCGGCGAGACCGCGGACGAGCCATTTGAATGGGTGCCGGGCGGTTTGGGTCCAGCTCATGGTCGCCCCCCTTTCGCGACACTCTAGCGCCCGCTCGGCAGGGGCGGTTGCAGCCGCGTAAAGTTCTGTGCGATGGGAGAAAGCGCGGCGAATCCGACCGGCCCGGCCCCGGCCGCCAGCTTCTGGCAGATGGTCGGCTGGGCGAGCTTCGACTGGGCGAACAGCGCGTTTTTCACGCTGATCCAGACGTTCGTCTTCGCCAACTACTTCATCCGCTCGATCGCGACGGACGAGGCGGCGGGGCAGACGCAGTGGGCGCTGGCGATCGGCGGGGCCGGGGCGGTCGTCGCCGTCACCGGGCCGCTGCTCGGGGCGGTGGCGGACCAGGGCGGTCGGCGGAAGCCGTGGATCGCCGGCTTCGAGGTCCTCTGCCTCGCGGCGACGGCGGCGCTGTGGTGGGTGAAGCCGGATTCGCCGGTGTGGTTCGCCCTGCTGCTGGTGGCGGCGGGGAGCTTCGGACTGGAAGCAGCGAACATCTTCTACAACGCGATGCTGCCCGAGCTCACCCACGGCCAGCGGCTGGGGCGGTGGTCGGGCTGGGGCTGGGCGCTGGGCTATGCCGGGGGGCTGGCATGCCTGGCGATCGCCCTCGTGGCGCTGGTCGGCTACGGCGACGGCGGGCTGGTCCCGAAGACCGAGGCCAGGCACGTGCGCTCGAGCTTCCTGCTGGTGGCGGGGTGGTTCGCGCTCTTTTCGCTGCCGCTGTTCCTGGTCACGCCCGACATGCCGGGCACAGGCAAGCGGCTCGGCCGGGCAGCGTGGGACGGCCTGCACCAGCTCATCGACTCGGCAAGGCAGATCCGCCAGTACGGCCACATCGTGCGCTTCCTGATCGCCCGGCTGTTCTACATCGACGGCCTCGCCTCGATCTTCGCCATCGGCGGAGTCTACGCCTCGGGCGTGTTCGACATGACCGCGAGCGAGATCATCCTGCTGGGCATCGGGCTGAACGTGACGGCGGGCATCGGGGCGTTCTCGCTCGCCTGGCTCGACGACTGGATCGGGGCGAAATGGACGATCGCCCTGTCGCTCGTGGGCATCCTCCTGCCGGGCTCGGCCCTGGTGTTCATCGAGACCGAGGCGTGGTTCTGGGCGTGCGCCCTGACGCTGGGGTTCTTCGTCGGGCCGGTGCAGTCGGCCAGCCGATCCTACCTTGCGCGCGTCGCCCCGCCCGGGCTGCGGACGCAGGCGTTCGGGCTCTACGCCTTCTCAGGCAAGGCGACGGCGATGGCGGGCCCGCTGCTGATCTCGGCAGTGACCGAGTGGACCGGCAGCCAGCGCTGGGGCATCACCCCCATCTTCGGCTTCCTGGCTGTGGGACTGGCGATCCTGCTCACCGTCCCGCAGGCCGACCGCGCCCCGGCCGAGCCAGGCAGCTAACCCGCCCCCAGCCGCTCGATCCGCTTGCGGAGGGCGTCGGCGATGCGGTCGGCCGGCTCGTCGCCCTCGCCCTCCTCGACGAGCCGCCGGGACTCGACCGGCTCGCCGAAGCGGACGCGCACCCGGGCCGGGCGGGGCAGGCGCCGGCCCGGCGGCATCGCGTGGTACGTGCCCGACACGTGGGCCGGGACGACCGTCGCGGGGCGGGCGTCAAGCAGCCGGCCGAGCCCGGGCTTGAAGGGCTGAAGCTCACCCGTTTCCGAGCGCTGCCCCTCGGGGAACCACGCGAGGATCCGCTTGCGCTCGAGCACGGCCGCGGCGAAGGCGAAGCCGGAGATCGCCTGCCGGCCGCCCACCGGCGCGGTGTGCAGCAGCCGGCTGACCATCCGGGTGAGCGGGTTCGCCTGCACGTAGCCGGTCCAGCCGCCCCACCACGTCCGGCCGAAGCGCTCGAAGCCCAGCGCCGCGGCAAGCATGGGCGGGTCGAGGTAGCTGAGGTGGTTCGACGCCAGCACGATCGGCCCCTCGGCCGGCAGGTGCTCCCGGCCCTCGACGCGCAGGCGGAAAATCCCCTTCGCCAGCAGCCGCTCGACCTGCCACGCCGCGTGCATCACCGCGGCCAGCCCGCGCCCCCACGGCTCGAGCGCCCGCTTCTGAGCTTCGTCGAGCACCTCGTCAGGCCGCTCGAGCGGGGCCGCGGCCGCCCCCCGGGACGCCTCGCTCACCTCGCCCAGCAGGTCGCGCACCGTCTCGATGCGGTCGATCGCCTCCTGGTCAAGCTCCACGCCCGCCCGCTGGCCGATCTCCAGCGTCAGGTCGAGCCAGTCCATCGAGTCGATGCCGAGATCGATCTCGAGGTGCGTGTCGGGCGTCAGCCCCTCGTCGCGGTAGCGGTCGGCGAGCCAGTCCCACACATGCTGCGCCGCGGGGTTCGACAGCCGCTGACGGTCTTCGCCCGACATTGCCTCGATCGCCATCGGCTCCGCTCGGCCGCCGCCCACTTCCTCGCCCTGCCGGGCCTGCTCGTAGCGTTCGGCGAGCCGGTGCCGGCGGAGCTTACCCAGGCGCGTCCGCGGCAGCGGCTCGCGCGTGACGGCGAATTCGGAGATTCGCTGGTAGGAAGGCAGCTCCTCCCGCCTCGAACGGACCGCCTCGCCGACGGCATCGCGAATCTCGTCGAGCGCATGGCCGCGGATCTCCCGCATCTCCGGCACGACGAGGCCGACGAGTCTGCCGCCTTTCTGCAGCACGCCGATCTCGCGAATGGCCGGGCTGCGGGCGTATGCCTCCTCCACGTCGTCGGGCTGCACGTTTTCGCCGCTCTCGGTGACGATCATCGTCGACACCCGACCGACGACGTGGAGGTAGCCGCCCTCGTCGACGTAGCCGAGGTCGCCCGTGCGATACCAGCCGTCTTCGCTGAGCACCTCGGCGGTCTTGTCCGGGAGGTTGCGGTAGCCGTGAAAGACGCCGGGGCCGCGGGCGAGCACTTCGCCGAGCTGCTGCCCGTCCGCCGCCTGCCTGCCCTGCTCGGGCGCGGCTCCGGGGTCGATTTTCAGTTCCACCCCCGGCAGCGGCTTGCCGGATGAGCCGAGCTTCGCCTGGCCGGGCAGGTTCCAGGTGAGCAGCGGCGAGGTTTCGGTGAGCCCGTAGCCCGTTGCCACGCGCCAGCCGAGGCCTTCCAGCCGCCAGGCGAGATCCTCGCTCAGCGGCGACCCGCCCGACGCCAGCAGCCGCAGGTCGGGGCCGAAGCGGCGGTGCAGCGGGCGAAGCAGGAGCCTGCCGACGCGCAGACCGAGCCTTCGGCGAAGCCAGGTCGCTCCGCGGACGACCGCCTCGAACACCCGCCCGGCCGTCTGCCCGCCCGCGGCCGCGACGCGCGCCTGCATCCCCTCCACCAGCGCCCGGTACAGCCGCGGCACGCCGATGACGGCCGTCACGTTCCCCTCCCGCATCGCGCGGGTGATCTGCGGCCCCGTCAGCGACGCGGGCAGGACGATCGTCGTCCCCTCCCCCAGCGGCACGAGCATCCCCAGCACCAGCGGGTAGACGTGGTGCAGCGGCAGCGGCAGGAGCAGGCGGTCCGCCTCGCCGATGAGCTTCGCCTCATGCAGCTCATGCACCTGGCAGCTCAGGTTCCCATGCGTCAGCGGCACCCCCTTGGGCGGCCCCGTCGTGCCGGAGGTGTAGAAGAGCACCGCGGTGTCGTCCGCGTCGGCGGCGGGAAAGTCGCGGTCGCCATCTTCTGCCAATAGCCGCTGCCACGACTGCTCATCGTCTTCCGCCGCATCGAGCAGCACGGCGCCGGGCTGGCGGTCGAGATCCAGCCTGCGCACGTCCGCGAGTTTGCCGCGGGTCGTGCACAGCAGGGCCAGGTCGGCGTCGCCGAGCACGTGGGCCAGCGCGTCGCGCGGGTACTGCACGTCCATGGGCACGGGCACCAGGCCGGCCCGCAGACAGGCGAGGCAGAGACTGATCCAGGCGGGGCCGTTCTCCGCAAGCAGGCCCACCCGGCTGCCGGGCTCGATGCCGCGATCGGCCAGCCCGGCCGCGAGGCGGTTCACCCGATCGGCGAGCTCGGCGCAGCTCCACCGCTCGACGCCGTCCTTCGTCAGCACCAGCAAGGCCGGCGTTTCGCCGCGCCGGGCGACCTGATCGATCAGCGGTTGAAGGGTTTCCGGTTTGGCCATGGCTTCGCCTCACGCACGCGCCGTCACTATAGGAGGCGGGAACCGCGGTTTCGGGCCTCGGGCACCAGGGAGTCTGCAAGGACTTCGCGGCGATACCCGGGGCGGCGCTGCGCTTTGCCCCCCCTGGCGCCTTTCACTATCAGTGCCCGTCCGTGTCCATCTGTGGTTGGGCTTCCCGCGCCTTCGCGGTTCTCCCAAAACAAAACCGCCCGCGACCTCAGCCGCGGGCGGTCCGCTTCGTTTACGTGCAATCCAGGGGTCACGCCTGGCCAGCCGGCTCGCCCTGCACCTGGAACGTGGTCCGCACCACGTCGGCGGACGACCGCCCCACCGCCACGGCGTACGCGCCCGGGCAGAGCATCCATCGCTCCTCCGCCGGGTGGAAGAACCGCAGCTTCTCAGCCGGCAGCGCGAACGTCACCCGCCGGGTCTCGCCCGGCTCGAGCTTCACGCGGGCGAACGCCCGGAGCGCCCGGTGCGGCCGCTCGGGCAGGTGCTCGGGATACTCGAGGTAGAGCTGCACGACCTCCTCCCCGCCGCGGGGGCCGGTGTTGGTCACGTCCGCTTCGACCTCGAGGACGTCGCCCTCGGCAATCGGGCCCGCGCTGACGCGCGGCTCGCCGATCTCGAAGCTCGTGTAGCTCAGCCCGTAGCCGAAGGGGTACAGCGGCTCCTTGTCGAGGTAGCGATACGTTCGCCCCTGCATGTCGTAGTTCTCGTAGTCGGGCAGGTCGGCCAGGCGCTTCGGGAAGGTCACGGGCAGCTTGCCCGACGGCGCCTGCCTGCCCCAGATCACGTCGCCCACGGCGTCGCCGCCCTGCTCGCCGGGGTACCACGCCATCAGCACGGCGTCGCTGAGGTTGCGCACCTCCTCGAGCTCGATCGGGCTGCCGCCGGTGACGACGGTGATGAGCTTCGCATGCGGCCGCTTCTCGTCGATGTGCCGGCGCATCTCGCGCAGGAAGCGGAGCTGGTGCTCGGGCATGGCGATGGTCGAGCGGTCGCCGCCGTCCGGCGCGCCGATCGCCTCGCCCTGCTCGCTCTCCATCAGCGGCGAGTAGCCCACGCAGGCGACGACCGCGTCGGCCCACTCGGCGAGGCCGAACGTCCAGGTCGATTCGAATGCGTTGGGGTGGGCGTAGAAGCAGCCCTGCGAGTGGGTGATGGTCACCCCTTCCGGCGCAGCGGAGGTGACGCCTTCCAGGATCGAGCGCAGGCTGCCCGACGCGCCCTTGTAGAAGTTGCCCAGCAGGATCTGCAGGTCCACCGAGCCCGGGCCGCAGACGAGCACCGTGCGGTCGCGATCCTCGCGAAGCGGGAGCGCGTCGTTCTCGTTCTCCAGCAGCACGAGCGACCTCGCCGCCGACTCGCGGGCGAGCGCCAGGTGCTCGGGGCACTGGATGACATCCAGCTTCGTGCGGGTGAACGGCACCTGCTCGGGCGGATCGCACTCGCCTGTATCGAACCGCAGGCGCAGCACCCGGCGAAGCGCGTGGTCGACGTCGTCCTCGCTGATGAGGCCGCGTTCGATCGCCTCGGGCACGTGCTTGTAGGCCTTGGTGCCCAGTTCGAAGTCGCAGCCGCGCTTCAGGCACAGCGCCGCGGTCTCGACGATGTCCTCGGTGAGGTTGTGGCGGTCGGGCTCGCCCTCGATGCGGTGCAGGCTGTTGAGCGCCCCGCCGTCGGACATGACCACGCCGTCGAACTGGTGCTGCTTGCGCAGGTATTCGCCGATCATGAACGGGTGGGCGCAGCAGTGTTCGCCGTTGACGCGGTTGTAGGTGGCCATGACGGTCGCCACGCCGCCCTTGACGAGTTCGCCGAAGGCGTAGAGGTAGGTTTCCATCATGTCCTTGCGGGACACGACGGCGTTGAACTTCATGCGCAGCGCCTCGGGTCCGCTGGCGACGCCGAGGTGCTTGGCGCAGGCGGCGAGCTTGACGTACTTCGGGTGGTCGCCCTGCAGGCCGCGAACGAACGCCTTGCCCATCTCGGAGGTGAGCACCGGGTCTTCGCCGAAGGTCTCCTGCGCCCGGCCCCAGCGCGGGTCGCGGAGGATGTTGATCACCGGCGAATAGACCAGCAGCGACACGCGCATCGAATCCTGCCACTCGGGCGCGTGGTACTTGGCGCGCATCTCGTCGGCGGTGGCGCCGCCGATCTTCTCGATCAACCCCGGATCGAACGTCGCCGCCATGGCGATGGGCATGGGGAACGAGGTCGCCCGCCCGGTGTTGCACAGGCCGTGCAGGGCCTCGCCGCCGTACTGGAACTTCGGCAAACCGAGGCGCTCGGCCCCCGCGCCGCGGGTGTCGAGCAGGTCGACCTTCTCTTCCAGCGTCAGTCGGCCGAGCAGGTCCTCGACCCGCGCCGGCGTGTCCAGTTCCGGATCCCGCCAGGCGGGCACTTCTTCAGTTGGCATGAGTTCACTCTTTCGAAAACCGGGGTGGCTCCCTCCCCAGGTCGTCGTACTTGGCCGCGGCGGAAGCATGGTAATCCAGCCGCTCGACCGCTTCAAAAGCAGGCGCGCTGCGCTCGAGGGCATCGAGGGCGGCCAGGTGCTGCGGATCGTCATTCACCCCGGGAATAATCGGGCAGCGCAGGATGATCCGAGCCCCGGCCTCCCGCAGGGCCTCGATGTTTCGGCGGATCAGCCGACCGTCCACGCCGGTCCACCGCCGATGCTCGGCGTCGCCGGTCAGCTTGAGGTCGTAGTGGAACACGTCCACCAGCGGCGCAAGCGCCAGCAGCCGGTCGGTCGGCACCTGCCCGCAGGTATCGAGGCAGGTGTGAATCCCCTCCGCCTTCGCCGCCTCCAGCAGCGCCCGGCAGAAGTCGTACTGCATCGTCGGCTCGCCGCCCGTGAGCGTGACGCCCCCGCCCGAGGCCTCGTAGTAAGCCCGGTCGAGGCGGACGACGTCCATGACCGCCTCGACCGTCATGACCTCGCCGTACACTTTTCCGCTGCGTCCCTGCTCGATCCCGGGCCGCTGCGATTCGGGGTTGTGGCACCACGCGCAGCGCAGCGGGCAGCCCTTGAGGAACACGGCCGTGCGCAGGCCCGGGCCGTCGTGCAATGCCGAACGCTGAATGTCGAAGACGATGCCTTCCATCAGTGCAGCGTCCTCGCCAGGAGCTCCCGCTGGGCGTCCTCGGGCAGGTCGACGAAGCGGATGCTGAATCCGCCGACGCGCACCATCAGGTGGCCCCACTTCTCCGGCTCGCGCATCGCCGCCTCCAGGTCGGCTCGGCTGAGCACGGTGATCATCGCCTGCGTGCCGCCTCGGGCAAAGTAGGTTCGCAAGAGCGCGTCGAACTTCGGCCGCATCTGCCCGAACCACGCGCGGGAGAACTTCATATTCTGCACCGCCCCGGCGTGCACGTCGGCCCGCAGGCTGGCGATCGAGTTGAGAAACGCCGTCACGCCGCTGACGTCCGAGCCCGACGACGGATTGTTGCCGTTGGCCATCGGCTCGCCCGCGCCCCGGCCGTCGGCGCTCGCCATCGTCGCCTTGCCCAGAATCGTGTTCGCCCAGTTGTTGATGATCACCACCAGGTAGCTGTCCAGCCCCGCCGGCCCGGCCTGCTGCCGCGTCACCGCGCAGATGTGCTCGTGCACGCGCCGGGCCATGGCGTCCGCGGCCGCATCGTCGTTGCCGTACTTGGGCACGCTCGCGAGCTTCTCCCGCAGCGCTTCGCCCCCCTCGAAATTCTCGTCGAGGGCGTCGACGAGTTCGGGCAGGCTCACCTCGCCGCGCTCGAAGACGAGCTGCTGGATCGCCCGCAGGCTGTCCGCGGCGTTCGTGTTGCCGTAGGTTTCCAGCGTCCCGCCGCGGTACCGCGCCCCGCCGCCGAACGCGCCCCGGCCGCGGGCGATGCAGTCGCTGGTGAGCATGCTCGCGAAGAGCATCGGCACCTCGGCGTCGGTCACGTCGTACTCGATGCGCTCCTGCACGGCCAGCGCTTCGACGTAGGCTTCCGCAACGGTGGCATAAGCCTGCCAGACATCCTCGAAAGTAGAGAGTTCCGACGTCGGCGGCACCTGCGCCACCTGTCTTTTGCCCACCGGGTCGTACCCGCCGCGGAGCGCGACCTCCAGCGCCTTGAGCAGGTTGATCACGCCGTTGGGTGAGCCGGTGCTGTAGTGGCTCAGCACGTACTCGCCGCAGCCGAAGGGCGTGTACTGCTCGGCGATCTCCCGGCTGACGCCGAACGCCTCGGCGACCGCGGCGACGTTGACGTCGTCGTTGTAGAGCATGGGGAAGGTGCAGCCCTCGCCGATTGCGTCGATCGCCCGCTCCCACAGCTCGGGGTTCTGCCCCTGGTAGAAACGCATCGAGAGCTGCGGCTGATTCATGCGCACCTTCCGCGTCGCCTCGATGGCGAGCAGCGCGAAGCGGTCCGCCTCCGCCTCATTCGCCCGGCCCATCCCGCCGATGAAGACGCGGTTGTTGTACTGGTTGCTGTAGCCGTTCATCAGCCGCCACAGCGAACAGAGCATCTCCAGCGCCTCGTCCTCGCTGATCCGCCCGGAATCGAGATCCCGCGCCAGATACGGCCCAAGCACGTCGTCCAGTCGGCCGTAGTTCCACGTCCCCGCGTGCAGCGCGTAGAGCCAGAGAAGCTGAATCGCCTCGCGGAACGTCCCCGGCGGGTCGTGGCGAACCGCCCACAGCGTCTGAGCGATCGCAGCATCTTCCGCCTGCTCGGCGTAGTGGTCGATCGAGCCGCGCAGCACGTCGATCGCCGCGGCCAGGCCGGCGTAGAAGCCGCGTTCCTCGCCCTGCTCCCCCGCCGTCTCGCACACCTCACGCTCCAGAGCGTCCAGCCCCAGCGCCAGCAGCTTACCGTAGTCCAGCACCGTCCCCGCCATGCGGTAAAGGGGGAACGCCACGCCGCTGTCCTCGGTCCAGTTGTCCGACGGCAGCCGCTCGGCCACCTCGGGCGGATAGGCCGCGCGCACCTGACTTGCCGTCGTCCGCCCGTCCCAGTAGTCGAGCAGCCCCTCGAAGCGCATGCGCTCCTCGAGTTCGCCCTCCCCACGCGCGAGCCAGTCGCGGATCGGCCCCAGCGCGCAGAAATACCCCAGCCCGCACGGCTCGAGGCTCAGGCCCACCAGCCCGTAACGGATCCGCCCGGCAAACAGGTCGCCCGACTCGATCGGCTGGAGGATGCGCGGGAACTGCACGGCCAGCATCTCGGCCTCACGCGCGGCGGGAGCGAGTTCGGCCGTCTGGCCGTGCCGGCGGGTGAACGCCTCGGCAAAGTCCAGCGCCGCCCGCCGCGACTCGGGCGTCGCGAGAGCCTGCTGGAAGGAGAGCTCGGTGAGGGTCTTCATGTCGGGAATGGCTCGGCTCCTCGTCAGTGCATGCGGATGTTGTTCTGCCGGCGCTGCTCGGCGATCTCGCGGTATGCCCTGGTCGGATCCGCCAGCGGCTGGTCGGCGAGGTTGCGGCCGCGGGCCTGGTAGATCGGATGCACGTCGCGGACTTCAGGGCTGAGCTTGACGTGGGCCGGGCAGAAGCGCAGCGTCCAGCCGCAGCGGCGGATGCTGGACGTGTTGGGCGGGCTGCCGTGCATCAGCCGGGCATCGTGCAGCGAGCACTGGTTGGGCTGAAGCTCAATAGGCACGGCCAGCTCATCGCGCCGCTGGGCCGGGGTGATCTCGGTCGGGAAGACGTTTTTGCTCGTGTCGACGTCATCGTAGTCGCTGAAGCCCATTCGGCCGGTGTCGTGGGTGCGCGGGATGACGTGCATGCAGCCGTTGGCGGTGGTCGAAGGGTCGATCGCCAGCCAGACGGTGCACACCTCCATCGGGTCGAGCTTGCCCTTCCAGTAGGCGCTGTCCTCATGCCAGGGGACGCGTCGGCCGTCGCCGGTGGGTTTGCAGATGAAGTGCGTCGAGAACAGGATGATGTCCGGCCCGAGCACCGGCTCGACGAGGTCCAGCACCTCCGGGGCGAGCGCCCACCGGAAAAGCTCCGGGTCCTCGAAGTGCGGCGTGTCCATCGCCTCCGGCCGCTGATCCGCCGGCCAGGCGGCGAGCTTCTTCTCGAAGTGGGCCCGCAGCGCCTCGAACTCCGACTCCGGCAGCACGGGCTCGTCGTAGACGAGATACCCCTCGCGGCGGTAGTGCGCGAGCTGGTCCTCACTCAGCCGATCGTGGTGGGGTTCTTCATTCATGACACCCGCATGCTATGACACTGGGTTTGATATAACTTTCTCGCTATTGACAATATCGTGTGGTGGCTTGACAATCGGGTCATGCTCGAGCTTCACTGGAAAGACATCTGCCCCCAGGGCGAGGCGATCCACCTCGCCCGCGTCGCCGCGCCGCAGCCTGAGCCCTGGCGGAAGCACCGGCACGACTTTTTCGAGTGCTTCCTCGTCGAGGCCGGGCGGGGCTGGCACCTCGTCGGCGACGGAAAGACCCGCCTCGAAACCGGGCAGCTCGTCTTCATCCGCCCCGAGCACGTCCACGGCTTCCGCGCCTCGGCCCGCGACGGGCTGGTACTGACGAACGTCGCCGTCGAAGCCCCGGCCGTGCGGCGATTCCGCGCCCGCCACGGCCATCTGCTCGACGCACTGGGCTGCTGGGCACCCGATCGGCCGCCACGGACGCAGGCGATGAGCGTCCCGCAGCGCGAGCGGTGTCTCGAGCTGGTCGCCGACGTCGCGGCCGGGGAGCGCGACGCGCTCGATGGCGACTATTTCCTCGCCGGCCTGCTCCGCCTGCTCCGCCCGGGCCACGACGCGCCCCACGCCGACCTGCCCGAATGGATGCGCGAGGCCCTGCCCCTCGCCGCCGAGCCCGAACACCTGCGCGAGGGCGTGCCGCGCCTCGTCCGCCTCTGCCGACGAAGCCCCGAGCACGTCGCCCGCAGCTTCCGCAAGCATCTCGGCCAGACGCCGACCCAGTGGCTCACCGCCGCCCGGCTGCGCTACGCCCGGCGGCTGCTGGAAACGACCGACCTGCCCGTCACCGCCGTCGCCCTGGAATGCGGCATGGACAACCTCAGCCACTTCCACCGCCGCTTTCGACAGTACACCGGCGACACCCCCCTGAACTACCGCCGCCGCGCCGGCCTCAGCGTCGCCGGGCGCGGCAGGTAGTCACCTCCGGGCGGGACGGCTTGCTTGCAAGCCGTGTGTGGGCCGTCATGCCACGGCTTGACGAGCAAGCCGGGCCACCCGGAACACGGGATGGTGACGCATCGAGCCACATGCCTCCCCGGCGCAGAGACAGACGGCCCGGCACCGAGTCCGTAAAGAACCCGGCACCGGGCCGCCTGGTTGCGGATCAACGCTGACCCGAGCCTCACTCCTTCGGCTCGTCCCCCTCCAGCGGGCGGCGCGGCGAAGGCACGTGCTCGAGCTCGAGCGTCGGGTTGAACTCGTCGTTGCGGTCCTGGTAACGCTCGGTCAACTGCTGCACGATCTCGTCAGGCAGATCCGGCAACTCGTCCATCGCGGCGTTGCGACGGAACTGGTCGGCATTCACGCCGCCGAGAATCACACTGCACACCTCCGGATGAGCGAGGACGTACTTCGTCGCCAGTTGGGCCGTGCTGTCGTACCCCTCAGGCAGGTACGCCTGGAGCTTCTGCGCCTCTTCGAAAATGACGTCCTTCTCCTTGCCGTAGCGCGTGCGCTGGTCCGGCCAGGTGAACTCGTGGCCCGGCTTGTACTTGCCGGTGATCATCCCGCTCTCGAGCACCGCCCGGGCGATGATGCCCACCCCGTTCTCCGCGGCCGTCTTGAACACCTCCCGGTGCTTCTGCCGCAGCACGCTGAACGCGAGCTGCATCGCGTCGAGCTTGCCCGACGCCGCGTACTGCTTCGCATTGGCGAGCGAGGCGTCGTCCACGTTCGGCCCGCGGATCGAGCAGCCGATCGCCCGAACCTTGCCCTCCTCCTTCAGCTTCAGGAAGAAGTCGAGCAGTCGGTGCATCTTGTCCGGATCTTCGGGCGAGCCGTGCAGGTCGTACAGGTCGACGTAGTCCGTCCCGAGGTCGCGCAGCGAAATCTCCAGGTGCTCGCGCACCTTCGGGATCTCGGCCGTGTCCCACGTGCCGGCGTAGGTCTTGCTGGCGATGACCAGCTTCTCGCGGTCGTAGCCCTGGATCGCCTCGCCGATGATTTCCTCGCTGGTGTGGTACGCATAGGCGGTGTCGAGGTGGTTGCCGCCCGCGTCGAGATAGGCGCGCACCGCCTCGATCCCCTGCTCGCGGGTCACTTCGCCGTAATAGACGCCGCCCAGGCCCCAGCCGCCGAGACCGATCTCGGACACCTGGATGCCGGTGCGACCCAGTTCACGCGTTTTCATACTGACTCCTTGCCCTGTTGCCGTTGCCGCGGGCCAGCGCGAAGGCCCGTGGTCCGTTCCGCCAGCCGCCCAGCTTTGAGATAGTCCGCAAGGTTCCCAGCGCCGTTGCCCGCCCCCCGGGCGTCGCGGGTGAATCGCCGCAGCGGCGCGTCGGCCGGGGGCGCTTATAACCCGCTGTGGCCGGGCCTTGCGAGATCTGAGAGGGTACCAGCCGGGCCGGTGGCTGGCAACACGCCGGCCGGCGGTCTTCCCGCGGCGGCTGAGCCGGCAGGCGACGGCATCACATCCTCTGCCCGCATCGCAGGTCCATGGGGGCGCGCATGGGGTTTTGGCTGTCGCAGGCTGGGTTTTGCCCCCTCCTGGCGCTAGCATCCGTTAGCAGAGCCGGGGGGCGAGCCCCGCCCCCGGCGAACGCTCGAGGGAGGACCACGTTGCCCGAGGAGGAAGACCAGGACCCGATTCGCGACAGCCGCAGCGAGGACGACACGCTGACGGTCGAACTCGCCGGCGACCTCGACTCCGCGGCCGTGCCGAGGCTGCGCGACCGCCTGCTCGGCCTGCTCGACGAGCACCATCCCCGCCACGTGAAGGTGGACATGGACGGCGTCGAGCGCATCCACAGCGGAGCGCTCGCCGTGCTCATCGAGGTGCAGCGGGTGCTCGAGCAGGGCGGCCGGGTGAGCCTGCACAACCTGCCCGAGCGGGCGGCCGGGCTGGTCGAGGTGATGCGGCTCGAGGCGGTGCTGGACCTGCCCGAGGCCGAGTCGCAAACGGGCGAAGCCCAGCCGGAGGAGCAAGCATGACCCGCGCTACCGCAGCCATTGGTCGCCCCATCCAGCGGACGGGGGAAGTCGGCATCCAGAGCGTGGCCGCGCTGGGCGGCATGGGCCTGATGCTCCTCCGCGCTGCGTCGATGATCAGCGAGGCCTTCCTCACCGGCCGGGGGCGGCGCCTCGCCTGGCAGAACCTCTGGCAGCAGATGGTCACCATCGGCGTGCGGGCGATTCCCATCGTCTGCCTCGTCGTGGCGCTGATCGGCGCGATCATGGCCCTGCAGATGGCGCCCTTCCTCCGCCGCTTCGGGCAGATCGAGCGCGTCGCCGACGCCGTCGCCATCGGCATGTTCCGCGAGCTGGGCCCCCTGCTCAGCGCCGCCACCCTGGTCGGCTTCGCCGGCGCGAGCATCGCCGCCGAGCTCGGCACCATGCAGGTCGGCGAGGAGGTCGACGCCATGCAGGCCCACGCGATCGACCCGGTCCGCTTCCTCGTCCTGCCCAGGATCATCGCCACCACCGTCATGATGACCTGCCTCGCCATCATCGCCGACCTTGTCGGCATCCTCGGCGGGATGCTCACCGCCCTGCTCACGCTCGAGCTCACCGCCGGGCAATACCTCCGCGCCAGCTTCAATGCCCCCAGCCTCTGGGACTTCGGCAGCGGCATGGTCAAGGCCCCCGTCTTCGGGCTGCTCATCGCCACCATCGCCTGCTACCACGGCCTGCAGGCCACCGGCGGCGCGAGCACCGTCGGCCGGGCCACCACGCTCACCGTCGTCGTCAGCACGGTCGCCCTGATCATCGTCGACCTCGCCTTCGCCCTGATCTTCTTCGTCTTCGGACTCTGATCGTCACCGCCATGGCCGATACCTTCATCGAGCTCGACAACCTCACCAAGCGCTTCGGCGACAACACCGTCCTCGAAGGGCTCACCGGCGAGATCCGCCGGGGCGAGCGGCTGGCCATCATCGGCCCCTCGGGCGGCGGCAAGACCACCCTGCTCAACATCATCACCGGACAGCTCGCCCCCGACGAGGGCGCCGTCCGCTTCCGGGGCCGGGCACTTCACGACATGGACGAGAGCGAACTCAACCAGTACCGCCTCAAGATCGGCGTCGTCTTCCAGACCGGGGCCCTGCTCAAGTCGATGACGCTCGCGGACAACGTCGCCCTGCCCCTGCGCGAACACACCGACTTCGCCCCCAGCACCGTCGATCTGCTCGTGCGCATGAAGCTGGAGATGGTCGACCTCCGCGACGCCGCCGACCGACCCGCCCCCGCCCTGTCCAAGGGCATGGCCAAGCGCGGCGGACTCGCCCGGGCGCTCGCCCTCGACCCGGACATCCTCTTCTTCGACGAACCGACCGGCGGCCTCGACCCCGTCACCGCCGCCCAGGTCGACGCCATGATCGTCGACCTCAACGAAAAGCTCGGCGTGACCACCGTCGTCGTCACCCACGACATGGAAGCCGTCAACCGCGTCGCCCAGCGCGTCGCCCTGCTCCACGAGGGCCGGTTCTTCGGCCTCGGCCCGCTCGAGGAAATGCGCGACGCGGGCGACGAAACCATCCGGCAGTTCATCCGCGGCGAAACCCATGGCCCGCTCACCCGGGAGCGCCAGGCCGGCGACGCCTACGCCCGCGACCTGCTCGGCAAGAACCCCAGGAATGCAACTTCCCGCTAACGGGAGAGAGACATGGCCCAGGTGACCCGACATTCATTCGCCGCAGGACTCATCATCCTGCTCAGCCTCGCCGCGATCATCATCGTCACCGTCCTGCTCGGCGGCATCAGCCGATGGTTCGAGGAGCAGCAGAGCCACACCGCCATCTTCCCCATCAGCGAAGGAGTGTCCGGCCTGAGCAGCGGCGACGACGTCCGCATCGGCGGCCTGCGCGTCTCCACCGTCGACTCGATCCGCCTCCTCACCGACGACGGCGACGCCCGGCTGCGCGTCACCTTCGAACTGCCCGCCGACGTCACCCTCCGCGAAGGCGCAGTCCTCACCGCCGAGAGCTCCTTCGCCGGCAGCGCCTACCTCAACATCTCCAACCTCGGCTCGGGCAGCCCCCTCGGCCCCGACCAGCCCATCACCGGCCGATCCCGCGGGATCGACGACGTCATCCAGACCGCCGCCGGCATCGCCGAGGACGTCCGCGAGATGGTGCGCTCGGCCGAACAGGAGAGCCTGCCGCAGTTCAACCAGACCCTCGCCGCCGCCGAGGCCGCCGCCCGCGACATCCAGACCGCCTCCACCGAAGCGCAGACCCTCGTCCGCGACGCGCGGCCGGACGTGGTGCAGAGCCTCGACACCATCCGCGCCCTGGTCACGCAGAACGAGGCCCGAATCAACCGCATCCTCGCCACCGGCGAGCAGACCGCCACCGACCTCCAGCAGTGGGTCAACCGCATCCGCGAAAACCCCATGCTCCTCTTCCAGGGCGCCACCCGCCAGGACCAGCAGCAGCAGGAGAACGGCCAGCCGCAGGAGCAGGACGCCGGCCTCCCCTTCGGCCTCGACCTCCTCGGCGGCGGCAACGGCGACGGCCAGCAGCCCGAGGACGAGCAGGCCGACGACCAGCAGCCCCGCGACCGGGCGGAGGACGATTCCGACCCGCCCCGGACAGGCGAGTGATGTGCCGCCACGTTCCGGGGTGGCGAGAACGGATCGCCCCCCGCCCCCGCCCGATCTGCTATCTTCGTCGGCAGGAGTTTGCCATGTCGAAAGCAGATGCCATTCGGGTTGGAATCATTGGTGCGGGACGGGTCGGCGTGGACTGGCACGCCCGCGACATTCCCCGCGCCGGCGGGCGGGTCGTCGCCCTCGCGGACTCTGTGCCCGGCCGGGCCGGTCGGCACGCCGAGCGTCTGGGGCTCGAACACGCCTTTGACGACCCCCAGGCCCTGATCGACCACCCCGATGTCGACGCCGTGGCCGTCTGCACGCCGCCGCACGTCCATCTTCCGCTCGCCGAGGCGGTGCTGGCGACGGGCAAGCCGCTCTATCTCGAAAAGCCCCCCGCCCTGACCGCCGAGGACATGCGCCGCATCGCCGGCGCGGCCGAGCGGAGCGAGAGCATCATGTTCGTCGGCTCGAACCTGATCTACCGCCCGGAGATCCAGTACCTCCGCGCCGCCCTCGACGCCGGCCGGTTCGGCGAGGTGTACCACCTCGAGGCCTTCAAGCTCTTCCGCGCCAACGCCAAGCGCGGCTGGCACCGGCTCAAGGCCGTCGCCGGCGGCGGCGTGGGCATGGACTCCACCGCCCACCGCATCGAGCAGGTGCTCTACCTCCTGCCCGGGCTCCGCTCCGGCAGCGTGACCGCCCGCACCAGCGACCACTTCGTCCACCGCCCCGTGCCGCCGCCGAAGGAGCACGACTACCAGCTCATGGACGTCGCCGAGGCCACCTACCAGGAGGAGCCCGAAGCCGACGTCGAGGACGCGCTCGTCGCCTTCGTGCAGTTCGACGCCGGCCCCACGCTGATGCTCCGCGATGCCGCCGGCGCCCACATGCCGGACCACCAGGCCTTCCGCCTCTTCGGCACCGAGGCCGGGGCGTCCATGCAGCCGCTGACCATTCACCACACCGGCCCCGCCGGCGAGATCGGCGACGAGCAGCCCGACCTGCCCGAGCCCCCCCAAGGCACCCACACGCCGGCGTACGAGCACTTTTTCGACTGCATCCGCCGGGGCGAGCCCACCGACAGCCCGCCCGAGCGGGCCGTGCGGGTCATGCAGCTCATCGGCGCCATCTACGCCTCCGCCGCGGACGCGGGCCGGCCCGTCCGCTTCGGCGACTGAGCCGGGGGCAAGGATCACCCCGTGCCGCCGACCGTGTTCGCCGGCTCGCCCTTCGCGAAGCCCTCGATGTTCGCGATCGTCGTGTTGAGAATCCGCTGCACCGCTTCGCGGGTGTTGAACGCGTTGTGCGGCGTCACCACGACGTTGCGAAGCTGCGAGACGACGTGGTCGGCCAGCAGCGTGCGCACGTCGTACCGCTCCTGATAAACGCTGCGCAGCAGCTCCGCCTCCTCCCGGATCACCGGCTCCTCGGGCAGCACGTCCAGCCCCGCCGCCCGCAGCTTGCCGCTGGCCAGCGCCTGCACCATCGCCTCGATGGTCACCACCGACCCGCGCGAGGTATTCAGCAGCACCGCACCGTGCTTCATCTTCTCGAACTCGGCCCGGCCGAGCAGGTCCTTCGTCTGCGGATTGGCCGGCACGTGCAGCGAAATGATGTCCGACTCCCGCAGCAGCCGGTCCAGCTCGACGTACTCGAACCCGAGGTCCCGCGCCGCCTCCTCGTCCGGCTTGACGTCGAAGGCGATCACCTTCATCCCGAAGCCGCCCGCGATGCGGATCGTCCCCCGGCCGATGTCGCCCGTGCCGATCACGCCCAACGTCTTGTCCATCAGGTCGAAGCCCTGAAGCCCCTGGAAAGAGAAGTCGCCCTTGCGCGTACGGTCCACCGCTTCCTCCAGCCGCTTGCTGATCATCAGCAGCAGCCCGAACGTGTGCTCCGCCACCGTGTTCTTGCCGTAGCTCGGCACGTTGGAAACGACAATCCCCCGCTCCCGGCAATGATCCAGATCAATATGATCGAACCCCGTCGAACGCGTCGCGATCAGCTTGAGGTTCGCCAGCTTGCCCAGCACCTCCGCGTTGAGCCTGGAGTTCATGAACGTCGAGATCACCTCGACATCCCTGTACCGCTCGACGTTCTCCGCCCGCAGCGGGTCCGGCGTCGTCTCCACGTCGCAACCATCTTCCCGAAGCCGCTCGAACGCCTCGCGCTCCCAGCCTTCGAGCTCAAATGCAGCCACCTTCATGATCGTCGCTCCCTTGCTCGTCTCTCTCGTTTGTTCGCTCATCCGTCCGCTTCCGCCTCGAGCGAGGAGATCATCTCGCCAAGCGACGCGTTCTTCCCGCCGACGATGCCCGTGTCATCCCGGCCGAGTTCGCCGAACCAGCGCACGGACTGCTGTTTCCCGCCATCTTCACCCACGTCGCGCCTCCTCCTCGGCCTGGTGCTGAAGCTCCTTGTAAAGCGCTTCCGTATCGTCACGTCGGCAAAGCTGCGTGCCCGGCGTCTTGACCGCCGCGGCCCCCGCCGCCACGCCAAACCGCGCCGCCTGCCGGATCGGCCAGCCGCGCGACAGCGCCAGCGACAGCGCCCCGACCAGCGAATCCCCCGCCCCGATTCGGCTGCGAATCGGCACCGTCGGGCTCGGAATCCGGTCCTGCTCGTCCGCCGTCACCAGCAGCGCCCCGCCCCCGCCCACGCTCACCAGCACGACCTCCGTGCGGTCGTTCTCGATCAGTTCCCGGGCCGCGGCAGCGATCTGCTCGTCGCTCTCCACCTCCCGGCCGAGCAGGTCGTGCAGCTCGCGCAGGTTCGGCTTGACCAGGTACACCCCCCGATCCAGCCCCTGGCGCAGACTCTCGCCGCTGGCGTCGAAGATCACCTTGATGCCGCGATCCACCGCCTGGTCGATGATGTCGTTGTAGCTGTCCGCCGGCAGCCCACGCGGCAGACTGCCCGAGAGCACGAGGTACTCCACCGCGTCCGCCTCCTGAAACAGCGTCTCGGCGCACCGCTGAAGCACCCGCTTGTCCAGTTCCGGGCCCGGCAGGATGAAGCGATACGCGTGATCGCTCTCGGTCTCGAAGATGTTCGGGTTCTGCCGCGTCCACGCGTCGATCGCCACGGGATGGTGGTCCACCCCCTCCTCGTCGAGAAGCTGCTCGAGCATGTCCCCCGTCGGACCGCCGGCCGTGTAGACCGCGCTCGACTCCCCGCCGAGCTTGTGAATCGCCCGCGAAACGTTGATCCCGCCCCCGCCCGGCTCATAACGCGGCGAATGCACCCGCAGCTTGCGGTCCGGCTCCACCCGGCCAATCTCGGCAATCAGATCCACCGTCGGATTCAGCGTCAGCGTCACGATCTCTTTCACGAAACATCTCCTTCCGGCTCAACCCATCTCTGCAAACCCGCCTGCAGCAGCGGGGGCGCGGCTCTTGCCCCGCCCCCGCCGGCCGATCCACGTGCACCTGGCGCGCGATCGCACCCGCCGTGCTCGCATGGTCCCCCGTGACCATGATCACGCTCGTCCCCCTTCACCGACCCGGCCGCCGCCTCCCCACGCCCGACCGCCATCGCCAGCACGCGCAGCCCCTGCGACGCCGGTTCCTCGCTCCGCTCAGGCAGGTCCTCCCAGGCCTGCTCCCCCTGCTCCTGACCGCCGCCATCGTGTCACTCTTTCTCCTCGCTGGCCATGTCCCTCGCCCGTTCAAATCATGCGTTTGATCATGTCCACCAGCCGGGCCGAGAAGCCCCACTCGTTGTCGTACCACCCCATCACGTTCACCAGCCGCCCCTCCACGACCGCCGTCTCCCCGGGAATGAACACGCAGCTATGGGCGTTGCCGATGATGTCGCTCGACACCAGCGGCGCCGGCTCGATCCCCAGCACCCCCTTCATCGACTGCGCCGCCGCCTCGCGGAACGCCTCGTTCACCGCCTGCTCGCTCGCCTCGCTCTCCACCCGGCAGACCAGCCCGGTGATCGAGCCGCACTCCACCGGCACGCGCAGCGCCATGCCGCTGACCTTCCCGTCCAGCTCGGGAATGATCTGCCCGATCATCTCCGCCGCCCCCGTCGTCGTCGGCACGATGTTCGTTGCCGCCGCCCGGCCGCGCCGCACCTTCTTCTGCGGCCCGTCGATCAGGTTCTGCGTCGAGGTGTACGCGTGCGTCGTCGTCATCCAGCCGTGCTCGATGCGGAACCGGTCGTGCAGCACCTTCGCCATCGGCACCACGCAGTTGGTCGTGCAGCTCCCGATCGTGATGATGTCATGCCGGCCCGCGTCGTAGTCGTCCTCGTTGACGCCGATGATGAAGTTCCCGTCCACCGCGTTCTTCGCCGGCGCACTGATCAGCACCTTCGTCGCCCCGGCGTCGAGATGCTGCTGCGCCTCCTCCCGCTTGCGGAAGATGCCCGTCGACTCGAGCACCACGTCGATCCCGTCGTCCGCGTGCGGCAGTTCGCCCGGGCTCTTGATGTTGCTCACCGCGAACCGCTCGCCGTCCACGACGACCGCGCCGTTCTCCGCCTTCACCTCCCGCGCCCACACGCCATAGGTGCTGTCATACTTGAGCAGGTACGCCAGCGTCTCCGCGTCCGCGACGTCGTTGATCCGCACGACCTCCACCTCCGGCTGGTCGTACGCAATGCGAAACGCCTGCCTGCCGATCCGCCCGAAACCGTTGATCATCAGCCGCATGATTCCGTCTCCTTACCGGTAGCTGAAGGCAAAGACCATCCCCCGCAGCCGCGCTCCGCCGCATCCTTCGCGCCGAAGCCCGCGCCCGCCGGCTTCCCCCTCCCGATCGTCAAACTTCAGGGTGTCCCCACCCGGCATGATCCACCATCGCCGGACCAAAAGCTCGACAGCTCCTCACGCCGCCCCGGCTCACGTGTCGAAAAGCGACAGCACCTCGTGGTAGTCGCACACCGCCAGCCCCACCGTCGAGTCCGCCGCCCCGTAGTACAGCCACAACTCGTCCCCCTTGTGCACCAGCCCCGACGGAAACACCACCCCCGGGCTCAGCCCCTGGTGCTCGTACGGCGCCTCGGCCTGAAGCAGCCACCGATCGTAACGCTGCGCCTGCTTGCCCGGCTGGTCCCGGTCCAGCAGCGCCACCCCCACCCGGTACACCAGCCGGTTGCCGTAGTTCTTCGCCCCATGGAAAAACAGCAGCCAACCCTTCTCCGTCAGAATCGGCGGCGGCCCGCTGCCCACCTTGTGCGCGTCCCACGCCGGCCCGCTACGCTCGAGAATCAAACACCACGGCTCACCCCAGTGCATCAGATCAGGCGACCTCGCCGACCAGATGTGCTCGAGATCGCCGTACTCCGGCCGATGCAGCATCATGTAATGCCCCCGATGCTTGCTCGGCAAAAGCACCGCGTCCTTGTTCGTCGGCGGAAGCAGCATCCCCAGCCGCTCGACCTGCTGGAAGTCGTACGTCCGCGCCAGCGCCACCGTCGGCCCGTACGACGAGCTCGCCGTGTACGTGATGTACCAGCACGCGTCGTCCTCGAACCACGTCACACGCGGGTCTTCCACCCCCCAGCTCTCGTAGGGCAGCCCCGGCTCGCCATGCCGGAGAAGCGGCTCCGCCTCCACCCGCCAGTCGTCCACCCCGTCCCCGCTGCGCGCGACGTAGATGTCCGAATGCCCCGCCCGGTCCTCCACCCGCAGCAGCAGCACCGTCTCCCCGTCCTGCCGAGTCGCCCCCGGGTTGTAGACCGCGGCGCAGGAAAACGGCATGTCGTCCTGCCCGAGAATCGGCGTCTCTTTTATCCTCCTGAACATCGCCATGATGCGGATTCTTTCCCTCCTGACGCGCTCTGCACCGCGGCCGGCCCCCACCTGCCCGAACGCTAGGCCACTGCTCCCGCCCGGACAACCATCCCCCGCACCCGCCCGCGCCACAAAAAACCGGCCGGCCTCCTCTGCAGGAAACCGGCCGGCTGATCCATCAAACTGCTTCCGCGCCGCTTACTGCTTGTGACCCGTCGAGATCGCGAACACCGCCGGGGCGCCGACCAGACGCTCGACGTCGCTCACCACGTCGATCGACTTGATCTTCACGCTCGGCCGCGGGTTCTCCCACTCGTAGCTCAAGAGCCGAATGTAACCCTGGTCCCGGCCGCCGAGGTTCGACACCCGCTGACGCCAGACGACCTTCGCCTCCGCAGGCGGCTCCTGACCCCGGCTCTGCCAGTCCCCGATCTGCCGATTCCACCGCACCGGCACCTCCACCGACTCGCCGTCGGCGTAGTTCACCTGGTAGTGCAGCAGCTTCGGTGCCCCGCCGCCCAGCCGCGGACCCTTGTGGTACACGTGCAGGAACGCCAGCGTGTCCGCCTTTCGGCCCACCGGGATGTCGGTGACCTCGGTCGCCTCGACCTCATTGGCGTGGCCGCGCAGGCTCAGCACCGTCGGCTGCCGGCTGGCGTCGTCCTGCTCGATGTACCACACCACGCCGCCGATCGCCTGCTCGCCGCCGGGCAGGTGCTGGAAGTCCGCCCCGTACCGGCCCGTCTGGAACCAGCTCGGCCGCTCGAGGTGATTGCGGTGCATCGTGAACTTGTCATTCGGAATGTACACCGGCTCGTACCGCTTCTCGCCGCGATACTGCGCCGTCACCTGCCCCGCCCAGTCGAAACCGGGCCGCCAGGCGCTCCCGTGCGGCAGCGCCCCGATGTCGCCGCCGTCACTCGCCGCGCCGATCGCCGGCGAACCTTCCCGCAGGCGGAAATCGCCCCGCTCGGGCGCCACGTACTCCGCCGGCTTCGTCACCACCGGCGTACCGAGGTCCAGCTCGATCCGCCGCTCGCTCTCCTTCTCGCGCATCCAGTCCGTCAGCCGCTGCTCGGCCGGGTGGACCAGGTTGTGCGCGATCCGGATGTCGTGCTTCTCCAGCGGCAACGTACTCACAATCGGCACCTGCGCGCTGTCGGTCACGATGTTGTCCAGCACCTCGATGTCCCGGAACTGCTCGTTGCCCTCGAAGCCGTGCACCTGGATGCCCGTCGCCAGCCAGCCGATCGCCTTGGCGTGATACCCCGCGTGGTGCACTGTGTTCTGGAACACCGCGATGTCGTGCACCGGGGCGGGCTGCGCCTTGTAGGTCGCCTCGGCCACACCGATGCCGCCGCTCTTCGTGTCGAACACGATGTTGCGATGGATCTGGATGTCCGCCAGCGCGTTGCTGCCCTCGGTCGCCAGCGGGATGCCGTTGTAGGCGTTGTGAATGTAGTTGTGGTGCACGTCCACGCCGGTGATCGGCACGCTCCAGGAGTCGATGTAGATCCCGTTCAGGCTCGAGTGCACGTAGTTGTGATGCACCGTGCCGTCACTGACGCTGATGAGGTCGATCGCCTCCTTCCCGCCGCCGTACACCACGTTCCACGCGACCTCGAAACCGTCGTTCCGCGACAGGTCGATGCCCTCCTGCGGCAGTTCGCTGTGGACCATTTTCTCCCGCGTGATCGGGTCGATCGCCATCTGCAGCGAGTGCGGCCGACACACCACGTTGCCGATCACCGTCAGCTCGTCCACCGCGTGCGGGATGATCCCCATCGAAAAGCAGCGGTCGATCCGGTTGAAGCTCACGTCCACCGCCCGGATGTGATCCGTGTGCCCCGGGCCGTACACGCTGATGCCCGCCCGCCGGGAGTTCTGCACCTGCAGACCGCGAATCCGCAGATAATTGTTCTCGTGGTGCGCCTGGATCGCCCCCTGGTCGTGCTGGTACGCCGGGCCTGCAGGCCGCGGCCCCTCCGGGTCGTACGGCTGCGTCCGGTAGTCGTACTGCACGCCGAACGCGTCAAACACCGGCGTCTCACCCGGATACGCCGTGAACGTCAGCCACGCCCCCTCCCGACCCGAATTCTCGATCTGCACCGGCTCGTTCAGCGCGTAATACCCGCCGCGAACGAACACCGTGTCACCCGCCCGGGCCATCTCCGCCGCCCGGCCAAGCGTGCCCAGCGGCTCTTGAAAACTCCCCGGCTGATCGTCCGAGCCGATCGGAGGCGGCGCCACGTAAATCCGCCGACCGCCACGCCGATCCGCCTTCGCACTCACCGCCAGCACCAGGCCCTCGCCCCACGGCGAAACCCCCTCGGCCGGCATCAGCTCCACCGACTCCACCGCTACCTTCGGCCGCGGGTTCGGCCACGTCATCGCATACGCCACCGCCTTCTCCCCCGACTTCCCGTCAAGCTCCCGCACCAGCGCCGGCTGCGCCCACAGCATCGGGCCCACCCCGTGCACCCGGTACGTCTCCTCGATCGACTCGCCGAAGCGAACCGGAATCTCTACCGTCTCCCCGTCCGCATACTTCACCCGGTAGCGCAGCACCACCGGCGGCTCGGGCGGCAGCTCCAGCGTCCGATGCGCCGTCGCCACCTCGAGGCGATAGTCGTCCACTCCCTCGCCCGGGTCGAACGTGTGCAGAAACGCCAGCTCGTCCACCCGCGTCGGCCGATCGAACTCGACCTCCGCCGGCTTCGAGTCCGGCCCGATCCGAACCGCATCCTCCGCGGACAACCGCCAGCGCGTCCCGCCCAATTCCACCGGCCCGGCCGGGATCATCTCCGCCGTCAGCCGACCCTCGTCAAAACCCGAGCCGATCCCGCCGCCCGAGATCGCGATCGGCCGATCCGCCGCCCCCGCCTGACCCACGCCAGACAGAACCAGCAGACACGCCAGCAAACCCATGCCCAATCGTTGCATCATGCCACTCCGACAAAAGCAGATTCAGTTCGTTCTCACCAGCAGCCCGTGCCGCAAGACGACACGAAGCGCGGCGTCACCGCACGCGAACCGCAACCGCCCCCCGCGCGCTGAAACGCACGAAATGCAGCCCGTCCGACGCCTCACGCGCCACCTCGATCTCCCCGTCCTCCCCGCTCACCGCGACCTCGTCGGGCCGCTCAGCGAAAACCAACTCCGTCGGCCCGTACGCCGCCATCTCGTACGTCGCCTCGCCGCCTTCCCCGCCCGCCGTCTCCAGCCGGGCCGTCGAACGCAGCAGCAGCGGATGCGCCCCGCCATCCTCGATTGCCACCTCGCTCGCCCCCTCGCTCAGCAGCGATTCGGGAATCTGCAGCGTGTGCGCCACCCGCTCGCCGTTCACAACGATCCGCGGCAGACCTTCCACCTCGGCGAACTTCACCGACACCGTCCCGCCCTGCCAGGCGTAATCGTCCAGCCGCTCGTAATACCGCGTCGGCCGAACCGCCAGCCCCCAGGGCAGCCGCCGCACGCCCAGGCTGCTGCACGCCGCCAGCCAGGCGCTCTGCGAAAACGCCTGCGGCCGAATGTCGTGGTAGAGGTTGCCCTGCGGCGCGTCGTACTTCTCCATCATCGCCCCGCCCATCGGCATGACCGCCCCGGGCTCGAGCGCCTGTCCGCCGATCATCTCGATCGCCTCGATCAGCCGATCCTCCGGATACACCCACGGGTCGATCGACGCGATCACCGAGCAGATCCCGTTCACCCAGTGACCGGCCGGCCACCGCATCAGCCGCTCGAGCAGCCGCTGGCGGATCCCGTCAATCCCCGGCACCGGCGCAAAAATCGGCAGCGACAGCGCCCAGACGTACACCGACCGCGCCGGCCCGAACGGCTCGCCCATCACCCGCGCGCCGTCCTCCAGCAGGTACTCGCCGTAGCTCGGCAGTGCCTCGCCCAGAGCCTCGAACATCGGCGCCAGCCGCTCCCACAGCGCCGCCGCCTTCGCCTCGTACGTCGCCGCGACCTCCCCCTCGGTCATCGACGCCATCATCGTCAGCGCCGCATGCATGAGCAGGTTCGTGTAGATGTCGTACAGCCGAACGATCGGCGTCCCCTCGTGCTCGGCCCCGCCGTGAGGCTGCGGCTTGCCCACCGCGTTGTCCCACATCTGGTCCCGGCTGCCCTTCATCGCCGTCTCGTCCGCGAAGTAGCTGCCGAACAGCCCCCGCTCCGCGTCGTAGATATAGTTCTCCACGTATGCCAGGCACTCGCGCAGCACGTCCAGCTCCGCCTGGTCGGGCCGGCCCTTCCGCCCGAGTTGCGTCCAGCGGGTGAAGACGCTCCAGATGGCGTAATAGATGCCATCCTCCTCCGCCTTGCCCAGCCGCTTGTTCACGAGCTGCCCGAACATCCGCCCCGCCGGCATGGCCGGGTCGTCGATCTCCGTCGGGTTCGCCAGCACGAACCGGCACCACTCCGCCAGCCGGTGCGGCCAGCCCGCCATCGCCTGGTAGCCGTAGCAGAACGCCCCGTCACGCAACCAGATCAGGTAGTAAATCGCCTTGATCGACGCCCGCAGCGCCCCCGAATCGTCGATCTGCGAGTGCAGGCTCCGCACCGTCTCGTCGCGCAGCACCGCCATCGCCTCGCTCGCCCCGCCCGACCAGCGCCCCGTCTTCAGCACCGGCGAAAGCGCCGCCTCCGTCCGCTCGAGACACGCCTCCGCCCCCCGCCTGGCCAGCTCGGCCGCCTTGTCGCCGATCCCTTCACCCGCCAGCCCCACGCCGATCACCAGCACCTGCCCCGCCGCCAGCTCCGCCCGGGCATACGTGCTCCGCCCCTCGGCGAGGATCCGCTGGTGCCGCATCGTCCCCGAGCCTTCCCCCATCGCCGCCACGAACTCGAACGCGTCGGACGGGTCCTGGTGGCGCACCACCAGCAGCCCCGGCTCCTGCCGCACCGGCTCGTCCCAGCGCCCGCTCGCCAGCGCCACCGCCCCGTCCCGCTCAAGCCACACCATCACCGCCGCCTCGTCAGGCAGCACCGCAATGTGCAGCCGCTGATGCGCAAACCGCACCACGCTGTGATACGCCGAGTAGTCGCAGCCGGCGAACTCCGCCAGGTCCAGCCCGGGCAGCGCGATCCGCCGAAACACGCAGAGGTGATCGTCCCGGTTCGAGTAATCCCGGTCCCGGGCCTCGTACGACTCGCCCGCCCGGGGCGACCACCACAGCTCCAGTTCCCCGTCATCCACACGGTACTCCACGCGAAGGCCACGCGGGTTGTGCATGAGAACGAGCGTCGGGTGGTCAGACATCGGCAGGGGACTCCGCAAAAACAGCTTCTCAACACGCCAGGTGGGGCCGCCATTCTCCGCGAAGCCCCCGCAAAGCACAACCAGGCGTCAGCCCCTTGGCCCTTGGCCCCCAGGCCCTCCCCTTCCCCTACGCCGAGATCCCCAGCCGAAGCATTTTCTCCAGTTGAGGCGACACGACGCACTCGCCCTGCCGCAGCGCCTCCTGGTTCGCCTCGATCCGCGGCAGGTCGTAGCGGTAGTTGACCGTCATCCCGTAAGACTCGGCCATCCCCTTCGGGCGGGTGTTGCTCAGGTAGTTCAGGTTGTAGATCAGCGCCCCGTTGCTCAGATGGAAGTTCGCCACCGGGTTCGCGGGCCGCGACCCGCGCTTCTCCCGCGTCAGGTAGAAGTGACACAGCCGCAAAAGCCCCGCCTTGATCGCCAGCCGAAGCGATTCGTCCTCCGCCCACGCGTCATCCGCCAGCACCGCCGCCAGCGCATCGACGGCCCCCTCCCCGGGCCGGGCCTGTCGCAGCGCCGCCAGCCCCGCCTCGTCGAAGAATCCGGGGATCTCCTCCCGCTCGAGCTCGAACTTCGCCGCCTTCTCGTCCCCGCGCAGAATCGGCTCGAGATAGCGGTCGCGGAACCCCGGAATCGGACTCAGCGTCGAGAACCGCTTGAGCTGCGGCAGCGTCCGCTGAAGCTCGGTCACCACCGTCTTGATCAGGCTGTCGCCCAGGCTCACCCCGCCCAGGCCCGGCTGCGTCGCGTTGATCGAGTAGAAAATCGCCGTCGTCGCTTCGCTGATGTCCCGCACGATCTTCGACGGGTCGAACAGGTCGTCGATCGAACTCGCGATCGTGTGCGTCAGCGCGATCTCCACGAAGATCAGCGGCTCGCCCGGCATGTTCGGATGATAAAACGCATAACACAGCCGATCCCGCGCCAGTCGGCGACGCAGATCGTCCCAGTCCGTCATCGGATGGACCACCTCGTAGTCCATCAGCTTCTCGAGCTGCGCCGCCGGCGTCTCGTCCCAGTTGATCGGCACCAGGTTCAGGAAGCCGGCCGTAAACCACGCCCGGAAAAGGTGCAGCAGGTCCGCGTCGACCAGCCGGTAGTGCGCCCGGTCGCGGTGCTTGCGCATCGCCCGACGAAGATCCGCCCGCAAATCCACGAGAAACTTGATCCCGCCCGGCAGATTCACGAACTGCCGAAACACCTGCTGCCGGGGCGAATCCACCCGCTCACGCAGATGCAGCAGCGCCGCCACCGCCTCGGGCGACCGCCAGTTCGGCTCATCCTCCCCCGCCAGCACCGGCTCACGCCACGCCCCGCGCTCCCGCTCGCCGATCTCCATCGCCAGCGCCAGCTCGTCGAACGCCGCGAGCTTCTCATCCTCCGTCAGCTCCCGGTACGCAGCCCGGCTCTTCTCCAGGGTCGGACCCAGCTTCGGGCTCCCCTGCTGCTGGACCGCCTCGAGAAGAAGCTGACAGAACGAACCTTCGACAACCGGCATGGACAAATCCTCCTTGAGCGCCCCCGTTTCATCTTCGGACGCCGAGCTCCGCGATTCTACCGCCCGGGAGGATCTTCCGGCTCAGCCCGCGTGATTTCCCCGCCAGCCCAGCGCCATCCACGCCCACACGAACGCCGCCAGAAACAGCAGATCCACCACCGCCAGCGGCTTCCACACCCAGGGCACACCCTCCCAGGCCCAGTGGAACAGCACCAGCCCGGCGAAGCTCGCCTTGAGCGCCATCCCCCACGGAATCAGCTCCCGCCGCGCCTGGGGCCGGGCCGCGATCATCGCGAACATCACCGCGAACACGATCAGCAGCAGAGCCGGAAACTGCACGTACCCCCCGTGATTGGGCAGCGGCACACGCACCGCCTCGAACAGGGCGCGCCAGAAAAACAGGAACATCAGCCCCAGCACGCCGTCATACACCGCCGCCACGACGAACACGCCGCGCAGCGTCGCCAGCCTGCTCATCCACTTCTTCATCTGCGTCTTCAAGCTCATGGCTCATCCCTCGCCCGTCTGCCTTCGCCCCCGGCGGTACTTGTGGCGGAACAGCTCCCGCCGCCAGTGTGTGAAGTCGCTGCTGTACAGCGCCGCCGCCAGCTCGTGCAGACCCTTCACCAGGTCCTCGCCGCTCATCCCCCTCGGCTCATGCGTCAGGTCGAACAGCGTGCACCTGTCCCACGGCCGATCCTCCAGCATACGCCCTTCCTTCGTCAGCCGCTCGTAAAGCGGCGTCCCCGGAAACGGCGTCTGCAGCGTCACCTGCACGTCGTACAGCTCCATCTGCTCCGCCGCGGCGAACACCTCGCTGAAAATCGTCGGCTTGTGCCCGTCCAGCCCCAGCACAAAGCAGCCGTTCACCCGCACCCCCGACGACTGAATCCGCCGCACCGCCTCACGATACCGCGGCAGACGGTGCCACTTCCAGTCCGCCCGCATCTCCAGCCCCTTCAGGCCGTCCGTCACCGGGCTCTCCAGCCCCACCAGCAGCTCCGCACACCCCGCATCCCGCAGCATGTCCAGCAGGTCGTCGTCCTCCGCAACCGAAATGTCCGTCTCCGTGAACCACTTCACGTTCCGCTTCGCCAGCTCCGGCAAAAGCTCCTTCCAGTACCGCCGGTTCACGAAGCTGTTGTCGTCCGCGAACTCGATGAACGGCCGAGGCCAGAGCTCGCAGATCCGATCCACCTCCGCCAGGACCTTCTCCACCGGCTTCTGCTTGTACCGCGGCGAAAGCAGCAGCGAACTCGCGCAGAACTCGCACCGCCACGGACACCCCCGCGACGTCTGCACCGTGACCCGGTTGTACTTCGCCAGCTCCAGCAGCTCGTACGCCGGCATCGGCGCCTCGCCGAGGTCGAACTGGCGCATCCGCGCGTCGTACACCGGCGAAAGCCGCCCCGCCTCCGCATCCGCCACCACCTCCGCCCACACCGGCTCGCCCTCGCCCACCACCACCGCGTCCGCGTGCTCCGCCGCCTCCTCCGCTAACGCCGTCGCGTGCAGGCCGCCGATCACCACCGGCGTGCCCGCCGCCCGGTACCGGTCCGCCAGCTCGTACGCCTCGAACGCCTGGGCCGTGAACGTCGAAATCCCCACCAGGTCGAACGGCTCGAGCGGTTCCCCCTCGCCCGGCAGGTCCGCCACCTCGCGGTACGCCACCTCGTGCCCCGCAGGCGTCATCGCCGCCAGCGTGAGCAGCCCCAGGCTCGGCAGCGACGCGATCGCCTCGCTCCGCTCGACAAACCCCGGCAACGTCAGCCCCAGCCGAAGCAGCTCCGCGTCGCACACCCGGATCCCGCTCATCGCGATCAGACCGATCCGCATCAGCCACCTCCCCGGAGCACGAGAACCGCCATCGCCCCCACGCCCACCAGGAGACTCCCCACCGGCAGGAAAAAGAGCTGCCGCATCGGCTTCCGCCACGCCGCCAGCCCGCACACCGCCGGCATCAGCACCGCCCCCAGCGCCAGCGCCCACGACGCCACCCGCGCCCACGCCTCGGCCGCGTCAGCGACGTGGACCAGCGAAAGCGCCAGCGCCAGATTCAGACCCGCCGTGCCGAAAAACGCCACGTGCGCCAGACGCAGCATCCGCCGCCGCCACGAGCCGTAACCCCCCAGCCACTGCTCATCCGCGAAAAACAGCCCGATCACCGCGCCGGCGAGCAGCCCCGCCAGCACCCAGCACCAGGCGAAATGAAAGTTCCAGATCAAAATGTCCCCTCGGCGAAAGGTCACCCCCGGCCGCTCCCGCCCCGTGCGGGCGCCACGACTACAACATCGGCAGATTCGCCTTTTTTTCCACACTCTCCAGCCCCCGAACCCCCGCCAGCGTGGACGCGGACCGCCCCGACAGATAGATTAACCCCTGCCGTCGGGGGCCGCCGCCGCCACCACTCAGCCGGGAAAACGCCCATGACCATCCGACGAACCCTCCTCCTGCTCACACTCGCCGCCCTCACCGGCTGCGCCGCCAAACCCATGACACCACAAGCACGACTCGACAGCCTGCTCGGCGACCACGGCGCCGCCCTCGAAAACGACCGCGTCCGCCTCAGCGTCGCCCCCGACGTCGGCCGAATCGTCGAGTTCGCCCCCGCCAGCGGCGACAACCTCCTCTGGCTCGACCCCCAGGGGCGCCACGCCGAGCCCTTCACCGCAGGCGGGCGAAGCGTCGCCAACTTCGGCGGCGACAAGCTCTGGCCCACCACCCAGGCGCTCTGGGAACGCGCCTTCGGCGGAGGCGGCTGGCCGCCCGACGGCGTCCTCGACGGCCAGCCCTGGCAGCTCTCGCAGAGCCCGCAGCGAATCACCCTCGAAAGCCGGCTCCAGCCCGCCCTGGGCATCCGCGCCAGCCGGACCATCGAGCTCATCGACGGCCAGCCCGCCGCGCGGATCACCAACCGCTTCCACCAGCTTCAGCCGACCGTCTTCCCCGTCAACATCTGGTCCATCACCCAGGTCCAGCGACCGCCCCACGTGCTCATGGACGTCGCCCCGGACGCCCCCACCCCGCCCGGCAACTGGATGCCCCTGGCCGACCCGGAAAACGTCGCCGCCCATCCGCCGCGACTTCTCCAGGGCAGCGACGTCCTCGCCTGGCAGCTCCCCACCGACGTCCCCGCCAAGATCGGCACGCTCGGCCGGTGGGTCGCCGCCGTCTACGACGACCTCATCTTCCTCCAGGTCACCAGCCGCGACCCCGACGCCATGTACCCCGACGCCAGCTCCGCCCAGATCTTCACCTGCCCGGCCTACACCGAGCTCGAACTGCTCACCGAAGCCAGGCACCTCGAGCCCGGCCAGACCATGCAGAACGTCGTCACCTGGCACCTGCTCCCCCGCGAAGGCGACTCCCTCGAAGCCGCCGCCACCCAGATCGAACAGTTCCTGGCGAAGTAGGGTCCAGGGTCGAGGGCCAAGGGCCCAGGCGCAGAGAAAAAGCCCCCAGCACCGCATGCCAATGCGGCGCCTCGCCCCCCCTGCTCCTCACCCGCGGGTGCCATCGAGGAGCGACCCGATTGCCGGGCCTCCCCCCTTTGCCCCAGGCCCCGGGCCCTTGGCCCCAGGCCCTCTCCCTCCTACCACCTCCGGCCCGGCCCGAAGTGGCTCTCGTAAAACGGCACGACCCCCCGCCCCGGCTCACTCAGCTCGTCCAGCCGCGCGCGGTCCGCATCCGTCACCTCAACCTCCAGCGCCCCGAGATTGTCCTCGAGCTGCGCCAGCGTCCGCGGCCCCGCAATCGGGCTCGTCACCCCCGGCTGACCCATGCACCACGCCAGCGCGAGCTGGCTCGGCGTACACCCCTTCTCCTCCGCCATCGCCGCCACCGCTTCGGCAATCGCCCACGCCCGGTCCGACTCGGCCAGCTTCTGCGTCCGCTTGTGCCCGCCCTCGCCGTACCGCGCTCCCTCGGGCCACCCCGCGTCCCGGCGGTACTTGCCCGTCAGCCAGCCCCCCGCCAGCGGCGACCAGGGCAGAATCGCCAGATCGTACGTCTGCGCCATCGGCACCAGTTCCCGCTCGATCCGCCGATCCAGCAGGTTGTAAGGCGGCTGCTCCGTCACGAACCGGCTCAGCGAATATCGGTCGCTCACCCACAGCGACTCCACCACCTGCCACGCGCCGAACGTCGAGCAGCCGATGTAGCGCACCTTCCCCTGCCGAACCAGGTCGTCCAGCGCCCGCAGCGTCTCGTCGATCGGGCAGTCCACGTGCGGGCGGTGGATCTGGTAGAGGTCGATCCACTCCGTGCCCAGCCGCCTCAGCGACGCCTCGCACTGCTCGATGATCTGTCGCCGGGAGTTGCCCCAGCGGTTGGGGTTGAGCGGCTCATCCTTGTGCATGTTGCCATGCGCCTTGGTTGCCAGCACGACGAAATCGCGTTTGCCGCTCGCCTTCAGCGCCCGGCCGAGCACCTGCTCGCTCGCTCCGCCCGCGTAGACGTTGGCGGTGTCGAAAAAGTTGATCCCCGCCTCGAGCGCCCGGCCCACGATCCGCCCGGCCTCCGCCTCGTCCGTCCGCTTGCCGAAGTTCATGCACCCCACGCAAAGCGGACTCACCCGCACGCCCGTTCGGCCGAGATAGCGGTATTCCATCTCCATCGCCTGCTCCTTCCACTCAAAATCACATGGCCCCGATTCTAGCCGACCGCCCCGGGCAGACGTCTACAATCCGCCAGGCCGCAACGCCGCGCCCCCGAGCGAGGAGGAGCCCCATGCAGCCAGGTGAAAGCCGGAAGACGACCGACCACCAGACCATCCGCGAGTGGACCGAGGCCCGCGGCGGCAAGCCCGCCAGCGTCAAAGGCACCGCCAACCCGGGCGAGCCGGTCGGCGAGCTGCGCCTCATGTTCCCCGACGCCCCCTACGCCCGCAACGAAAACCTCGAGCCGGTGAGCTGGGACGACTGGTTCGAAAAGTTCGACCGCGACAAGCTCGCCCTCGTCCACCAGGACCAGACGACGGAAGGCGAGATCAGCAGCTTCAGCAAGGTCGTCGCCCGCGATTGACGCAGGGGTCTCGGGGCACCGGGGCCGGGAATGGTGTTTCCCAAGCCAGGCGCAGCGATGCGGGTCGGCTCGCCGCCTGCGGCGCGCAAAAAAGCCCGGAGCGCTCTCGTACCAATGGCCTGGCAAACTGGTCTGCGCTCCGGGCTGTTCATAGTCTAGCCGGCCGGTCTGGATGGTCACGCCGGGGAAGAGGGAAATGAGCCTGGCCGATCATTTTCCGTTCGTGCCCGAGGAATCGCTCAGGAAACTGCCGAATGCATCCTTGTTTCCGGTGAAACAGCCGCGCTATAGTTGCGACGACATCAGTGGGGCCACCGGCACGGGACCGGCGAGGTACCCGCTACTTCACCCATGCGAGGGAGGAATCGATGAAGCTTCGCAAACTGCTGATGACGTTCGCCGCGATCATGAGCCTCAGTGTGGCCGGCGTCGGCCTGACCGGCTGCGAGGACGAGGGAGAACTCGGCGAGGAGAACGGTTTCGGAGAGGTCGAGCAGGAGACCGAGGAACTCGGCCAGGAGACCGAAGACGCCTTCGAGGACGCCGGCGACGAAATGGACGAGGAGCTTTAAGCGCTCCGCCACACGCGAGAGGCCGTCCGACAGCGGATCGCGGACCATCCCGATCCCGCTCCCGGGCGAGGCGGGCCCCGCCCCGGCCCCGTCTCGCCCGTCGGCGGCCCGCCTCCAGGCAGGAGACGCAGCCCCGCCGGTCTCCACCTTTCCCGCGATCGACCTGAGCACCCAACGCGCCCCTGCGCACGCGCCCGCCGCCCCGGAGCGCCGCTGATGCTGCGCCCAGGCCTGAGCGGCCAGCCACATACTCTGCACTCATATTGCGCAGCCAAAAAACCGCTGCCATTTTTTAAGGCACAGATGATCCCGCTTGCAAACAAATGAGTCATCCGGTAGAGTGTCTGCAGTGTCGCCTGAAGAGGCGAACGATCCGAATCCCCCTGCCCGGCCCACGCCGGGCGCCCCATCCCGCACGAGAGGAGCGGATAAAGCCATGAGCAGCGGCAGCGCAGCAAGGATGAAGGCCATCTCGGCCGTCACCAACTATAAGCCCAACGGCGAAGCGCTCGACTACAAGAACAGGCCGATGACCGACGTCTTCGGCTCACACGTGTTCTCCGAGCAGGTGATGCAGGAACGCCTGCCCAAGCAGGTCTTCAAAACCCTCCGACGCACCATCGACCGCGGCGAAAAACTCGACATCTCCGTCGCCGACAACGTCGCCGCCGCCATGAAGGCCTGGGCCATCGAACAGGGCGCCACCCACTACGCCCACGTCTTCTACCCCCTCACCGGCCTCACCGCCGAGAAGCACGACAGCTTCCTCGAGCCCGATGGCCACGGCGGGGTCATCACCGAATTCACCGGCAAGCAGCTCATCCAGGGCGAGCCCGACGCCTCCAGCTTCCCCTCGGGCGGCCTCCGCGCCACCTTCGAGGCACGCGGCTATACCGCCTGGGACGTCACCAGCCCCGCTTACATCCTGGAAAACCCCAACGGCACGACCCTCTGCATCCCCACCGCGTTCGTCTCCTGGACCGGCGAGGCGCTCGACAAGAAAACCCCCCTCCTGCGATCCATGCAGGCCCTCGATGATCAGGCCCAGCGCATCCTCGCCCTCTTCGGCCACCACAACGTCGGCCGAATCACCGCCACCTGCGGCGCCGAGCAGGAATACTTCCTGATCGACCGCAACTTCTACTTCTCCCGCCCCGACCTCATCAGTGCCGGGCGGACCCTCTTCGGCACCTCCTCCGCCAAGGGCCAGGAGCTCGAAGACCACTACTTCGGCGCCATCCCCGAACGCGTCCTCGCCTTCATGCTCGAGGTCGAACGCGAGCTCTACAAGCTCGGCGTGCCGGTCAAGACCCGACACAACGAGGTCGCCCCCGCCCAGTACGAAATCGCCCCGGTCTACGAGAACGCCAACGTCGCCGCCGACCATCAGCAGCTCATGATGATCACCCTGCAGAAGGTCGCCCGGAAGTACGGCATGGAGTGCCTGCTCCACGAGAAGCCCTTCGCCGGCGTCAACGGCTCGGGCAAGCACGTGAACTGGGCCCTGGGCAACCCCCAGCAGGGCAACCTCCTCGAGCCCGGCGCCACGCCGCACGACAACGCCCAGTTCCTCGTGTTCTGTGCCGCCGTCATCCGCGCCGTGGACAAGTACGCCGGCCTGCTGCGGGCCGTCATCGCCTCGCCCGGCAACGACCACCGGCTCGGCGCCAACGAGGCCCCGCCCGCGATTATCTCGATCTTCCTCGGCGATCAGCTCGCCGACGTCTTCGAGCAGATCCGCAAGCACGGCAACGCCAGCGATTCCAAGCAGGCCGGCTCGCTCACCGTCGGCGTCGACACGCTGCCGCCCCTGCCCATGCACGCCGGCGACCGCAACCGCACGAGCCCCTTCGCCTTCACCGGCAACAAGTTCGAGTTCCGCGCCGTCGGCTCCACCCAGTCCGTCGCCGGGCCGCTCGTCGCACTCAACACCGGCGTCGCGGAGTCGCTCGAGTACATCGGCGACGAGATCGAGAAGCGCACCGCTAAAAACGGCGGCAACCTCAACGCCGCCGTCCAGGAAGTGCTTCAGCAGATCATCGTCGAGCACGGCCGAGTCATCTTCAACGGCGACAACTACGCCCCCGAGTGGGAGAAGGAAGCCGAGAAACGCGGCCTGCCTAACCTCAAGACGACTGCCGACGCCCTCCCGGCCATCACCTCGCCCGAGGTCGTCGAGCTCTTCGAGAAGTACCACGTGCTCACCAAGCGCGAGCTCGAGAGCCGGCAGTGCATCTATCTCGAGCACTACGCCAAGGAACTCCGCGTCGAGGCCCTGCTGGTCGCCCAGATCGCCAAGAACAAGATCTTCCCGGCCGCCATCCGCTACCAGAGCGAGCTCGCCCGCACCTGCACCGACCTCAAGCAGCTCGGCTACGAGTTCGACACGAACACGCTCGACGTGATCACCCGGCGGGTCAAGCAGCTCCAGGACGGCATCGCCGCGCTGGAGAAGAGCATCGACCAGTACGAGAAAGAATACGAGGACAAGGAGAAGTTCATCGAGGGCGCCCAGTTTTTCTGCAAAGAAGTCCGCCCGAAGATGGACGAAATCCGCGAGTACGCCGACGACCTGGAAACCTACGTCGCCGACGACCTCTGGCCCCTGCCGACGTACCAGGAAATGCTGTTCATCAAGTAAACCCGCCGCCACACCGCGGCCACGCTCACGAGGTCCACGGCTCACCGGCCGTGGGCCTTTTTTTCACCCCGGGCCGACCGCGCCGCCCCACGCCCTACAATAGAAGCTCACGCTCCCGGCCCGACTTGCGTTTCTTCCCCCGGCGTCTGAAACTTTCCGCATGGCCCTGACCTTCAACATCACCACCTGCGACACGACCACCCGCGCCCGCCGCGGCCGGGTCACGACCGCCCACGGCAGCTTCGACACCCCCGCCTTCATGAGCGTGGGCACCCAGGCCACCATCAAGGGCCTCCAGCCCGACCAGGTCGCCTCCATCGGCGCGCAGATCATCCTCGCCAACACCTACCACCTGATGCTCCGGCCGGGCTCCGAACTGGTCGCCGAGATGGGCGGGCTCCACCGCTGGATGCGCTGGGACCGCCCCATCCTCACCGACTCGGGCGGCTATCAGGTCTTCAGCCTCGGCGACATCAACCGCAAGGGCGACGACGGCGTCGCCTTCAAGAGCCACCTCAATGGCCAGCGCTTCGAACTCTCCCCCGAGCGGTCCATGCAGGTGCAGCACGAGCTCGGGGCGGACATCATCATGGCGTTCGACGACTGCCCCCCCGCCGCCCGCTTCGAGGGCGAGCTGGTCAGCAGCGACCCGCTCGACCCCCGCCGACACGCCGTCGACGCCAGCGAGTACGCCGAGCGGGTGCAGATCGCCAACGAGCGGACACTCCGCTGGCTCGACCGCTGCCAGCAGGCCCACCGCGCGTCCGGGCGGGCGGGCGAACAGTCGCTTTTCGGCATCGTCCAGGGCGGGACCGATCTCGAGCAGCGCTGCTGGTGCGCCGAGCGGGTGCTCCAGCACGATCTGCCCGGCTACGCCATCGGCGGGGTCGCCGTGGGCGAGAGCCACGAGCTGATCGGCGAGGTCGTCGCCCACACGGCCCCGCTGCTGCCCGAAGAGAAGCCGCGATACCTGATGGGCGTCGGCTACGAGCGCGACATCCTCGCCGCGGTCCAGGCCGGCGTGGACATGTTCGACTGCGTGCTGCCCACGCGCAACGGCCGCAACGCGAACGCCTTCACCCGCTCCGGCCAGGTGCGCCTGCGCAACGCGAAGTTCCGCAACGCCCCCGAGCCGATCGAGCCCGGCTGCGACTGCCCGGCCTGCGCGGGCGGCTTCAGCCGAAGCTACCTCCGCCACCTGTTCCTGGCGAAGGAGATGCTCGGCCCCATCCTGGTGAGTCTGCATAACCTGCGCCACTTCCAGCGCTTCCTGCTGGACATCCGGCGGGCGATCGACCACAATGACTGGTCTTTGATAGCAGACAATTGGCCAGTCGCGGCGAAATGACGTCATAAACCCCCGCACTGCAAATAGTTATATATCGCAAAAGAGAGATGATCATGCTTGAACAGTTCACGTGGACGCTTGCGCAGGAAGATGGGGAGACGATCCCCGACGCCCCTGCCGAGACCGATAGCCAGGCCGTCGAAAGTCAGCCCGCCGACAACGGCAACGGCTCCCTGCCCCAGGACCGGAATCCGGACGGGACCTCGCCCGGCGGCCTGCTCGGCGGGATGCTGCCGTTTATCCTCATCCTCGGCGTGTTCATGGTCATCATGTTCGCGGGCCAGCGGCGAGAAAAGAAGAAGCGCCAGCAGATGATGAGCTCGATGAAAAAGGGCGACCGCGTCCAGACCATCGGCGGCATCATCGGCACCATCGTCGAAGTCCGGGACAACGAACTGCTGGTCAAGGTCGACGAGACCTCCAACACCCGGCTGCGCTTCGCCCGCTCCGCCGTTCAGTCCGTCCTCGAGGAAAAGTGACCCCGGGCCACGCCCGCCTCGTCTGAACCTTTCTGCAACTGTCCGCAGGCCCGACCTGCTCCAACCGGGAATCGACCATGACGGTCATTGATGCTCTGATCATCCTCCTGTTCGTCGCCCTCGTCGGCGGTCTGATCTACTACCTTGTCCGCAACCAGTTCGGCTGGAAGCCGGTGCTCATCGCACTCGTCATCGCCTTCTGCGGACTGATGCTCTGGTACCCCGGCCGATATCAGCCCGACACCCGGCTCAAGAAGGGCCTCGACCTCGCCGGCGGCACGACGATGATCTACAGCGTCCGCGTGCCCGACACCGTCGACGACCCCCAGCAGGCCATCGACGACCTCATCGCCGTCCTGCGCGACCGCGTCGACCCCACCGGCACCGCCTCCATGGTCTGGCGCCAGCTCGGCGGCAACCGCCTCCAGATCCAGGTGCCCCTCGCCGGCGAAGAGACCGAAGCGCTCCGCGAAGCCTACACCGCCGCGCGGGAACAGTTGCTGGAAGACAACATCAGCCCCCACGAGATCGACGCCCTGCTCGCCGCCGACGACGCCCGGCAGCAGGTCCGCATCCAGGAGATCGCCCAGGGCCAGCAGCAGCTCGAGCAGGTCCTCAGCGACCTCGCCGCCGCCGCCGACGCCCGCGAAGCCGCCCGCGAAGCCTACAACCAGGCTCGCCAGCAGGCCGACGAGGACACCACCGGCGACGCCCAGGAGACGCTGCTCCAGGCCACCGCCGCCTATTCCGACGCCCGCCGCCAGTACGAACAGGCCCTCGACGCCCTCGACGCCTACAACGTCTCCGAAGCCGAACTCGAGCGCGTGCTCAACATGGTCGCCACCCCCACCGGCCCCGAGGGCGTCAGCCCCCGCCAGGCCGGCTTCGAGGAGCTGACTCAGCAGCACCCGCTGCGGGCCGAGCAGATCGCCCGGGTCGCCCGCGCCTCGGACGCCTATGAGGAGGTCAAGGGCACGCTGGAAGACCCCAACGACCTGATCACCCTGCTCCAGGCGTCGGGCATCCTCGAATTCCGCATCGCCGCCTCGACACAGGGCCAGGCCGACGTCGCCGCCGCCCGGCAGCGCCTCGAGGAGGAAGGCCCCCGCGCCGGCATCAACGAGCCCTACCGCTGGTTCGAGATCGATGAGCTCGAGCAGTTCGCCGAGACGCCTGAGGAGCGCGAGGACGCCCGGACCCGCACGGCCGAGTTCTTCCGCAACCGCGGCCTCGTCGGCGCCGAGTACGGCGGACGCTACTACCTGCTGCTCGCCAACACCCGCGAGAAAAGCATCACCCGCGCCAACGCGGACTGGGAGCTCACCGACGTCGGCGCCTCCCGCGATCAGCAGGGCTTCCCCGCCGTCGCCTTCGAACTCAACCCGATGGGCGCGAGCCTGATGGGCCAGCTCACCCGCGCCCACGTCGGCCAGCCGATGGCCATCCTGCTCGACGGACAGGTCATCTCCGCCCCGCGGATCAATACCGCCATCAGCGGCTCGGGCATCATCGAGGGCCGGTTCACCCAGCAGGAGCTGGACTACCTCATCCGCACGCTCAACGCCGGCGCCGCCCCCGTCGAGCTCGCGGACTACCCCGAAAGCATCAAGACGACCGGCCCGACGCTGGGCCAGGACAACCTCGACCGCGGCCTGACCGCGGCGATCGTCGGGCTCGTCCTCGTGGCCGGGTTCATGATCGTCTACTACTTCTTCCCCGGGGCCGTGGCCGTCTTCGCCCTGCTGGCGAACATGGTCATCATCCTCGGCGTGATGGCCATGATCGAGGCCGCCTGGACCCTGCCGGGCATCGCCGGCGTCGTGCTCACGATCGGTATGGCCGTGGACGCCAACGTGCTCATCTTCGAGCGCATCCGCGAAGAGCTCGATCGCCAGGCCGACCTCGGCACGGCGATCCGCCTCGGCTTCGACAAGGCGTTCTCGACCATTCTCGACGCCAACGTCACCACGCTGATCACCTGTATCGTGCTCGGCTACACCGCGACCGCCGAGGTCAAGGGCTTCGCCGTCACGCTGGGCATCGGCATCCTCGCCACGCTGTTCACCAGCCTCTTCGGCTCGCGCGTGCTCATCGAGGCCTATCTCCGCTGGGGCAGGACCCGCTCGATGCCCATGCTGCCGACGATCCTGCCGGTGCTGCGCAAGCTGCTCTCGCCCAACGTCGACTGGGTGGGCAAGCGCTACGGCTTCTTCACCATCAGCGTCATCGTCGTCGGCGTCAGCCTGGCGCTGGTCGCCACCCGCGGCGCGGACATGCTCGACATCGAGTTCCGCTCGGGCACGCAGGTCAGCTTCGACCTCCGCGGCGATGAGATGATGAGCCTCGACGAGGCCCGCGACCGCTTCGAGGCCTACGCCACCGCCGGCGAGCTCGCCCTGAGCGGTCAGCAGGTCGATGAGCAGGACTACCGCCGCATCGGCGAGCTGCTCGCCCCCGAAGGTGCCGCCGACTCGGCCGCCATCGCCGAGGGCCGGCAGGCCGTGCAGCAGGTCGCCGCGATCCTCGAGGACGTGCTCGAATCCCCCCCGGCCGACATGCCCGAGGCCCGCGAGGAAGCGATCGATTTCGACGACCTCCGCCCCGCCAACGCGACGCTCGTCACCGTGGGCGACACCGAGGACAGCCGGGCCGCCGGCTTCAGCTACGCCACCCTGGTGCCCAACGCCCGCCTGGTCGAGCGCATCGTCCTCACCGCCTTCGAGGACGTGCTCGAGAAGCAGCAGGCGGTCAACTTCGTCGGCGAAGACGTGGAGATGGTCGAGCGGGCGCCGGTTCAGCCGATCGACAGCAGCGACCTCGCCGACGTCATCAACCGCTCGCTCACCGAGCCGGCTGACATCGACGACTACGTCGGCGGCGTCGCCATCACGCTCGAGAACATGAGCCCGGGCCAGACGCCCGCCGAGATCGAAGATCGCATCCAGACGATGCGCAGTCAGCCGACGTTCCAGAACCTCGGCCTCGTGCAGACCGCCGTGGTGGGCCTCGAACTCGCCGACGAGCAGCCGGAAGACCCGGCCGCGCCGCGGCGGTTCAGCGCCGCCGCCGTGCTCATCTCCAGCCCGGACTGGAACTACCTCGAAAACCCCGACACCTTCGGCGAAACCGGCGGCCTGGCCGACATGAGCTGGGACCTCGTCCGCACCGCCCTGCAGCGAGAGGAGTCGCTCGACAGCGTCAGCAACTTCTCCAGCCAGGTCTCCGCCACCATGCAGCAGCAGGCCATCTCGGCCCTGTCGCTCGCCCTGCTGGCGGTCGTCGTCTACATCTGGCTGCGGTTCACCGACCTCGGTACGGGCATCCTCGCCTCCGCCGCCATGGTCGGCACCTCGCTGATCAGTGCCGGGCTCGGGCTGGTCATCGGCCAGCTCACCGGGCAGCCGCTCGTCGGCTGGGGCATCGCGGGCGGGATCATCCTCGCCTTCCTCATCGGCATGATGATCTTCGTGCCCCGGCTCCGCTACGGGCCGGCCGCGATCTTCGCCCTCGTCCACGACGTGTCGATCGCCCTGGGCCTCATCGCCATCACCGGCTGGATCGGCCAGACCGCCCTCGGCCAGACGCTGCTGATCGACCCGTTCCGCCTCAACCTCGCCCTGATCGCCGCGATCCTGACCATCATCGGCTACTCGCTCAACGATACGATCATCGTCTTCGACCGCATCCGCGAGAACCGGGGCCGACTCGCCCGGGCCACGCCGGCGATCATCAACGACTCGATCAACCAGACGATCAGCCGAACGATCGTCACCTCCGGCACGACCTTCCTCGCCGTGCTGGTGCTCTACATCTTCGGCGGCATCGGCATCCGCGGCTTCGCCTTCACCATGCTGGCGGGCGTGATCGTGGGTACCTACTCGTCGATCGCCATCGCCGCCCCGCTGCTCATGCTCGGCCGCGGCGAAGGCGAAACCGTCCCCGCCCCCGTCAAGGAAGGCCACCAGGGCGAAGCCGCCCCGACGACCGCCTGACGCGAGGCCGGACAACCAGAACCCCAACGACCCGGACGCACCCCGCGCCCGGGTCTTTTTCTGCGCCACAGACGCGAGAACCTCCCCGATCCACCACGAAGGCGCGAAGTCGCGAACGATAGAGGGGAAGCACTTGGCCAGGCCCGGGATGCCCGAGGCACCGGGCTCGGACGCAGCCCGATACCTTCTGCGGAAACTGGCACCGCCTCTCCCCCTTTGTCGCGCTCTGTTCCGCCCCTTCGTGCCGTCGTGGTTCAAGTGGCTCCGGCTTGCACCCCGCCCCGCCGGCTCCGTACCATGACTGCTGGAAACTTCACCCTTGCAAGGAGCCCCCATGCGCGATCCCCGTCTCGACAAGCTTGCCCGCGTCATCACCGAGTACTCCACCGACGTCAAGCCGGGCCAGCTCGTCCGCATCAGCGGCGATCCCGTCGGCCTGCCCCTGCTCGAGGCGATCTACGAGGCCGTGCTCCGCCGCGGGGCCCACCCGCAGTTGCGCATCAGCCCGGACCACTTCAAGGAGATCTTCTACGAGGTGGCCAGCGAGGAGCAGCTCAGGTTCGTCAGCCCGCTGGCCGAGCACGCGGTGCGCACGATCGACGTGGAGATCGGGCTCTGGGCGGAGACGAACACGAAGGCCCTCTCCCGCGTCGATCCCGGCCGGCAGCGCATCGCCTCCGCCGCCCGCGCGCCGATCATGCAGACCTTCATGGAGCGGGCCGCGAAGGGCGATCTCAAGTGGTGCGGCACCCTCTACCCCACCCCGTCCAGCGCCCAGGACGCCGAGATGGGCCTGCGCGACTACGAGAACTTCGTCTTCCACGCCGGCCATCTCGACAAGGACGACCCCGTCGCCGAGTGGCGGAAGATCGAAAAGCAGCAGCAGCAGGTCGTCGACTACCTCACCGGCAAAAAGGAGCTCCGCTTCCAGGCCGCCAACGGGACCGACCTCACCGTCAACGTCGAGGGGATGGCCTGGATCAACTGCGCCGGACGGGAGAACTTCCCCGACGGCGAGGTCTTCACCGGCCCCAACCTCGACGCCGAGGACGGCGGCGTCAACGGCGTCGTCCGCTACTCCTTCCCCGCCGTCCACGGCGGCCGGGAGGTGCACGGCGTCGAACTCGAGTTCGATCGAGGCAAGCTCGTGAGCGCCTCCGCCACCAAGAACGAAGACTTCCTCAAGCAGATGATCGAACAGGACGAAGGCGCCAGCCGGCTTGGCGAGATCGCCATCGGCACCAACTACGCCATCACCGAATACTCCCGCAACACCCTCTTCGACGAAAAGATCGGCGGCACCTTCCACGCCGCGCTCGGGGCGGGCTACCCCGAGACCGGCAACGCCAACCGGTCCGGCCTGCACTGGGACATGGTCTGCGACCTCCGCGAAGGCGGCACCATCACCGCCGATGGCGAGGTGTTCCACAAGGACGGTCAGTTCATCTTCGACGGCTGGCCGGGGCGTGTGTGACGGGCAGAGAGGAGCAGGAGTCAGAGGGAGTTAAGGGAGTCAGCGCCTCCGGACTCAGGCGCTCCAAGCCGGGGCAGAGGGCAGCGCCGCCCCGGATGTCGCCGCGGGGAAGGCAAGCCGGGGATCCCACCCGATCCGCGGCAGCACGGCGCTTGCCACGGCTTGAGGCATAGGATTCCCGAGTCCCGAGCCCCCTGGTTGCCTTTTCCGCCCCGGCGCCGCCTAAAATCCCGGCACCTGAACCAAAGGAGGTGGCTGATGACAAGGTCGTTGCGATTCACGCTCGCCCTGCCGCTCGCCGTCGCGGGCGCCCTGCTCGCCGGCTGTGGTGAGGACGACGCCGGGGAATCGGTCGAGCAGGCGATGGAGCATCTCGAGCAGAGTGAGCAGTTGATCGGCGAGGCCCAGCAGGAGGCTGAGCAGCTCGGCGAGACGATCGAGGCCCGCCGGGCGGACATCGAATCGCTTCGCCGCGAGCAGGTCGCCACGATGGAGGAGCGGATCGAGCTCTTCGAGGAGCGCCTCACCACGCTGCCTGCGGAGACGGAGACCAAGCTCCGCCAGCGGCTCGAGCAGATCAGGCAGGAGCGGCAGCAGCTCGAGCAGACGCTCCAGGCCTACCTCCAGGCCGGCCCCGACCGCCGCACGACGCTGCGCGATCAGTTCGAGACGCAGATCGAGGACCTCCAGAGCTCGCTTGACGAATTCGAGGAGTCGGTGAACCAGGCCCATGGGGCATGAGAGCCACTTCAACCGAACGGGAACTTGAGCGAGCTACCCGATCGGCGATGGTCTGGATGGCTGCCGACGTGCAAGCGAAACGCGTCGAATGGCCGAAGCGGGGGAGACCTGGCTGTCTTCGGTGCGCCACCTCGTTCAGATCGAGAGATTGTTGCCCTGGAAGCTACAGCCCTTCGCGCAGTGAGCGCATCGCCGCCTCGGCCCGGCCGGTCCAGAGGTTCCACTCGCCCTCGAGCAGCCGGAGCGTCTGCGTCCAGGCCGTATCCTCCACCGCCCGGGGGCGCCTCGGGTGCTGCCGGGCGTCGTCGTACACCTTGAGCGCCCGCTCGGCGCAGCGGTCCAGGGAAAACGCGTCCGCCGTCGCCAGCGCAGCCGCGCGCATCGCCTTCCGACCGGCTTCGCCCGACTCGCGGATCTCCGCGACCGCCTCAGCAAACGCCTGCTCGTCCTCGCTCATGAGCAGTCGGCCGTTCTCGCCGTCGCGGACCACCTCCCGCACTCCCGGCGCGTCGACCGCCACCACCGGCACGCCGGCCGTCATCGCCTCGGCGAGCACCATCCCCTGCGTCTCGGTCTGCGAAGCGAAGGCGAAGACGTCCATCGCGTGATACGCGTCCGCCAGCGCCTGCCCGTTCAGCGAGCCGGTGAGGTGGACCCGGTCCGCGAGTCCGCGTGTGCCGGCAATCTGCCTGATTTCCCCCTCGGCCGGCCCCGCGCCGACGATCGCCAGATGCGCCCCCGGGCACGCCTGAAGAAAGTGCCCCACCGCCCGGACGAGAAACGGCAGGTTCTTCTCCGCCGCCAGCCTGCCGACGTGGCCGACCACGAACGCGTCCTTCGGCACGCCCCACCGCTCGCGGGCCGCCTGACCGTCGCCGCGGGCGAAGCCGGCGGGGTCGATCCCGGTGGGCACGACGCTGACCGGTGCCTGGACGCCGCGCTCGCGGATCGTCTTCGCGATGCTCCGGCTCGGGGCGATGATGTGGTCGCAGAGGTTGGCGTACTCGGTGGCGAGGCGGATGGCGAAGCGGCGCATCGGCTCGGAATCGCCCGGCACGTAGTGGGTGTAGCGCTCGTACATCGTGTGCTGGGTGAACACCAGCGGCAGGTTGCGCGAGGTCGCCAGCCGCAGGGCCGTGTCGCCCAGCAGGAACGGGTGGTGGGCGTGGATCACGTCGGGGCTGAACTTCGCCACCGCCGCCGAGACAAGTCCCAGCGACGGGAGGCGGACGGAGAAATCGCTGCCGTTGAACCGCTGAATCGCCGGCACGCGGAGCACGTCGCTGTCCCGGCCGACGCTGGTGCCGCGGAACGTCGGCGCGACGACCAGCACCCGGTGCCCGCGCTGGCGGAAGGCGTCCGTGAACGACGCCACCGAGCGGGCGACCCCGCCGACGTGGGGCAGAAACGTGTTCGTCAGCATCACGATGTTCACGTGCTGGCTCCGCGGGTCTCTCCGTGCGCCCGGCTGAGCGTGACGCCGCCCTGCTCGCCGCTCACCCGCCGCGTGGGCAGGCCGGGCAGAGCGATCTCCATCTCGGGCGGCTCCGCTCGCCACCGGCCCTCCCAGCTTACCACGACCTCGTCCTCGCCCGGCTCGATCTGGAGGGTCAGTTCCCCGAAGCTCGTCGGAGCGGGGCCGAAGTTCATGGCACTTCGCCCGTCCAGCCAGTCGCGGGGGATGCCGCTGCCCAGGATCACTCGGCCCGCCTCCTCGCGGAGGAACAGGCTGCGGATCATCAGCACCCACTCCGCCGCCGCCCAGACGTGCTGGCCGTCGCCCATGCAGCCGCCGCCGGTGTGCGGATGGATCGCCTCGGGCCACTGCCCGGTGGACGAGGCCGCGTCGGCGGCGGCGCGCACGAGGTCGAAATGCCGCTCGTCGCCTGCTCGCAGGAGCACCTGCGCCATGTGCAGCGTGAGGTAGGCGTTGATGCCCGAATGGATCATGTCCTGGAAGAACCCGCCGTGGACGAGGCAGTTTTTCCGCAGAAACTCGGCCGTATCCAGCAGCCGCTCGTCGTCCGGCGCCCAGAGCTGAAGCGGATACCCCGCCACCAGCGAGCCGATCGCCCCGGGATCCATCCGCCGATACGGCGACGCCGGCACGCCCGGCCGATCGCGCAGGGGGGCCGTCTGCTCGAGGCTCCGGTCCACGGCCGCGAGCAGCTTGTCCGCCTCGGCCTCCGCTTTCTCCGCCGCCAGCGGCTCGTCCGCCTCACGCAGCAGGCGGGCGGCGCTGCGCAGGCCGGCGGCCGACCAGAAGTCGTCCCAGTAGTAGTAGTCGTTGGGCCCGAGGTGCTCGGCGCTGAACCCGGCGGGCAGCAGCCCGGCATGGGGGGCGTCGAGGTCGTCGCGCAGCCGCTTGTGGCGGATCCACCGCGCCCCGCGCACCGCCGACCGCACCAGCCGCGGCGACAGCGGCTTGCCGCTCAGCCGGGCGTAGCGCTCCATGATCCAGAGCGCCTCGCCGTTGGAGTCCCACTCGCCCTCCTGGGAGTGGAAGTAGCCCAGCTTGCTCTGCCGTTCGGGAAACAGTTCGAGCGTCCGCTCGACGCGCTCGAACAGCCCCATCGCCAGCAGCGCGTCGAGGATGAACGCCGCGTCGCGGAACCAGAACCGCTTGTACGTGTACGGGCCGGGGTAGACGTCGCCCGGCGAGTGGAGCACGAGCGTGCTCGCGGCGATGTCGTAGAGCTTCTGCAGCCTCGGCTCGGGCAGCTTCGCCTCGCACCGCCCGGCGAGCGCCGTCTTCCACGACACGGGCCGGTCGGGGAGGACCGCCTGCGTCGCCGTGCTGCTGCGCTCGCGCGACGGCGCTTCCAGCAGCGGCACGCTGACGCGCACTTCCGCCGAGCCGCTCTCCCCCAGGCGGAACATCACCGCCGCCGAGGCCATCCCCACCTCGCAGCTCATCTTCTTCTGCTCGCCCTCGGGGCCGAGGTGCTCGAGCACGTCGCCGCTGCGATAGCGCGACATGCACACCCGGTCGGGCGATCGGCCGAAACGGACGTCCGCCTCGCCGTTGACGCGCAGCACCCGGCTGCCCGCCTCCCAGCGCAACTTGTGCACGAAGGCGATCCCCTCCGGATTGGCCGGCCTGAGCGCCGCGACCAGCCAGCCCGGCCCGCCGCCGGTCGCGGTCAGGTCCACCCGGCACTCAGGCTGGGCGCCGTCCCAAACCACCTGCGCCGTCTGCTCCAGGCGGTGGCCGCTGTGCTCGGACTCGGTGCGCACGGCCAGGTTGGGCTCGAGCTCCAGCCGCTGTCGGCTGCGCCGGGCGCGCGAGGGCAGCAGCGGGTCGCCCTCGTCGGGAATGATCCACGAGTCCAGCGACCAGCCGTCGTAGATCGGCGTCACCAGGCCGCGCGGGTCGACGAGGGGCATCCAGTCCACGTCGGGCTGGCCCACGGCAGTCCAGTTGCGGTGCGTCAGGTTGACGTGCGTGATCGAGAACGCCCGCGGCACGAACGCGCTGTCGCGCGGGTCGAACTGCCGCTCGATCCAGAAGGGCCAGACCCAGTCGAGGTTATGCTGGATCGCCCGCGCGTTGATCAGCCCGCGGGCGTGGAAGATCACACCGGCACGGAGAAGCTCGATCGGCTCGGCCACCTCCGAAGGCTGGGCGAAGCGGTGCAGCCGCGCCATCAGGGTGACCGGGTCCACGAACCCCTTCGCCCGGGCAAAGCGCGAGAGGAAGAAACGCCAGGGAAACCATCTCAGCCACATCAGCTCTGGGCGTCCTCGAGGTACTGCTTGAACCAATCGCGAGCCAGTTCGGCGACCTCTTCAAGCCGGCCCGGCTCCTCGAACAGGTGCGACGCCCCCGGGACGATATCGATCTGCACATGCGCGGCCTCCATCTGCTCCGCCGCCTCGCGGTTCATGCCGATCACCGGCACGTCGTTGCCGCCGACGATCAGCAGCGTCGGAGCCTGCACGTGCTCCAGCGAGTGCCCCGCCAGGTCGGGCCGGCCGCCCCGCGAGACGATGGCCGTCACCTTCTCGGGCCGCTCGGCGGCGGTGACCAGCGCCCCCGCCGCCCCCGTGCTCGCGCCGAACAGGCCGATCTTCAGCTCCGCCGTCTGCGGGTTCTGCTTGACCCAGTCCACCGTGCCGGTCATCCGCCGCGCCAGCAACTCAATGTCGAACCGGAGGTGCCGCGTTCGGCTGTCGATCTCCTGCTCCTCGTCGGTCAGCAGGTCGAACAGCAGCGTCGCCAGCCCGGCCTGGTTCAGGCTCTCGGCCACGAAGCGGTTTCGGCTGGAGAACCGGCTCGACCCGCTGCCGTGGGCGAACACGACCAGCCCCTTCGCGCCGGGCGGGACCGCCAGGTCGCCGGTCAGCGTGGCGTCGCCGGTCTGGATCTCGACTTCGGTCAGCGGCAGCTCGCTCATGTCTCGTCCTTTTCTGATGCTCTGGCCCTGCCGGCCGATCACAGGCCGCTGGGGTAGGTTTCAGGCAGTTCGACGATCTCCCAGCCGGCCTCGGCGTCCAGCGGCTCGACGGCGCGGGTTTCGTCATAGTGCAGCACGATGTCGAACTGCTCGCTGAGTCGGCAGTGGAAGTAGTGGCTCGCCCGCTCGGCCTCGGGCCGGTAGATCACGCCGATCATCCGCTCCATCCGGGGCTGGGCGAGCTGCTTCGCGAGCTCGGGTTCGTCCATGCGCAGCAGGAAATCGCCCTCCTTCACCTCGTGCAGCAGCGCCTCGACGCTGCCGGGCATCGCGTCGCGCATGCGCTTGTGCTGGACCGGGGCGTCCCAGTCCGTCGCCGCGGCGACCGTGCCGTGGTGGGTCGTGAAGCCGACGAGCAGGCACTGTTCGCCCCAGCGCTCGCGCACGAGCTGCCCGACGTTGAGCTCACCTCGCTGCTCGGCCTCGGTCGCCCGGGCGTCGCCGAGGTGGGAGTTGTGTGCCCACACGGCCACCCGCGCCGGCTCGGCCGGGCCGCCGAGGTGGTTCACCAGGGCGTCGAGCGTGTCCGCCATGTGGCGGTCGCGGAGGTTCCAGGTGTTCACCCGCCCGCCGAACATGGCCCGGTAGTATTCTTCGCTGTTTTTGACCAGCCTCGCGTTCTGCTCAGCAAAGAACTGCTCGTCGCGGGCGACCACGCCGTCGCGCTTGAGATACTCAGCCGACTGCCGGCGCAGCTCCTCGAGCTGCTGCACGGCCGCGTCCTCGCAGGAGCGCCGCGCCCCCACGCCCGCGGCGTAGCCGTACCGCTGCGGATCCGACGCGGTGAGCTCGAAGCAGGCGTATCGCCTCGCCGCCCGCTCCGCCGCCTCGGGATCGACGTGCCTGAGGTACTTCACCACGGCGTCGATCGAGCGGTAGAGGCTGTAGAGGTCGAGCCCGTAGAAGCCGGCCTGCAGCTCGGGCGGCTTGCCGTCGTTGTAGTCGCGCATCCACTCGATCAGCTCGAGCACGCTCTCGTTCCGCCACATCCAGCGGGGGAAGCGGGTGAAATCGCCCATCGCCTCGCGGGCGGACTCGTCCACGGAGTGGCCGCGGACGTAGCGGTTCAGGCGGTACGCGTCGGGCCAGTCCGCCTCCACGGCGACGGCGTCGAGGTCCTTCTCCTCGATCAGCCGCCTGGTGATCGCGGCCCGAGCGTCGTAGAACTCGCGCGTGCCGTGGGTCGCTTCGCCGAGCAGGACGATGGGCCTGTCTCCCACCGCCTCCAGCACGGGGTCGAAGTCGGCGTCGCCGCCCGAGAGCGGGTGCAGGCGATGGCGAAGCAGCTCGAAATCGGCCGGTACCTCGGCAGGATGCATCATGAAAAGTCTCCGATCGGGGCCGGGCGGGTTCTTGCGGCGCCTCGAGCCGGGTCAGCTTTCCCGCGGCCCGGCGGGCGGATGCGCCTGCCAGGCGCGGGCGAGCAGGTCGCGCACCTCGTCGTCGGAGGTCTGCTGGAAGTTCTGATACCACTGGCCGACGCCGAAGAAGTTCTCCGGCAGCGCCGGGCAGACGAAGCGGTCCACCCGCGCCTCGAGCATCGCCCCCGCCTCGCGGGAGCCGACGGGCACGGCGACGGTGATCCGGCCCGCCTCACGCTGCTCGAGCGCCGCGACCGCTGCCGCCATCGTCGAGCCCGTCGCCAGGCCGTCGTCGACGAGAACGACCGCCCGGCCCGCCACGTCCGGCTCGGGGCGGTCGCCGCGATAGGCCTCGGCCCGCCGCTGGAGCTCGCGCTGCTCGTGCTCGGCGACCGTCTCGATGGCTTGGTCCGCGATGCCGAGTCGGCGGATGACCTCCTCGTTGAGCACGCGCGCCCCGCCGCTGGCGATCGCGCCCATGGCGAGCTCGGGCTGGCCGGGCACGCCCAGCTTGCGGACGATCATCAGGTCGAGCGGCAGCTCGAGGTGGTGCGCCACCTCCCAGGCCACCGGCACGCCGCCGCGCGGCAGCGCCAGCACGAGCGTGTCGGGCGCGCTTTGAAGGTCCCCCAGGGCGTCAGCGAGCACCCGGCCCGCCTCGGTCCGATTCGCGTAGGGTAGTTTCATCTCAACTGGCTCCGAGTGACTCTAGGGGGGCGCAAAAGCCTTTTCACGCCGGCTGAGGGCGAATTCTTCGCGCAGCAAACCGGGCCCCGTCTCGTGGGAGGCGGGGCCCGGGAAGCGTGATGATCGGTTGGATCGGCCGATTATTCGGGGATGATCTCCTGCTCGCGCAGGTGCTCCAGCCAGCCGCGCTCGACGGCGGCGGCGGACCCGAAGGCGTCTTCAAACTCGCGACGCATCTGCTCGGCCGACCGCGAGCCGCGGGGCAGGTCCGCGACGTCGCGGAGGTACTGCCCGAGCTGGCTGGGGTGCTCGAGATAGAGGTAGCGGAACAGGCTCCAGGCCTGGGCGTAGACGGCGTTGATCATCATCGGCTCGCTGGTGGGCACCTTGGTCAGGCCGACGAACTGCCTGAGCGGGGTGATCCGCCCGGCCCGCCACGCCTGGCGGAAATCGCCCGCCCGCGTCTGGTTGAGGTGCGCGGGGCCGAACGGGCGCCCCGGCCGCTCGGATTCGAAGTTCGTCGCCAGCCCTTCCGACGCCCAGAGCGGGTACATCACGCCCCGCGTCTGCAGGCCGGTGTTGAAGGCGAGCTGATGGGCCGCCTCGTGCGTCGTGGCGGCAAGGCTCATCGCGGCGTCGACCGACGCGACCTGCCCCATCGCCGCCTCGCCGCCCGCCTCCTCGTTCTCGCCGGCGGCGATGATCTTCGGCAACCAGTCGCCCGAGTCGAACAGCGCCACCCGGTTGGTCCGGCTGGAGTAGTAGCCGCCCGACCAGCTCATGTCGACCTGGTCCACCTCGAGGGCGTAACGATCAAAGGCGCTGCGCTCGGCGAAGAGCAGGCAGAACAGCTTCCGCTCCAGGCCCTCGGCGCTCAGCCCGGCGTCCCGCACGGCCGCGGCGAAGCGGCGGTAGGTCTGCTCGAGCAGCTTGGCCCGGGCGGCCGCCTCATCCTCCTCGCTGTCGTGGACGATGACGAAGTGCGCAGAGCGGTACACCCGCGGCGAACGCTCGAAATGCTCGCGAATGCGCTCGTGACGCGCAGACCCATCGGCCCACGCGGCGCCGGCGCTCAGCAAAACGACTACCAGGATGCTCAGGGTTTTACCCATGCGACTGTCAGATTAAATAGGAATAAGGGGGTCCGTGTCAACCCCTTTACCTATCGGGCCGCGTCGCAGGGTCGCTTGAGCGGGATCGGTCAGAAGATGCGCTTTGTGCCGATTCTGCGGAAAATCGCCCCTCCTGCCCCGCCAGCAGGGGTTTTCCCGTAGGCGAGGCTCCCCGCCCCGCCCGCCGAACCGTTTTCTTCAGGGGAGATGTAAATCGGACAAAAAAAGAGCCGCGGGCGGGAAGCCCACGGCTCTTGGTTCAGCTCGGCCCGGTCAGCCGGCTCAGTCGAGGAACTCGTCCTCGAGGGTGTGCCGAATCTTCTCGAGCGCCTTGTTCTGAATCTGGCGGACCCGCTCCTTGGTCACGCCGATGATCCTGCCCACCTGCTCGAGGGTCAGCGGATTCGCCTCGTCCTCGGGCTTGCCCAGGGCGAAACGGTGGGTGATCACTTCCTGCTCGATGTCGCTGAGCTCCGCGCGGTTGCGGTGGATGATCGTCTTGAGCTCGTCGACGCAGTCATCTTCGTGCTCGTCCCGCTTCTGCTCGCCGTGGTTCGACCGCTCGAGCTTGGGGTCGAAGTCGGTCGGGAACATCTGGCGGTACTTGCTCAGCTTTACGCCGCTGCGGGAGAACGCCTTGAGGATCGCCCGGCAGGCGTAGGTCGAGAACTTGAAGCCCCGGCTGACGTCGAACTTGTCCACCGCCCGCAAGAGGGCCATGTTCCCCTCGCTGACCAGGTCGGCGAAGTCCACCTCGCTCATCCGGGTCCGCTTGGCCATCGCCAGCACCAGCGCCAGGTTGGTCTGGGCGATCTGGTCGCGATAGTTCTCGCCCCGGCGGTACCAGCTCAGCAGCTCGCGAGCCTCGGCCGGGTCGATTTCCTCCTGCGTCTGAAGCTGCTCCCGCAGCTTGTACGTGCGGAACCGGCAGTAGTTGAACTGGAGAAACAGCGCCCGCTCCTGCTCGGCCGTGAGCAGCACCGTGCCGCTGTTCTGGGCGCTGCGGGTCTCGGTGAAGTTGTCCATCACCGGGTGATACCAGCTCGTGTCGGGCTTTTCGATCTCCGGTGCCTCGTCGAAGATCTTGCGCTCGGCCTCCTCGGCGGGAAGCTCGAACAGCTCGTCGTGAACGTAGTCGTACTTCTCATTGAGCAGCCGCTTGACCGTCGCCTGGTCACGCAGACTCAGCGGCCGCTTGCTCTTCGCCAGGCTCACACGCTGCTGCTGGCGGGCCTGCTCGAGCGGCGAATTGGCATGGGTCAGTTTGGTCATCACGCTCCTGCCTTTCTCTGGCATCTCTCTACTGCTGGGTCGAAACGGCCCTGTGGAACCCTTCCGAAACACACTGGGCTAACTGGGATTTCCCCTCCGACAGGTGTCCCGGCGGGTCAGGGCGGCTGCCAGCCAGGCCTCTTCCATTCATACGACTCCCAGGCCTGACGGTTCCCTCTCAGCTTGGAAACGTTCGAATAACTGAAAACGTT
>JBKHFW010000007.1:0-78773 GCA_046540025.1 Phycisphaeraceae bacterium
TAGAGCAGCGCTTTCGTAAAGCGCAGGTCATCGGTTCGAATCCGATAGCTGGCTTCCTCGCCCCAGTGCCCGATGGTGCCGGGGCGTTTCTTTGCGCAGCCGGTTCTCCCCGGCCGCTCCGCCTGCACCACCTCCACCGCCGCGACGCACCAAAAGGTGCGGCGGCCCCGATTTCGTTCGCATCAGAAGATCCCTTAGTCTGGTATAGTGGGATTCACCAGGCGCCGCATTCGGGGCGCTGCGTGATCGGCCAGAGGGACCCGTCGGCCGGCGTTTCCGTTTTACCGTTCAGATACCTGCGTGCTGACAGGAATGGATTGATGCGTGTATTTGCGATGAAGGTGGGGGCCAGCGTTCTGTGTGCTCTGATGCTGGCCGCGGGGAGCCCCCAGGCATGGGCCCGGGTGGCCGGCAGCGAGTGGACCGGCACCGCGGGCGACGGCAACTGGTCGACCCCCGGCAACTGGGCCTATGACGCCGTTCCCAGCGGCGGAGGCTGGGTCGACTTTTCCGTCGGCTCCGGCACGCTGCACAACGACCTCCAGCCGGACCTCCCCATCGAGTCCATCTACTTCCGGTCCGACGCCGGGCCGCTCAAAATCGTCGGCAACCGCATCCAGCTCGGCCACGAGGTCGAGTACCGCATCGCCGCCAAAAGCGGTTCCATGGTCGTCAGCGAGTCACCCCATGAGATCGAGCTGGCGGTGGATGCCATCCTCGCACACCCGACGGAATTCAACGTCCGCTCCACGGGCGAACTCCACGTCAGCGGCATCCTCTCCGGCGAAGGAGCGCTCGGCAACACCGGCCCGGGCACGCTTCGCCTCTCCGGCGAAAACACCTTCACCGGCGACGTGGTTGTCCTTGACGGCACCCTCCTGGTCGAAAACGACCAGGCCGCAGGCGTCGGCGAGTCGCTCATCTTCGGCGACGGCGTCTCCATCGGCACCACCTCGCGCGACGTCGCCCTCGACCACCGCGTGGACCTCGCCATGACCGGTGCCCGGACCCTGCACATCGTTGGCGATCATCAACTCGCACTCGGGCAGACCGTGCTGGGCGAGGACACGACCCTCGACGTGGCCGAGAAGGCGGAACTCGTCCTGGCCGGTGTCGAGAGCGGCGAGAGCGGGCCCATCTACAAGGCCACCGGCGAACCCGGCCCATCCATCAACTCCGCCCCTCCAGAAGACCCCGACCACCAACTCACCAAGACCGGCCTCGGCACGCTCCGCCTCGCCGGCGCCAACACCTTCACCGGCGGCGTCTACCTCCAGCAGGGCACGCTGCTGGTCGAACACGACCAGGCCATCGGTGACGGAGGCCCGCTCGTCCTCAGCAACGGCGCCGCCATCGGCGCGACCACCCGCGACGTCACGCTCGACAACGCCATCGACTTCGCCGACGCGGACGGTTCAGTGAATGTCGTCGGGGACCACCAGCTCACCCTCGCCGAAGCGATCACCCTGCCGGGCGTGATGAGCTTCGACGTGGCGGACGAAGCCGCCCTCGTGCTGAACGGCGTCGCGGCCACGGGCGAAGACGACCGCCTTTCCAAGCACGGAGCGGGCACCCTGGAACTCCGCGAAACAACCGAGGTTGCTGCTGTCACGGTCCACCGCGGGACCCTGGCGCTCAGCGGTCGCGTCGCTTCGAACCTCGTTCGCGTCAACGGCGACGGCACTCTCTACCTCGGTCCGGACGCGGTGGTCGATGCGGCCATTCGCATGGACGGTGGTGTCCTGTCCGCCGGCGACCACGGTGTCACCCTTCCCTCACTGGAAGTAACCGAGTCTTCCGGCGAAGCTGGCTTCGGTGGAACCGGCGAAATCGTCATCGATGGTCCCGTCCTCATCACGCCCCCCTTCGAAGGGGGGGCCGCCGGCGCTTCGCTGATGAGTCAACCTCAGACCGACGTTCAGGCGGCCAGCCGGCTTTCCCCGCCTGACCCCGCCTGGCTGACGCTGAATGTCCGCCATCCCGCGGGCCGGGTCACGGTCAACGGGTCGACCTCGCTGGCTCACAACTTTCGGAAGGCCGGACCGGGTACGCTCGAATTCACCGACGATTTCGACCACGAGTTTCTCCACACCTCGTCGGTGCTCGATGGCGAACTCGTCCTGAACGCCGACATGACGGTTCCCACCCTCGCCGTCGAGGATGGTGCCTCCCTCTCCGGCAGCGGCAGCATCACCGGCGACGTCTTCGTCAGAGCCGGCGCTACGCACCGGGCCGGCAATTCCATCGGCACACGGCAGGTCGATGGCAACTACCGCCTCGCCGGCGTCGAAGAGATCGAGACCGACGGCGACTCGGCCGACAGGATCACCGCCACCGGCGACATCACGCTGACCGACACCGCGGAGATCCGCGTCATCAAGATCGGCACCGGCGTGATCGACCATCGCGAGCAGTACGTCATCTACGACGCCGAGGGCGATCTGAACGTCGATCCCGGCGCGGCCGTGACCGACAACTCGGACTTCCTCGACTGGTTCGGCAGCGTGGCTGAGGACGATCCCACGCAGTTCGTCATCACCGCGCGTCAGATCGCCCACTTCGACGAGAACGCCCGCGGCCGAAACCGACCGCTCGGCGTCGCCCTGCAGGGCCTCTACGACAGCGCATCCACCCCCGAGCAGGCCCGCCTCCTGCGCGACCTGCAGGCGATGGACCTCGCCGGCTACAACCAGGCGATCGAACAGCTTTCGCCGGGCCAGCAGATGGCGCCCCCGCAGACGGCCGTGCAGGTCGCCGAGGGGTTCAACGACAACCTCGGCGCCTACTTCGGCGCCACCCGGGCCGGCGTGCCGAGCCTGGCGCAGCAGACCGGCGAGCCGCTGGGGCTCCAGTTTGCCAGTGCCGCGAGCGACCCGGCCATGCTCGCCGCCATCGTCGCGGCGACCGAGGAAGAAGGCGCTCAGCCGGCGGCCGAGCCTTATGACGGCTCGCGGGTCGGCGGCTTCGCCAAAGGGTTTGGCATCTTCAGTGACCAGGACACGACGGCCGACCGCATCGGCTTCACGGCCGACACCGGCGGGGCGATGGCGGGGATCGACCGCCGCATCGGCGAAAACGCCCTCGTCGGGTTCATGCTCGGCTACGGCCACACGGAGCTCGACTTCGCTGCCGGGCGCGGCGAGGGCGAGGTGGACACCTTCCGCGTCGGCCCCTACACGAGCCTCACCTGGCGAAACTGGCTCGTCGACGCCTCGGCGAGCTTCGGATATCACACCAACGACATCGACCGCCGCATCACCGCCGGCGGCATCGATCTCACCGCGAACGCCGACTACGACGCCTGGGACGTCGACCTCTACCTGCGAGGCGGCTACGCCTGGGAGCTGACCGATCGGCTGACGCTCACGCCGACGCTGGCACTGGAATACCTCCACTACGAGCAGGACGGCTACGTCGAGACCGGCGGGGCCGGGGCGAACCTGGCCGTGGACGAAAGCGACAGCGACTCGCTCCGCAGCGTCCTGGGCGTCACGGCGGCGCACCGGGTGGAGATGGACCGCTTCACGCTCGTGCCCGAGATGAGCCTGGGCTGGGCGCACGAGTACTTCGGAGACACCGACCTCTCCGCCCGCTTCGTGGGCGGGGCGACCAGCTTTGTCACCGAGGAGGACGGCGAGGAGGACAGCCTGCTGTTCGGGGCCGGGGCGACCGCGCTCTTCGGCGACGACACCTCCGCCTTCCTCCGCTACGACGGCGAATACGACAGCGACGGCGAGGTCCACGCCATCACCGGCGGCGTCACCTTCCGCTTCTGAGTCGGATTCGACAAAAAGAGAAGGTTCATCCGGAAAGTGTGGGGGGGCTCAACCCAATGCCGCTAACGCCCTCGACAACCTGCCCGATCTCCTTCCGGCACCGCCCAGCCTTCCGGAACATCCACGTTCGGCCGGCCGCCTACGCCGCCCGCTTCGCCACGCCGCCCGAGGCGACCCGCGGCGACCAGGTCTCGCCACTTCTCAGCATCGCCAGCATGCAACGCAGCAGGTGATGCGCCGTCGCCACCAGGGCGATCTTCCGCCGATCCCTCCTGCCGCCCGGGATCAGGCAGAAGCGGCACCCGGCACCCTGGACGGGATGCGGTTGGGCCCCATCTCGTTCAGCCCGGCTCACACCTCTTCCCGGAGCTCTTCCAGCAACTCGGGCAGCCGTCCGGCGAAGGCGCTTCGTGGCATGGCCGCGTCGGCGCCGGCGTCGCGGGCGGCGGCCATCGCCTCCCTGCCGACGTGCGGGCCGCAGGCGACGACCGTGATCGCGGGGTCGTGGTCCTTCGCCTCGCGGATGAAGGCGGCGGCATCCTCGAGCTCGAGGTCGACCAGCACGGCCGAGACCGGCTCGTTGGCCCGGCCGTCGTCGACCTGGTTGAGGCGGTTGCGCAGCGCCTGGAGGTCGCGTGCCGGCCGCGTGGTGAGGCCGAGCGACTCGGCGGTCGCGCGGATCTTCGTGGCGAAAATGAGATCAGGGCAGCAATAGACGATCATGGCTCGATCATAGCAGGCCGCTGGCCGATATACCCCCCGGGCGCGCCGCACTCCCGGGGAGGCGGCGCGTCGGGGGCCCCCCGATGGCCGAACCGGGACGGCCCCAGCGGTCCGGTGGATAATGTCGTTCGTAAAGTTAATGGGCAAAAGCGCTTGCGAAAAAGCGGGCGACGAAACCGGAAAAAAGCTTGCCCTTTCCTTCGCCTGGGTTTACGGTGAAGGTGTTCGGCAAGACCTTAGATGGGGCCGACGCATGCAGACCTATCCCAAGCCGGAGGACGGCCCCTCGGGGGGCTGGGGCCCGGCGAGAAAACCCGGCCGTAGTTCTCTCGCCGAGGCCGACGTTTCAACCACCCACTGCTGCCAGCTGCTGGAGCTGCCCGACGACGTGGTCGCTCACGAAGCAGCGCCGCTGCCCACGCCACAAGGCGGAGGCGGATTCGGCACACTCCTCGAGCCGGTGCTGCGCGACGCCTGCGACGGCCGACTCTCGGAGGTGAGCTGGTTCCGCACCGACTGGCAGCGCGGCGGCGCCCTGACCGGGTCGGCCACCTGGCGGGGCGATGACGGGCGGGACCACGACGTGGTCGTCAAGCTGCCCGTTCCGCCGTGCGAGCGGCGCTGGATCGAAGCGCTTCAGGAGGCCGAGGACGTCGTGCCGCATCTGTACGCGCACGGCGAAGCGATCGGCGGCTACGACCTCGCCTGGCTGGTGATGGAGAAGCTCCCGCACGGGCCGCTGGGTCCCGCGTGGGGCGGCCGGGAGTTCGACCTGCTCGCCGAGGCGGCGGGGCGGTTCTACAAGGCGACCAGTCCGCATCTGCCCAAGGGCGACCCGCTCGTCCGCGACTGGGAGAAGCTCTGCGCCCAGGCCCGCACGGCGGTGCGCGATCGCGGCATGGCCGAGCCGCAGCGCTGGAACAAGGCGCTCAAGAAAGCCTCGCGCAAGCTCAAGAAATGGCTCAAGGTGTGGAACGACCGCCCGCTCGAGGACTGGTGCCACGGCGACCTGCACCTCGCCAACGCCCTCACCCGCACGCCCGCGCCGGAAGGCCCGGCCGTGCTGATCGACTTCGCCCACACCCGCGTGGGCCACTGGATCGAGGACGCCGTCTATTTCGAGCACCTCTTCTGGGCCCGCCGGGACCGGCTGGAAGGGCGGAAGCTGTGCAAGATGATCGCCCAGGAGCGCAAGCGGCAGGGGCTCAAGGTGGACCCGAACTGGCCGCACCTCGCCCAGGTCAAGCGCGGCCTGCTGGCGATGACGACCCCCGCCCAGCTCCAGCACGAAGGCGACCCGCGCCACGTTCGCGCGGCGCTGGAGATGCTGGAGATCACGGTGGGGTAGCCGGGGCTCGGTGCCCGGGTCTGGGGTCTCGAAGAAGGGACGCTGCCTCCGCCTCCACAAGCCGCGGCAAGTGCGAGGCCGCGACGCACGATCGATGCGGGATCCGCGGCAGCGCGGCGCTTGCCGCGGCTTGTGGAAATGAGCTTCAGGCGCGCGGGAAGGCCGGGGCTGCCTTCTGGCAGAGCCAGGAAACAGTTCCTCTTCCCTCTTTTCTGTGACTCGGGTGTTCGGGTGGTTTCCCGCTATCCGATCAGCCCGGCCTTGCGGTCGCCTTCGCCGGGCTCTTCGGGCGTTTCGCCGTGGACGACGATGGGGTCGATCTCGCCTTCGATCGTCACCCGGCCGGCGGGGCTGACGACGCAGACCGGGATCTTGCCCGCCTTCCAGTCCGCCAGCGGCAGCAGCGGCCAGCGCTGGGGGCGATCACGGTCGGGCTCGACGGTGATGTACGCCCCGGCGGCGGCGAGGCGGTCGACGATCAGCCGGGGGCCGGCGAGGTAGTAGCCGATCGACGTGATCCCCCGCGCCGAGAAGCAGCGGGCGCTGCCGATGTAGGTGTCCACGTAGCCCAGCGACTGCGTGAAGCTGTTGCTCATCACCTCCATGTCCCAGTAGTACTGGGCGGGCAGGCCCTCGGCCATGTTCAGGTAGCGCGCAAGCAGGTCCCGCCAGAGGTTCTGGCTCACCCAGACGTTCTCCGGCTCGATCGAGGTGTGTCCGCAGCCGTAGCGGCTGACGTTCTCACGCAGGGCCGCGGTCGTGTCCTTTCGCAGCCGGTCCGGGTCGAGCAGCGGCGGCTGGCCGATGAGCATCGGCAGCAGCGCCCCGTTGCCGGTGTAGATCGAGTAGGCGTCCCAGCCCGGCAGACGCTCGAAGGCGACCGGCTTGCCGCTCCAGACGTCGGTGACGCCCGCGGCCGACGGCTCGACGCTCACGGCGTAGTGGTCGCCCAGCCAGGCCTTGCGCTCGATCTTCGCGAGGTCCGCCTCGGCGATGCTGTCGCACTCGTCGGCAAGTTGGGGCTCGGTTTCGGCGATGGCGAGCAAGTCGCCCGCCGCCCGCAGCGCCGCGACGCGCTTGACGCCGAGGTAGGTCTGCTTGTTGGAGTACTGCACCGCCGCCCCGGCATCGTCGATGGCGTTCGCCACGCCCGCCGAGGGGAAGCCGGACTTGTCGCGGTCGGTCCAGATCAGGTACTTCGCCAGCTTCGCCACCAGCTCCGCGTGGCGTGAGGCGATCGGCCTGTCGCCGGTCCAGTGGGCGCACGCCTGGAGAAGCAGCAGGTAGTTGCAGTTCTCCTCGACCTCCATCGCGTGGGGGTAGGCCTGCCCGGTCACCGCGCTGCCGCTGCCCATGTCGTGGCTGAGCCAGACGCCTTCGGACGCGGCGTGCTCGTGGGTGTGCTCGGCCCACTGGTCGAGCTGCATCTCCAGCAGCTTCGGCCAGATCGAGAGGTAGATCAGCGACTCGTTGTACCCCACGTCCAGCGGCGAGTGCATGAACGTGCAGCCGTCCCAGGTGCTGAACCACTGCCCGATGCTCCGGTCGGCCCCGTTGAGCTGGCACCAGAAGGTGTTGCTCAGCCAGCTCTGGAAGCTCTGGTTGACCAGGTGGCGTTCGGCCGGGTCCAGCGGGGCCTGCTCGACCAGCTTCTCGAACCGCCGGGAGTGCGCCAGGCGGTCGTCGCGGGTCTTGACCGCTTCTTCGATCACCTCGTCCACGCTGGACCAGTGCTCGCAGTAGCGGAAGCGGGCGGGGTAGGTCTGGCCCTGCCGGGTGACGTTGAGCACCGGCTCGGCGACGTGAGCGCCCCAGACGAGGCGCCACTTGATGCCGCTGCCGACCTCGGTGACGGGCAGCTCGCAGGTCAGGCCGGTGTCGCCCTCCATGCGGGTGCAGTCGGGGTTGAGGCTGACCAGCCGCTCGCGCACGGGCACGGCGGGGGCGCTGTCGGTCCGGTTTTCGGGGTCCGCCTGCGGGGTCAGGGGCGCGTCGTAGCTGAGGTCCAGCCAGGGCGGCTCGCCGTCGGTGACCTCGATCTGCGTGTTCGGCCGGCGCAGGCGGATGAAGAGCTTGACCTTCTCCGGCGTCCGCTCGGGGCTCGGCCGGCCGCGCACCCGCTTGACCGGGTTGACCCGCATCTCGAGGTAGATCGCGGGCATCAGGCACAGCCGCTCGCTCTGCGGATAGAAGACGCTGTGGACGTTGAACTCGAAGCGCAGGTTGTACTTCTCGCTGTAGCCGCGAAAAGTAATCGAGTTGACCCGCTCGAACTGCTCGCAATTGCTCAGGAGTTCGCCGTCGGCGGAGAGCGGCAGCACCCGCCGCGTTCCGTCGGGCTCTTCCATCCCCACCATCAGATCCACGGGCTGATCGAGAAACCGCCCCATGGCCGAGTGCATCACCCGGCGGCGGTACGGCTCGAAGAGCAGCCCGAATCGGCTGCCCAGCCGCGCAATGGTCCAGCTCATCACCTGCATGAATCGAGTCCCTTGGCCAAAACCGGTTCCGCTCTATTGTGAACCATTGCCGCCCGTCGGTAAAGCCCGCCCCCCGCCCCGGTTTGTCGGGCGCGTCTCAGGCGCGGGCCCTACCGGCCGACCGGCATCGTTCGGCCGACCCGCTGAACCACCTCCGCCACCGCCTCGGCGGCCTGGTCGATCTCCTCCGCCGTCGTCTCCCGGCTGAGCGAGAATCGCACGGAACCGTGCGCCGTCGGCTCGTCGATCCCCATCGCCCGCAGCACCGGCGAGGGCTCGAGCGACCCGCTCGAGCACGCCGCGCCCGCCGAGGCGCACACGCCCCGCTCGCTCAGGCCGAGCAGGATCGCCTCCGCCTCCAGCCCCGGAAAGGCGAGGTTGCTCGTGTTCCACAGCCGCTCGGCCTCGCGGGCGTTGACCCGCATCTCCGGCACCGCCTCGGCGATCTTCGCCTCCAGCCGGTCGCGCAGGGCCTCGATCTCCGCCCGCCTGGCGGGGTCCTCGAGAAACGCCGCGGCGAGCTTCGCGGCGACGCCGAAGCCCACGATGCCGGCCGCGTTTTCCGTGCCGCCTCGCCGCTCGCGCTCCTGCGGGCCGCCTCGGAGCAGCGGCCGGATGCGCACGCCCGGCCGAACCCAGAGCGCTCCGACCCCCTTGGGCCCGTGCAGCTTGTGGGCGCTGAAGGTCACCAGGTCGGCCCCGCTTTCGCGGACGTTCACCGGCAGTTTGCCCACCGCCTGCGTGGCGTCGATGTGCAGCCAGATCCGCGGGCGACGCTCGGCAGCCGTCTGCTTCGCCTCGGCGACGGCGGCGGCGACCTCGGCGATGGGTTGAATCGTCCCGGTCTCGTTGTTCGCCCACTGGATGCTCACCAGGATCGGCCGACCTTCGTCGGCGTGCCGGGCGAGGGCGTCGCGGACCGCATCGGTCTCGACCCGCCCGGCCCGGTCGACGCGAACCTGCTCGACGCGTCCCCCGGCCTGTTCGTAGTCGGCGACGGGCTCGCGGACGGCCGAGTGCTCGACGGCGCTGGTGATCAGGGCGCCGGGCGGGCCGCCTTCGGGGCGGAGGGTCGCCTCGAGGGTGCCGTAGATGGCGAGATTGTCCGACTCCGTGCCGCCCGAGGTGAAGATCAGCTCCCGCGGCCGACCGCCGACGAGGCTGGCGACCTCCTGGCGGGCGAGTTCGAGCTTCTGCCGCACGCTCTGGCCGAAGCGGTGCACGCTGGAGGGGTTGGCCCAGAACTGCTCATCCATTTCCCGCATGGCCGCGGCGACGTCGTCCGCGGGGCGGGTGGTGGCGTTGTTGTCCAGATAAATCCACTGCATGGAGTTATTCTAGGGGAGAAGGCCCCTTGCGTGGGGCCGGCGGGCGTGTTCACGCCTGCCGCCGATTCGACGCACCCTCTGCCGCCAGAGTCAGCCATGCCCGGACCGCCCGTTCGCACGGATATCGTGGATGTTTACGTTTTCCGCAGGCCGGCCTCGCCGCCGCCGGGCGAGGTGGAGATTCTCCAGATCCGCCGGGTGCCTGATGAGGTGCTCGGCGGGACGTGGCAGCCGGTGATGGGGCACATGGAGTCGGGGGAGATCGCGGCCGCGACGGCGCTGCGCGAGCTGCGGGAGGAGACCGGCTTCGCGCCTGGCCGGGGGCTGGTGGGGTTCTGGCAGCTCGAGTTGCCGAACACCTATTTTCTGCACTCGCACGCGTGTTTCGTGATGAGCCCGTGCTTCGCCGCGGAGGTGGAGCGGTCGGCCGAGCCGGTGCTGGACGCCGCGCACGACGCGCTGCGCTGGGTGCCGCGCGCGGACGCGGAGCGGCACTTCATCTGGCCCGGTCAGCGGGGGGCGGTGGAAGGGATCGTCCGCGACATCGTGTCCTCCGGCTCGGCGGTGGAGCCGATCCTGCGCATCGACCCCGCCAGCGTGCCCGGACGTGAATTCGGCGGCTGAAGGGCCTATAGTGGTTGATCAGGTTCGTTTTGACTCCTAGCAGGATAGATCCAAAGACCATGGACGCTTTCAGCTACCGCGACGGACGGCTTTACTGTGAAGACCTGCCCCTGGACGAGATCGTCGACCGGGTCGGCACCCCGGCGTACGTCTACTCCCGGGCGACCTTCGAGCGCCACTACGACGCGCTGGCGGAGGCTTTCTCCGAATTCGACCCGATCATCTGCTACTCGATCAAGAGCTGCGGCAACCTGAATATCCTCCGCCTGCTCGCCGACCGCGGCGCGGGCATGGACGTCGTCAGCGGCGGCGAGATCTACCGGGCGAAGGAAGCCGGGGCGGACATGGCCAAGGTCGTCTACGCCGGCGTGGGCAAGACCGACCCGGAAATCAGGGCCGGCCTGGAGGCGGGCATCGGCTGGTTCAACATCGAGTCCGAAGAAGAGTTCGAGAACATCGCCCGGATCGCGAAGGAAATGGGCGCCACCAGCCACGCCGCGCTGCGCGTCAACCCCGACGTCGCCGACCCGCGCACCCACGCCAAGACGACCACCGGCAAGAAGGAGACCAAGTTCGGCGTGGACATCGAGCGTGCCCGCCGCTTCTTCCACAGCTACGGCCGGGACGGCCACCTCAAGCTGAACGCCATTCACCTGCACATCGGCTCGCCGATCTACAGCCCCGAGCCCTACGTCCGGGCGATCGAGAAGGCCCTCGAGCTGATCGACGAGCTGCGCGGCGAAGGCTTCACCATCGACGCGCTCGACATCGGCGGCGGCTATGCGGCCGACTACGAGTCCGGCGCCAGCCCGGATTACAAGGAATATGCCGACGCGATCGCGCCGCTGATCCGCGGCAAGGGGCTCAAGCTCATCCTCGAGCCCGGGCGGTCGGTCGCGGGCAACGCCGGCGTGCTGGTGACCGAGGTGCAGTACCTCAAGCAGGGCGGGGCGAAGAAGTTCGTCATCGTCGACACGGGCATGCACCACCTGCTTCGGCCGGCGCTGTACGACGCGTTCCACTTCCTCTGGCCGACGAAGGTGAGCCCGGAGCAGGTTCCGCCCCGGCGCGAGGAAGAGCCGGACGTCGCCGGCCTGGAGACGGTGGACGTGGTGGGTCCGATCTGCGAGACCAGCGACGTGCTGGCGAAGGACCGCAAGCTCCCGCCGGTGAAGCGGGGCGACCGGATGGCGATCTTCACTGCCGGGGCGTACGGGATGGTGATGGCGAACAATTACAACGCCATGCCCAGGCCGGCAGAGGTGCTGGTCGAGGGCGGCTCGGCGCAGGTCATCCGCAAGCGGGAGACCTACGAGGATCTGGTTGTCGGCGAGCGGCAGGTCACGGCGATCCGAATCCGGCTCGAAGCCCGGTAAAGGATTGGATTTGCGGTGCGTTAGCGATTAAACTCGGGGCCGACGAAGGCCCCCACGTCCTTTTTGGGCCGCGCGGCTGTGAGCAGGGGGCTGGCCGCGGTGAGGAGACGTCATGGCCTATCTGGAAATTCGTGGGCCGAAGGGCAACCAGCGCGTCACGCTCGACGAGCAGCGGGTTCGCATCGGCAGGCACCCGAGCAACTTCATCTGCGTTCAGGACGAACGCGTCAGTCGGTTCCATTGCGAGATCGCGCCAGGCGAGGGGGGCTATACGCTTCGTGACCTCGGGTCCAGCAACGGCACGCTGGTCGGTGATGCGCGGATCGAGCAGGTCCAGCTCAGCGACGGCGACCAGTTCGTGATCGGTTCGACGCGCCTGCGCTTCATCGCGAGTGCGCCGGCCGAGCAGCAGACGCAGCAGCAGCACCAGGAGCAGCCGGCCCAGGGGCGCAAGTTCGCCATGGCCGGACAGAACGGCAACGGCGACGGCGGCCTCGACGACGACGGCGACTCCTCGCCCATCGAGGTGTCCGGCGGCGACCTGCACGTCGAGGAGGCGGTCGAGCAGCCGGTCTCCGCCGGCCGGGGGCGCAGCGACTTCGGTTCCGGTTCGCTCGACGCCCTGCTCCAGGCGGGCAAGGACGTCGGCTTCGGGCCCGACGACGTCGCGCTGGTCAACGCCCGCGGCAGCGTCGTTCACGCCGCGGACAAGGGCGGCTCCTCCACGGCCGACACGATCCGCATCATGCGTCTGCTGATGCTGGGCTGTATGCGCTGCGGCGCGTCCGACGTCCACCTCGAGCCAGGCAAGGAAGGCGGCCTCGTGCGGATGCGCATCGACGGGGCGATGGCCAGGGCGGCCGAGCTTCCCGCGGGCGTGTTCCGCCGGCTGACCAGCCTGGTCAAGGTGCTCAGCGACATCGACATCTCCAAAAAGGCGCTGGTCCAGGAAGGCCATTTCTCGGTCCAGGCGCCGGATCGGCGGGTCGACTACCGCGTGAGCTTCACGCCGGCGATGCACGGTCAGAAGCTGGTGGTGCGAATTCTCGACCCGATGAACTCGCCGCAGAAAATCAGCGACCTCAACCTGCCCGGCTGGATGCAGCGGCAGGTCCAGGGGCTCGCCCGGCAGGACACCGGCATGCTGCTCGCCTGCGGCCCGACCGGCAGCGGCAAGACGACGACGCTCTACGCCATCCTCCGCCAGATCGACACCAGCCAGCGCAACGTCATCACCATCGAGGACCCGATCGAGTACGAGCTGCCCGGGGCGACGCAGATCCCCGTCGACGAAGACCAGGGCAACAGCTTCCACACCCTGCTGCGCAGCGTGCTGCGGCAGGACCCGGACGTGATCATGGTCGGCGAGATCCGAGACAAGGCGACCGCCATCACCGCCATGCAGGCGGCGGCGACCGGCCACCTCGTGCTCTCGACCGTGCACGCCAAGGACACGATCGGCACGATCTTCCGCCTGCTCGACCTCGGCGTCGAGCCGTACCTCGTGGCCAACACGCTCAACCTTATCCTCGCCCAGCGGCTCGCCCGCGAGCTGTGCCCGCACTGCAAGATGAGCCGTCGCCCCACGCCATCGCAGACCATGCGCATGGGCCGGGCGGTCGAGGGGCTCAAGGAGATCTTCGTCCCCGGAAGCTGCTCACGCTGCTTCGGGACCGGCTACGCCGGCCGGCGGGCGGTCTTCGAGCTGCTGACCGTCAACGAGGACATGCGCGACGTGATCCTCAACTCGCCCAGCATTGCCGATCTGCGAAAGGCGATCGGCCTGACGATGTTCACCAGCCTGCAGGAAAACGGCACGGACCTCGTCAAGCAGGGCGTGACCTCCATGGAAGAGATCGAGCGCGTCGTCGGCCTGGGCTGACCGGCCCGATCCGCTCCACCGCACCGGATGGACAGCCCCCCGCGCGACGGCGCGAGGGGCTGATTTTTGCGCTGCCCCGGGCCGCCAGTGCGCGTCTTCTCCTCTCGAACCGATGAGAAGTGCGCGTCGCACCCGTCTAGCATCAGCCGAAAACCGCTTGATTCGGCCGCCCCGCGCGGCCGGGCCCGCGATAAGTCCAGGAGGATGACCCGATGGCAGAAGACACTCAGCAGCACACAGCGGTTCGCGTGCAGGTCGCCGGCGCCCGCTCGGAAGACGTGGGCAAAGGCACCGCCCGGATGGATCGGGAGATCTTCGACAAGCTCGGAATTCAGGAAGGCGACATCGTCGAGCTGGTGGGCAAGCGCCACACCGCGGTGCTCGCCCTGCACCCGTATGAGGAGGACGTCGGGCTCAACGTGATCCGCCTCGATGGCCTGGAACGCGCCAACGCCGGCGTGAGCATGGGCGATCACGTCGAGGTCCGTCAGGTGGAGGCGAAGCCGGCGAAGAAGCTCCAGCTCGCCCCGGCGCAGAAGAACCTGCGGCTTCGCGGCTCGGGCCAGGCGCTCCGCCGCACGCTGAACCAGCGGCCGCTCGTCGCCGGCGACGTGATCTCCACCAGCGTCTACCATCGGCCGTCCGGCCAGCAGCAGCCCCGCGGCCGCATGGCGCAGGACGTGTTCCGCGAGATGTTCGAGCAGCCCGCCTACGGGCTCCAGGAGATCCGCCTCGTCGTGACCGCCACCAGCCCGCGCGGCGTGGTGCGCGTGGCGCCCGATACGGAGATCGAGCTGCTGCCGCAGTACGTCGAGCCGCAGGAGCCGCGGCCGGCGGACGTGACGTACGACGACATCGGCGGGCTCGGCAACACGATCGACCAGGTCCGTGAGATGATCGAGCTGCCGCTCAAGCACCCCGAGCTCTTCCAGCGCCTCGGCATCGACCCGCCCAAGGGCGTGCTCCTGCACGGACCGCCCGGCACGGGCAAGACGCTGCTCGCCAAGGCGGTCGCCAACGAGGCCGACGCCGGGTTCTTCTCCATCGCCGGGCCCGAGATCATGGGCAAGCACTACGGCGAGAGCGAGCAGCGGCTGCGCGACGTGTTCAGCCAGGCCCAGCAGGAGTCGCCGGCGATCGTCTTCATCGACGAGCTCGACTCGATCGCGCCCAAGCGCGAAGAGGTCAGCGGCGAGGTCGAGCGGCGGATCGTCGCCCAGCTTCTGACGCTGATGGACGGGCTGGAAGCGAGGGAGAACGTCGTCGTCATCGCGGCGACCAACCGCGTGAGCGCGATCGACGAGGCCCTGCGCCGGCCCGGCCGATTCGACCGCGAGATCACCATCGGCGTGCCCGACACGGAGGGGCGGCGCGAGGTGCTGAACATCCACACCCGCGGCATGCCGCTCGCCGACGACGTCGATCTCGACGAGGTCGCGGAGCAGATCTACGGCTTCGTCGGGGCGGACATCGCGGCGCTGGCCCGCGAGGCGGCGATGGACGCGCTTCGCCGGGTGCTGCCGCAGATCGACCTCGAGGCCAACGAGATCCCCGCCAGCGTGCTCGAGCAGCTCCAGGTGCAGCGGCGCGACTTCTACGACGCGCTGCACCGCGTGCAGCCGTCCGCCATGCGGGAGATCATGATCCAGGTCCCCAACGTCAAGTGGGACGACATCGGCGGCCTCGACGACGCCAAGCAGTCCCTGCGCGAGAGCGTGGAGCTGCCGCTGAAGAACCCCGAGGCATTCGAGCGCATCGGGATCCGTCCCGCCAAGGGGTTCCTGCTCTTCGGTCCGCCCGGCACGGGCAAGACGCTGCTCGCCAAGGCGGTCGCCCGCGAAGCGCAGGCCAACTTCATCGCCACCAAGAGCTCGGACCTCTTGAGCAAGTGGTACGGCGAAAGCGAGCAGCAGGTGGCACGCCTGTTCAGCCGGGCGCGGCAGGTGGCACCCACGGTCGTCTTCCTCGACGAGATCGACTCGCTCGCCCCGCAGCGCGGCGGGGGCATGGGCGAGCCGGCCGTCACCGAACGCGTCGTCAACACCCTGCTCGCGGAGATGGACGGCCTGCAGGACCTCCAGGGCGTGGTCGTGCTCGGCGCGACCAACCGCCCGACGCTGCTCGACCCCGCGCTGCGCCGGCCCGGCCGATTCGACGAGCTGGTCTACGTCGGCGTGCCCGAGGCGCCGGGCCGGCTGAAGATTCTCAAGATCCACACCCGCGACATGCCGCTGGGCAGCGACGTCGATCTCGAAGCCCTCGCCCAGCGGACCGACGGCTACACCGGCGCGGACCTGGAGGACCTGGTCCGCCGGGCCGGGCTGCACGCCCTGCGGGAGAACCTCAAGAGCACCGAGGTGCCGATGCGGCTGTTCGAGGCGGCGATCAAGGAGACCCGCGCATCGGTGACGCCCGAGATGACGCGGGAGTACGAGGAGATGCTGCGAACGCTCAAGCAGGAGAGCCCGGACGGTCGGCCGTTCGGCTTCGCCGCGGCGGCGCAGCAGCGGGAGCGGGGCGGTCGCGCCTGACGCCTGCCAGATGAACGTGCCTTGCTGCCGGTGCGGGGCCGGGGAAATGGCCGGGTGGTTTCCGTCCGCCATCCCCCGGGGTCCCCGAGCCGATGGCGGCATGGCCGGGCGGGACGTGGGGCCGTTTCCTGCCTATACTCTGGGACTATGGCTTTACGCAATGTTTCCGGATCGATCCGGCTGTTTCAGTTCGCCGGCATCCACGCTTATCTGCACTGGTCGTGGTTCGTCATCGCCGTCGCTCACTTCCTCTACTTCCGCCAGTTCGACAACCCGGTCTGGGACATCCTGCTTTACGTGGGGCTGTTCGCCATCGTGCTGCTGCACGAGTTCGGCCACGCCCTGGCGTGCCGCTCGGTCGGCGGGCAGGCGAACCGGATCGTCCTCTGGCCGCTGGGGGGCATCGCCTACGTGCAGCCGCCTCAGCGTCCGGGTGCGGTGCTGTGGTCGATCGCGGCGGGCCCGCTGGTGAACGTCGTGCTGGTCCCGCTGACGGTCGGGGCCGCGGTGCTCGTGCCGCAACTGGTCGCGGACCCGGCCCTGGAGAAGTTCCTGGTGCTGCTGATGGTGATCAACCTCGGCCTGCTGGTGTTCAACCTGCTGCCGGTCTACCCGCTGGACGGCGGGCAGATTCTCCAGGCCATCCTCTGGTTCTTCATGGGCCGGGTGAAGAGTCTGAACATCACGGCGACGATCGGCCTGGTCGCGGCCGTGCTGGGCGGGGCGACGGCGCTGGCCTTCAGCGAGTTCTGGCTCGTCGTGCTCGCCGGTTTCCTGGGCTGGCAGGCGCACAACGCCCGTCAGTACGCCCGCGCCTTGGCGCAGGCGGACGCCTGGCGGATGTGACGGAGCCGTTTTCGCGAGCGGTGCCGCGATCGACTATGCCACCGCGGCTTCGCCCTCCGCGAGTTGCCAGTCGGCCCCGTCACGGGTGACCGGGCGGTAGAGCGTGTCGCGCTCGGCGGGGTCGTAGCCGGCTTCGAGGATTGCTTCACGCAGGTCCTGCACCGTCACTTCCTGGTGCGTGTCGCTGCCGCCGACCTTGGTGATGTCGTACCAGACGACCGTGCCGTCGACGTCGTCGACCCCGAAATCGAGCGCCACCTGGGTCAGCGGCAGGGTCTGCATGATCCAGAAGCTCTTGATGTGGGGGATGTTGTCGAGCATCAGCCGGCTGACGGCGAGCATTTTGAGGTCGTCCAGCCCGGTGGGGCCGTAGAGGTGCTCGAGTTCGCTGTCGTCGGGCACGAAGGGGAGGGGGATGACGGTCTGGAATCGGCCGGGGTGGCCCTGCTCGATCGCCTCGTCCTGGGCGTTTCGGAGCATGACGAAGTGGCGGACGCGGTCTTCGAGCGACTCGACGTGGCCGTAGAGGATGGTCGCGTTGCTCATGAGCCCCAGTTCGTGGGCGGCGTGGTGCACCTCGAGCCAGCGGTCGGAGCGGATCTTGCCCTTGAACGTCTCGTCGTGAACACGGTCGTCGAACACCTCGGCCCCGCCGCCGGGCAGTGAGCCCAGGCCGGCCTCCTTGAGGTCGCTCAGGACGCCGCGGATGTCCCTCGGCCGCTTGCTGATGCGGGCGAAGTGGACGATTTCGACGGCGGTGAACGCCTTGATGTGCATTTTCGGCGCCGCCTCGCGGATGGTGCGGAGCATGTCGGTGTAGTAGGAGAACTCCAGCCAGGGGTGGAGTCCGCCGACGATGTGCATCTCGGTCGCCCCGGCCTCGGCGGCCTGCCGGGCGTCGCGGGCGATGTCGTCCATCGCGTACTCGTACGCGCCGGGCTGGTCTTTTTTGCGATAGAAGGCGCAGAACTTGCAGCTCAGGGCGCAGACGTTGGAGTAGTTGAGGTGGCGGTTGATGTTGTACCACGCGCGCTTGCCGTGCATCCGGTGGCGGACCCGGCTGGCGAGCCGGCCGATCGTCCAGATGTCCCGCGAGCGCAGCAGGGTCAGACCGTCCTCGAAGCTGAGGCGCTGGCCCGCTTCGACTTTCTCCGCAATAGGCTTGAGGCTGGTATCCATCGCCGCCATCATAGAACGCATCGAAACTGGATGAAAGCGGCGGGTGCCGGCAGGCCGGTGCAGCGGCTGGCGAGGCCCGGTTTGCCGCTCTATGATGAATGATTCCAACGGCCCCGGCGGGGCCGACAGATTCAGACAGACCCGAGCAGGAACGGAGTGAGCCGATGGCCACGACCAAGGATCAGATTCTCGAGCAGCTTCGCCAGGTGGCCGACCCCCAGGGCGGCGGCGACCTCGTCAGCAACAACCGGGTGGCGAACATCGCCGCATGCGAGGGGCACGCGTCGATTCGGCTGTTCCTGCCCGACCTCGACGCCTCCGGCCGGGAGCAGGTCGGGAAACAGGTCGAGGCGGCCGTGAAGGCCCTCGGCGGGATCGACCAGCTCGCCGTCGAGTTCACCGGCGCCAAGCCCGAGCAGCCGCCTCAGCCTCAGCAGCAGAGTCAGCAGCCGGCCCAGCAGCCGGCCCAGCAGCAGAGCCCGCAGGACCAGGCGCGGGCCAGCAATCCGCTGCCCAACGTCAAGCACATCATCGCCGTCGGCGCCGGCAAGGGCGGTGTGGGCAAGAGCACCGTCTCGGTCAACCTTGCCGTGGCGCTGGCCCGGCAGGGGGCGAGCGTGGGCCTGCTCGACGGCGATATCTACGGCCCGTCGATCCCGACCATGCTCGGGCTCGACGATTTCCAGGCCGAGGTGCGCGGCAACACGCTGATCCCCTTCGAGGTGCACGGCGTGCGCAGCATGACGCTCGGCCGACTCGTCGAGGCGGAAAAGCCGCTGATCTGGCGCGGCCCGATGGCCCACGGCGCGTTCCGCCAGCTCGCCACCCAGACCGACTGGGGCCGGCTCGACTACCTCATCATCGACCTGCCCCCGGGTACGGGCGACGTGCCGCTGACCATGACCCAACTGCTGCCGCTGACCGGAGCGGTCGTCGTCTGCACGCCGCAGAAGGTGGCCCAGGACGACGCGACCCGCGCGGTGGGCATGTTCCGCCAGCTCGAGGTGCCGGTGCTCGGCATCGTCGAGAACATGAGCTACTTCATCGGCGACGACGGCAAGGAGTACGACATCTTCGGCAAGGGCGGCGCCGAGAAGATGGCCGAGAAGGTCGGCGTGCCGTTCCTCGGCCACGTGCCGATCAACACCCGCCTGCGCGAGAACAGCGACACCGGCGACCCCACCGCCAACTTCATCCCGGGCGACCCGCTCACGAAGGAACTCGAGGCGCTCGCGCAGAGCCTCGTCGAGCAGGTCCGCGTCAGCGAGGCCAGCGGCGAAGCGGGCGGCCCGGAGCTGAATATCAGCTGAGCGGAAGGCTCCGTCTACGAGCCGATGTCCCCTGATCGGGTCAGACCGTGCCACCCCATGTGGGGCAAGCACCAGCGGCTCACCTCGCCGGCATGCTCGCGGCGAGGTCTTCCATGCGCCTTCGCAGCTCGGCGAGAATCTCCTCGGGCTTCTGGTCCGGCCTGGTCTGGAACGGCTCGCCGAACGCGACGGTCGATCGGCTGGGCTGGAGGAAGTGCCAGATCATCCGCTGCCGGCGGGGCGTGCCGACGATCCAGACCGGGACGATCGGTGCACTGCCTCGCCTCGCGATCATGGCGACGCCGGGCTCGAAGGCTCGAAGCTCGCGGCGGGTCCGCTGGAGCCCGCCTTCGGGAAACAGGCCCACCACGTCGCCTGCCTCGAGCGCGGCGAGCACCTGGCGGACCTGCCTCGCACGACTCTTCGGCTCGAGCGTGATCGGGCGGATCGTCCGCCACACCGGCTCGAACAGGCGGAAGCGGTAGCTCTCGAGCATGAGCCAGCGGATCACCCGGGGGCACGCCGCCTGCATGAGCAGCGGATCGAGCCCCGTCGTGTGGTTGGCGGCGAAAATCACCGGGCCCGCCGCCGGGATGTGGTGTCGGCCGACCCACTCGAAGCGGTGCCAGACGAGCGCGTAGATCCGGTCGAGCCGCCAGAGCAGGTTCGCGGCGGGCGACATCGGGCCGCGGAGGATCGCCGCCACGCCTGCGATCGCGCCGACGACGATCAGCAGCCCGCCCACCGCGAGCAGGGCGGGGATCATCCACTGGTCGGCCTGGGGGAGCTGCCAGATGGCGAGGTTGATCGCCACCGAGGAGACGGTGCTGACCAGGCCGGAGGCGGCGAAGATTCGGCCCCGGATGTAGTTGGGGCTGATGGACTGAAGCAGCGTGCCCGCGCAGACGATCGCAGCGTTGCCGAAAAAGCCGGTGCCGAAGCTCAGCGCGATGCCGAGGCCGAACTCGCCGACCAGCGCCAGGCCGGTCATGCACGCCCCGGCGAGCACCAGCGCCAGCAGCAGAAACCAGTGCGACTCGCGGCGGAAGTTCATCGCTCCCACCACGACGGCGCTGAGCAGCATCCCCCCGCCCGCCGCCGCGGCGAGGTCGGCGAAGCCGGTCATGAACTGCTCGGGCTCGACCATGCCGTAGCGGTGCTTCGCCAGTGCCGCGAGCGCCGCCTGCAGCAGATTCGCCGCCGCCCAGATCAGGGCGCTCACCAGGACGAGCTGCCACACCCGGCGGTGGCGCAGGATGTACCGCGCCGCCTGCGCCAGGCCCGGCTGGGGCGGCCTCGCCTCGAGGGCGGGCAGACGCCGCCGCTGCACCGGGCGGATGAAGGCGAAGAAGGTGCCGCTCACCGCGTAGGCGACGACGCCCACGAGCAGCCCGGCCGCGAGCGACCAGCCGGCGATGATCCGCCCGCCGATCTGGTAGCCCACCAGCGAGGCGGTCACCGCAATGGCGAAGATCAGCGCATTGCCCCGCTGAAGCTGCACGGGGCGGACGATCTGCGGGATCACCGCGTTGCGCACCGGGCTGAAGATGGCGGCGAAGCTGCCCACCGCAGCGATCACGGCGTACACCTTCCAGTGGTGGCCGGTCGGCAGCGCCCCCGCGGCCCCGGCAGGCACGAGCAGCATCGCCAGCAGCAGCAGGGCCGCGCGCGACTCGTCGCAGGCGAGCATGATCCACTTGCGCGGCAGCCGATCGGCCAGCCAGCCGCCGAGGACGGTGAAGACGAGGTAGGGGGCGAAGAAGAAAAAGGTGATCGCCGCGGTGATCCCCGCCGCCTGCGCCCCGGCCTCGCTCGCCCCGAGCAGGTGCAGCCCGGCGAGTTGGATGATGCGGTCGCTGAACCCGCTCGCCGCGACGCTCGACCACATGAGCAGAAAGCTCAGGTTCCGCCAGAGCGGCACGGCAGCGCGTTCGTCGGCAGGGGGGATCAGTCTCGCCATCCGGAAAATCAGGATAGCAGCCTTCGGCAGCCGGCGGCGGAGAGGTAGAATCGGCGCGGTGAAGATCTACTGGTCGTTCAAATCGCTGCCCGAGGTGCGGGCGCTTAATCCAGTCCACCAGGAGCCGGTGACGCGGGTGGCCCACCGGCGGTCGCGGAATTCGTGGCAGCTCATCGGCGTCGTGGCGGCGGTCGGAGGGACCGGAATCGCGTGGGGGGTGCGGGTCCTGCTGCACCGCTGGGCGCCGTGGACGCAGAGTTCGGACCTGATCGACTTCCTGATCTTCGGGAGCGTCCCGATGGTCGTCACGCTGGCGACGAATTCGCTTTACCTCGGTTCGCGAGGTCGGCAGATCGTGCGGCAACTGCTGCCCGGCTACTGTCGAGCCTGCGGCTGGGAGTTGGACCCGGCATCGGCGTCAGGCGAAACCGTCCGCTGCCTGATGTGTGGTGAGCAGCAGGACTGGCAGGACCTGGACGACCACCAGCTTCTCACCTGGCTTGCCAGGCTGGAAGAGGAGGCGTGACGGCGGGAGGGGCACCGCATTGGCGTGCGGTGGTCAAGCGGGCGGCGTCCGGAAACGGTCGGCACCCTGCGGAACGAGCACGAGCCCCCGCCCGGGGGTCCTGAAGAATTGCTTCAGGCCAGCCGAGACGGTACAAAGAAGTACGACGGACGCGGGGCCCCGGCGGCACGAGCCGCTGCAGCTCCGGATCGACAAACCACAGGTCGGCGGCGAGGCCGGCCGGGATCGAACCATCCACATGGAGACAGGATGATGCGCAAGGGAGTGCTGACGGCATGGGTTGTGTGCGGCGCAGCGGCGATGGTCGGCTGCCAGACGGGGCAGCAGCAGGAGGACGACATGGTTCCCCCGCCCGCCACGCAGGAAGAGCTTTTCCCCGAAGGCGCCGCGACGACTCCGCCGCCCGCTGGCGCCGACGAAGGCGCGGTGTTCGAGCCCGTCGAGGAGCCCGCCGAGGAGCCCGCTGAGGAGCCCGCTGAGGAGCCCGCCGAGCCGGCCCCGGCGCCGGAGTCCGACACCTACACGATCCGCAAGGGCGACACCCTCTGGTCGATCGCCGAGCGGATCTACGATGATGGGCAGATGTGGGAGGAGATCGCCGCGGCCAACCCGACGCTCGATCCGCAGAAGCTGAAGGTGGGCGACGAGATCGTCCTGCCGTGACGCGGCCGTCACCGCTCGGCACCGCCGAAACCGTCCCCGTTTCCTGGCCCAGCAGCAGTCGAGGCCCAGCATGAGCGACAGCGACGTAAATGACGACACCACCCCCGCCGACCGTCCGCCCGAGTATCGGCGGGCCATGCTCAAGCTCAGCGGGGAAGCCTTCTGCAAGCCCGGCGGCTTCGGCATCGATTCCGACGAACTCGACACGATCGGCCGGGAGATCGCCGCCGCCGCCCGGCAGGGAACGCAGCTCGGCGTCGTCGTGGGCGGCGGAAACATGATCCGCGGGGCCCAGCTCGCCCAGACCGGGGCGATCGCCCAGGCAACCGCCGACTACATGGGTATGCTCGGCACGGCGATCAACGGCCTGGCGCTCAAGGAAAAGCTCGAAAGCCTCGGCCAGCCGGCCCGGGTGCTCAGCGCGATCAACCTCTCCGCGGTCGCCGAGACCTTCATCCGCGGCCGGGCGATCCGCCACCTGGAAAAAGGCCGGGTCGTCATCTTCGTCGCCGGCACGGGGAACCCGTTTTTCACCACCGACTCCGCGGCGAGCCTGCGGGCGGCGGAGGTGGGCGCGGATGTGCTGCTCAAGGCGACCAAGGTCGACGGCGTCTACGATAAGGACCCGCACGAGCACCCCGACGCCAGGCGGTTCGAGACCCTCACCTTCGAGGAGGCGATCCAGCGCCAACTCGCGGTGATGGACCTGACCGCCTTCAGCATGTGCATGCAGCGGAAGATTCCGGTGGTCGTGTTCAACATGAAAAAGCCCGGGCACATCGCCGAGGTGGTCCGGGGCCAGCCGCACGGCACGCGGGTGGTGCTCAGCGACGCCTGAGCCCGCACGCCGCCGCACGCAAACTCCCAGCGACGTTGGAGAAACGCAATGGCTATCGATATTGACGAAGTGCTTCTCGAAACCGAAGAGGCGATGGAAAAGGCGGTCGAGTACCTCCGCGGCGAGCTCCGCGGCGTCCGCACCGGCCGGGCGTCCACCGGGCTCGTCGAGTACGTGAAGGTCGACTACTACGGCTCGCCGACCGAGCTGCGCCAGCTCGCCATCATCAGCGTGCCCGAACCCACGCAGCTGCTGATCAAGCCCTTCGACGCCTCGAGCGTGCAGGCCATCGCCAAGGGCATCGAGACCTCCGGGCTCGGGCTCAACCCGCAGGTCGAAGGCAAGACCATCCGCCTCGTCCTCCCGGCCCTCAGCGGCGAGCGGCGCAATCAGCTCATCACCAGCGTCAAGCAGATGGGCGAGCAGGCCAAGGTCACCATCCGCAACGCCCGCCGCGACGGAAACAAGCAGCTCGACAAGGCCGCCAAGGACAAGGAGGCCCACGTCAGCGAGGACGAAATCTCGGGCGCCAAGGACGACGTCCAGGAGCTGACCAGGAAGTACGAGGCGAAGGTCGATGAGATGATCGACTCGAAGATCAAGGAAGTGCAGGAGATCTAGGGGGCGAGGCGTTAGAGGCTAGAGGCTAGAGACGGGAAACGCCGCCGAACCTCCGCCATTGCCCCTGCCGCCAAGCCGTGGCAAGCGCAGCGCTGCCGCGGATACCGGCTTCTTCATCCGCTCCGCTTCTTCGCTCTGCCACGGGGCATTATGGCCAGACGCCGGCATCATCGCGGGGCGATCTGGACCCGGGAGCTGTTTCCGCCCCGGGTGAAGCGGCTGAGGCCGTGGCTGAAGGTGCTCGGCTGGGCCGGGCTCGCGCTGCTCACGTTCTTCTCGCTGCGGATCGCGACCCGCGTCGCCTGGTATCTCTTCTCCCGCTTCGACGCGACCGGCGAGGGCACGGGCTGGCAGATGTTCTTCCTGGTGCTGACCTACGTCGCCGGCCTCGCCGCGGCGTGCACGATCGCCGTCTGGCACCTTCTACGCTCCCTGCGCCGGCAGCTCTGGCGGCTCCAGCGGCTCCGCCGTCGACAGAAGGGCCTCTGCCGGGGCTGCGGCTACGTGCTGCGCGCGTCCGCCTCGCGCAGTTGCCCCGAATGCGGTTGGCCGGCCGGGCACACTGATCCCCGCGCCCTCGATCTCACCTCGGCCGGGGTGGGCACGATGTGGACCCAGCGACTCTTCACCGCCCGGGCCCGGCGTGGGCTGGCGGCGACGTTCTGGCTCGTGGCGGCCGGGGCGTGCCTGCTCGTACTGGCGTGGGCGCTCGCCACGAAGCCGCCCGGCGTGGGGATCGAGGCGTGGCAGGTGCTCGGGTGGTGGATCGGCGGCGGGCTGCTCGCCGCCTGGCAATTCGTGCGCACGATGCGTGCAGGCAGCCGCGAATCCCTCTAAAATCGACCCATCATGACTGAATCCACCGCGAAGCTTGAACGCGAACTCGATATCGCCGGCGTCATCGACGGCAGCCGCCGCCTCACCCCCGCCGAGGCCCTGCGCCTCTACCACGAGGTCCCGCTGCCCGAGCTCGGAAGGTGGGCCGACGCCGTCTGCCGCCGCTTCCACGGCGACGATCAGCGATCCTACGTCATCGACCGCAACGTCAACTACACCAACGTCTGCACCGCCCGCTGCACCTTCTGCGCCTTCCGCCGCGACCTCGGCGAAGCTGACGCCTATGTGCTCAGCAAGGAGCAGCTTCACGACAAAGTCCGCGAACTCGCCGAGATCGGCGGCACGCAGGTGCTCCTCCAGGGCGGCATGCACCCCGAGCTGCCGCTGTCGTTTTACGAGGGCATGCTCCGCGAGCTCAAGGCTGAGTTCCCGCAGATCCACCTCCACGCCTTCAGCCCGCCCGAGGTGGTCGAGCTCGTCGCGATCTGCGAGATCGACGGTTTTCCCACCCCCGGCGTGCGCAAGAGCCACGAGATGGACCCCGATACCAGGCGCGCCAAGCTCGATGCGATCCTCACCCGCCTGCGCGAGGCCGGGCTCGACTCCATCCCCGGCGGAGGCGGGGAGATCTTCACCCCCCACGTGCGCAGCCGCATCGGCATCGGCAAGGCGACCGCCGACGAGTGGCTCGAGGTGATGGCCGCCGCCCATCGGCAGGGGATGTTCACCAGCGCCACGATGATGTTCGGCCACATCGAGGGCGTCGCCGACCGCATCGACCACATGACCCGCGTCCGTGACTGGCAGGACAAGGCGATCGAAAGCGACTGGCCCGGCCGATACGTCAGCTTCATCTCCTGGCCGTTCCAGCGCGAGAACACCCCGCTCGGCCGGGTGCCCGACTGGGACCGCGAGTCGGGCAAGCCCTTCCCGGGCGACGTGCTCGCCGACGCCGTCTTCCGAGGCGAACTCGACCCTGCCGACAAGGGCGCCTGCATCAGCAGGGCCCCCTCGGCCGGCCGCCGGCTCCGCCTCGCCGGGGCGAGCGAGTACCTGCGCATGCAGGCGATCTCCCGGCTCTTGCTCGACAACGTCGCCTCGATCGGCGCGTCCTGGGTGACGATGGGGCCCAAGATCGGCCAGCTCGGCCTCTACTATGGCGCGAACGACCTCGGCTCGGTAATGATGGAGGAGAACGTCGTCTCCGCGGCCGGCACGACCTACTGCCTCGACGAGGCGGTGCTCTGCCACCTCATCCGCGACGCCGGCTTCACCCCGTTCCAGCGAGACAACCGCTACCAGCCGGTCCGCATCCACGACGGCCCGGCCTCGCCGGACCTCCAGGTGGACGACTGGTCGAAGCACCGCACCGGGCAGCTCCACTACGAGCAGGTCGAACTGGCGCGTGAGGGGACGTAGGGGCCGCGATGCGGACCCTGCGAAGCACCCCGCGTCGCTCCTCGCGAAGGACGCCGGCGCCGTTTCCGCAGGCACCGGCGTATGGCGCGGCGCGGGGCCGAGTCAGATGATCTGCGGCACACGGTCTTCCTCGCTGTGATGTTCGTACTCGCCGTCGTAGCTCTCGCCGGCGATCTCCACGTTCCGGAGCACCACGTTCTCCGCCTGCTGGACGTCGAGCGGGTCGGCGTCGCAGCTGGCGATGCGCACGTTCTCGATGAGTACGTCCTCGCACGCCGCGTCCGACCAGCCATGGACGCGGATGCCGGTCGCGGCATGCTCGATCTCGACGTCGCGGATGACCGTGTGGCGGAACTTCGGCGGGAACTTTGCCTCCGGCGCGACGTCGTAGTTGGCGTTGAGGCAGATTGCCCCGCGGATCGCGTTGCGAATCTTCAGCCCTTCCACGTAGGTGTCCTCGATCCAGCCGCCGCGCAGCCGGCTGCCCTTGAGGTAGACCGCGAGCTTGACCGACTCGTGGCAGACGTTGTCCAGAGCAAAGAAGTTCCGCGACCCGCTGGACATCTCGCTGCCGATGCAGATCGCGTGATGCCCCTTGAGGACGCAGCCGCGCATCACGACGTTCTCGTTCGGGCCGAGCAGTCGGCCGCCCTGGTTGAACGGACTGTCGACACCCTCGAGCTCCGTGCCGCGGGGGTCGAATCCCTCCCGCCCTTCGCGGTCCCGCCCGGCCTTGACGGCGACGTTGTCGTCGGCGTTGTCGAACTCGACGTCCTCGATCAGCACGTCCCGGCAGCTCTCGGGGTCGATGCCGTCATTGTTGATGACGTGCGCGTTGAATCGGATCCGCCGAAAGGTGAGGTTCGTCGACCAGACCGGGTGGACCATCCAGAACGGCCCCTGGTGCAGCGCGACGTCTTCGACGAGCACGCGGTCGCAGCACAGTGGGGAAATCATCGTCGGCCGCAGCAGGCCGTTGTTCGGATCGGTGAACACACGCTCGGCGACGGGCATGCCTTCGTTGTTGATACGCTTGAGCATCTGGTAGGTCGGCTCGTCGCCGCGTGCCTCGGCCGCGTCCTGCCCTTCAAAGCAGGCGTTCATCCACTTCTCGCCGTCGCCGTCGATGATCGGCAGGGGGCCGTCGCCCGCTTCGCCGCGGATGACGACGTCGCTCGCCCTCACCGCCCGGATCAGCGGCGAATGGGTGTAGATCATCGTCCCCTCGTAGCGCGTCAGCACCGGCTCGCCGCCGGGCAGGTAGCTTTCGGGGTGATATTCGAAAAAGAGGCGAACGTTCCGCCCGAGGCGCAGCTCCGTTCGGCTGCCGACGTGCAGCGGCCCGCGCAGGCGGTAGGTCACCGGCTCGGCCGCGCCTTCGGGGGAGGGGATCACGACCCGGCCGCCGCCCGCCTCGGCCGCTTCGTCGAGCAGTTGCTGGACCAGCGGGCGGAAGTCGGCCGTGCCGCCGGCGTCGGGACGCAGGTCGGTCCGGTCGAGGACATTGACCTCCCGGTCCGGGATCTCAGGCGTCTGAATCCGGGAGGCGATCGCCTCCGCCTCGGCGCGAATGTCGCTGCTCATGGCTGCTCCTGGCGTGCGGTTCGGGACCCGGCCAAATTAGACGAACCACCCCCGGGGATCAACTGTTCACGCTGCCCGGCGGCCTGCCGATGAGGTCCACGCCCGCCGCCTTCGCCTGGTCGATCAGCCGGGCGTACGCCTCGGCAGGGCGGAGTCGGCGGTGCGCCTGCTCGCGGTCCGAGTCGACCGCGAATCGGCGGAGCAGTTGCTGGCGGAGGTAGCCTGAGAAATCGGCCGTGCGCCCGGGGTGGCATTCGTCCACCGCGTCGAGCAGTACGCCGTGGCCCGTCTCCAGGAGGTGCAGCAGGTCGTGCGTGTGCAGGCCCTGGTCGCCCAGCAGGTTTCGCCTCGCCACGCTGAGCACGGTCGCGAGGTTGGCCCGCACGAGCAGCGAGCGAAGCTGCCGCGCCTGCTCGAGGCACTGCTCGAACGCGTCGAGGTCCGCCGCCCTCGGCTCGTAGCGGTCGAGGCACCGGCAGATCTGCGACGCCTTGTACTTGAGGTAGTTATAGCGAACCAGCAGCGACCGCTGACCCTCCGGGCTCAGTACCGGCTGGCGGAACAGCTCGGGCAGCGGCTCGGGCAGCACGTCCGCCCCGGCCGCGACGGCAGTGGTCAGGTCCTGCTCCTCGGGGTGGGGCCGGAGGATGATCGCGTCCGCCTCCTCGCGGTCGAATGTCGGCAGGGTCATCCACTTGATCTGGTGCCGCCTCGCCTCGGCCGCCCGGCGTTCGTGGATCGCCCGGTAGATGGTCGACCGCGTCCGGTCGAACCGCCGCGCCAGCCTGCTCACCGGGATGCCCATGCGATGTGCCCGGGCGATGACCCGCTTCTGCCGCGGCGTCAGCGGCCCCGTGCGGTCGCGGAAGATCGGGTCCTCCGGGTGCTCCCGGTCGTGGGCCGCGAGAAGCTGCCGCACCGTCTCCACCGCCCGCCCGGTCCGCCTGGCCAGATGCGTCGCCACCTGGTTGAAGCTGGCGTCGGTCGCCGAGGCGAGCTTCCGCGCCCGGGCGATCAGCCGATCGCGGTCGGCACGGCTGAGCTGGCTGAACCGGCTCGCCTGCTCGACGCGCTCGCCCTGGTCCGCTTGAAACTGCTTCAGGCCCGACTCGGTGATCACCACCTGCGGCCGCGGTCGGCCAGGCGGCACCTCCCACCGCCAGCGAAGGCCCGCCTTGCGCCAGCGGGTGATCGTCTTCCGGCTCACCCCCAGCCGCTCCGCCAGCTCGCCCACCGTCTCGCTGGGTTCGTCGGTCCCCTGGGGCAGCTCGATCGATCGGCTGAGGCGGTCGATCATCAGCCGCAGGTCCGGCCGAGCCGCTTCGCCCACCAGCAGCGTCCCGTCGGTCCAGTCCCGGCGGTACCCGGTGATGCGGAACACCAGGAAGTCCAGCGGATAGCTCCGCTCGGGCTCGATCTCGTCGTGCAGCCGCTCGGTCCGCCGCACCTGCTCCGCCCGCGTCCCCGGCGGCGCGAACTGGAGCTGCCGGGCGAGATCCGCCAGGGGCTGGGATCGAAATGACAGGGGCTGCTCGGGAGGCATGGCTCAGGAGGCCATCATAACCCATCCCGGCCCGCCACCCGAAGCGGCCGGGCGCGCTCGATCAGCCCCAGCGCCGCCGCCTCGCGGGAGAAACGCTCGATCGCCTCGAGCTCCGCCTCGCCCACCTCGTAGCGCAGGATCTCGCCGAGGTACCGCGTCGCCAGCGGAGCCGGCCAGCCGTGGCCCGCCGCATACCGCCGGGCGATCTGCTCGACCCGTCCCGCGTTGCGCTCCCGCTGCCGGGCGAGCCGGTCGGGCAGATCGCCCAGCTCCGCGTCCTTCCTCGCCATCCAGACGGCGAAGACGAAGGGCAGGCCGGTCAGCTCGTGCCACGCTTCGCCGAGGTCGAGCTGGTGGGGATACTCGATCGCCCGGGGCGAGCTGGTGACGACCTTGTCGCCGATCAGCAGCATCGACTCGGGCGGCTCGCCGGTCGCCTCCCTCGCCTGATAGGGCACCATCTCGGGGCGAAGGCGGTGCAGGCGATGCAGCAGCACCTGCGCGAGCGCCACGCTGGTGTGGCTGTCGCGGTCGGCGTGCAGCCGGGTGATGCGGTCGATGGGCACCCGGCTGAACAGCCGGACCGTGAGCGTCGTCCCCCGGCAGCCGATCCCCCCGGCCGGGACGATCACGAGCTCCGTCTGCGAGCGGTGATAGTCGATCACCGGGCACAGCGCCAGGTCCACCTCGCCCGCTTCGAGCTTGCCCAGCAGCTCGGCCGGCACGGCGAAACGCACCTCCGGGTCGGGCCCGCTCGCCAGACCCTCGATCAGCGGCTTGGCGTTGATGAAACTCACGCACCCGACGCGGCGGGCCCGGCTGGCATCGGCGGAAACGTCCATGCCGGGAGTATAACCCCGCTGCTGCCGCTTGACCCGCCGCCGACCGGTCGCGAAGATTGCCGATTATGGCGAAACCGTCCCCCGATATCCCCGCCGCCCAGGTGCTCGTGATTGACGACGAGGTTGAGCACGCCGAGGTGATGGCCGAGTCGCTCCGCCGGCTCGGCCACGTCTGCACGCTCGTGCACGATCTCGACGCCGCGCTCGACGAGCTCCGCCACGGGCAGTTCGACCTCATCGTCACCGACCTGGTCATGGACTCCGAGCGCGACGGCCTCGAGGTGCTTGCCGCCGCGAGGCAGAGCCAGCCCAATGCCGAGACTATCCTCGTCACCGCCCACGGCGACGTGCCCACCGCCAAGGCGGCCATCAAGGGCGGGGCCTACGACTTCATCGAGAAGCCGCTCGATCTCGACGTCTTCCGCACCCTCTGCAGCCACGCCATCCAGGCCGTCATGCTCCGGGCCCAGAACACCCGGCTCCGCGAACGCCTCGACGAGCAGTACGGCTTCGAGGGCATCATCGGCCAGTCCCAGCCCATGCGCGACCTCATCACCCGCATGAGGCAGATCGCCCCCAGCAACATTCCCGTCCTCGTCACCGGCGAAAGCGGCACGGGCAAGGAACTCGTCGCCCAGGCCCTGCACAACAACTCCAGGCGAGCCAGCAAGCAGTTCGTCCCGCTCAACTGCGCCGGCCTGAGCGAGTCGATCCTCGAGGACGAGCTGTTCGGCCACGTCCGCGGCGCCTTCACCGGGGCCGAGAAAGACCGCCAGGGACGCTTCGAGTACGCGAACGGCGGCACGCTCTTCCTCGACGAGGTCGGCGACATGCCGCTGAACATGCAGGCCAAACTCCTGCGCGTGCTCGAAAGCGGCGAGGTCGTCCGCCTCGGCTCCAACGAGGTCAAGCACGTCAGCGTCCGGCTGATCTCCGCGACGAACCGCGACCTCGGCCAACTCGTCCAGGAAGGCAAGTTCCGCGAGGACCTCTACTTCCGCATCAAGGGGGCCGAGCTGCACCTGCCCGCCCTGCGCGAGCGGCGCGAGGATATCCCGCTGCTGGTGCGCCACTTCGTCCGCCACTACGCCGAGCAGCTCGAACGCGACGTGCCCGAGGTGGCCGAGGACGTGCAGAACGCGATGATGCAGTTCGACTGGCCCGGCAACGTGCGGCAGCTCATGAACGCGGTGCAGAACATGGTCGTCATCGCCGAGGGCGACCGCATCGAGCCGCGCCACCTGCCGCCCGAACTGAGCCAGCCCCAGACGCCCGTCGACACCGCCGGCGGCCAGCTCGCCGAGACCGCTGGCCTGAGCCTCGACCAGATCGAAAAACAGGCCATCCGCAACACCCTCCGCCTCAGCCACGGCAACCGCGAGCAGGCGGCCAAAATGCTCGGTATCGGCGAACGGACGCTCTACCGCAAACTCAAGGAGTACGGGCTGAAGTAGGGGGGGCCGGGCCTCGGGCCAAGGCGCTTTTAGCCTCCGGCTCTGCCGGGGGGCAAGCCGCGGCGGCCGAAGCTCCATCGTCCCATTCCCGGCTCGCGCGTTCATACCCCCAGGCCCTTGGCCCAGGACCTCAGACCCTATGCAAAACCCCTTCCGCATCGGCCACGGATTCGACCTGCACCGCCTCGAGCAAGGCCTGCCGCTCATCGTCGGCGGCGAACAGATCGAGCACGATCGGGGCTGCGCCGCCCACTCCGACGGCGACGTCGTCTACCACGCCGTGACCGACGCCATCCTCGGCGCCCTGGGACAGGAAGACATCGGGCAGCTCTTCCCCGACACCGACGCCGAGTGGAAGGGGGCCGACTCGCGCATCTTCGTCGAAGCCGCCGCCGATCGCATGCGCACCGCCGGCTACCGCGTCGGCAACCTTGACCTGACCGTCATCCTCCAGAAACCGAAGCTCGGCCCGCACAAGGCGGCCATCCGCGAAAACCTCGCCGACCTGCTCGGCACGACGCCCGGCCAGGTCAACCTCAAGGGCAAGACCCACGAAAAAGTCGACAGCCTCGGCGAAAACCGCAGCATCGCCTGCCACGTCGTCGTGCTGCTGGAGAAGCTGTGAGGCCGCGCGACCCGGACCCAGCCTCCAGCCTCTAGCCTCCAGCCTCTAGCCTCTCCACCCGATCCGGCCCGCGCATGTGATACCGCACGCCGCGCCAGCAGATCGTTCGGCTGAGCCCCGCCCGCACGAGAATCCCCGCGTGCAGCATCATCCACGCCGGCTTCGCCCACCGGTCCAGCAGCAGGGCGGTGCGAAGCTTCTCCACCACCTCGCCCCCGAACGCCTTACGCACCACCCGCCGGCGATACCCCGCCCGCACCTGCCCGGCCACGAATCCCGCCAGCAGCACACCCGCCGCCACCGGCCAGACCCACCCGCCGGGCCGAGCCGCCAGCCCCCAGATCAGCCCCGCCCAGAGCGACGCCAGCCCCAGCAGATACAGCGCGTGCAGCAGAATCCCCCCGACCCACAGCCCCGGCGCGTGCACCCGGGTGATCCGGTGCTGGCGTACGGCAAACTCGATCAGGCCGGGGAAGTCGAAGTCCACCGGGCTCGCCACCAGGCAGCCGGAGACGAAATAGATCCGCCGACCCGACTCCTTCGCCAGTCGGCTCACCGTGTAGTCGTCCGAGAGCGTGCCTTCGAGTCGGCCGACGAGGTCCAGCTCCTCGGCCGTGTCGACCCGCAGCGCCATCGACCCGCCCCAGGCGTGGTTGTGCTCGTCGCGTCCGAGGAAACAGGCGACCGAGCTGTTGAGCACGCTCGCGAGATGAGCCGCCAGACGCGGCCGGTCCTCGCCCGGCTTCGCCCGCGGGATCATCCAGCGGTACCCCGTCGTCACCGCCGTCTTGTCCAGCACCAGCGGGCCGACGAGTTCGCCCAGCCAGCCCGGCCCCGGCACGGCGTCGCTGTCGGCGAAGACCCACACCGCCTCCCCGGCCGCGCGGTCGCGCAGGTGACGCAGCGCCGCGAGCTGGTTGTGCACCTTCTGCCCCTCGCGAGGCCCCGCCACGCCGGCGACAATCAGTTCCGCCTGCCGATGCGAATCGCGGGCAATCGCCTCCCGCAGCAGCGGGGCGGCGGGGTCGTCGTCGCTCTCGACCACCAGCACGAGGCGGTACTCGGGGTAATCCTGCTCGAAGAGCCCGCGCAGGTTCTCCGCCAGCCCCGGCTCCGTGCCCTTGAACGGCACGATTACCGCAGCCTTCGGCTGGTAACCGGCGTAGTCCTCCCGCGCCGGCCGATCGAACCGCCGGGCGAACTTGCGCACCTGCATCGCCGACAGCACCGCCTGCACCAGCCAGCCGGCCCACAGAACGAGCAGCACGATCCACGCAGTTACGGCCAAGGGGTCTCTCGCATCACGGACCTCGAAATCTCCGCCAGCATACCCGAAACCCGAATGCGACAACGCCCGGGCGCGTGGGCGCCCGGGCGCTGGGTTGCAAGCGCTTCGTCGCGTCAGCCGATGAGCGACTTGCCGGTCATCTCCTCGGGCTGGTCGAGGCCCATGAGCTCGAGCACGGTCGGGAACACGTCCGCGAGCGTCCCGCCCTCGCGCAGGGCCGAGCTGGGCGTGTCGGCCGAGCCGGAGGCGTCACCCTGGCGATCCGGGTCGACGATGATGCACTCGACCTTGTACAGCGTGTGGGCCGTGTGCGGGCTGCCGGTCTCGGGGTCGTAGAGCTGATCCGCGTTGCCGTGGTCGGCGGTGACGATCAGCTTGCCGCCCTTCGCGAGCGTGGCGTCCACGATCTGCCCGACGCAGTCGTCCACCGCCTCGATGGCCGCCTTCGCGGCGTCGATCTTGCCGGTGTGGCCGACCATGTCGCCGTTGGCGAAGTTGACCAGGATGAAATCGGCGCAGTCGTCCGAGTTGATCTCGTCGAGCACGTATCCGACCACCTCGCGGGCGCTCATCTCCGGCTGGAGGTCGTAGGTCGAAACCTGCGGGCTCTGGGCCATCTGCCGCTTCTCGCCCTCGAACGGCTGGTCGCGGTAGTCGTTGAAGAAGAACGTCACGTGCGGAAACTTCTCCGTCTCCGCACAGCGGAACTGCGTCAGCCCCAGGTTGCTGAGGTATTCGCCGGCGATGTTCTTCATCTTCGGCGGCTTGGGATACGCCACTTCCAGACCCGGGAACGAACTGAACTCCTCCTCGTACGCCGTCAGCGTGACGTAGTTGAGATCCAGCTTCTCGCCGCGGTCGAAGCCCCTCGCCTGCGTGTCGGGCGAAGGCGGCACGTGGTCCTGGAACTGCGGCTGCATGAACGCCCGGGTGATCTCGCGCGGCCGGTCGCCGCGGTAGTTGTAGAAGATCACCGTGTCGCCGCCCGAGATCCGCGTGTCCCGCCAGTTTTCGCCGATGACGCGCGGCGTGATGAACTCGTCGCCGTTCTGGCTGTCGTTGGTCGGGTGGTCGTAGTAGTCCTGGATCGCCGACTCGGCATCCGGGAAGCTGTTCGGCTCCGCCCGGCCGGTCAGGGCGTCGTACGCCTGCTTGACCCGCTCCCAGCGGTTGTCGCGGTCCATGGCGTAGTACCGGCCGATGATGCTCGCCACCTGGCCCACGCCGATCTCACGCGCCTTGGCGGCGATGTCCGCGGCGAAGCCCCGGCCGGTGTACGGCCCGGTGTCCCGGCCGTCCATGAACAGGTGCAGCGCCACCTTCTCCTGGCCCATCTTTTTGCACAGCTCGAGGCAGCCGTACAGGTGCGTCAGCAGCGCGTGCACGCCCGCGTCCGACGCCAGGCCCATCAGGTGGACGTACTTGTCCGCCGCCTTCGCCTTTCCGATCGCCCCGCGGAGCGCTTCGTTCTCGAAGAACGAACCCTCGCGAATCGCCTTGCTGATGCGCACCGACTCCTGGTCGACCACGCGCCCCGCCCCGAGGTTCTGGTGGCCCACCTCGCTGTTGCCCATCGTCCCCTCGGGCAGCCCGACGTCCTCGCCGCTCGTGGCGATCAGCGTCCAGGGATACGCGCGAAGCAGGGCGTCGTCGCGCGGCGTGTCGGCGAGCGCGATCGCGTTGTACTTCTCCTGCTCGGGATTGGGGTTCCGGCCCCAGCCGTCACGTACGATCAGCACCAGCGGTTTCGGCCTCTGCGCCATGGTCGTCCTCTTTTGTCTGATTCAGGGGGTGAAAAAGCGCGCCTGCGGTCGACGCGGAGCCGCATTGTAGGGCATTTAGCCCCCCGCGGCGAACCCGCAAGAGAGGTAGGAAGCACCGAGAGGACGTCATCAGCACCCCAAGCCAGGGCAGAGCGCAGCGCCGCCCCGGGTATGGCCCCCTCGCCTCACGGCTTCCCACCCCAGGCGACCTTGCTCTCCGTCCCCGCCCGCAGCCGGGCGAGGTTGCTGCGGTGGCGCACGACGACCAGCACCGCCAGCCCCGCCGTCACCGCTGCGTACACCCCCACCTGCTCCGCCGGCCGGCCCATCGCCAGCCCGCTCAAAAGCGACAGCACCGGCAGGGCGAGCGCCGCCACCGTGCTGCCCAGGCTCACGTAGCCGCTCCGCCTGACCACGATCACCCAGATCGCCCCGGCCGCCAGCCCCGCCGCGGTGAGCACGGGCCAGAATCCCAGCACGCTGCCCAGGCCCGTCGCCACGCCCTTGCCGCCCCGGAACTTCAGCCAGACGGGGAACATGTGCCCCGACACCGCCGCCGCCGCGACCGCCAGCCAGCCCACGAGCGCCACCGGCCCCGCGTCGGGCGTCAGGCCCAGCGACCTCGCCGCCAGGGCGTAGCCCAGCACGGCCGCAAGCCCCTTGCCCACGTCCAGCAGGAAGCAGATCACACCCCATTTCCGTCCCAGCACCCGGCCGACGTTCGTCGCGCCGACGTTGCCGCTGCCTCGCGTGCGGATGTCCACGCCGTGGACGCGGCCGATCAGCAGCCCGAAGGGGATCGCCCCCGCCAGATAGGCCAGCGGCAGCCAGGTCAGCCACAGTTGCAGGTGAGTCATGATCGCTATCCTACCGCGCCGCCGCAGCGGGGGCAGCTTCCGACGGTCGGCCGTGCTTTCCCCGCTTTTCCGCGTTTACACCCGGGGGTGGGGCGCTTATCATGCGGTGCATGAACACCATGCTCACCTATATTCTGCCGGCCCTGCTCGTCCTGACCGCTTCGCCGGCCATGGCGCAGGAGGTGTCGAGCGCTCCGGGCGGCCACACGGGGTGGCTCTCGGTCGTTGTCGCCGTGCTGTTGACCGCGGTCGTGCTCGCGGTGAGCTTCATGGCCCCGCGTCGCGAGCGACGGGAATAGGCGCCGCCCGCGTGCCCGGCCCGGGCAGGATCTGGCTCGAGGGAGAGATGCCATGAACGCTCAGACGCTTCCCACGCTGATTCTTCTCAACGTGATCCTTCTGGCCGCGCTGGCGGTCGCGCTGCTGCAGGCCCCGGAAGCGAAGGCACAGTTGCCTCGCGGCAATCGTTACGCCATGGTGTCCGGCGAACACCCGGACACCGAGGACTCGGACGTCGTCTACATCGTCAACCTGACCACCGGGCAGGTCGTCGCCCTCAGCTTCGACTACGGTGACCAGGAATTCGAGTACCTCACCGCCCGGGACATTCCCGGCGACATCGGCGCTGCCGGTCGCCCCGGCCGCTGAGCGCGACGCACTGCCGAAAGGCCGCTTCCCCGCCACTTGCTGATCCAGGCCAGGAGACGCCCGCCATGAACCGCACCCGATTCGCCTGCTACTGCCTGCTCGCGTCCGCCTTCGTCCTCGGAGGCCTGCTGGTTTTCCAGATCGGCACCCACTCCCGGGCCGAGGCCGAAATGCTCGCCGCCTCCGACGACGTCCACATCATGACCGCGAAGATCGACGTCGACAGTGACGGCCCCGAGGAGGGGCTGTTCATCCTCGAGGGCAGCACCGGCCGGCTGGTCCTCTACACCGCCGACCTCCGTGACGACCAGATCGAGCCGGCCGAAGCCATCGACGTGAACCGGCTCTTCGCGCCCGCCGGCGCGGCGACCCCCCCGATGCGCTGACGCCGGGCCCCGCCACGATTCCAGCGAGAGACTTCATGACCCAATCCGCAACCCAATGGATGGCGGACCAGGTCGCCGAGGCGGCGATCCAGGTCCTGTCAGGCAGTCCCCTCACCCGCGAACAGGCGCTCGAACTCACGCGCGTCGAAGGGGACGGTATCTACGACCTCTTCTACTGGGCGAACAAGATCCGTGTCCGCTTCACCGGACGGCAGGTCAAGTTCTGCTCCATCGTCACCGGCAAGGCCGGGGCGTGCACGGAAGACTGCTCCTACTGCTCGCAGTCCCGCCACTACAAGACGCACGTCAAGCCCTCGAAAATGAAAGTCGAGGAAATGCAGGCTGCCGCCGAGGAGGCGATGAAAAACGGCGCCAGCAGCTTCGGCATCGTCAACTCCGGGCGAGGCCCGACCGATCGCGAACTCGACTGGATGGAGCCGTTCTTCCGCGACGCGGCCGAGAACGGCAAGATCCGCCCCTGCGCCACGCTCGGCGAACTCACCCGCGAGCAGGCGAAGCGCCTCAAGGACATGGGCGTCCAGCGGATCAACCACAACCTCGAGACCAGCCGAAACCACTTCGGCGAGGTCATCCGCACCCACACCTACGAGGACCGCCTGCGCACGCTGCGCATCGCGAAGGAAGTCGGCCTGAGTATCTGCTCGGGCGGCATCTTCGGCCTCGGCGAAACCTGGGACGACCGCATCGACATGGCCATGGAGCTGCGCGACCTCGGCGCCGACGTCGTGCCCATCAACTTCCTCTACGCCATCGAGGGCACGCCCATGCACGGCCGGGGCGAGGAACTCGAGCCGATGGAGGCGCTCAAAATCATCGCCCTCTACCGCTTCCTCCTGCCCGACAAGGAGCTCAAGGTCGCCGGCGGACGCGAGAAGATCCTCCGCGACATGCAGAGCTGGATCTTCTACGCCGGCGCCAGCAGCTTCCTCATCGGCAACTACCTCACCACCATCGGCCGATCCCCGCGCGACGATCACCAGATGATCCGCGACCTCGGCCTGCCGTTCGTCGCCTTCGACGAGCTCGAGCGCGAGGCCGACCCCGAGAGCGTCCAGGAGTTCACCCCCGTCGGCGGCTGCTCCGGCAGCGTCCCGGGCCCCGACGGCACCCAGCCCGGCAACGACTCGCTCCACGCGCTGCCGGTGCTGGGGGCGAACTGAGGGAAGGGGAACGACCCAGGCACCCAGACCGGAAAGAAGGGCAAGCACGCAAAAAAAGAACCGGCCACCGCTCAGGCTATCCTGCCTTGGCGGTGGCCGGTTCTTTTTCTGGAGATTCGCTTCTTCGTGGCCTTCGTGACGTCTTCGTGTCTTCGTGGTCAGTCCGAGTCTTTGTCTCTTCCGACCTTGGTGCCCTGGTGGTTGCTCCGCTGAATCAGAGTTCCACGTACTGCATGTCCGAGACGTGACGCTCGGCCTTCGCCGGGTGATGCACCTCGCTGACGAAGACGCCGCCCATCTCTTCGCGGACTGCCTCGGCGTCGTAGATCGTCGGCCCCGCCTGGCCCGCCGCGGCGAGCAGATCGAGGGCGATCTGACCCTCCGGCCGGGCGAACTCGAGCACCGGAATCGCCTGCTCGAAACTCTGCAGCCGGCCCTTCGCGTTCTCGAAGACGCCCGCCTTCTCCGTCCAGGTTGCGCCGGGTAGGACCACGTCCGTCTTTTCCGCCAGCTGCGTCGGCAAAGTGTCGATCAGCACGACCGACTTGCCCTCAGCCGCCTTCGCCAGCTCCTCGGGCGACCAGTTTTCCTTCGGGTAGTTCCCCGTCAGCAGCAGGGCGGCAGCAGACTCGGCCGCCTTCACGAAGGCGTCGTACTCGAGCACCTCGTCGCTCACGAGCTTCAGCGCCCGCGTCACGCCCCGGCGGTTGGGGGCCTTCTCGGCGTACACCGTGTAGCCGCCGGGGAAGGTCTTGTCCTCGCCCTCACGCGGCACCGGGCCGACGCCGAGCTTCGCTTTCGGGTCGATCGCCAGCGCCAGCCTGCCGAGCAGATACGCCTCCTCGCTCGCGAGCATCGGGCTGACCATCACGGCGAGCGAACCTTCGCCCTTGTCCTGCACGGCCTGCTGCAGCTTCTCGGCCGCGGCGGCGAGGGCGGTGTCCCACTCGGCGTGGTCGATCTGATCGTTCTGCCGCACCGCCGCCCCGATGAATCGGCCGGGCGAGTGGACGAACTTCCAGCCGAAGCGGATCTCGTCGGAGGTCCACCAGGTGTTGACCTCCATGTTCGTCCGCGGCTTGATGCGGTAGATCCGCCCGTCGTTGTGCTGGATGGAGATGTTGTCGCCGCTGGCGGTGATGCCGTCGATGCTGGGCGTGTGCTGGAGGTTCCAGACGCGCATGGACATCAGGAAGTCCTTGTCCAGCAGGGCGCCGACCGGGCAGATGTCCACGACGTTGCCCGAAAGCTCGTTGTCGAGCGGCTTGCCCGGGAAGACGTCGATCTGCTCGGTGGCGCCTCGGCCGAACACGCCGAGCTCGTTCGTACCCGTCACCTCGCGGGTGAAGCGCACGCAGCGGGTGCACATGATGCAGCGGTCGGAATAGAGCAGCACGTGCTCGCCGAGGTCTTTCTTGGGCTGCTTGAGCTTGGTTTCGTCGAAGCGCGAGATGGATCGGCCGTACTTGTAGGAGTAGTCCTGCAGATAGCACTCGCCCGCCTGGTCGCACACGGGGCAGTCCAGCGGGTGGTTGATCAGCAGGTATTCCATCACCGCCTTCTGGTTGGCGATCGTCTTCGGGCTCTTGAGGTGGACCTCCATCTGGTCCATCGCCGGCGTCTGGCAGGTGGGCACGAGCTTGGGCACCAGTTCCACTTTCCCCTCGTTACGCGGGTTGGGCTGGGCGATCTCGGCAAGGCAGATCCGGCAGCTCGCGACGATCGACATCCCCGGGTGGTAGCAGTAGTGGGGGATCTCGATACCGTGTTCAAGCGCCACCTCGAGGATGGTCTTCTTACCCTCGAACTCGCATTCCTGACCGTCGATGAAAATGCTGGGCATGACTGGCTTCCGCGTCGTCGCCCGCTCCCGCGGGAGCCGGGCTGATTGGGGTATCGTCGAGTCAGGAATCGTAGCAGAAGAGCAGGCATCGTCCAACGCCCGGCCCGCCGCTCGGCGGCACTGGCCAGGCCCGCCGAGTTCGCTATGCTGTCCTGCCTCATGGAAATGACTGCCCGACAGCTCGCAGATCACATCGGCGCCCGCCTGCGGGGCGATGGTTCGACGCCCCTCACCGGCTGCGCCACGCTCGACCAGGCCGGGCCGGGCGACGTCAGCTTCCTCGCCAACCGCAAGTACGCGTCCCAGCTCGCCACGACGCAGGCCGGGGCCGTCGTGCTCTCGCCGGACGACGCGGACCGCTACCAGGGGCCCGCAGCGCTGATCGCCGACGACCCCTACTTCGCCTTCCGCGAGGCGATGGTCGCCCTCGCCGGCTTCCGCGAGCAGCCGCCGCCCGGCATCGACGAGAGGGCCGTCATCGACGCCGCCGCCACGCTGGGCGAGGACTGCCACGTCGGCGCCTTCGCCGTCGTCGCCGCCGGCGCCGTCGTGGGCGACCGCTGCGTCATCTACCCCGGCTGCTACGTCGGGCCGGACGCGAAGATCGGCGACGACTGCATCCTCTATCCGAGCGTCACCGTCTACGACCGCTGCGAACTCGGGAGCCGCGTCACGCTCCACGCCGGGTGCGTCATCGGCCAGGACGGTTTCGGCTACGCCACCCACGCAAACGCCGGCGGGGCACCGGCCCATCACAAGATCCCCCAGACCGGCAACGCCGTCGTCGAGGACGACGTGGAGATGGGGGCGAACTGCTCGGTCGACCGCGCGAGCATGGGCTCGACCGTCATCGGCCGGGGCACGAAGTTCTCCAACTCCGTCACCATCGGCCACGGCACGCGCGTGGGCAAGTACAACCTCTTCGTCGCCCAGGTCGGCCTCGCCGGCAGCGTCGTCACCGGCGATTACGTCGTCATGGGCGGTCAGGTCGGCGTCGCCGGCCACCTCCGGATCGGCGACGGCGTGCAGATCGCCGCCCAGTCCGGGGTCATGCACGACCTCGAGGCGAACACCCAGTACGGCGGCTCCCCGGCCCGCCCGTTCACCGAAACCAAGCGCCAGCTCCTCGCCATGGGCCGGCTCCCCGACCTGCTCGGCAGCGTCCGCAAACTGGAGAAACGCGTCGCCGAGCTCGAGGCCCGCATCCCGCCGGACGAGCTGCACTGACGCCCCCGAATCGCCTTTCCGGCCCGCTGCGACCGCTGCTGGCGCCCGGTAAGCGGGGAATTCTCATTGACTTGGTCATCCGGCGTCTCATAATCATGGGGAACACAGGAGGCCCCGTGATGACTGGCGAAGGCGCTCCCTTACCAACCGCTCACGCTCCGAAGCCGGATAAGAAGTATTTCACGGTGGAGGAGGCGAACCGCGCTATTGCCTACGTGTCGCGCGTCGCGGACGACGTGACGGCCACGTACGCCCGCGTGGTGCGCCTCCGCCGCGAGCTCACGCAGGCCGACGTCGCCGCCGGCGAGCGGCTGGAAGCGTCCTACGAGTCGGCGATGGACGAGCTCGCCCAGCTCGTGGACGAGCTTCAGGCGGTGGGCGTCGAGCTCAAGGATTTCGAGCGCGGGCTGGTCGATTTCCCCGCCGTTCACGAGGGCCGGGAGATCCTGCTCTGCTGGCAGCGCGGCGAGAGGGAAGTGTCGCACTGGCATGAGGTTGAGGCCGGTTACGCCGGCCGCCAGCCGGTCGATCAACTTGGCGACTGATTAGAACCATTCAACCCTCCTGCGTCCGCCCCCGCCAGACCCGCCTGCGACTGCTGCTTCTCCGCAGTGGAGTTGACGCGGCCACACCTGGCCCGCTACCTTCTCTGGGCCTGCCAAGACTCTCAAGAGGCTGACAGACCATGCATATACACGATATCTTTGCGCAACACGCGACCACGTTCTCGTTCGAGTTCTTCCCGCCCAAGACGGCCGAGTCGGCCGATCGGCTCTACGCCTCGATCGCCGAGCTCGAGCCGCTCAAGCCGGCGTTCGTCTCCGTCACCTACGGCGCGGGCGGATCCACCCGCGAGCTGACCCACGACCTGGTCCTCCGCATCCAGCGGGAGACCTCGCTCGACCCGGTGCCGCATCTCACCTGCGTCTGCCACGACGAGGCGGAGATCCGCACCATCCTCCGCCGCTACGCCGAGGAGGGTGTGAGCAACATCATGGCCCTCGGCGGCGACCCGCCCAAGGACAAGGCCGGCTATGACCGCAGCCAAGACGCCTTCCAGCACGCCTGCGACCTCGTCCGCTTCATTCGCGAGTTCAACGAGAGCGGCGAGCACCCCGACGCCCGCGGCTTCGGCATGGGCGTCGCCGGCTTCCCCGAAGGCCATCCCGACACGCCCAACCGCCTGCAGGAGATGGACTACCTCAAGCAGAAGGTCGACGAGGGCGCGGATTACATCTGCACGCAGCTCTTCTTCGACAACCACGATTTTTACGACTTCCGCGAACGCTGCGAACTCGCGGGCATCGACGTGCCCATCATCGCCGGCATCATGCCCGTGACCTCCACCAAGGGCCTCGGCCGGATGGCCGACCTCGCCGCCGGCTCGCGCTTCCCCGCGTCGCTTCTGCGGGCGCTGCAGCGCTGCAACGGCGAGCCCGACGCCATCAAGCGCGTGGGCATCCACTGGGCCGCCGAGCAGTGCCGGGACCTGCTGGACAATCAGGTCCGGGGCATCCACTTCTATACGCTGAACCGCGCCGACGCGACGCGACAGATTTTCGAGAGCCTCGGCGTCCGCGACAGCGAAGCGCTCGAACGAAGCTGAGCCGCCCGGCGTACCACCGCCGTGAGCGGGGCGCGACCGCCGAAATGCTTGCATCCGCCCCGCGCGGGATTTACGATGCAGCTTCGACTCCGGTCGTAGAACCCCCGCTCGCTGCGTCGGGCCGGCAGCGGGATTTCCAGAACCACCGCCCGACGACATGGCACGCTTTGAACCCCGGCCCGGCCGGCGCCCGTTGTGCGCGCCCCGGGGAGGTTCTACACCACGGAGTTGTCAATGGCTGGCTCGATCACGCCCCTTCCGGTCATGCTCGATGAGGAGGACCGGAAGCGATACGAGAACCTCGAACCGCCCAAGTCGCTCGTCGTTCGCTACGGCTATCAGAAACTCATCGCCGAACTGCCCTACGACGGCCAGGCCAAACCCGGCTGCGGCAGCAAGCTGGTCGTCTGCACCGACCGCGGGGTCGAGCTCGGCGAGATGCTCACCAGCACCTGTCCCAACGCCGGCTGCGCCAAGTCGGTCACCCGCAAGGAGATGCTGTCTTACATCGAGAACTCGGGCGGCAAGGACTACCCGTTTTCCGAAAAGGGCAAGATCCTCCGCGTCGCCACGCCGGAGGACCTCTCCGAGCAGGCCCGGCTCGATGCGGGCAAGCCGGACATCATCCGGCGCACCCGCCAGCTCGTCCGCGAAATGGACCTGCCCATGCGGCTGGTCGAGGTCGAGCGGCTGCTCGGCGGCGAGCGGATGATCTTCTACTACACCTCCGAGGACTGGGTCGACTTCCGCGGCCTGGTCAAGCGGCTCGCCGGCGAATACCAGACCCGCATCGAGATGCACCAGGTCAACGCCCGCGAGGAGGCCCGCCTCGTCGCCGACTACGAGAAGTGCGGCCAGCACTGCTGCTGCAAGCAGTTCCTCAAGGTGCTCAAGCCGGTATCGATGAAGTCCGCCAAGGTGCAGAAGGCGACGCTCGACCCGATGAAGATCTCCGGCCGCTGCGGCCGATTGATGTGCTGCCTCCGCTACGAGGACAAGACCTACGCCGAGCTCAAGAAAAACCTGCCCCGCCGCAAGAGCCTCGTCGAGACCGAGGACGGCGTCGGCCTGGTGCTGGACACGCAGATCCTGACCCAGCTCGTGCTCGTGCAGGTCGGCAGGGCGAAGCCCGCGGCCTATCCGGTCGAGCAGGCTCGCGTGCTCACCAGCGAAGAAGCCAGCGAATTCCGCGCCAGGCAGAAGGAGGAGCAGGAGGCCTGGGCGTCCCGCCGAGGCAGCTCCTCGCCCAGCCGCGACCGCAAGGAAGAGGCGAAATCCAACGGCGAAAAACGCTCGCGCAGCACCGGCCGAGGCGGCAAGGGCGGTTCCGACAAGCCGCAGAAGCCGGACACGAAGGCGGGCGGCGACGCAGCCGACAAGGGTGCCGGCTCCGGGGACGCCGGGGGTAAGGGCCGCCGTCGCCGTCGCCGTCGCCGCCGTCGTCGCGGGCGGGGCGGTTCGGGCGGCTCCGGAGGCTCGGCCGGCGGGAAGAAGCCGGACGGCGACAGTTGAGCCGCCGGGCCCTCGGCCGAGTGCCGGGGCCTGCACAATCAGGGCCGATTCGGCAGCCCGCGCCGGGGTGGTGCTGCCAGGGGAGATTTGCGACATGATTCGCGTGACGATCGTCGGACTCGGAGCCATCGGCCGATCCTGCGCCCGGGCCGTGCTGGCCGAATCGGGGATGGAACTCGTGGGAGCGGTGGACACCGACCCCGCCCAGGTCGGCCGAGGCCTCGCCTCGCTGCTCGAATCGCAGGACGAGGGGTTTGGCGCCTCGACCGACCTCGAGGTGACCGGCGACCTCGGCAGCGCGCTGGCGAACACGGACGTGGCTGTGGTGACCACCCGCTCGGATCTGTCATCGGTCGCGCCGATCCTCTGCGAGGCGATCGCAAAGAAGGTCGCCGTGGTCAGCAGTTGCGAGCAGATGAGCTGGCCCTGGTATGCCCATCCGGACCTCGCCCGGCAGCTCGACGCCGAGGCCCGCGAGGCCGGCTGTGCGCTGCTGGGCACGGGGGTCAACCCCGGCTTCGTCATGGACACGCTGGCGGTCGTGCTCGCCTCGGTTGCCCGCCGGGTGACGCGGGTGCGCTGCGTCCGACGCATCGATGCCTCGGTCCGCCGGGCGGCGCTGCAGGAGAAGCTGGGCATCGGTCTCGAGCCCGAGGCGTTCCGCGAGCGGCTCGAGCGCGGCGACATCGGCCACGTCGGCCTGCCCGAGTCGATCGCCCTCACCGCCGCCGGTCTGGGCCACCAGGTCGCGCCCGGCGAGGTGGAGCTGACGCTCGAGCCGGTGCTCGCCGAGGAGCCCACGCCCTGGGCCGGCGGCCAGCTCAAGCCGGGCCGGGTGGCCGGGGTGCATCACCTCGCCCGCTGGGCCCATCGCGGTTTGAAGATCGAGATGGACCTCACCATGGCCGCGGGCGTCCGCAAGCCGCTCGACAAGATCTGCATTCAGGGCCCCGTGCCGCTGTGTCTCAAGATCGACGGTGCCGTGCCGGGCGACTCCGCCACGGTCGCCGTGCTCCTGAACCACATCCCCCGCGTGCGCTCGGCCCCGCCGGGCCTGCGCACCATGCTCGACATCCCCCCGTCGGGCTGCTGCAACCACGACCGCGCTCAAGCGGCGACATCGAATTCCTGAAAAGCCCCGGCCCTACCGGATCGGCGACACGCGGATCAGCAGGACGCTCTGCGTCGGGCTGCCCTCGCGCCGGCGCGTGAGCAGCCATCGGCCGAGGTTCGGCGGCAGGGCGACCACCTTCGGCTGACCGGCCTGATTCCGTCTCTTCGCCCGTTCATCCCGGCCCGCCTGCGCCTGTGTGACCGCCTCGGCAGGCCGGCGCCCGCCCCCGGCCCGCTGCTCGCGCGGGGGGAGAATGACCATGCGGGGGGGCGACTGCTCGCTGGCCTTCGCGTCGTTCGACTCGTCCTCTTGCTCCGACTCGTCCTCTTCCGCGTCCCCCGACGCCTCGTCGTCTCCGGCGCCGCCCGGGTCGGAGGCCTTCTGCTCCTCCTCCGGCTCGGGCGGGGCGAGGGCCAGCACGATGACCTGCGTTTCCTCCGTCGTCAGCCGGATGCCGAGTTCGTCGAAGATGCGCCCGTCGTGCTCCTGCATCATCGGGTGGCGCGGCAGAAGCAGCTCGCGAAGCTGCTCTCGCGTCAGCTTGCCGTCCCCGGCATCCTCCTTCTTCGCTTCGAGCCGGGCGGCGAAGTCGCGCGTGTAGTGCTGCGGCAGCAGGTCGAGCGCCATGCCCTGCCGGGCCGTCTGCGCACTGGCGAGCAGCCGCAGCCGGCCGCCGCGAATCTGCCTCGCACTGGCGCCGCGGGCGAGCGTCACCTCGGCGACGCGTCCCCGCAGCGTCGGCCCCTCGTGCAGCGGCATCTCCCAGTCGGAGAACGTCAGCCGCCGCGGCCGCGTGGCGAGCACCTCGGGCAACCGCTCGGCGAAGTCCGCCATCTTCGATCGCGGAATCACGCCCACACGCAGACCGTTCTCGGCCCACACCTCGCGGGCCATCCGAGAGAGCACGCTCTGATCGACCAGCGACCACGCCTCCTCGAGCGAGCTGTCCAGCGGCACGGCCAGCTCCCGGACGTTCACCACCGCGACCATCGGCCCGCCCGGGTTGGGCACCACCGTCTCCGGCGGCCGCTCGACAGGCGTCACCCGGGAACGCAGCTCGCCCAGCGTGGGCAAGTCAGGCGGCGGCGCCGTTCGGCCGGCGCAGCCAGCCAGCATCGCCGCCGCGGTCAGTAGCAGGGCGGCCCGCAAGCCGCGCCGCCCCCGAACCTCGCTGCCGGTCGTCAGCCGCATAGCACCTCCTCGAGCAGGTCGAGTCCTTTGCTCAGTTCGTCGGGCGAGATCACCAGCGCCGGGGCGAGACGCAGGATCGTCCCGTGCGTGGCGTTGATCAGCAGGCCGCGCTCCAGCGCCCGGCTGAGAATGTCGCGGGCGTCGCTGAACCACGCGCCCTCGGCGTCGGGATCGACGTCGATGCCGATGAACAGCCCCTTGCCGCGCACCTCGCGCACGGCCGGGCAGCGCTCGGCCAGGTCGCGCAGGCGCGTCATCGCCAGCTCGCCCATCTCCGCCGCGTGCTCGACGAGGTGGTCCCGCTCGAGGACGCGGAAGATCTCCGCCGCCACCGCCATCGACAGGCAGTTGCCGCCCAGCGTCGTCGCGTGCTTGACGCCACCCTGCTTGCGGGCGTCGTACAGATCGGCGAGCTCGGGCCTGATGCAGCACACGCCCACGGCCAGCCCGCCGCCGACGCCCTTGGCGAGCGTCATCACGTCCGGCTCGATGCCCCAGTGCTGGTGGGCGAAGTAGCGTCCCGTCCGCCCGCCGCCGGTCCACACCTCGTCGGCGATCAGCAGCAGGTCGTGCTCGTCGCACAGGGCGCGGAGCTTGCGGAAGTAGTCGGGGTCGGGCACGATGATCCCGCCCTCGCCCTGGATCGGCTCGACGATGACGGCGACGGTCTCGGCGTCGACCGCCTCGCGGACCGCGCCGATGTCGTCGTAGGCGACGTTCTCGTAGCCCGGCAGCAGCGGCTCGAAGCCTTCGCGCACGGCCGGGTTGCCGGTCGCGCCCATGGTGGCGAACGATCGGCCGTGAAAGCTGCGGGTGCAGCTGATGATCTTGTAGCGTCCCCACTGGCCGCTTGCCTTGCCCGGGTTCGCCTTGCCGTAGAGCCGGGCGAGCTTGATGGCGGCCTCGTTGGCGTCCGCGCCGCTGTGGCAGAAGAAGGACTTGCCGCCGAAGCCGCGGTGGGCGATCGCCTCGGCGAGGTGGGTCTGCGGCTCGGTGTGCAGGAGGTTGCCCACGTGCCAGAGGGCGTTGGCCTGGTGGGTGACCGCGCGGACGAGGTCGGGGTGGCAGTGGCCCAGCAGCGGCGCTCCGAAGCCGGCGAAGAGGTCGAGATAGCGCTTGCCGTCGGCGTCCTCGATCCAGACGCCCTCGCCGTGCACCATGGCGATGGGGAAGCGGGCGTAGTTCGGGCTCATGTACTGCTCGTGCCGCTCGATGATGGCCTGGGTGGCGGGGCTGGGCGAGGGCTGATCGGTCATCTTGACACTCCTGGGTTGGCGCAAGACAGCATCGTACCACCCGGGCGGGGGTGGATAAAGCCGGCGGAGGGCGGGGGATCGATGAAAAAAAGCCCCTGGCTTCGGAGCGAGCCAGGGGCCGATTGCGTCACGGCGTCCCGGAAGCGGCGGAGTTGCCGCGGGTCAGATCATTTCCTTGAGCTTCTTGAGCGGCCGGACCTTGACGACCTTCCGCGCCGGCTTGGCGGGGATGGTCATGGTTTCGCCGGTGGCGGGGTTGACGCCCTGGCGCGACTTGGTGGCGGGCCGCTTCTGCACGACGATCTTCAGCAGGCCGGGCAGGGCGAACTGCTGGGCACTACGCGGCTTGAGGTTCTTCTTCATCAGCCCCTCGAGCGAATCGAGAACGCCGGACACCTCCTTCTTGGTCAGCCCGGTGTCCTTGGCGATGTGGTCGAGGATCTCGGTCTTGGTCGGGGGCTTCTTCTCGGCTGCAGCTTTGGCCATGGTGCTCTCCTTGAGTCGGATCAGAATTGGGTTGCGCGCCACCGTGACATGCGCTTCCTAATGTAACGGCAAATGCCGTCTATGATCCCGTTATCGCACTTCGATGGCGGAAAACTCCATAATTTTCGCGGTTTGAGGGGGCGAGTTGCCAAATTGGCAGCTTTCGCGGGGCCTGAGTCGCCGCTGGCAGTCGTTTTTCGGCCTCGGGCCCCGTTCCGGCCGGCTGCGGCGGCTCGCGGCTGGCATCGGGTTTGCCTCTAACGGGGTGGACGCCGCGTCCGCTTCCCGGGGCAGCCGGGGCGAGGCGTCCGCGGCAGGCCGGGCGCCGCCCGCACGCCGAGCGTCAGACAGCAGAACACAAGCAGATTCGAGGTGACATCATGGCCAAAACGATTGGCATCGACCTGGGCACAACCAACTCCGTCGTCTCCGTCATGGAGGCCGGGCAGCCGAAGGTGCTCATCAACGCTTCGGGCAACCGCGTGACGCCGTCGATCGTCGCGTTCACCGAGAAGGGCGAGCGCCTCGTGGGCCAGCCCGCCAAGCACCAGCAGGTGACCAACCCCAGGAACACCGTCTTCTCCATCAAGCGCTTCATGGGCCGGCGCCACCGCGAGGTCCAGGAAGAGGAGACGATGGTGCCTTACGAGGTGACCGGCGCCGCCGACGAGCTGGTCAAGGTGAAGGTCCGCGACAAGGGCTACACGCCGCAGGAGATCTCCGCGATGGTCCTCCAGGACCTCAAGAAGACCGCGGAGGACTACCTCGGCGAGAAGGTGGACAGCGCCGTCATCACCGTGCCCGCCTACTTCAACGACTCGCAGCGCCAGGCCACCAAGGAGGCCGGGGAGATCGCGGGCCTGAAGGTGGATCGCATCATCAACGAGCCCACCGCGGCCGCGCTCGCCTACGGGCTGGACAAGAAGAAGAACGAGAAGGTTGCCGTGTTCGACCTCGGCGGCGGCACGTTCGACATCTCCATCCTCGACATCGGCGACGGCGTCTTCGAGGTGCTCTCGACCAACGGCGACGGCCACCTCGGCGGCGACAACTGGGACCAGCGCCTGATCGACCACCTCGCCGACGAGTTCAAGAAGCAGGAGGGCATCGACCTCCGCAAGGACGCGATGGCGCTTCAGCGACTCAAGGAGGCCGCCGAGAAGGCGAAGATGGAGCTCTCCACCGCGCAGGAGACCACCGTCAACCTGCCGTTCATCACGGCGACGCAGGAAGGCCCCAAGCACCTGCAGCTCTCGATCACCCGCGCCAAGTTCGAGCAGATCTGCGACGACCTGTTCGACCGCGTCCGCGGCCCCGTCGAGCAGGCGCTCTCCGACGCCGGGCTCAAGAGCGGCGACGTCGACGAGGTCGTCCTCGTCGGCGGCTCGACCCGCATGCCCAAGGTGCAGCAGATCTGCAAGGAGATGTTCGGCAAGGACCCCAACAAGAGCATCAATCCCGACGAAGTCGTCGCGCTCGGCGCGGCCATCCAGGGCGGCGTCCTCGAGGGCGAGGTCAAGGACGTACTCCTGCTCGACGTCACGCCCCTCAGCCTCGGCATCGAGACGCTCGGCGGTGTGATGACGACGCTCATCGAGCGCAACACGACCATCCCCACCGAGAAGAGCGAGGTCTTCTCCACCGCGAGCGACAACCAGACCTCCGTCGAGATCCACGTCCTTCAGGGTGAGCGCGAGTTCGCCAAGGACAACCGGACGCTCGGCCGATTCCAGCTCACCGGCATCGCCCCCGCTCCACGCGGACTGCCGCAGATCGAGGTCTCCTTCAAAATCGACGCCAACGGCATCCTCAACGTCTCCGCCAAGGACAAGGGGACCGGCCAGGAGCAGTCGATCGAGATCAAGGGCTCGACCGGCCTGGAGAAGGACGAGGTCGAGCGGATGAAGCAGGAGGCCGAGGCCCACGCCGCCGAGGACAAGCAGCAGCGCGAGCTGGTCGACGCCCGCAACCAGGCGGAGAACGTCATCTACCAGATCCGCAAGCAGCTCGAGGAGCACGGCGAGAAGGTCGGTTCCGAGGTCCGCGGCAAGATCGAGTCCGCGATCTCGAGCGTCGAGGACAAGATCAAGGGCGACGACGCCGACGCCATCAAGAAGTCGCTCGATGAGCTCAACGCCGTCGCCCAGGAACTGGGTAAGGCGGTCTACGAGCAGCAGGCTCAGGCCAGCGACCAGCCCGGTGGCGGCGAATCCGGCGGCGAGCCCGGCAAGGGCGGCGGTGACGACGAGGACATCGTCGACGCCGAGTACGAGGTCAAGGAGTAACCCCGGCCCGTCCGGTTCCCAGTCTGGCGGACGCGCGCCCCCCCGGAGCCCCCGGAGGCAGACGCCGCCGCCAGTGGCGATAGATCAAGCCCGCGGGTTTCATCACCCGCGGGCTTTTTTGCGCAAGCGCCCGGGAGCTGGCCCCGGGCGCTGCAATCAGCGGCAGGCGTGGGGCCGTCGATGGTTCACGAATGATCTGCTTTTCGGATCAGACCGTGTCGCCCGAGCCCATCGATCGGCGGGCCTCGGTTTCGTGTGGCTCGATGTGCGCCGTCGCGTTGGCGTGGCCGAGCTCTTTTTCGATCCGCTTCTCGACGTGGGTGGCGAGGTCGTGACCCTCGGCGACGCTCATCTGGCCGCGGACCTGGAGGTGCATGTCCACCCAGTGGAAGAAGCCGGTGTGGCGGTGGCGCACCTTGTGATAGCCGCGGATCGTGCCGCGGGCGACCTCCTCGTCGAGGATGGCGAGGATCCGCTGCTCGTCTTCCGGGTCCGCCCGGTCCATCAGGCCGTGGAACGACTGCCCGAGCAGGTCCCAGCTCGCCCAGAAGATCAGCCCCGCCATGATCAGGGCGACGGCCGGGTCGAGCCAGTCCCACCCGGTCAGCCGAACGAGGATCAGCCCGATCAGCACGCCGATGGTGGAGAAGACGTCGGTCGCGAGGTGGCGCCCGTCAGCGATGAGCGGGGCGGAGTTGTAGCGCTTGCCCGCGCGCCAGACGTACGCCGCCAGGCCCGCCATCAGCAGGCCCATGCCGCCCAGCAGCCAGAGCCCGAGCCCGAGCCTGAGCTCCGGCGCGTCGCCGATCAGCCGGGCGATCGCCTCGTAGGCGATCATGACCCCCGCGACGAGGATGAGCAGGCCCTCAAAGCCCACGGCAAGCACCTCGATGTTGCCGTGGCCGTAGGGGTGTTCCGGGTCCGGCGGGCGGCTGCCGTACCAGATGCTGTAGATCATCATCGCCGCGGCGAGCAGATTGATGATCGATTCCAGCGCGTCACTGAGCACGGCGACCGAGCCGGTGATGAAGAAGATCGCGAACTTCAGCCCGGTCAACCCCAGTCCGGCGAGCAGCGCGTGGAAGGCGACTCGCTTGATGCGCGGCAGGTTGGGATGCGGCTGCGGTTCGGGCATCCTGTGACTGTACCCGCTTCATGGTTCCCCGACCAGTGGCCGCGCTCGCCCGGATGGAACGGGCCTGCATCCGCCGCGAAGATGGGCTCATTGCCTACAATGACAGCAGAGGAAACGAGGCACGCCGCGACGCCAGACGTGGGAAAGGCTGATGAGTCACGAGGACCTGCGCATCGAACCGATCGAGAAAATGGAAGGCGGCCGACTGCTGATCGCCTTCGACGGCTGGATGGACGGCGGGGACGTCTCCACCGGCACGGCCGAGTGGCTGATCGAGCAGCTCGACGCCGACCAGATCGGCGACATCGACCCCGAGCCGTTCTACCTGCTCAACTTCCCCGGCTCGATGGAGGTCGCCAGCCTCTTCCGCCCCCACGTGCGCATCGAACACGGCCTCGTCGAGGAGTTCGAGCCCCCGGCCGACCTGGTGTATCACGCACCGGACCAGCGGCTGGTGATCGTGATCGCCCGCGAGCCGCACATGCACTGGCGCCGCTTTGCCGACGCCATTCTCGAACTGGTCGACCGGGCCGGGGTGGAGGAGAGCTACTTCGTCGGCAGCGTGGCCGGGATGACCCCGCACACCCGCGAACCGCGGCTCCGGGCGAGCGTCTCGTCCGGCCGACTGATTCCCCGGCTGGAAGGCGTCGGCGTCGGGCTCAGCGACTACGAAGGCCCCGCCAGCTTCATCACCTACCTCACCGTCCGCGCCGCCGAGGCCCGGCTCCAGCTCGCCAGCCTCGTGGCGGAGATTCCCGCCTACGTGCAGGGGCAGAACCCCAAGGCGATCGAGAGCGTGCTGCGCAAGATCCTCCCGCTGCTCGACCTGCCTCTGGACATCGAAACCCTGCGGGCAGTCTCCGACCAGTGGGAGAAGCGCATCGACGAGGCCGTCACCGAACGCGACGAGCTCGCCCAGCACATCCACAAACTGGAGGAAGACTACGACCACGAGGTCTTCGACACCCAGATGGGCGACCTCAAGACCTGGCTCGAACAGCAGGGGATCGAGGTGGATTGAGCAGAAGTCGTTGGAGGAAGTTCGAGGAGTCACCCGAAGCGGCCGGTGATGTAGTTCTCCGTCTGCGTTTTGTCCGGGTTCATGAACACCTGGTCGGTTCGGCCGAACTCGATCAGCTCGCCCTCGAAGAGGAACGCGGTGAAGTCGCTGACGCGGGCAGCCTGCTGCATGTTGTGGGTGACGATGGCGATCGTGTAGTCCTGCCGCAGCTCGGCGATGAGCTGCTCGATCGCGTCGGCGCTCTTGGGGTCGAGCGACGAGGTCGGCTCGTCCATCAGCAGCACCTCGGGGCCCACGGCAATCGCCCGGGCGATACACAGCCGCTGCTGCTGCCCCCCCGACAGGCCCAGAGCGCTCTTTTTCAGCCGGTCCTTCACCTCGTCCCACAGCGCCGCCTTGCGCAGCGACCACTCGACGAGCTGGTCGAGTTCCTCGCGCGACATTTTCATGTGCAGGCGGGGCCCGAACGCGATGTTCTCGTACACGCTCTTGGGGAAGGGGTTGGGCTTCTGGAACACCATGCCCACACGCCGGCGGAGGTCGACCACGTCGGTCTTCTTCGCCAGCACGTCCAGGCCGTGCATGGTCAGCGTCCCCCGGGCGTGGGCCGAGGCGACGGTGTCGTTCATGCGGTTGATCCACCGCAGGAACGTGCTCTTGCCGCAGCCGCTGGGGCCGATGAAGGCGGTCACGCGGTTCTCGGGAATATCGAGCGAGACGCTCCGCACGGCCTGAAAGTCGCCGTAGAAGGCGCTGAAGTCGCGCACCTCGATGGCGGCCCTCGTCTGCTCGTCGGACCCGGCCATTTGGCGGCCCTGGAGCACCTTGACAAAACTCTGGGTTGCGGGGTTTTCGGCTTCCGGCATGGTCTGAACCTCTTCCCGCGTCTGGGGATTCTGAATCGGTGCTGTCGGCATCACGCGGCTCTCTTCCGGTTTCTAGCAGTTCGGATCAGGACAGCGGCTTCTGGAACTTATGACGAATGAATACCGCCAAACCGTTAAACACCAGCAGCACCGCGAGCAGCACGATGATACCGCTGGCCGCCAGTTCGTGAAACGACTCCTGCGGCCGCTGCGCCCAGTTGTAAATCTGAAGCGGCATGGCTGTGAAGTCGTCCATCAGGTTGCCCGGCCCGGAGGCGATGAACACGATGCCGGCGATCATCAACAGCGGCGCCGCCTCGCCGATCGCCCGGCTCATGGCGATGATCGAACCAGTCATGATCCCCGGGACTGCCGACGGCAGCGTCACCCGGCGGACCACCTGCCAGCGCGTCGCGCCCATGCCCAGCGCGCCTTCGCGAAGCGAATCGGGCACGGCTCGCAACGCCTCCTGCGAGGCGATGATCAGCACCGGCAGAATCACCAGCATCAGCGTCAGCCCGCCCGCCAGCACACCCCGGCCGAACGGAACGCGGAAGTGGTACCACTGCGGCACGGACACGATGCTGGGGAACTCGCCCTCGATCATCGTGCGGGCGGCGAGATCCTCGTCCTCGGGCAGCGGCTCGCCCCAGGGGATGACGTTCGCCTCGACCCACTCGCCGCCCGGCTCGATCTGGACTTCCATCGCGTCCGCGAGTTCGGGGGCTTCCGCCTCGGGACCTTCCACCGGGAGGAACAGGGCTTCGCCGGTGTCCATGTTGTACCACTGGTGGTAATACTTCACGCCGACTTCGAGCGTCGGGTTGCTGCTCGTCCCCGCGAGGCCGAACATGGAAACGAACACGGTCAGACCCAGGATGCCGTACACGACCGACGGCACGCCGGCGAGGTTGGCGATGTTGAGCTGAATGAACCCATGCGCCCGGCGGACCAGCCAATGGCGGGGGCGGAACTCCTCGAGGAAGACCGCCGTCGCCACGCCCAGCGGCAGGGCGACGAGGCCGCAGACCACGCAGATCCACACCGTGCCCATCAGCGCCGGCCAAAGCCCGGCCAGGTCCGGGTCGGGGTGGGGCACGCCCATGAGGAAGTCGAGGTTCAGCCGGTCGAAGCCGGCCCAGGCGATCAGGGCCAGCAGCACCGCGAGGATGAGCACGGACATCGACGCCGTGATCACGCAGACGATGCGGAAGACCTCGTTCTTGAGATAGCGGGTGCGGGACGACTTCATCGCCGCCTGCCGGCGCTCGGGGTCGAGGATAATGACGGGCTTCGGCTGGCTCACTGGTACTCCTCCCGGTAGCGCTTGCGGATGATCTGCCCGATGACGGTCAGCGAGAAGGTGATGACGAAGAGCGTTGCCGCCACCGCGTACATCGAGCGGTAGGTGATGTCGAAGTTGCTCACGTCGCCCAGGGCCATCTGCACCATGAACCCGGTCATGGTCTGGATCTCTTCGCGCGGGTCCATTGTCAGCTTCGGGGTGCTCCCCGCCGCGAGGGCGACGATCATCGTCTCCCCGATCGCCCGGGCGATCGCCAGCAGAAACGCCGAGACGATCCCCGACAGGGCGGCCGGGAGCACGACCTTCACCGAGGTGTCGAACCGGGTCCCGCCCAGCCCGTACGCCCCCTCGCGCAGACTGCGCGGCACCGCCTGGAGGGCGTCCTCGCACAGCGAGCTGACGATCGGCAGCGTCAGCACGCCCACCGCCAGCCCGGCGGCGAAGGCGTTGTAGATGTTGAACCCCTCGTGAATCCACTTGAGCGCCGGCGTGAGGAACACCAGCGCGAAAAAGCCGTACACCACCGTCGGAATACCCGCGAGGATCTCCAGCGCCGGCTTGAGCACCGAGCGCAGCCGGCGCGGGGCGTATTCGCTGAGGTAGATCGCCGTGATCAGCCCCAGCGGCAGGGCGACGACCATCGCCACCACGGTCACCAGCATCGTGCCGGCGATCAGCGGCCAGATGCCGAAGTGCTTCGTCGAGCCCAGCAGCGGGTTCCACTGCCCGGTGAAGAAGAACTCGTACAGGCTGACGCTGGGGTCGCTGAAGAAGCGGTGGGTTTCCTTGGCGAGCGCTCCGATGATCCCGATCGTGATGAAAATCGAGAGCGTGGCGCTGACCACCAGCAGGACCATGATCACGGTCTCGCGCGACTTCTGAGCGGTGCGGGACCGCATGCGCGTCTCGCGCTGACCGTTTTGCAGGACGCTCGGAACGGAACTGGCGCTGGACAAGGGCAACCTCGCAGGGAGCTTGGGGAAAGCCGCAGCACCGCCGGGTGAGCGGTGCCGCGGATGGGCGGGTCAGGTTAACAATTCTGCGTCAGTTTGTTCAGCGGGGCGTCTCGAGCAGGTTTTCCGCGGTGTAGACATCCTGGAGGCTGCCCTCACGCTCTTCGCCGCCGGCCTTCCAGAAGTGGGTGCCGGTCAGCCCCCGGCCGATGTGCTCGGCAGCCCGCTGGTACATCTCCTTGGGCAGGGGCACGTAGTCCACCCGGGTGGCGACCTCGGGGGCCTGCCGCAGGTAGTAGCGGACGAAGGTGCGCACCTCGGGCCGGCGCATCATCTCAGCGTTGACGTAGATGAACAGCGGTCGGCCGAAGGGGGCGTAGGCGCCGCTCTCGACGTTGTCGGGGGTGGGCATGACGGCTTCGCCGGTGTCGGGGTTGACGACCGGCACGGCCTTGAGCTTGGCCTTGTTGTTGAAGTAGTACGCCGCGCCGAAGAAGCCGATCGCGTTCTTCTCGCCCGCCACGCCGGTCACGAGCACGTTGTCGTCCTCGCTGGTGGACATGTCCGGGCGGAGGTTGCCGGTCTTGCCCGCGACCACTTCCTTGAAGTAGTCGAAGGTGCCCGACTCGGTGCCGGGGGCGTAGATCCGGATCGGCAGGTCGGGCCAGCTCGGGTCGACGTCGCTCCAGCGCTTCGCGCCGTCTTCGAGGAAGATCTGCTTGAGCTGATCGACGCTGAACTGGTCGGCCCAGTCGTTGGCGGGGTTGACCACGATGCTCAGGCCATCCAGGGCCACCGGGACCTCCACGAAGGAGACGCCGTTTTCCGAAGCAGCCTCGAACTCCTTCCACTTGATGGGGCGGGAGGCGTCGGAGACGGCGGTCTCGCCGCGGGTGAACCGCTTGAAGCCGCCGCCCGTGCCCGAGACGCCGACGGTGACCTTGACATTGGGGAACAGGTCGCGGAAGCCGCTGGCGACGGCCTCGCTGACGGGGTAGACGGTGCTCGAGCCGTCGATCTGGATGCTGCCCCGCAGCGTGGTCGAGCCGGCCTGCGCCGAGGCGCTGGTGGCCGAGAGCGTGACGGCCGAGGCGGCCACCGCGGTGGCGAGCGTGGACTTGACGATCGTAGCGAGTTTCATCTGCGTGTCTCCTGTAGTTGGCTGATGCCGCAGGTTGGGGTGCTCAGGGTTTCCCCCGTTCGACACGCGCATGGTAGGACCGCTTTGTTAGCGGCAGGTTAGCAGCGGGTGAGGTTTGTGTGGACCGGCCGGGGAGGTCACAATCGCCCGCCCGGCATCGTTTCCGGCTCGGCGGGAAGGCGCGCCCGGGCCGGCTCGAGCAGCAGTTTCAGCCTCGCCAGGGCTGGCCGAGCCGCCAGGGCGATCAGCAGCAGCCCCAGCACCGCGATCCCGGGTGTCACCCGCCTCGCCGAGAGCAGCCAGGTCGCGTTGTAGAGGATCAGCCACAGCCGGGCGAGCCAGGTGAAGCGGTGCGCCGTCCAGCGTCCGGGCTGGCCGCCGTCGCCGAGGTCCTGCAGCAGCACGACGCTGAGCAGCACGAACCCCGCCACCGCCGCCGCGGGCCCGACCCACACCCACGCCAGGTGCGCTGCCTGGGCCGACTGGCCGCTGCGCATCAGGCTCACCAGCAGCAGGCTCAGGAAGCCCCAGCCGATGCAGATCGCCCAGCCGGTCTCGCTGCTCAGCCTGCCGCGTTGTCGGCCGACCAGCAGGATCGCCGACTCGGACGCGACCACGTGCGTCACCGCCAGCAGGACCGGCCAGACGAAGCTCGCCCACGGATTGGGCGCCATCAGCACCAGCATGTGCAGCAGCCCCGCTCCCAGCACCGCAGCCGCGGGCAGGTAGCGCCCCACGCTGACGTGCAGCAGCAGTCCCGCCGCCGCCAGAGCGCCCACGAGGCTGCTCGCCGGCCCCAGCCAGGCGGCCGCCGCCATCAGCGCGAGCAGGCCCACGACGGCCCGCACCATGGCGCGTCGGCCGCTGCCCGCCCGCCGCCGCAGGGCGTCGGACATCGCCGCGCCAAAGCCCATCAGCCCCAGCGCCGCCAGCGCGGTCAGCCCCATCGACAGCCCCAGCCCGTGCTCCGTGAGCGCCGGGTTCCGCCGATCGGCGGGCTCGATCGCCAGCGCCAGGCCCGTCATCAGCCAGACGTGGCTCACCGCCACCAGCGCCATCTCCAGCCGCTGCGCCGACCGCGGCCCCGCCCCGGCCACGCCGCGGCGGACGAGGGCCGCTAACCGCGCTTTTACAGACATCTTCACGCTATTGACGATACACTGTACCGCGATGCTTACCAAACACTTATCCGGTTTCGTGCTCGCCCTCACCGTCGCCGGGGCGGGGCTGGTGACCACCGGCTGCAAGAGCGACCCCGCCAGCGAAAAGAACTGGCTCGGCCAGCTCGTCGAGCCGCTGAGCCCGCCCACGCCGGGCGAAGCCGCCCGCGACGCGCTCAACCCCGACGACCCGGACCGCCGACAGCGCGGCCTCGCCCGCATCGCCGCGTCCGACTTCGGCGGCGAGGAGCCGTACGTCAAGATGTACCGCATGCTCCTGACCGACCCGGACCCGACCGTCCGCGCCACCGCCGCCCGGGCGCTGGGCATGCACGGCAGCGTCGCCGATGCCGGGCGGATCGTCCCCCTGCTCGAGGACGACGCCGGCTACGTCCGCTGGGAGGCGGCCAAGGCGCTGCAGCGCATCCACAACCCCGACACGGTCGGCCCGCTCGTCGAGGCCGTGCAGAACGACGAGGACGGCGACGTCCGCATGGCCGTCGCCGAGGCGCTGGGGCAGTACCCGCGCTCCGACGTCTTCCAGGCCCTCGTCGGCGCGCTCACCGACACCAACTACGGCGTCGTACAGGCGGCGAACCGTTCGCTCGCCACCCTCACCGGGCAGGATCTCCCGCCGCGTCCCGGCGCCTGGCTGGACTGGGCCGAGGCAAGCGGCAGCGGGTTGTTCGCCCGGCAGAAAACCTACACCTACCGCCCCTACCACGAGCCGCCGGGCTTCTTCAAGAAGAAGCTCCAGTTCTGGCGCGACTTTGAACGCCCCGCCCCCGAAACCCCCGCCGGCCTCGGCAGCACGGAAACCACCGGCAGCCAGGGGTGAGCTCGGATGGCGGATGTGGGATGGCGAAGGGTGAATGGTGCGTGAGCCGGGGACCGCGCCCAGACCCGGGGCGGCGCTGGCGCTCTGCCCCGGCTTGGAACGGGCGATTCCGGCGCCTCCAGCCTCCAGCCTCCAGCCTCCAGCCTCTAGCCTGTGGACCCTACGCCTCCGCGCGCAGCATCCACTCTGCTTCCAGCGGCTCGAGCTCCCCGGCGAGCTTCGTCCGCTCGGCCTGAAGCTTCTGCACCTTCTCCGCGTCGCGGTACAGGTCCGGGTCGGCCAGCTCGGCGTCGATCTCGCCCAGGCGGCGCTCGATCTTCTCGATCCGTGACTCGAGCTTGCCCTGGCTCAGGTGGCCGAAGCGGCTGTTGCGCTTCGCGTTCTTCGACTTCGGCGGCTCGGGTTTCGGGGCGGCTTCCGGCCTCGGCGGCGGGGCCGCGGCGGCCTGGGCGGCGGCCTGGTGTTCACCGCGGCGCGCTTCGGCGTATTCGCTGTACGTGCCGAGGAAGTGGCGAACCTTTCCGCCGCCTTCGAACACGATGAGCTGATCGACGAGGTTCTCCAGCAGCATCCGGTCGTGGCTGATCAGGAGCATGGTCCCCTCGGCACCCTTGTTCTGGCCGTAGCCGGTGGGCTCGCTGGTGAAGGTGGCCAGCGCCTCCTCCAGCCGCTCGGCAGAGGGGATGTCGAGGTGGTTGGTCGGCTCGTCGAGCACGAGCACGTTGTGCTCCCCGGCCACGAGCGACGCCAGCACCGCCCGGCTGCGCTCGCCGCCGCTGAGCTCGCCCAGCGGCTTGTCCTGCTCGAGGCCCGAGAAGAGGAACGCCCCGGCAAGGTCGCGGGCCTCCTGCTCGGTCTGGCCCGGCACGTGCCTGCGGAGGTAGTCGACCACGGTGTCGTCGAGGTTCAGGTGCTCGTGTGTCTGGCGGTAGTGGCCGATGTGCACCTGCGAGCCCTGGCGGATGCGGCCGACGGTGGGCTCCTGCTCGCCCAGCAGGCAGCGGACGAGGGTGGTCTTGCCCGCGCCGTTGGGTCCGATGATGCCGATGCGGTCGCCGCGTTTGACGGTGAGGGTGACGCCGTCGAAAAGCGTCTTTTCGCCGTAGCGGACGGCGAGCCCCTCGCCGGCGGCGACCAGGTCCCCGCTGCGGACGGTGGGGCGGAGCTGGAGGTTCATCGTGTCCATCTCGACCGGGCGGTCGAGCAACTGGGTTTCCTTGTAGCGCTCGAGGCGCTTCTCGCGCCCCTGGGCCTGCTTGGCCCGCTGGCCCGCGCGGTAGCGGTCGATGAACGCCTGCTCGCTCTTGATCTTCTCCTGCTGCTTCTCGAAGGCCCGGAGCTGGGCGGTCTGCCGCTCGGCCCGCAGCTCGCGGTACTTCTCGTAGTCGCCGGGGTAGTCGACCAGCTCGCCCATCTCCAGCTCGAGAATCCGGCTGACGCTGCGGTTGAGCAGCCAGCGGTCGTGGCTGACCAGCAACACGGCCCCGCTGTAGCCGGCGAGGAACCCCTCGAGCCACTGCCGACCGGCGATGTCGAGGTGGTTCGTCGGCTCGTCGAGCAGCAGCAGGTCGGGCTCCGAGAGCAGCAGCTTGGCGAGCGCCAGCCGACCTTTCTGCCCGCCCGAGAGGTCGCGGACCTTGACGTCGAACACGTCGTCCGTGAGCCCGAGGCCGTGCAGGGTCTGCTCGATCTTGTGGTCCACGGCGTATCCGCCCGCGGCCTCGATTTCGTGCTCGAGCCGCTCGTACCGCTTCATCAGCTTCTCGAGCTCGTCGCCCTCGGCTTCGCCCATGGCGTGGGCGGTCTGCTCGAGCTTCTCGTGCAGATCGAAGAGCTCGCCGAACGCGGTCGCGGCCTCCTGACGGAGGGTGTGGTCCGGGTCGAGGTCGGGGTCCTGACGCAGATAGCCGGCGCTCGCCCCGCGGGCGAGCTGAATCTGCCCGGCGTCGGGCTTCATCGAGCCGAGGCCGGCGACGAGCTTCATGAGCGTCGACTTGCCGCAGCCGTTCCGCCCCACGAGCCCGGCGTGCTCGCCCGCCTCGAGGGTGAGGTTGACGCCGTCGAGGATGCAGCGGGTGCCGAAGCTGAGTCCGAGATTGGCGATGCTTAAAAGTGCCATGGCGAGGAAAGATACCACAACTGCTGAGGGTGGGTTCGGTTAAGGCGGCAGTTCGAGCCGGGTTCCCGGGCGAAGGGGCCCCGGCGGGGGAGGGCGGGCGGTTAAAAGAATCGCACTAAGAAAAGCTCAAGAAGCGGGTTGACAATCCTAGGGAAATCCCTAGGATGGCGGGCAATTCAATTTTGCCCCCGGAAGCCCGGTACCAGACTTCGGTCTGGGCCGGGTTTTTTGTTGTGGTTGAGGGCCAAGGGCCCTGGGGGCGCGGGCGATCGGCCTTCTTGCGCGGAAACGCCAGATGCGTCCCTTATACTGGTTGCAGTCCACGCCGCCACACGGCGAGAACGCGAGTCTCATCCGCCCCCCGCCATTCGCCGTTGCCCATGCTCATTCCGCCAGACAGCCTGAGTTCCGAGACGCTTCGCCGCGTGGTCGAGGAATACGTCACCCGCGACGGCACGGAGCTGACCGACGCCGGGCGCAAGGTCGAGCAGGTGATCCGCCAGCTCCAGGCCGGCCGAGCGGAGCTGCATTTCGACGAGGAGGACGAGACCACGACGATCGTCTTTCGGCCGTGAGGGGGGCCAGGAAACGGTATCCGGCCAGGAAACGGTATCCGACACCGTTTCGACACCCGGCCAGGAAACGGTATCCGACACCGTTTCGACACCCGACACCGTTTCGACACCCGTACCACCGTTAGCCGCGCCTTTCTGCGGCCCGTTCTTGCTCACCTCGCCTGAGACGCTCTCTGATGATCTTTTCACGCTCTTCCGGGCCATAGGGCCCTTCCAGGCTTTCGTCCGTGAGGCTCGAACCCTGCACGGTGAACTTCAGCGGCTTGGCTTTCAACTGCTTTACGCCATCGGAGGTACTCACCGGATAGGATGCTGTGACGGTATAGGTTCCTGTCTCCGTAAGATCGTAAAGCCTCGCCAGGTTGACCGTCACCTCGGCATCACTGTGAGGGGTCACGCCTTGCCCCCTGACGACGCCGGGCACATAGCGGGAGCTCTCAACTCGCCGGCCATGTCGCGTCAGAGGCACCTTCTCTCCCCCGGCGTCTTTTACGTCCACCTGATAATCCTTAAGTGGCATCAGATCGAGCACCGTGCCCTCTCCTCCCTCGGAAACGAACTCGAGAACCAGAGGGATCTCGCCGCCTGCGGCCATCTCCCGCGGCATGACGAGGTTCAATCTGAACCCGTGCATCGTTTCGCCGGCCGATTTCAGCTGCTTCTCCTCGGGCTTCTCTCCTCGGGAGGCGTTCAGTTCCCTCACCTTGTCGAATAAGTCGGGTTCCTTTCTTCGGGAGGAGTCCTGCGCCTGAACATGAACGAGCAGGCCGGCGGCAATGGTTAACGAGACAACAGCCCACAGAGACCTACGATGATTACTAACCATTTGGGATCTTCTCCTGCTTGGTATTTTTGAAGCACTGGGCCCATTCGAGACACTCGGATACAGGCTCTGCGCCCGTAATGTTCCCAGGTTTGGGGGGCTCGCGGCGTCTTCAACGAGCACCCGGTCCCCGTCCTGCTCCTCCGCTTTCGCACTCCAAGTCCAACTCAGTTTCTGGACCGCGACTGGTCACGAAACGGTGTCGGGTCACGAAACGGTGTCGGATACCGTTTTCCGGGGCTCGTTTCCCCGGGCTCCGCCCATGAAAACACGCCCCCGCGGCGGGGCGGGGGCGTGCGTCACGATCTTTACCTATGCGCCGGCCCCCCCCGGCCCCCCGGCCCCCCCCCCGGCCATCGTCACTTCTGGGTCGGCTGGGTCTTTTCGATCACCTCGTCGACCATGCCGTATTCCTTGGCTTCCTGGGGCGTGAGGAACTTGTCGCGTTCGGAGTCCTCCTCGATTCGCTCTTTGGTCTGGCCGGTGTGGCGGGAGAGAATCTCGTTGAGCTGGTCCTTGGTGCGCATGATCTCCTCGGCCTGGATCTGAACGTCGGTGGTCTGCCCGAACACGCCGCCGTAGGGCTGGTGGATCATGACCTTGGCGTGGGGGAGGCTGAAGCGTTTGCCCTTGGCGCCGGCGGCGAGGATGATGGCCCCGCCGCTCATCGCCTTGCCGATGCAGTAGGTCGCGACGTCGCAGTCGAGGAACTGGATCGTGTCGTAGATGGCGAGCGTGTCGTCGACGCTGCCGCCGGGCGAGTTGATGTAGAGGTTGATGTCGACGCCCTTCTTGACGTTCTGCAGGTAGAGCAGCCGCATGATGACGCCGATGGCGGACTGGTGATTGATCTCACCGACGAGGAAGATGACCCGGTTCTCGAGCAGGAGCTCGTCGATGGTCATCTCGCGGTAGCGGTGCATCCCCGCCGGCCCGGCCGCGGTGGCGGTGGGCAGGTAGGGCAGGTACGGATGAGCCGGCGTCGGCTGCGGCGACTGGGGGTCGGTTTCGTGGACGTTCATCTGTTCTACTCTCTTGCGTTGAACTCGGAGTCGGCCTGATGATAGCCGCTAACCGGCGCGGGTAAAACCGATCCCGCCCCGGAATCCCCGCTCACGGGCCCCGGCCGCGGCGGTCCCGGGGCGCAAAGCAAAGAGGCAGGCGCGGGGCCTGCCTCTCGTGGTCCGTCCGGGTGAGCGGGCGTCGTCAGCGGGCTTCCCCGTCATCCTCCGCGTCATCGTGATCGGTGATCATCTTCCGGAGGTAGCTGTTCTCCCGGCGGGTGGCCTCGAGGTCGAACACGAGGTACTTCACCGACAGACGCAGGTAGTCCATGCTCTCCTGGAGGCTGCTGACACTCTTCTGCAGCCGCTCATGGCGCTTCTGCGTCTGGGACGCGAGCTTGGTCAGCTTTTCCCGTTCCGACCTGGGCAGTGTGGAGATCTCGCCCATCAGCTCGGCCAACTTTGCCTGAAACTGCTTTTCGTCCATCCTTGTCGGTCTCCCTCTCGTGGTCTCGCTCGATTTCCCTACGGGCGACAGTGCCTGCGCTCTCTTTTCCGCGTCGTTTTCCCCTCCGGGCGTCTCACTTCCCTCCGGGGCGTCTTTGCGTCGCGTCTTCCCTCACAGGCGACGCGAGAACAGTCACAACCCCCTTGCCAGAACCGGGGACGAACACTGAGTTTTTTGCGGAAAAAAGCATAACTAACGTGCCGGCACTGCCTTGCGCTGGCGCGTCGCGGGGCCCGAAGCTCGACCGGCCGGGAACGGATCGCGCCGGGATGTGGCGGTCGGGCAACGGCCGTTTGTCGCGCACCTGGCGCAAGGCTTGATATGTCAGCGCCTTACAGCCGATGTTGCGTCCACGCCACATCGCTCGGCGGTTTTCGGCGACGTGGCCTGCGGGCAACGTCCGGAAAGATTGGGCCTGCCGGGCCGGAAACGTCGATATGAGTAGCATGCTGCGCCCGGCCCACCTCATCCAGCTCGCCGCCGCCAGTCTGCTGGCGATCGGCGTCGTGATGGTCCAGTCGGCGGCCATGACCATCGGCGGCGGGGCCCGCAGCGCCAGTCTCGCCAGCCTGCTCAGCAGCCGACACCTCCTGCTCGCCGGGCTCGCGGTCGTGGCGATGCTCGTCGCCAGCCGGATCGACATCCGCCAGGGCTTTCGCAGCCGAACGCTGCTCAATCCGCTTTTCCTGGCCCTGCTCGTCTCGCTGGCGCTGGCGGGGCTGACCCTCGTGCCCGGGATGGGCCGGTCGGTCAACGGCTCGAGCCGCTGGCTCGAGCTGGGCGGGTTCTCATTTCAACCGTCCGAACTGGTCAAGTGGACGATGATTCCCTTCCTCGCCTGGTGGTGCGCCCGCCGACGGGGGGCGATGGGGCGGTTCTTCACCGGGCTGCTGCCGCCGCTGATCATCGTCGGCGGGGCGTGCGCCATCATCGTCATCGAGGATCTCGGCACCGCGGCGCTGATCGGCGCCGTCGCCGGCTGCCTGCTGCTGGCGGGGGGCGCGGCGTGGTGGCAACTGGGGATGCTCGTGCCGCTGGCCGGGGCGGGCGTCGTCGTCGCAATCCTCCAGGCGCCGTATCGCGTGGCCCGCCTGACCGCCTTTCGCGACCCCTGGGCCGACCCGGCCGGGGCGGGCTATCACGCCATCCAGAGCATGGTCACCATCGCCCAGGGCGGGCTCACCGGCCGGGGCGTGGGCAACGGCATCCAGAAGTTCGGCTACGTTCCGGAGGACACGACCGACTTCATCTTCAGCATCGTCTGCGAAGAGCTCGGCCTCGCCGGGGCGGGGCTGGTCGTCGGGCTCTACCTCGTCATCCTGTGGGTCGGGCTGGGCATCGTGCGCGACTGCCGGGACACCTTCGCCCGGCTGGTCGGGCTGGGGGTGCTGCTGACGGTGGGGCTGCAGGTTACGGTGAACGTGGCCGTGGTGACCGTCGTCGTGCCCACCAAGGGCATTGCGCTGCCGCTGGTCTCCAGCGGCGGCACGGGCTGGGTGCTTACGGCGTTCGCGCTGGGGCTGCTCGCCTCGCTGGACAACGCCCGCGAGTTGGGCATCGACGGCGACGAACTGCCGACGCTCTCGGCCGAGCCGGCCTGAGCGAAGGCGAGCCGCCGGGCGTACGCTATGCTGATAGAGCGGCCCGTGCGGCCCACCGCTTCCGGCCGCGACGCGACAGGCAGCTTCCAGGCCAGGACTGAGGCGAAAGACTCTTGCAGCAGGATGAACCGACCATCTTCTTCGCCGGCGGCGGCACCGGCGGGCATCTGTTTCCCAACCTTGCCATGCTTGAGCGGCTGCGCCAGAAGCGGCCGAGCGTGCGGGCGCGGCTGCTCGTCTCCGAGCGCGCTATCGACGCCCGCATCCTCGCGAACGTGGGTGAGCCGTTCACCGCCATCGCCGCACAGCCGCTGATCCTCAGGCCGGGCGGGCTGGTGCGTTTCGCTCGCGGCTACCGGGCGGCGAAGCGGCAGGTGGCCCGGCTGATCCGGCGGGAGAAGCCGGCCGCGATGGTCGCCACGGGCGGGTTCGTCTCCGGGCCGGCGATGGCGGCGGCGGCAAAGGCGGGGCTCCCGCGGGCGCTGGTCAACCTCGACGCCGTGCCGGGCAAGGCGAACCGGCTGGCGGTGCGGCATGCCTCGGCCGTGTTCAGCGCGTATGAGACCCCGGTGCTTCCCCGGGCGACGCATATCGGCCTGCCGCTGAGGCGGAGCGTCGTGCCGGAGATCGACGCCGGCGAGGCGAAAACGCAGTTGGGGTTCGACCCGGAGCGTCCGCTGCTGCTGGTGACCGCCGGCTCGCAGGGCGGGCGGAGCATCAACCGGGCGATGGCGGCGCTCGCGCACCGTCCGGCCGTGCGGCAGCGGATGCGCCAGTGGCAGGTGCTGCACCTGTCGGGCGAGGCGGACCGGGCGGAGATCGAGGCGGCCTACCGCGAGGCGGAGGTGGTGGCGAAGGTGCTGGCGTTCTGTGACCGGATGGGCCTGGCGTGGGCGGCGGCGGACCTCGCGGTCAGCCGGGCCGGTGCGGGGGCGGTCGCCGAGGCGTGGGCGACCCGGGTGCCGGCGATCTTCCTGCCGTACCCGTTTCACAAGGACGAGCACCAGCGCTACAACGCCGAGCCGCTGGTCAGGCGCGGCGGGGCGATGCTGCTGATCGACCGCATCGAGCCGGACGTGAACGCGGATGCGATGACCGTGCCGCTGGCGGACCTCCTGGAGAACGAGCCGAGGCGCGAGGCGATGCGGACGGCGATGCTTCACCAGCCGCCGGACGGGGCGGAGGTGGTGGCGAACTGGCTGGCGGAGCGGGTGTAGGGTCCAGGGCCCCGGGCCTTGGGCCAAGGGGGTGTTCCGCCGGGCCGGGAGGCGTCGCCGCTGCTGGACCCCCGCCCGGGCTGCCGGTACGCTGACGGCCATGCCGCGACGTGTCGTGCCGTACAGCCTGTTCGCCCTGCTGCTGGCCCTGCTGGGCGTGTTTCTCATCTGGCCGATCCTGCTCACCGTCCGCGGCGGGTTCGTCGAGCCCGAAGGCGGGTTCACGCTGGACTACCTCATCCTCGTCTTCCGCGATCCGCTGCTGCTCGAGTCGATGATGAACAGCCTCATGATCGCGGTCTGCACGACCGTCGCCAGCCTGCTATTGGCCATGCCGCTGGCGGTGCTCGCGGCGAACTACCGCTTTCCCGGACGCACGCTGGCGACGAGCCTCGTGCTCGTGCCGCTGATCCTCCCACCGTTCGTGGGGGCGATCGGGCTGCAGAACATCCTCGGCCGGTTCGGGGCGTTCAACGCGCTGCTCCAGGCCGGCGGACTCATTCCATCCGACATGCCCGGCATCGACTTCCTCGGCGGCGCGGTCGGCGGGCGGTTCTGGGGCGTGGTCATCATGGAGGCGCTGCACCTCTACCCGATCGTCTTCCTCAACCTCACCGCGGCGCTCGCCAACCTCGACCCCACCCTCGACGAGGCGGCGGCGAACCTCGGGGCCGGGCGGGCGAGGCGGTTCTGGCGCGTCACGCTGCCGCTGATCCTGCCCGGCGTGTTCGCGGGCTCGACGATCGTCTTCATCTGGAGCTTCACCGAGCTGGGCACGCCGCTGATGTTCAGCTACACGAGCGTCCTGCCCGTGCAGGTGTTCTGGGGGATTCAGGAGCTCGCCCGCAGCCCCCGGCCGTACGCGCTGGTCGTGGTCATGCTGGGCGTGGCGGCGCTGTTCTACCTGCTGGGCCGGCTCACGCTGGGCCGGCGGGCGTACGCCATGGAGGGCAAGGCGACGGTGGGCACGACCGTCCGCCCGCTGCCGGGCGTGCTGGGCTGGCTGGCGCTGGGGGTGTTTCTACTGGTGACGGCCCTGGCGGTGCTGCCGCACCTCGGCGTCGTGCTGACGAGCTTCAGCGATGTCGGGGCGTGGTACCGCAGCATCCTGCCTGCCGAGTGGACGCTGGAGCACTACGGCGAAGCGCTCTCGCACGACCTGGCGATGCAGTCGATCGCCAACAGCCTGATCTACGCCTCGCTGGCGATGGTGCTCTGCCTCATCGTGGGGCTGGCGATCAGCTACCTCGTCGTCCGGGTGAAGGTGCGAGGCGGCTGGCTGCTGGACACGCTGGCCATGCTGCCGCTGGCCGTGCCGGGGCTGGTGCTGGCGTTCGGGTACGTGGCGATGAGCGTGAGCTGGCCCTTCGGCGAGGGCGACCCGCTCGCCGACTGGCTGAGCATTCTCGGGCGGAACCCCAACCCCTTGCCGCTGCTGGTGGTGGCGTACGCCGTGCGCCGGCTGCCGTACCTGGTGAGATCGGCCGCGGCGGGGCTGGAGCAGACCTCCGGTTCGCTGGAGGAAGCGGCGTGGAACCTCGGCGCCAGTCCGCTGTACGCCCTGCGGCGGGTGGTGCTGCCGCTGATCGCGGCGAACCTGGTTGCGGGGGCGATCCTGGTGTTCTCCTTCGCCATGCTGGAGGTGAGCGATTCGCTCGTGCTCGCTCAGCAGGAAGGGCACTACCCGATCACGAAGGCGATCTGGGAGTTCTACAACCGGTTGGGCGACGGTCCGTTCCTGGCCTCGGCGATGGGCGTGTGGGGGATGGCGCTGCTCACGGTGACGCTGGTGGGGGCGAGCGTGCTGATGGGCCGGAAGCTGGGCGCGGTGTTTCGCGTGTGACGACAGGCCCACGTTCTTACCTCTGGAGGCGCTTGACCGGCCGCGGCGCCGGGGGAGACTGTTCCAGGGCTGGAAGCGGGTTCCGGAGCCGCGCTGCCTGGCGGAGGATGCGCCATGAGAATCCATCGCGAACGACTTACCGCGGCGACGGTGCTGCTTCTGGTCGCGATCCTTCTGCCGGGCGGGGGGCTGGTGATGGCTGACGACCCACATGCCGAGGCGGGCGGGGGCGAGGGGCCGGGCGCCGCTGCACTCGCCGGGGAATTGCGGGAGACGGTGGTGCACCTCGCCGACGACATCGGCGAGCGGCATGCCGTGGGCGAGATCGAGGCGCTCCATGAGGCCGAGGCGTACCTGCGCGACCGGCTCGAAGCGATGGGCTACGAGGTTGATCGCCAGACGTACACCGCCAACGGCGAAACCGTGGCCAACCTGGAGGTCAGCCTCCCCGGCACGTCGGCGGGGGACCAGATCGTCATCGTCGGGGCCCATTACGACACCGCCCGCGGCAGTCCGGGGGCGAACGACAACGCCTCGGCCGTGGCGGCGGTGCTCGCCCTCGCCCGGCGGTTCAGCGGCGCCGAGCCGGAGCGGACGATCCGGTTCGTGCTGTTCACCAACGAGGAGCCGCCTTTCTTCCAGACCGAAGGGATGGGCAGCTACGTCTACGCCCGGCGGAGCCGCGAGCGGGGCGAGCGGATCGCCGGGATGATCAGCCTCGACACGATCGGCTACTACAGCGACGAGCCGGGCAGTCAGGATTACCCGATCCCGGACGATAGCGCGTTTCCGGACACGGGCGAGTTCATTGCCTTCCTTGCCAACCCGGCGTCGGCGGAGCTGCTCGAGAAGAGTCTCGCGGCGTTTCGCGAGCGGGCGGACCTCCCGGCCGAGGGGGCGGCGCTGCCCCCGGCGATCCCGGGTGTGGGGTGGTCGGATCACTGGTCGTTCTGGCAGTTCGATTACCCGGCGATCATGCTGACGGACACGGCCCCGTACCGCTATCCGCACTACCACAAGGCGACGGACACGCCGGACCAGGTGGATTATCAGGCGGTGGCGGAGGTCGTGCGCGGCATGGAGGCGGTGGTGGCTCGGCTCGCCGGGGTGGAGTCGGGTCGCTGAGCAGCGCGGTCACCTCGACCGCGGCCTCGCGGCCCAGTGCATTTTGTGGGCGAGCATGGTCCAGTAGTTCAGCTCGGGGTTGTGCACGAGCTTGAGCGACCGCGGGTGCTTGCGGATGTGGATCTGCTGGCCTACCTCGAGGTCGGCGGAGGTCTGGCCGTCGAGCACGAGCGTCGTGCCGGGGTTGGCCCGGCGGACGGCGAGCCAGGTCTCGCACTCGGCGTTGAAGACGATCGGGCGGAAGGCGAGCGAGTGCGGGCAGATGGCGGTGACGCAGAGGCCGTTGATGCCGGGGCTGACGATCGGCCCGCCCGCGGCGATGTTGTACGCCGTCGAGCCCGAAGGGGTGGCGACGATGACGCCGTCGCCGCTGAACGTGGCGGCGCTGGTGCGCGACAGGCCCGGCTCGATGGCGAGCTCGACCTCGATCATCCGGTAGGGCGGGCCGGCGGTGAGGACGACGTCGTTCATCGCCATGCCGCGGAAGATCGGCTCGGGCAGTTCTTCGTCGCCGTTGCCGCCCCATTCCGGAGCGCCGGGCGGGTAGGCGGCGACGTCGAGCATGATCCGCTCGGTGGTTCGGCAGGTGCCGCCGGCGATGGCCTGCCAGTGCTTTTTCACATCGTCGATGGCGAACTCGGCGAGGAAGCCGAGCTTGCCGAAGTTGATCCCGAGCATGGGGATGCCGCGGTCGACGAGCAGGCGCGCCTGGGAGAGCATCGTCCCGTCCCCGCCGAGCACGAGGGCGAGGTCGGCCCGGGGCAGCGAGGCGGCATCGGCGGGGCCGAAGTGGATCGTGTCCACCTCCGCGGCGACCTCGACGCGCTTTTCCAGCCAGGGGCGGAACGTGCGCAGGGCCTCCGTCACCGGCGGCTTCTGCTTGTTCGCCAGAATCAGCACGCGCTTGACCGGGCGAAGCGCTATCTGGATGGAACCGGACTGGGCTGCCATGGCCACAGTGTAGCGTCTGCCGGGCGGGGCGTTGTGGGCGGTTCGAGTCATCTGCCGGGCCAACTCGGCCGACAACTCTGGTAACCTAGAGGCACCAGGAAAGGAGTGCGCCTGCAGTGCAAGCCATTGTTTACGACGGCAAGGAACCGAAGTTCGCGGCCAATCACCCCGAGCCGGAGCTCAGCGGCGACGAGGTGCTGATTCGCCCGCTGCGCATGGGGGTCTGCTCGACCGATCTCGAGCTCTGCCGGGGCTACATGGGCTTCGAGGGCGTGCTCGGGCACGAGTTCGTCGGCGTCGTCGAGGAGGCGAAGGGGCGGCGGGGGAAGAAGTGGGTCGGCAAGCGGGTGGTCGGTTCGATCAACTGCGTCTGCGGCCGATGCGACATGTGCCGGGCCGGCCTCAAGGAGCACTGTCGCAGCCGCACGGTGCTGGGCATCCAGGACCGGGACGGCTGTTTTGCCGAGCGGTTTACCCTGCCCGCGGTGAACCTCCACGCCGTGCCGGAGCACATCGACGACGATACGGCCGTGTTCACCGAGCCGCTCGCCGCGGCGATGCAAATCCTGCGGCAGATCACGATCGAAGGCCGGCCCTACATCACCGTGCTCGGCGACGGCCGACTGGGCCTGCTGTGCGCCCAGGTGATGAGCCAGCTCAACGCGACGGTCCGCTGCGTGGGCAAGCACCCCGAGAAGCTGGAGCTGTGCGAGAAGTGGGGCGTCAAGCACCGCCTGCTCGAGGAGGTCGGGCTGCGGCAGGACCAGGACATCGTCGTCGACTGCACCGGCTCAGCCAGTGGCCTGGAGACGGCGATGGGGATGGTCCGGCCCCGCGGGACGATCGTGCTCAAGAGCACGGTCTCGCCCCGTGCGCAGAAGCAGATCGACCTTTCGCCGATCGTGATCCACGAAATCACCGTCGTCGGCAGCCGCTGCGGCCCGTTTCACGAAGCCCTGGCGCTGATGAGCAGCGAGAAGGTGGACGTGGTGAGCCTGATCAGCCGCCGCATGAAGCTCAGCGACGGGGCGGAGGTGCTCAAGGCGGCGAGCCAGCGGGGTCACATCAAGGTGCTGGTGGAGCCGTGAGCGGGAAGAGACTAAAGGCTAGAGGCTAGCCTCTGGACCGCACCACCTGCCGGGCGGCCGTTTCGACCAGTTCGGCAGCGCGGGCCATCGACTCCTCGGCCGGCAGGCCTTCGCCGACGACGACGATGGCATCGAGCCCCGCTTCGCGGGTGCGCTCGGCGTCGGGGCCGAGCGCGCCGACCAGGGCGATCGTGGGCACGCCCGCTTGCCCCGCGGCTTTCGCCACCGTCAGGATCGCCTTGCCCGACAGCGACTGGCCGTCGAGCTTGCCTTCTCCGGTGAGGCAGAGATCGCTGTTCTGCACGCGCCTGGCGAAGCCGACGACGTCAAGCACCAGCTCGGCCCCGCTTCGCAGCTCTCCGCCCAGCAGCGCCATCGCGCCCGCGCCGAGTCCGCCCGCGGCGCCGGCTCCGGGCAGGCTGGTGACGTCGCGCCCGGTCGCCTGCTCGATCCGCTTCGCGAGGTGGGCGAGGGCGGCGTCGAGCTGCTGGACCTGCGCGTGGCTCGCCCCTTTCTGGGGGGCGTACACCGCGGCAGCGCCCTGGTCGCCGGTGAGGGGGTTGGTCACGTCGGAGGCGATGACGAGCTCGATTTCGTTCAGCCGGGGGTCGAGCGGGGCCAGGTCGATGCGGGCGATGCGCTCGAGCAGGCCGCCTGCCATGGGGGCGTCGATGGCCTGGCCGTGCTCGTCGAGAAAGCGGGCTGCGAGCGCCTGGGCGGCCCCGGCGCCGCCGTCGGTGGTGGCGCTGCCGCCGATGCCGAGGATGATGCGTCCGGCCCCGGCGTCGAGGGCGGCGCGGATGACCTCGCCCGTGCCGAAGGTGGTCGTTTTCGTCGGGTCGCGCTGGTCTTTCGGCACGAGCGGCAGGCCGGAGGCGGCGGCCATTTCCACCACGGCAGTGCGGGGCTGATCGGGCACGTCGCCGAGCATACCCCACGCGGCGTCGACCGGCTCGCCGAGCGGTCCGGTGACGCGGGCGGTGCGGATCTCCCCGCCGGTCGCGGTGGTCAGGGCGTCGACGGTGCCTTCGCCGCCGTCGGCGATGGGGCAGACGTCGGCCTCGCCGCCGGCGGCGCGGACGCCGCGGGCCATCGCCTCGGCGGCCTCGGAGGCGGAGATGGATTCCTTGAAGCTGTCGGGGGCGCAGATGACTCGCATGGCGTCAGTGTAGCCGGGCAAGCGAAATCGGCCGACCCGTTCAGGCGACGGGTCGGCCGAGTTGATGGTGAGTTCTTGTGGCTGGGGCCGATCAGTGGTAGCGGCGATGGCGGCCGAGCAGGGCGATGCCGCCCGCGCCGAGCAGGACGAGCGACGCCGGCTCGGGCAGGACGCTGGTCTTCAGGTAAGCGGTGAACCCCCGGCGCGGGCCGTTGATCTCCTCCAGCCGGGGCTCGCCCAGCTCGCCCGCGTCGAGGGTGGTCAGGAAGGCGGGCACGTCGCCGACGACTTCGCTGATGACCTTCACCTCGAGGTTCAGGTCGTAGGAGCCGGGGCCGACGATGAAGCTCGAGCTTTCCATGAATCGGCTGACGTCGAGGAACCCGTTGCCGGCGAGCAGGCTGCCGAAGCGGACGTCGAGCGGCCCGGTGGACGTGCCCGAGCCGGCGACCGGTTCGAGCCAGCTCTTGACGAACGTGTGGGACAGCGGACCGTCATCATCGCCGCCGGCGTTGATCGTTCGATAGTTGGCGTCCAGGTGGATCTGGAACTGCTGGGGCTGCGGGCCCACCTCGATGCGCTGTCGGCCGGTGAGGCGGTACTCGCCCCACTCCTCTTCCGTATCGTGCGTGAGGTGGGCGGTCAGGTGCAGGCCGTTCCTGGCCGGGTGGGCGGTGAACGCCGAGTTGACGATGTCGGTGCCGTCGTTGACGTTCAGACTGACCCGGGGCGGGTCGGCGAGGTTGATGGTGGCGGCCTGGGTCTGGCCGGCGACGAGCATGATCATCAGCAGGGCAGCGGTGACGAGGGATATGCGGGCAGGCTTCATGGCTTCCCCTCCTGCGTTCAGGGCTTGAGGTCGGTTGCATCCTCCGCCGACCCAACGGCAGGTGACGGGCCGGGAACGGCGCCTCCTGCACCGTCCGCGAGAGCGTAGAGGTCTCCTGCCGGTGCGATCCAGCGCCTCGCCGGGCTTCGGGGCATTTTTCATCCTTTGTCTCATGGCCGTGCGGGCATTTTCCCTATACGCGGATGGTGGTAATGCCGAGGGCGGTCTGATTCGACCGGCCGCCGCGCTTCGCTACACTGGCGGGCCATGCCTCAGCGAGACCGGGACATCGCGATGATGCGGGCCGCGCTCGAACAGGCCCGGCAGGCGTCGGCGATCCACGAGGTGCCGATCGGGGCGGTGGTCTACCGCGAGGGTGAGATCCTCGGCGCCGCGCACAACCGCCGGGAGATCGACGCCGACCCGACCGCGCACGCGGAGATCCTCGCCCTGCGGCAGGCGGCGAAGCGGGTGGGGAGCTGGCGGCTGGACGGCTGCGGCCTCGCGGTGACGCTCGAGCCCTGCCCGATGTGTGCCGGGGCGCTGGTGAACAGCCGGATCGACGAAGTGGTCTACGCCGCCCCGGACCCGAAGATGGGCGCGGTGGACACGCTGTACCACCTCTGCAGCGAGCCGCGGTTCAACCATCGGCTGGCCGTGCGGGCCGGCGTGCTGGCGGACGAGAGCGTGGCCGAGCTGCGGGCATTTTTCCGTGCCCGCCGGGGCAAGGGCCCGCCGATCAAGCCACGCCCGGTGATCGAGCCGGGCGAACTCGGCGAGGACTGGCAGGGCGGGTAAGCCCGCCGGTACACAGCCTCAGCGGGTCCGCTAAGATCATGCCCCATGCTTGACCGTCTTCGACACCAGTTTCTCGGCCGGCTGTCGCGGCTGATCAGCCACTGGCCCCGCAGCATCCTGCTCGTGGCGTTGCTGCTGGCGGCGGGCTCGGCGGTGCTGACCATCTTTCTGCTCGAGTTTCAGGCCAGCCGAAGCGCGCTGATCTCCAGGGAGCTGCCCTGGAACCAGCGGTATCTCAAGTGGCAGGAGGACTTCCCGGCCGGCGCGGACCTGGTCGTCGTCGTCGACGCGTTCGAGGCGGACGAGCCGGCCGAGCAGGCTCGGGGCCGGGCCGAGCGGTTCGTCGAGACCCTGGTGCCCCGGCTGGAAGAGCTGCCGGTGGTCGGCGAGGTGCTCTGGGGCTTCGACCCGGGCGAGGTGACCCCCCGGGCGCTGCGGCTTCAGCCGATGCCGGAGTTCCGCGACCGGCTCACCCAGCTTGCCCAGTCCGAGACGCTGCTGACCAGTCCCACGCCTGCCGAGCTGATGGAGCAGGCGATGAGCCGAATGCAGCAGGCCGGCGGAGGCGCCGGCGGTGCGGCCGCGGGCGAAGGCATCGCCGGCTTTCAGCGGATCATCGAGGCGTTTCAGACGCGTCTCCAGACCCCGGCCGAGCAGGACGTGGACCTCTACGCCCGCGTCGCCGACGGGGACCAACTGGGCGGCTGGCGGTTCCTCGAAACCGACAACGGGCGCTTCCTGTTCATCCGCGTGACCCTCGCCCGCGACCTGGGCACATTGACCGACACGACCGAGGCGCTCGAGCAGGTGCGCGGCGTACTCGCCGAGATGCGCGAGCAGTACCCCGAGCTCGAGTTCGGCATGACCGGCGCCGCGGTGATTCAGGCCGACGAGACAGCCGCGGCGATGTACGACTCGACGCTCGCCTCGATCATTGCCACCGTGCTGATCACCATTTTGCTGGTGACCGCATTCCACAGTTTCCGCGTGCCGCTGCTGCTGGTCACGGCGCTCCTGGTGGGGGTGGTGTGGTCGTTCGGGTTTCTCACGCTGACGATCGGGCACCTTCAGGTCATCAGCGTCGTGTTCGCGGTGATCCTGCTCGGACTGGGCGTGGCGTTCGGCATCCACGTCGCCAGCCGGTTCGAGCTGATCCGCCACCAGTATGCCGACACCGAGCGCGGCTTCCGCGACGCCCTGCAGGACACGCTGGAGACGATCGGCCCGGGCATTCTCACCGGCGCGCTGACCACCGCCGCCGCGTTCTGCACGACGCTGCTCACCGAATTCACCGGCGTCGCCGAGATGGGCGGCATCGCGGCCGCGGGCATCCTGCTCTGCCTGATCGCCATGTGCACGGTATTCCCCGCTCTCTTGCGGATCTACAAGCCGTTTCACCGCCACGTCGTGCCCATGGAGAAACGCTTCGTCCACCTCTACGACGATCGCTGGGTCATGCCGTTCGTACGCCGGCCCAAGCGGACGATCGTCATCGGCGGACTGATCGTGCTCGCCTCGGCGGCGGGGATCAGCCAGATCGGCTTCGACTACAACCTGCTCGCGCTCCTGCCCGCCGACCTCCAGAGCGTCGTCTGGCAGCGCCGCGTCGTCGAGCAGGGCGGACAGTCGGCGTGGTACGGCGTCGCCATCGTCGATGACATGGAAAAGGCCCGCGAGGCGGCCAGGCAGTTCCGCAACCCCCGGCTCGGCGCCCTGGGCGAGCTTGGCGGCGTCGGGCTGCTCATCCCGCCCGAGGACGAGGCCGAGCGGAAACGCGAGCTTCTCGAGCAGGTGCGCCAGGACGTCGGGCCCGCCGCGGCCGAGGCGATCAACGCCTCCGAGGTGCCCGAAGACGCGGAAACCGACCTCCTGCGCCAGCTCCGCGGCCTGCAACTCGCCCTCTCCTTCGCCGGCTTGCAGGCGCCGGATGCCCTGCGGCCGCAACTGGCCGAACTGCAGACGACGGTCACGCAGACGCTCCAGCAGGCGGCCCGGCTTCCCGAGGCCGAGCGCGAGGCCCGGCTCGCGGCGCTCGACGCCGATTACCAGCAGTGGCGCGAGCAGGTGGCCCGACAGGTCAGCCAGGCGCTGGCCCCCGGGCCGGTGCGGGTCTCCGACCTGCCGGAGAGCCTGATGTCGTCGTACATCTCCCGCGAGGGCCCCCGGCGGTACACGCTGGAGGTGTATCCCGACCTGCCCGAAGGCGTGGAGGACCCGCTGGCGCCGGAGTTTCTGGGCACGTTCGTCGCGCAGCTCCGCGCCGCCGCCGACGCCGCGGACGTGCCGGTGACGGGGTCGATCGTGCAGATCTACGAGTCGGGGGAGCTGATCAAGCGCTCCTACATGCGGGCGGGGGTTTACGCCTTCGTGGCCGTGCTGGTGCTGGTGTGGATCGACTTCCGCTCGCTCTCGGACGCGCTGCTGAGCCTCGTGCCGGTGACGTCGGGCTTCCTGGTCACGTTCGGGGTGATGGCGATCCTGGATATTCAGATCAACCCGGCGAACATCATCGTCCTGCCGCTGATCTTCGGCATCGGCGTGGACGCCGGGGTGCACATGCTTCACCGCTACCGCCAGAACCCGAGCCTGCGGCCCGTCGGGCTCGCCGCCGGCACGGGCAAGGGGGTGACGCTGACCAGCCTGACCGCGATCATCGGCTTCGGGTCGCTGCTCGTCGCGTCGCATCGCGGCATCGCCAGCCTCGGGTTCGTGCTCAGCGTCGGCATCCTGCTCACCCTCATGGCGTGCTGGATCCTCATGCCCGCCGCCCTCGAGCTGCGCTCCCGCTGGTGGGAGAAGCGAGGCGGCGACGGGGGCCGGCTGCGCTGATCTCCGGCTCAGGCCGGCTTCTGCGCCTCGATGACCAGCAGCGCCCGCAGCCCCAGCCGGGGCCGCCAGGCCGGGTCTCGCTCGACGAGCGACTCGTCCACCCGCGGCTCCGCGACCCGCGTCACCGCCAGCCCGGCCCCCTCGATCGCCGCGCGCACCTTGCCCGGCTGGTGGATGTGGCCGGGCATCGCCAGACGCTCTCGCTCGGTTTCGAATCTCACCCGCTCCCCGCGGAACTGCTGCAGCTCCGGATGCACGGCCGAGAGGAGCATCACCCCGCCCGGCCGAAGCACGCGGGCGATCTCGCCGAAGATCACCCCGGGCTCGGGCAGATGATCGATCACCAGCCCGCAGGTGACGCCCGCCACGGCCGCATCGGCGATCGGCAAACGCTCCACGCTGCCCTGCACCCACGACGCGGGCGACCCGTCGCGCATCGCCCGGCGGAGCATGGCGATGGACAGATCCACCCCCACGACCTTCGCCCCCGCCTCGGCGAGCAGCCGGGCGAATCGGCCGGTGCCGCAGGCGACGTCCAGCGCCCGCTGCCCCGCGAGCGGCCCGGCCAGCTCGCGCACGGCCGGCTCGTCGAGCACGGTGGACGCGTCGGCGTCGTCGTAGCTCACTGCCCAGCGGTCGTAGCCCTGCCGCACGCCCGTCAAACGCTCTGTCATGCTGCCTCCTGTTCAGCCAGTAGTGGTTCTAGAATACATGGTAGGCGACCGGCGGCGGTCGGCGGCTCGCGGCCGGTGTGGAGACCGTGGAAGTGGCTGCGGCGCTTGAGGTTGGCACTTCTGTTAAAATCGGCAGCCTGCGCCCAATCCCATCCGGAGATCGGGCCGAATCAAGGTAGCAGGGGCCGATTGGGGCGGGGCGGTCCCGCTGCCGATCCAGGACCACGGGAGATCCGCTTATGTGTGGCATTG
>JBKHFW010000008.1:0-75909 GCA_046540025.1 Phycisphaeraceae bacterium
GACCCGGTAATTCAGCAGCACGTCGTCGCCGATGCGCTCGACCTCACACAACTCGAGCGGCCAGGCGTCCGACATCTTCTCCACGTCCCGCCCACGCACCGCCGCGACGCCCCGCTTGTCCCCCAGCAGCTTCGGCGCGACGAACGCCAGCACCTGGTCCGCCAGCCCCTCGCGCAGCAGCGCGCCGGCCAGCCCGGCCCCGCCCTCGACGAGCACCCGCGTCGCCTCGTGCTCACTGGCGAGATGCTCGAGCAGCGGCCGCAGGCTCACGCCCCGCTGCCCCCCGCCCCGCGGCGGCAGGCCGATCAGCTCCGCCCCCTGATCGCGGAGAAATCCCGTCAGCTCCGCCGCCTCGCTCAGCACCGCCTGCCTCGCCGCGACGATCACCGGCGGGCCGTCGCCGGCAAGCAGCTTCGCCAGCCGCGGCAGGTGCAGACCGGGGTCGACCACGACCCGCCTCGCCTGTCGGCGGACCTCCACCCCGCGGGCGGTGAGCTGCGGATCGTCCGCGATGGCCGTGCCGATCCCCACCATGACCGCGTCCACCCGGCTGCGCAGCTCGTGCACGCGCTGCCGACTCGCGGGGCTGGAGATCCACTTGCTGTCGCCGCTGGCGGTGGCGATCCGCCCGTCCAGCGTCTGGGCCCACTTGAGCACCACCCACGGGAGGCCGGTGGTGACGCGTTTGACGAATGGTTCGGTCAGCCGGGCCGCCTGTTCCTCCGCGACGCCGACCTCGACGCGGATCCCCGCCTCGCGCAGCCGGGCGATGCCCCGCCCCGCGACCTTCTCGAAGGGGTCGCGCATGGCGACCACCACCCGCGCCAGCCCGCCGCGAACCAGGGCGTCGGCGCAGGGCGGGGTCTTGCCCTGATGGCTGCACGGCTCGAGGGTGACGTACATCGTCGCCCCCGCCGGGTCGTGGCCGTGCCGCCGGGCATCCGCGAGGGCTTCGACCTCGGCGTGGGGCCCGCCGAATCGGCCGTGCCAGCCGCGCCCCACGACCTCGCCGCCGCGCACGACGACCGCCCCGACCATCGGGTTCGGCTCGACCCACCCCTCCCCCCGCCGGGCGAGGTCGATCGCCTCGAGCATGTAGTCCAGGTCCGTCACGGCCGCATTGTAGTGGCTGGCGGGCGCTCGGGGCGCGTATTGATCAGCCGTGGCAAGCGTAGCGCTGCCCCGGATCGGGCCACCGGGTCGCCTTCGGCGGATGATGCCGGTATGGTGAGGTGGGACGATTCGACACGACCAGCGAAACGGGTGACATGAAGTATCGGCTACTGGGCCTGGATCTGGATGGCACATTGCTCGACGACCGCGGCCGGGTCAGCCGGGCGAACCGCGACGCGCTCGCCCGCGCCGAAGAAGCCGGGCTGAAAGTCGTGCCCTGCACCGGCCGGGGGTGGCGCGAGTCCCGGGACGTGCTCGGCGACCTGCCGGGGCTCGACATCGGCGTGTTCGTGACCGGGGCGGCGGTCGTCAGCCTGCCCGAGGGCACGGCCGTGGACCTGTCCATCATCGAGCCGCACCTCGCGATGGAAATCACCGAATTCCTCGCCACCGAACCCGAGGCGGTGCTCGTCTACCGCGAGCCCGGCCTGGCGGGCTACGACTACCTCGTCACCGGGCAGGGCGAGCTCAACGCCAGCACCGAGTGGTGGTTCAAGCAGTCCCGGGCGACCGTCCACTTCCAGAACCGCATCGACCTCGAGAGCATGCACCACGCCCTGCGCATCGGCCTGGTCGCCGAGGCCCGCCGGCTGCCCGAGCTCAGCCAGCGCTTGGCCAAGCACTTCGGCGACCGCGTCCTGCTGCACCACTTCGAGGTCTTCCAGCAGGACGGCCCCAACGCCAGCATCCACGTGCTCGAGGTCTTCGCAGCCGGCACCGACAAGTGGCGCGGCCTGTCGTGGATCGCCCAGGAGCGCGGCATCCCGGCCGAAGAGATCGCCGCCATCGGCGATTCGGTCAACGACCTCTCCATGCTCGAACAGGCCGGCTGCGGCATCGCCATGCGCAACGCTTCCGACGACGCCCGCCGCTGCGCCCGCTGCGTCACCGAAGCCAACACCCACGACGGCGTCGCCCGCGCCATCGACCGCCTGCTCGACGGAACCTGGTGAGGCAACATGGCGGATGGAGAGGAGCGGCGGGCCTGCTGGTTCCGACGGCGCTGCGTCTAACTTGTCCTGACCCCCGGCGGCGCTACTGGCGAAACTCGTCGTCGAACTCCTCGGGCACGCTGTCATCCTCCGCCTTGTCCGAGGGGACGTACAGTTCGGGATCGACCTCGCCGGCGGCGTCCTGCTCGGCCTGCTCGCGCAGGGCTTCCCACTCGTCGAGGGTGATCGTCACCTCGCGGGCCTGGCTGCCCTTGTGCTCGCCGAGGATGCCCGCCGAGGCCATCGCCTCGATCAGCCGCGACGCCCGCGAATAGCCGATCGTCAGCCGCCGCTGAAGCAGACTCACGCTGCCACGCTTCGATTCGAGCACGACGCGCACGGCGTCCTCGAACAGATCGTCCTTCGCCGCTTCCTCATCCACGTCGGCGGGGCCCGAGCGGATCTGCACGAGCTGCGGCTCGAAGTGCTGCTGGGCGACGTTTTTGAGGAACTTCACCGCCTTGCGGATCTCGCTGTCGTCCACCAGCGTGCCCTGGGCGCGGATGAGCTTGCTGGTGCGCGGCGAGAGGTAGAGCATGTCGCCCTGCCCGAGCAGCACCTCGCCGCCCTTCTGGTCGAGCACGATCCGGCTGTCCATGCCGCTGGCGACCTTGAAGGCGATGCGGCAGGGCATGTTGCTCTTGATCAGGCCCGTCACCACGTTCGCCGACGGCCGCTGCGTGGCGAGAATCAGGTGGATGCCCACCGCCCGCGCCTTCTGGGCGATGCGGACCACGAAGCTCTCCACCTCCTTGTTGGTCATCATCAGGTCGGCGAGCTCGTCGATGACGAACACCATGAACGGCAGCTTCTTGGGAATCCGCGCCTCTTCCTCCTCGGTTGCCGGCTCCATGCGCTCGATGAGCTCCTCCCGCCCCAGGCTGTTGTAGCCGGCGATGTCGCGCACCCCCGCCTCGGCGAGCAGCTCGTAGCGCTCGTCCATCTTCGTCACCGCCCACTCCAGAATGGACGCGGCCTTGCTCATCTCCGTCACCACCGGGCACATCAGGTGCGGCACGTCCTTGAACTGGCTCATCTCGACCATCTTCGGGTCCACCAGCACGAGCTTGAGCTCGTCAGGCCGACGCGTGTAGAGGAAGCTCATGATGATCGAGTTCATGCACACGCTCTTGCCCGAGCCGGTCGTGCCGGCAATGAGCATGTGCGGCATCTTGGTCAGGTCCTGGATCAGCGGGTTGCCGCTGGCGTCCTTGCCCAGGAACATGGGCAGGCCCATCTTCTGCGTAATCTCGGGCAGGTTCGCCATCAGCTCGCGCAGCCGGACCTTCTCCTTCTTGATGTTGGGCACCTCGATGCCGACCGTGTCCCTGCCGACCATGTTGGGCACGATGCGGATGTTCTGCGCCTTGAGGGCCCGGGCGAGGTCGGCGTCCACCGAATTGAGCTGGGCCACCTTCGTCCCCGGCGCGAGGCGCACCTCGAACAGCGTGATCACCGGGCCCGAGTCGATGCCGACGACCTCGCCTTCGATGCGGTACTCGCGCAGCGCCGCCTCGAGCGCCATCGCCTGGTCGCGGACGATCGCCTCCATCTCCTCGGTGAAGCCGGTCTCGGGCTCCTCGAGCAGGTCCAGGCCGGGGAACTGGTAGCCCGACAGGTCCGGCTCGCGCGGGGGCGCGGCCTTGCGGGCGTCGTTTCGGGGGGCAAAGTTGATCGGAAGCTGCTTGATCTTCGCCCGCAGCTCGTCCGGGGTGAACTGCTTCTCCTCGGCGTACGCCGCGGGGGCGCCGCCGTCGTCCTCCTCGGGCTCGGCAGCGGCAACGGCCTCCTCCGCCTCGGGCTCCGGCTCGGCCGGGGCGTCGTCGGGGTCGAACGACTCGGTGGCGCCGAGCCCCCCGGCGTCCTCGTCGATGGCCGGGCCGGGCCTGCTCCGGCGGCCGGGCGCAGCGGGCTCGGGCTCCTCGCGGGGGGGCGCGTCGTCGTCGCGGTTCCGACGGAGGCTCCAGGGCATGGGCAGCTTCGCGAAGCACAGGCCGCTCGCCGCCTTCGCCACCGCCGGCGTGGGCACGCGCACCACGCGGGCGCGGCTCATCCCCCGGCCGAGCCAGCGAGGCAGAGCCAGCACCAGCTCGTCCGCCGCCAGCAGCGCCCCGGAAAGAAAGAACAGGCAGACGATGATCAGCGTGCCCAGCACGGCGAAACGGGCGTCGAGCTGGTCCACCACGTACAGCGCGACCAGCCCGCCCGGGCCCTGCGGACCGGGCTCGGGGCCCTGGAGCACGGCGAAGAAGGCGCTGCTGGTGATCATCATGATCAGCATGCCCGCCATGCGCAGCGGCAGGCCGGTGACCTTCCGCCCCGCTGCGGTGGCGAGGAGAAACGCGGCGACGCCGGCCATGCCGACCCACGCGCCGGGGCCGAGCATGAGATAGATCTCGCTCGCCGCGAGCGCGCCGAACCGCCCGACCCAGTTCCGGACCGTCTCGTTGGCGATCCCGTAGCCCGGCGCGGGCGGGTCGGCGGGGTGGTAGCTCACCAGCGCGGCAGCCAGCATCAGCCAGACGCCCGCCAGCATGGTCCAGCCGATCGCCCGGTAAGCCGAGCGGACTTCCTTCTCGCGGGCCGCAGCCGCGGTCTTGCTCTGCTTGCTGCTCTTTTTCGCCATCGGATTCCCGGTCAGCAAAAGTCGGTCGGGCAGGGTCCCGCAGGGGTTATCGGCCAGTCGGGGCCGGGCACGACAAACTTCGCCCCACTCGATCCGCCAACCGCCCGAGCCCATTTTGGCCCATCAAACTGGGCGGCGGTATACTCAGGCCGACTGATCCGAAGACCGGGACCCGCCATGCTCAGCAGCACCGTCGAAAACTACCTCAAGGCCCTGTACAACCTCCAGCTCGCCCGGCCGGGGGAGCAGCCGGTGCCGCTGGGACAGCTCGCCCGCGAGGTCGGGGTCACGCCCGGCACGGCGACGGCGATGGTCAAACGCCTCGCCGACCAAAGCCTGGTCGAATACCGCCCCCGCAGCGGAGCGAGGCTGAGCGAAGTCGGCCGACGCAAGGCCCTGCGCGTCCTCCGACGGCACCGGCTGGTCGAACTGTTCCTCGTCGACGTGCTCCAGCTCGACTGGGGCGAGGTCCACGAAGAGGCTGAGATCCTCGAGCACGTCGTCTCCGACCGCCTGCTCGCCCGCATCGACGACATGCTGGGACACCCCACCCACGACCCGCACGGCGACCCGATCCCCACCGAAGCAGGCGACATCCCCCAGCGCACCCTCGTGCCGCTGAACGAGTGCCCGATCGGCCCGGCCCACATCGCCCGCATCCTCGACCACTCGGCCGACTTCCTGGGCTACGTCGAACGCCACGGGCTCGGGCCCAGCACCGAAATCGAGGTCACCGCCCGCGACGAGCAGGCCGACACCGTCACCGTCGTGACCGCCGCCGGCGAAAGCGTCCAGCTCGGCAGCGCCGCCGCGGCCAAGGTGATGGTGGCGCCGGGGAAGCGGGGCTAAGCGGATCGCGACGCAACCGACGGGGGCCACCCAGGAGCGAGCCGTTATCAAGGCGGTTCGCTCCCCAATGCCCCCCTGTTCAGGGACGTGGCCGCTCCAGCCTCCCCTACGGCCTATCATCCCGCACTTGGACCTCGCGTCCCTGTCGGCTGGACTCGTAGATCGCATCCAGCACCCGCATCGCGGTCAGGCCGTGCTGGCCCGAGCAGGCGGGCTCGCGGCCGTCGAGGATCGCCTGGATGAAGTCCTGCTGCACGCTGACGATGCCGTGGGGGGCCTCGACCATCTTCGTCGCCACGACCGCGCCGTGCTCCCGGCGGTAGACGCTGGCCTCGGTGTGGTGGTAGGACTCGGTCTTGCGCTTCGCCCCGCCTCGGCTGCCGTACACCTGCATGAGCATCTGCTCGGGGTGGCTGTGGTGGCTGGCCCAGGAGAGCTCGAGCACCAGGGTCGCGCCGGTCTCGAAGCGAAGGTACGCCGTGGCGAAGTCCTCCACGTCCATCTCGAGGTGCGGCACGTCCTGTTGGTGGAACTTGCTGTGCACCGCGGCCGAGACGCTGACGACGCGGGGATAGCCCATCACGTAGAGCGTCTGGTCGAGCATGTGCACGCCGAGGTCGATCAGCACCCCCCCGCCGGCGTGCTCCTGGCTGACCAGCGAAGCGCGGGCGGGAATGCCGCGGTTGCGGTGCCAGGTCGTGCGGGCGAAATAGATCTCGCCCAGCTCGCCCGCCTCGGCGTAGCGGCCGATGAACTGCACCGCCGGGTTCATGCGATGGTTGAAGTGAACGCCGAGCTTGAGGTTCTTCTCGTGCGCCCGGGCGAGCATCTGCTCCGCTTCGCCGGCGTTCATGGCCATCGGCTTCTCGACCAGCACGTGCAGCCCGGCATCGAGGGCGGCAAGCGTCAGCGGCGCGTGCGTCGCGTTGGGGGTGGCGATGCTGACCGCGTCGACCTCGCCGGAGGCGAACATCTCCTCCGCGCTGGAGAACGCGCGCTCGACCTGGTAGTCGAGGGCGATGCTCTGGCGGCGGCCCGCATCCGGGTCCGCCAGCGCGACGACCTCGCACTGCGGATGATGGCGATAGGGACTGATGTGGTATCGGCCCGTGCCCAGCCCGACGATTCCGACGCGAATCCTGCCGTTGGCCATGATGGTGAACTCCCTTGTAAAAGCGGTGTGTTAACCATACGGCCCGGCAGGGGTCAGGTTCGACCGGCAGCGCCGGCGAGATGACGCACCTTTTCCAGATTGATGGCATCCCACGGCCGACCGTCCGGGGCGTCCGCCTTCGGCGTTTCCAGCACCTTGGGCAACTCGGCGAACGCGGGTTCGCTCAGCAGCACGGCCAGCGCTTCCTCCGCCACGTGACCGTAGCCGATGTGCTCGTGCCGGTCGACCCTGCTGCCCCGCTCGGTCCTGGAGTCGTTGACGTGCAGCACGCGGACGCGATCGAGTCCGACCACGTCGTCGGTCTCGCGGAGCACGCCGCGGGCGCCCTCGGCCGAGGTGAGGTCGTAGCCGGCCGCGAGCAGGTGGGCCGTGTCGAGGCAGACGCCCATGCGCTCGGAGGCCTGGACGCGGTCCATGATCTCGGCGAGGTGCTCGAAGCGGTAGCCGAGGTTGGTCCCCTGCCCGGCCGTGATCTCCAGACAGGTGAGGACGGCGAGGTCGGGCAGCTCGTCGTGGAGCTGGTCGAACGCCTCGACGATGCGGGTCAGCCCTGCTTCCTCGCCCGTCTTGAGGTGGCTGCCGGGGTGCATGACGAGGTTGGCGATGCCGAGCTGCTCGCAGCGGACCAGTTCCTCGCGGTAGAGGGCGATGGACTTGTCGCGCACGTCCTCCTTCGGGCTGGCGAGGTTGATCAGGTAGCTGTCGTGGCTGACCACGTCGCGGATGCCGGTGGCGGCCTGCTGCGCCTGCCACTGGGCGATCTGCTCGTCCTTGAGCGGGGGCGCCTGCCACTGCCGCTGGTTCTTGGTGAAGATCTGCACACAGTCCATGTCGAGCGATCGGGCTTCGATCAGGGCGTTGTGCAGGCCGCCTGCGATGGATAAGTGAGCACCAAACATGGAAGCATTCTAGCAAAACGGCGGACACCGGATGGTCCCGGGCGCCGGGGCGGGGTGGCAGGGCCTGACCGCGGAGCGGCGGGCCGTGGAGATGACCGTGCGTTCACGGCCAGCGCTGCGGATGTCTCGTGGGTGGGCGTCCGCCGCCCGGAAAAAACGGAAGCCGCAGCGTCAGCCGCGGCTTCCGGGAGGGGATTCACATTTCAGTCGGGGTCACCGGCTCCTTTTCCGGCGCTTCTTCGCGCCGCCGCCTCCGCCGTTCTTGTTCTGCGCGCGGGACTGGGCCGCGCGGCGCTGCTTGCGCGAGCGGAAGCGCTGGCGGTCTTCGCCGTCTCCGCTGCCGGCCTGCTCGGCGGCGGCGAGGTCGCGCTGCTGCTCACTCGTGCCCGCCCCGGCGGCCACGGCGGCGGCCTCGGCCTTCGCGGTGCCCTGCTGCTGCTGGGCGACCGCCTGCCGGCCGCCCGCGGCACCGGTGGTCTGCGGCGTGTCGTGGCGGGCCTGCTGGTCGCCGTACACGCTGCGAAGCTGGACGTTGGGCGTCAGCTTGGCGCGGAAGATCAGCTCCGTCACGCGGTCGCGCACCGTCCGCTGCATCTCCTCGAACAGGGCTGCGCCTTCCCGCTTGTACTCGATGCGCGGGTCCTTCTCGGCGTAGCCGCGGAGGCTGATCGAGCTCTTGAGCTGGTCCATGCCGTAGAGGTGGTCCTTCCACGCCATGTCCAGAATCTGAAGCAGCACGAAGCGCTCGAGCTGGGTCAGCTCGCTGCGGAGCGCCCGTCGGCCCTTCTCGAGCACGAAGGCGACGCGGTCGTCCGCCTCGGCGAGTTCCGCCTCGTCGACCTCTTCGCCGAAGCGCTCCTCGATCCACTTCGCCAGGCCCTCGAGCTCGCCGTCGTACTGGCCGACCTTCTCGCGGACCTGCTCCTCGAGCTTGCCGCCTTCGAGCCACTGCTCCGCGGCCTCGACGAGCTTGTCGTGCATCTCCTGGCCGTTCATGCCCAGCACCGTCTCGGGCGTCCAGGCCATCTGGTAGCGCTGGTTGGCCCAGCGGACCATCTCGTTCGCCGCCCAGTCGCGGTCCTGCTGGGCCGCCTGGAAGACGAGGTCGAGGATGAACTGCACCGGATAGGTGATCTCCCGCCGACGGTACGCCTCGCGGGCGCGGCCGAGGATCTGCTCGCTCGCCTCTTCCTGGCTGAGCTTGCCCAGCTCTTCGAAGCTGAACTCGATGCCGAACTTCTGCTTGGCCCAGTGCGCCAGATCGCGGGCGCCGTAGTGGTCGTCGATGAACCTGGCGAGGCCCGAGAGGTCCTTGTTCTCGAGCTGCTCGAGCGCGGCCTTCGTAAGCTGCTCCTGCACCTCGCCGACGTTCATCTGGCGCATCTGGTTCTGCTTGAGGTCGACGCCGAAACGGCTCATCGCCCACTGGCTCAGGCCCTGCGTGTCCCAGTCCTCGACCGGGATGTCGTTGGACATGTACTCGCCGATGGTGACCTCGACCGTCTGGCGAATCTCCGCGCGGGCCTCCTGGCGGACGATCTGCTGAAGCTCGGCGAGATCGCCCGTGCGGACTTTGCTCGGCTCGACGCTGATGTCGAGCTGGCTCCGGCACCACTCGGCGACCTGGGTGCGGACGTAGTCCTTCGCGAGGTAGGTCGCCGTGGCGTCCTCGACGGCGTCGCGGAGGTAGTCGAAGATGATCTGGCTGACGCCCCGGCCCTCGAGCACCTCCTGACGGATGCCGTAGAAGGCGCCGCGCTGGTGCTCCATCACCTCGTCGTACTCGAGCAGGTTCTTGCGGATCTCGTAGTTGTGCTCCTCGACCTTCTTCTGAGCCTTCTCCACCGCCCGGCTGACGAAGCGGTGCTCGATGGCGTCGCCTTCCTTCAGGCCGACCTTGGAGAGGATCGAGAGCATGCGCTCGCCGCCGATGCGCTGCATCAGCTCGTCCTCGAGGCTGATGAAGAACCGGCTCGAGCCGCGGTCGCCCTGTCGGCCGGATCGGCCGCGGAGCTGGTTGTCGATCCGCCGCGCCTCGTGCCGCTCGGTGCCGACGATGTGCAGGCCGCCCATCCGCTCGATGTGGTCCCACACCTCCAGGCGGTGGCGGTGATACTCCGGCACGCGGTCGAGGATGGCCAGGCATTCCTCGAGGCTCTTCTTCGCCGCCTTCTCCTCGGTGAACCAGGCGTCGCGGACCAGCCAGTGGCGCAGCAGGCGGGTCTTGAGCTCCTCGTCGCTGAGTTCGTCGGCCTCCTTCTGGCGGATGCCCAGCTCCTGCATCGCCTGGTGGCGATAGCTCAGGGCGATCAGCTCCTCGTCGCTCATCTCGGGCGTCGCCTGGCGGGGCAGGAGGTTGCGCTGCTGCCAGTGGCGGACCAGCCGATCGCGCTCGATCGGCGCGAGGCGGATGTCCGTGCCGCGGCCGGCCATGTTGGTGGCGATCATCACCGCACCCAGCTCGCCGGCGTGTTCGACGACGTGGGCCTCGCGCTCGTGCTGCTTGGCGTTGAGCACCTCGTGGGGGATGTGGTAGCGCTTCTGGAGCATCTGGGAGAGCGCTTCGGAGTTCTCCACGCTGGTCGTGCCCACGAGGACGGGTCGGCCGATGTCGTGCATCCGCTTGATCTCGTCGAGGATGGCGTTCCACTTGTCCTTCTGGCCGGGGAAGATCAGGTCGTCGCGGTCGGCGCGGATGACCGGGACGTTGGTGGGGATGCAGACGACGTCGAGGTCGTAGATCTCGTCGAACTCGGTCGCCTCGGTGATGGCCGTGCCGGTCATGCCCGCGAGGCGGGTGTAGAGCTTGAAGAAGTTCTGGATGGTGACCGTGGCGAGGGTCTGCGTCTCCTGCTTGATCTTGACGCCTTCCTTGGCCTCGACCGCCTGGTGCAGGCCGTCGGACCACTGGCGTCCGACCATGAGTCGACCGGTGAACTCGTCGACGATGACCACCTCGTCGCCCTGGACGACGTAGTCCTTGTCGCGCTGGTACACCGCGTGGGCCCGCAGGGCGTTTTCCAGCAGGTGCGGCATGTCCATGTTGTTGCCGACGTAGAACGAGCCGACGCCGGCCACCTTCTGCGCCTCGGCAACGCCGTCGTGGGTGAGGTGGGCGGCCTTCTTGTCGGGCTCGACCTCGTAGTACTGGATGTACTGGTCGCGCTCGGCCTCGAGCTGGGGCAGGTCGTTTTCCTGGAGCTTTTTCACCTCGTCGCGCATCTGCGCGATCTTTTCCTTATCGCGGGAATTGCGGATGTCGCCCTCGAGCCCCTTGATGCGGCGTTCGACCTTTTCGACCTTGTCGTTGGCGGCGTTCCAGTCGCGCTGCTTCTCGATGAGGTGGCGGGCGATGTTGTCCGCCACGCCGTAGCGGGGCGCGTCGTCGTGCGCCGGGCCGGAGATGATCAGCGGCGTCCGGGCCTCGTCGATGAGGATGGAGTCGACTTCGTCGATGATGCAGAAGCCGCGTTCCTTCTGGACCTGCTCCTCGGTGCGGAGCTTCATGTTGTCGCGCAGGTAGTCGAAGCCGAACTCGCTGTTCGTGCCGTAGAGCACGTTGCACTCGTAGGCCTGCTTCTTGAGCTGCGGCGGCTGCATGTGGTGGGGGTGGATCGCCCCGGCGGTGAGCCCGAGCCGGTAGTAGAACGGGAACACCCAGTCGCGGTCGCGCTGGACGAGGTAGTCGTTGACGGTGATGACGTGGCACTGCAGCCCCTCGATGCAGGCGACGTAGCAGGCGAGCGGGGCGACGATCGTCTTGCCCTCGCCGGTCTTCATCTCGGCGATCTTGCCTTCGCCGAGCACCATGCCGCCGATGAGCTGCACGTCGAACGGGCGGGCGCGGAACGGGGGCTTGCTTGTGGGGTAGAGCTCGCGAACCGCCTCGTAGAGTTCGACCGGCAGGTCGACCTGGAGCCAGCCCGGCGCGGGCTCGCCGCCCTTGACTTGCTCGGGCTCGAGGGCGTCGGCCTTCGCCTTCGCCTCGTCGTAGAGCTTGCGGGCCGAGTCGGGCAGCCGGGCCGGGTCGAAGTCGTGCTCGGGGTTGAGGATGTTGCGGATGCCCACCGCGCGGTCCATCGCCTCGCGGGCGACGGCCATGATCTCGGGGAGCATCTGGCCGACGCGCTCGCCGTCCTGAAGGCGCTGCTGGAACTCGGCCGTCTTCGCCCGCAACTCGGGGTCGGTGAGCTTGCGGATCTCGGGCTCGCGGGCGTTGATCAGCTCCACGCGGCGGTGATACGCCTTGATCAGGCGGTCGTTGCGGGAGCCGAAGACGCGGGTCATCGCTTTGCTGACGGTGTTGACAACCATGGGAATCTTTCTGTTTCGCGGTTCGCTGCGGTGATGGATCGCGGATCGGCCGGGGGCGCGCGGCCGGGAATCGGCGTCACGTCGGGCCCGGTCGGCCGGGGGTTGGCCGTGGATGAGAAACGGGGGCCGCGCGGCAGAAAAAGCGCGGCGGATCGGCTCAGGCCGCGATCGGCGGAGGCAGGTTGATCAGCCCGGGCCGGGCGATCAGCAGCGGATGCAGCGGCTCGTCGCGATCGGGCAGGCGGAGCCTGGCGAGGCGGGCGCCTGCTGCGGGGGAACTCGGCCGATGGGCGAGAAGACTCGCGTGCGCTGCCTGGTTGTGCGGGCGAAGCTGCTTCGCCGCTTCGGAAAGCGAGCAGATCAGCGTGGCGAGGGTCTTGCGCTCGGCCTGGGTGAGGACGTGCTGCTGAGCGTGCGCAGAAGTCCAGCGCGGGGCGGTTGAGCCCTCAGCGGCGGCCCCGATGCTGATGAGCACCGACAGCGCCACGAAGGCGGCCGAGGCGGCGGGTTGGACGGAGCGCGCTCGCTTCACAATCAACAATTATTGATCCGCTGAGGCCTGAAAGCAAGGCGTTCGGCCCGGTTTGCCGGCCTTTCCCGCCCCGTCGCGGCCGATCGTGCCGGTCGAGCCGGGCGGGCGGCGGAAATCGGCGTCGCGAATGGCGGCAAATCCGGTATCATCAGCGGACTGTGTACATCCTTCAATCAAACAACCTGGTAAAGACCTACTCCGGCCGAACTGTCGTCGACCACGTATCTTACGACGTGCTCGAGGGCGAGATCGTCGGACTTCTGGGTCGAAACGGCGCCGGCAAGACGACCAGCTTCCGCATGACCATGGGCATGGTTCAGCCCGACGAGGGGCAGGTCATCTTCTCGGGCCGGGACGTGAGCAAGCTGGCGATGTACCAGCGGGCCCAGCGGGGAATGGGGTATCTCGCCCAGGAGCCGAGCATCTTCGGCCGGCTCACGGTCGAGGACAACCTGCTGGCGATCCTCGAGACCCGGCCATTGCGGCGGCGCGACCGCAAGCGCCGGGCCGAGCAGCTCATGAGCCAGTTCGACCTGACCAAGACCCGCAGGCAGCAGGCCCGCACCCTCTCGGGCGGTGAGCGGCGGAAACTCGAGATCGCCCGGGCGCTGGTCAGCGATCCGTCGCTGATCCTGCTCGACGAACCGTTCAGCGGCGTCGATCCCGTGGCGGTCGAGGAGCTCCAGGCCGAGATCCGCCGGCTCCGCGAGGAGCACCACATCGCCATGCTGGTGACCGACCACAACGTGCAGCGGACGCTGGAGATTGTGGACCGGGCATTTGTCATCTTCGAAGGCAAGGTGTTCGCCGAGGGCACCCCGAAGCAGATCATCAACCACGAGCAGGTGCGGAAGCTGTACCTGGGCTCGACGTTCCGGGGCGATGAATTCGATTGATCTGGCTAGCGGCTACGCCTCTAGCCTCTAGCCTCTAGCCTGATTCCCTCTGGACCCACCCTGCCGCCGGCATTAACATGGCGGTTTTGCCCGACTTACCTCGACAGCGAAGGAAGCTTTCCATGTCGCATCGCGTTTACATCCGCGATCTCCAGCCCGCCCAGCTCATTCAGGGCGCGTTTGCCGTGCAGAACTGCCAGCTTGGCACGACGCGCACCGGCAAGCCGTACATCAAGTGCCTGCTCGGCGACCGCTCGGGCCGAACGGCCGGGCGGATGTGGAATGCGAGCCACGACCTCTACGACGGCCTGCCCACGGACGGGTTCGTCTACATCGAGGGCGAGACCCAGCCCTACCAGGGTGAGATGCAGATCATCATCCGCGAGATCCACCCCTACGAGCCCAGCGACCGGGAGCTGATGGACCTGTTGCCCAGCACGGAAGGCGACGTCGACGAGATGTTCGCCGAGGTGCTGCGGATGCTCCAGTCGATCGAGCACGAGCCGCTGCGCACGCTGGCCGAGCGGTATCTCGAGGATGGCGAGCTGATGCAGAAGTTCTGCCAGGCGCCCGCCGCCCAGACCCTGCACCATGCCTGCCTCGGCGGGCTGCTCGAGCACACGCTGAGCGTGATGCGGGTGGCGGAGTCGATTCTGCCGCTGTACCCGCAGGTCAGCCGCGACCTCGTGCTGGTCGGGCTGTTCCTGCACGACCTGGGCAAGTGCGCGGAGCTGACCTGGCGCGAGGGCATGGGCTACTCGACCGACGGTCAGCTCGTGGGCCACATCGCCCGCGGCGTGATCTGGCTGGAGAACAAGGCCCGCGCGTGTGCCGAGCTGGGCACGCCGGTGCCCGAGCCGGTGCTGACGGTGCTGCACCACATCATTCTCAGCCACCACGGCCAGCCGGAGTTCGGGGCGCTGAAGCTGCCCTCGACGCCGGAGGCGCTGTTGATTTCGCTGATCGACAATCTGGACGCGAAGATGAACATGGGCCTGGCCGCGACCCGCGGCGCGGACGCCCCGGACGCGAGCGACGTGCAGGGCCACTTCACCGAGCGGCTCTGGGCGCTGGGCACGCGGATGTACCGCCCCGACCCGACGAAGCTCAACGGCGAGGGCGAATAAGCCGAGCGGGCCACCCGGCCAACCCTCATTTGCACCCCGGCCCGGGCGATCGCGCCCGGGCTTTTTGCTGCGCGGTTGACAGCAGCGAAAATCGTGCGAATCGTTCCTGATGCCCGCGGGTCGCGGTTCAATCGAGGAGCGGCGCCATGCGTTACCGCCGACTTGGCCGAACGGAACTGGACGTGTCGATTCTTTCGCTGGAGGCGTCGCCGATGGGCCTCGCCTACCGGTCGGCGGAGCAGGACGAGGCCTTTCGCTGCGTCCGCCTGGCCCTGGACGGGGGGATCAACGTCATCGACGTCTCGCCCGTGCTGGGGGAGGGCCGGTCCGAGGCGCTGCTGGGCGAGGCGTTGCGCGGCGTGCCGCGTGAGCAGTACCTCCTCGCGGGCAAGTGCGGGCGGCTCGGGCCCGGGCCGGGGCAGTGCGACTACTCCGCGGCCGGGGTGCAGCGGAGCATCGACGCCAGCCTCGACCGGCTGGGGACGGACCATTTCGACCTCCTCCAGGCCCATGACATCGAATGCGGGGACGAGGAGCAGATCCTCGGCGAAACCCTGCCCGCCCTGGCGCGGGCGCGGGAACAGGGCAAGGCGCGGTTCGTGGGCGTCACCGCCCTGCCGCTGGGGCCGATCGAGCGGGCCGCGGCGTCGGACCTCGTGGACACCGTCATGTCCTACGCTCATTACACGCTGCAGAACACGGGGCTCGTTCGGCTGCTGCCGGGGCTGAAGGAGAAGGACCTCGGCGTCATCGCGGCGGCGCCGCTGGGGATGGGCCTGCTGAGCTCGGCCGGGCCGGCGGACCGGCACCCGGCCCCGGAGCGGGTGCGGCAGTATTGCGCCCGCGCTGCCGGGCGGGCCGAGAAGTACGGCATCCCGATCTCGAAGCTGGCGATCCAGTACGCCACCGCCCGTCCCGAGATTCATACGACGCTGCTCGCCACGGCCAGCCCGGATCAGCTCAGGCGGCATCTCAAGTGGATCGACGAGCCGATCAACGAAGAGCTGCTCGCCCAGATCCAGGACGTGCTCGCCCCGGTGCACAACGTGACCTGGGCGCACGGCCGAACCGAGAACAACCCGCCCGAAGTGCTCGGCGCCGAGGCGAGAAGTCAGCGGCTGGGCCCGGGCGCGTGAGCTGGGTCGCGGGTGGGCGTGAGGAGCACCCGCAAGCCGGGGCAGAGCGCGAGCGCAGCTTGCCGGGAGCCCACTGCCTGCAACTCCCTCTGAATCCTCCCCGCCCCCTCACGGCGAGAGGCGTTCGAGGATCCAGCCGTCGCCGTCGCGGCGGTAGCGGAGGCGGTCGTGGAGGCGGCTGGGCTGGCCCTGCCAGAACTCCATGCGCTCGGGGCGGAGGCGGTAGCCGCCCCAGCTTGCGGGGCGGGGGATGTCGTCGCCGGGGTATTGCTGCTTGAGCTCGGCCATGCGCTGGACGAGCACCTCGCGGTTGTCGATCACCCGGCTCTGCTCGCTGGCGATGGCGCCGAGCTTGCTGGCGCGGGGGCGGGAGTCGAAATATTCCTCGGACTCGGCGGCGGAGACGCGGGTGACGTCGCCCGTGATGCGGACGCAGCGCGAGAGCGGTTCCCAGTTGAACAGCAGCGTGGCGCGGGGGTTGTCGCGCAGCTCGGCGGCCTTGTCGGAGAGGTAGCTGGTGTAGAAGACGAATCCGCCGCGGTCGAGGCCCTTGAGCAGGACGATGCGGGCGGCGGGCGTGCCGTCGGGCCCGCAGGTGGCGAGCGTCATGGCCGTGGGCAGGACGATGCCGGCGTCCCGGGCGTCCTTGAACCAGATCTCGAACTGCTCGAGCGGGTCGGCGACGAGGTGGCTCTTGCGCAGCGGCGGCAGGTCATAGTCCTGGCGGATGTCCGCGAGGGCCATGGGGATCATCCGCCGAATCACTCGGCCGAACAGACGCGCGGTCAGACCTTGTTTGACAACAGCCATGGGCAGGTAGCGTATAGCGTCAGGCGCAAGGCGTCTAGGACGTGGAACAAGCAGAGATTAGAAGAGTTCGCCCTGCTCGGGCGGGTCGTTGCTCTCGTCGGTGATCGGGGCGATGCATGCGGGGCCTTCGTTTTTCGGGCTGTTGACGCGGGTGCTGACGGGGACGGCGGCCATCCGCTCGGCCGGGAGGGGGCGAAGCAGCGGGGTCAGCTCGGCCGGGTCCTGGCGGTCGGGGTCGAGCCAGGCGTCGACCGCTTCGCGGGGCAGGATGGCGGGCATGCGGTCGTGGATCTCACGGACGAGGTCGTTGGGCTCGGTGGTGAGGATGGTGCAGGAGTCGATCTCGTTGCCCTCGGGGTCCTGCCAGTGCTCCCAGAGGCCGGCGAGGGCGAAGGGGCTCTGGTCCTGCATGCGGATCAGGTGCGGCTGCTTGCCGCCCGACTCGAGCTTGTTCCATTCGTAAAAGCCGTCGCAGGGCAGGATGCAGCGGCGGTAGCGCAGGGCGGCGCGGTAGGCGGGTTTTTTCGCGGCCGACTCGCTGCGGGCGTTGATCATGCGGTAGCCGATTTTCGGGTCGTCCGCCCAGTGGGGGATCAGGCCCCAGTGCAGCAGATCGAGCGTGCGCCGCTTCGTGTCGAGGCTGACCCGCACGACCGGCACGGGCTGGCTGGGCGCGATGTTGTACCGCGGCTCGAGCTCGGCCCGCACGGCCGCGTCGAACAGGCGGCCCAGCGTGTGGGCGTCGGTGGTGAGGATGTAGCGTCCGCACATGTCGAATAGGGCCTGGGGCCCAGGGTCTGGGGTCCAGGGCGGCGATACCCGGGGCGGCGCTGGCGCTCTGCCCCGGCTTGGAGCGTCTGAGTCCGGAAGCGATAACTCCTGTAACTCCCTCTAACTCCCCTTTAACTCCCTCTAACTCCCTCTAACTCCCTCTAACTCCCTTTAACTCCCTCTAACTACTTCTTCTTCGCGTCCTCTTCGCGTCGTCGTGGCTTCTCCGATTCGCTCCGCGGTTTCAGTCCGGCTTCTCGGAAGAGGGCACGGATTTCGGGGGTTTTGAGCGGCCGCCATTGCCCGGGGGCGATGCCCTTGAGGCGAACGGGGCCGATGGCGACGCGCTTGAGCCGACGCACCTTGTAGCCGAGCCTTGCAAGCAGGCGGCGGATTTCGCGGTTCTGGCCTTCGCGGAGGGTGATTTCGAGCTGCGTGCGGTGGCCGCGGGCGCGGTCCATCTCCCGGCCGACGATGCGGACGCGGTCGACGCTGGCGCGTTTTGCTGCCGGGCCCTGGCCGGGCTTGCCGGTGCTGGCGAGGAAGAGGCCTTTGCGCATTTTTTCGAGGTCTTCTTCGCCGAGCCGGCCCCGGATGGAGACCTGGTACTGCTTGGCGACCTCGTATCGCGGGTGGGTGAGTCGGTTGGTGAGTTCGCCGTCGTCGGTGAGGAGGATGAGGCCGGTGGAGTCGGCGTCGAGTCGGCCGACGGGGAAGAGGCGGGCGGCGAAAGGGGCGTTGACGATCTGGGTGACGGTTTTTCGCCCCTCGGGGTCGCGGGTGGTGGAGATGACGCCGCGGGGCTTGTGGAGCATGAGGTAGTGGTGCCGGGCCTGCCGGGGTTTGGCGGTTTTCTGCCGGGGCAGGGGTTGGCGGTCGACTTCGACGCGGTCCTCGGCCGGGTCGACCCAGGCGGGCAGCGCGGTGACGGGTTCGCCGTTGACGCGGACCCGGCCTTCCTCGATGAGGGTTTCGCAGTCGCGTCGGGAGGCGACGCCGGCGTCGGCCATGGCTTTCTGGAGGCGCACGCCTCGGGCCTTGTCGGTGAGCTCGTCGGGCACCCCCCGCCGCGTGCGGTCGGAGCGGTCCTGGCGCGGTCGGGCGGATGTTTTCTTGCGCGGCGGCATGGGCGGGATCTCGTTTTGCGGTTGGGGGTGTCCGGGCCTGGCGGCGTGTCAGGGGGCGACGCGGGCCGACGCGGAATGGTTTTCGGTGAGCTCGTTCATGGTGGTCATGGCCCGGCGGTCGATCAGCCAGATCGACGCGATCGCGAGCGCGACGAGCAGCGCGTAGATCGCCAGCCGCCAGCGTAGCGGGGCGAGGCGGACCTCGCGAGGCGGGGTTGCGGGGCCGGGGCCGACCATGACGGGTCATGATAGCGGGGCAGAGGCGTGAAGGGGAGCCGAGGGGGCAGGAGTTAAGGGGAGTTAGAGGAGTTCGCGTTTCGGGACGGAATCGGGGAAAGCCCGGCGATTCAAGGTTTTCGGGCGCTTGCTCCGATAACCAAGATGCACACATGGCTGAATCGAATGACATTTTCGAGGCGAATCTGCGCGCCCTGCGGCGGACGGAGCCGGGGCTGGCGGCGAAGCTGGAGGCGGTCGAGCCGGCGGCGCTGAAATGGGCACCGTCGAAGGCGGGGCCGCTGACGGCGCAGATCGACCATGGCGGCCGGGCGCTGTGGCTCGCCAGCCGGTACGACCCGGCCAAAGAGGTCGAGCGACTGACGGCGTCGCTGGACTACGGCCAGACGGCCGGGGTGGTCGTGCTGGGCGTGGCGATAGGGTATCACGTGGCCGAGGTGGTCGGCGGGCTGGGCAGGAAGGGCCTGGCGATCGTCTTCGAGCCGGACCTCGCCCTCTTGCGGGCGGTGCTGGAGAAGGTGGATCACACGTCCTGGCTGGGCAAGGCGAGTGTCGTGCTGGCGACGCCCGAGACGACGCGGGCGGAGCTGGTCAGCCGGGTGGAGAAATATGCCGCCATCCTCACGCAGGGGACGCAGCTTCTGACGCACCCGGCGAGTCGGCAGCGGTCGGGCGAGGCGGTCGCCCGCTTCAGCAAGCTGGTGACGGAGACGATCGCCTTCTGCCGAACCAACGTGGCCACGGCACTGGTCAACAGCGCCCGCACCTGCCGCAACCTCGCGGGCAACCTCGCCCCCTACGCGGCGGGGGCGACGCTGGAGGAGCTGACGGGCGCGGCGAAGGGGTATCCGGCCGTGTGCGTCGCGGCGGGGCCGAGCCTGGCGAAGAACGTGGATCTGCTGCGTGATCCGGAGGTGCGGAAAAAGGTCGTCGTGATCAGCGTGCAGACGACGCTCAAGCCGCTGCTCGACCGCGGGATTCGGCCGAACTTCGTGACGGCGCTGGATTACTCGCACATCTGCCAGCGGTTTTACGAGGGGCTGCCCGAGTTGCCGGACGTGACGCTGGTGGCCGAGCCCAAGGCGCACCCGACGGTGCTCGAGAGCTTTCCGGGCCCGGTGCGGCTGGTGGGCTCGTCGTTCAACGATCAGCTTCTGGGCCCGCTCAAGCGGCCCGTGCGGAACCTCAAGAGCGGCGCGACGGTGGCGCACCTGTCGTTCTACCTCGCCCAGCACCTCGGCTGCGACCCGATCATCTTCATCGGGCAGGACCTGGGCTTTTCCGACGGGCTGTACTACGCGCCCGGGACGGCAGTGCATCAGGTGTGGTCGGGCGAACTCAACGCGTTCAACACGCTGGAGATGATGGAGTGGCAGCGCATCGCCCGGCACAAGGCGCATCTTCAGCGGCTGGAGGACGTGAACGGTCAGCCGATCTTCTCCGATGAGCAGATGGTGACCTACCTCAAGCAGTTCGAGCGCGACTTCGCCCAGGCCGAGCAGACGGTGATCGACGCCAGCGAGGGCGGGGCGCCCAGGGACCACGTCGCGCGGATGACGCTGGCGGCGGCGATCCAGAAGCACGCGACGCGCGTGGTGCCCGCCCTGCCGGTGCCGCCCCGCGAGCCTGATCCTGAGCGGCTGGCGGCGGTGCGGGGGCTGTTGCAGAAGCGGCGAAAGGAGGTCGGCCAGCTTCAGCAGGTGACGCGGGCGACGCTGCCCATCCTGGACCGGATGCTGCGTCACCAGCGCGACCGGGCGAAGATGCGCAAGCTCGACCAGCAGCTCAGACGTCAGCAGAAGCGGGCGCAGGGCGAACTGAACGACGCCTTTCAGTTCGTGGACACGCTGAACACGGTCGGCGCGTACCGCCGGGCGCGGACCGACCGGGCGATCGCCCACCAGAGCGGCGACGCGTTCGAGCGGCAGCGTCAGCAGATCGAGCGCGACCAGGTGAACCTCGACTGGCTCATTCAGGCGTGCGACGAGGCGATGCAGATTCTCGACGAAGCCCTCGAACGGGCCGAGCGGCACGAGCGCGCCCCGGCCGCGTAGCTTCCAATCACCCCCCTACCCGATCCGCCTATGTCCCTCGTCCTCATCGTGACCGATCTCGAACGCGGCCCCCTCGGCCTGCCCAGCCGGGCGGGTGAAGACGTGGCGGGCGAGCCCGCGCTGGTGCGCACCGTGCGGCGGGCGGCGCGGATCGACGGCGCCCGGCGCGTCGTGCTGGTTCACCCTGAGGGCCAGTCGCCGCTGGCGCTGCTGGCGGGGACGGACGTGGGCAGGCCGGTGGAGACGTTCGCCGTGGAGCCGGGGCGGATGCGGGCGAACCAGCGGTGGATTGCGGCGCGCAAGTGGGCGCTGGACTGCTGGCGAGGCGGCCTGGGCGGGGCGACGGTGTACGACGAACTCCTGCCCGCGGCCCCGCTGACGGAGGCGATGCGGCATTTTGATGCCAGCGCGGCCGTGCTGGTCGGGGCCGAGTGGTGTTTGTTCGACCCGGAGCTGGCGTCTCGGCAACTCGCGATGCACCAGGACGAGCCTGAGGCGTACAAGCTGGTGTTCACGCAGGCGCCGCCCGGACTGGCGGCGATGGTGACCAGCCGGGCGGTGCTGGAGCAGCTCGCCGAGCACCACGCGGCGTTCGGGCAGGCGATGGGGTACAACCCCCGCGCCCCCCGGCCCGACCCGGTGGGGCAGGACGTGAATCTGCCGATCCCGCCCGAGGTGCGCGACGCGCGGGGGCGGTTCATCTTCGACACCCCGGCCGGCGCGGCCGCGGTGCGGGCGATCGCGGATGGTCTGGGCGACCGGCTGGCGCAGGCGGACGCGGCCGCGGTGGTGAAGGCCTGGCAGGAGGGGGAGGTCGCGCCCCCCGCCCTGCCGCAGCAGGTGACGCTGGAGCTGACGCCCGAGCGGGCGGTGAGCGGGCCCATCACGCCGCAGCACTGGGTGGAATTCGACCGCGCGGCGATGGACGCCGGGCTGGCGCGGGAGATCCTGGCGCAGCTCGGCGAGGCGGGGGACGTGGCGCTTCGGCTCGGCGGGCTGGGCGATGCGATGCGGCATCCCGCGTGGCGGGAGCTGGCGCAGGCGGCGCGGGAGGCGGGCGTGCTGGGGATCGCGCTGGATACCGACCTGGTGGGCGAGCCCGGCGAGGCGCTCACGCTGCTGGAGGCGGGGCTGGACGCGGTGACGGTGCGGATGAACGCGGACCAGGCGGAGACGTACCGCGCGGTGATGGGCGTGGATCGTCTGCCGCGGGTGACGGGGAATCTCGACAAGTTGTTTCGGCAGCGCGGCGGCCGGCCGACGCCGTGGCTGGTGCCGCGGCTGATCAAGACGGCCAAGACGCTGGGCGACCTCGAGCGGTTTTTCGACCGCTGGATGCGCTGGGCCGGGGCGGCGGTGGTCGAGCCGGCGCAGTCGGGCTGCGGCCTGATGCCGGAGCAGAGTCCGGTGCCGATGGCCCCGCCGCTGCGAACGCCCTGCCGGCAACTCGGTCAGCGGATGACGATCCTCTCCGACGGCACGGTCGCGCTGTGCGACCAGGACTGGCTGGGGCGCGAGGCGCTGGGGAATGCCGGGGAGGAGCCGCTTTCGACGATCTGGGCGCGGGCGCGCGAGCGGGCGCTGGCGCAGCATGCGGGCGAGCCGGTGGCGACGGCGACGTGCCGGCGCTGCGTGGAGTGGCATCGGCCTTAGGGGCGGGGGCGAGTGGCCCAGTGGTCCAGTGGTCCAGTGGTCGAGCCCGGCCGGCTTTGATCGGCGACGAAGTCGTCAGGTCTGCCCCACGGCCTGCCCTGCGGGTCGGACCGCGCCACCTCGTGCCACCCGGACAGGAAGACGTTCGGCGCCGTCCCCCTTCTTCCCTGATCCTCCGGCGTTACAATGGGCCTGCCACTTTTCGGGAGGGGCAGGTCCTGGCGCAGCGGCGATTCCATTACGAGCAGGCGTTCGAGCACTATCTGCGGGCGAACGGGATTCCGTACGTCGCGGTGGACGAGGCGAAGCGGGCGCTGGCGGGCAGGAACCTGCCGGTGGCGCTCAAGAGCTTCGACTTCGTGGTCTATTCCGAGCGCGGGGCGAACCTGCTCATCGACGTGAAGGGCCGAAAGCACGCGGGCCGGAGCGGGCGGTCGCTTCAGAACTGGGTGACGCGGGACGACGTGAGGTCGCTCGAGCAGTGGGCGGGGATTTTCGGGGAGGGGTTTCGCCCGGCGTTCGCGTTTCTGTTCTGGTGCGAGGCGCAGCCGCCTGACGCGCTGTTTCACGAGATTTTCGAGTTTGGCGAGCGCTGGTACGCCGTGCAGGCGGTCCGGCTGAAGGACTACACGCCGCACATGCGCAAGCGCAGCGCCAAGTGGGACACGCTGAGCGTGCCGGCGAAGGCGTTCGATCAGATCGCGAGGCCGCTGAAGGAACTGCTGTAGGGGGCGGAGCCTGGGGGCGTGAAATCCTGCGGGCGCCGAGCGGCAAAAGGAGCGGGAGATCGCTAGAATCGACGCACCATGGCCGAATCCAAACCCGACAAGAAGACCTTCAAGAAGACGCTGAACCTGCCGAAGACGAAGTTCGGCATGCGGGCGAACCTCGTGCAGAACGAGCCGCAGTCGCTCAAGCGGTGGGAGAAGATGGACCTCTACCATCGCCTGCGCGACGAACACCAGGGGCGGGACGCGTTCGTATTCCACGACGGGCCGCCCTACGCGAACGGGCCGATCCACCTCGGGCACCTGCTCAACAAGGTGCTCAAGGACTTCGTCGTCCGCTCGCGGTCGATGATGGGCTACGACACGCCTTACGTGCCGGGCTGGGACTGCCACGGGTTGCCGATCGAGCACAAGGTGATGCAGGACCTTGGCGAGAAGGCCCGGGGGATGGCGCCGATGCAGATCCGCAAGCGCTGCCGGGACTATGCGGCGAAGTACGTCCGCCTCCAGGCGCAGCAGATGCAGCGGCTGATGACGCTGGCGGACTACGAGACGCCCTACCTCACGATGAACCCGAGCTACGAGGCGGGCGTGCTGGAGGTGTTTGCGTCGCTGGTCGAGCGGGGGCTGGTGTACCGCGGGCTCAAGCCGGTGCACTGGTCGATCGAGAACGAGACGGCGCTGGCGGAGGCGGAACTGGAGTATGACGAGCGTGAGGACACGAGCGTCTACGTGTTCATGCCGCTTGCCGACCCGGGGAAGCTGCCTGAGGTGATGCGGGCGCCGGCGGGCGAGGCGGGGGCGAGCCTGGTGATCTGGACGACCACGCCCTGGACGCTCCCGGCCAACCTCGCGGTGGCGGTGCATCCCCGCTTCGAGTACGGGCTGTACCAGTTCGAGTTCGACGGCCAGCCGACGACGGCGATCCTCGCCACCGAACTCGCGCCGCGGGTGCTGAAGCTGGTGGGCGAGAAGAACCCCGAGCCGCTGGCGACCTGCCGGGGCGAGGAGCTGGTGGGGCTGGTTTACGAGCACCCGTTTCTGGACGACGAGCGCGAGCGGCGGGTCGTGTCGGCTGAGTACGTCACGCTGGAGGACGGCACGGGGCTGGTGCACACGGCGCCGGGGCACGGCGTGGAGGACTACCAGACCGGCATGCGCGAGGGGCTGGAGATCTACTGCCCGGTGCGCGACGACGGCACGTTCGACGGCCGGGCGCCCGAGTGGCTCCAGGGCGTCAGCGTGTGGGAAGGCAACGACCTCGTCACCGAGCGGCTGCGCGGGAGCGGGCACCTGCTGCACGACGAGAAGTTCCTCCACAGCTATCCGCACGACTGGCGCGGCAAGACGCCGGTGATCTTCCGGGCGACCGAGCAGTGGTTCGTCGGGGTGGATCTCGAGTACAAGCTGCCGGTGGGCAAGGGCGTGCACGGCGACCCGGTCGAGGAGGCCGGGGACGGCACGCTGCGCAGCCGGGCGCTGGAAGAGACGCGCGACCGGGTGCGGTTTTTGCCCGAGTGGGGTCGCAACCGGATGCGGGGGATGCTGGAGAGTCGGCCGGACTGGTGCCTGTCGCGTCAGCGGAGCTGGGGCGTGCCGATCCCGGCGTTTTACCGGGGCCAGGGCGAGGTGCTGCTGACGGCGGCGAGCGTGCGGACGGTGGCCGCGGTGGTGCGCCAGCACGGCAGCGACGCGTGGTATCAGCTCGAGCCGGCGGAACTGCTGGCGGGGTACGACCCGAAAGATGACCCCCAGGCGCCGGCGTGGGCGAAGGGGGCGGACTTCGACCCGGCCGCGCTGACCCCGGGGCAGGACATTTTCGACGTCTGGTTCGAGTCGGGCTCGTCGTGGTACGCGGCCGTGATCCAGCGGGCGGGCGACAAGGCGTTCCCGGTGGACCTGTACCTCGAGGGCAGCGACCAGCATCGCGGCTGGTTTCAGCATTCGCTGCTGCCTTCGCTGGGCGTGATGGGCCAGCCGCCGTTCAAGGCGGTGCTGACGCACGGGTTCATGGTGGACAAGGACGGCCGGAAGATGAGCAAGAGCCTCGGCAACACGCTGGACGTGGAGGAGCTGCTCAAGGAGTTCGGCGCCGACGTCTGCCGATGGTGGGTGAGCGGCCTGAGCTACGAGAACGACATCAAGGTCGACATCGGGTTCTTCAAGGACGCGGGCGAGCAGTACCGCAAGGTGCGCAACACGCTGCGGTTCCTCTTGAGCAATCTTCAGGACTACTCGGCCGAGGCGGACGGGTATATCTTTTCGGACCGCGACGCGCACTCGATCGACGCGTGGGCGGTGGGCGAGCTGAACCGGCTGATCGAGCGGGTGACGGCGGCATACGACGGGTTCGAGTTCCGCCGGGCGCACGAGGCGCTGTTCAACTTCTGCAACGACGCGATGAGCGCCGTGTACCTCGCGGCGGTGAAGGATCGGCTGTACTGCGACCCGGCGGACGCGCCGCGCCGGCGACGGACGCAAACGGTGATCTACTGGATCGCCGAGTCGCTGAGCCGGCTGCTCGCGCCGCTGCTGCCGCATACGGCGGACGAGGCGTACCGGGCGCTGCACGGCGAAGAGGTGCTGCCCGAGTCGGTGCACCTGGTCGAGCTGCCCGAGAAGATCGATCTGACGGTCGACCCGGCGTGGGGCGAGGTGATGGTCGAGCGCAACCGGGCGATGAAGCTGATCGAGCAGGCCCGGAGCGAGCAGGACATCGACAACCCGCTGGACCTCGGGCTGCGGGTCGTGTTCAACCCGCGCAACGAGCACTTCCTCGAGCGGTTCAGCGCGGTGGACTTCGCCGACCTGTGCGGCATCAGCCGAGTGCAGCTCGAGCGGACGGACATCGAGCTCAATGAGGCAGCGATGGAGGTGATGGACCTCCGCGACGAGCCGCGGTGCGAGCGGTCGTGGAAGCGCGACGGCACGGTGAAAGAGCGGCCCGACGGGTCGTGGCTGAGCGACCGCGACGCGGACGCGATGGCGCTGCACGGGCGGAAGACCGAGGCGCCGGAACGCTGAGAACCACCGAGACACCGAGGCGCAGAGAAGAAAAGCAAAAAGATACAGACGGAAAAGCCCGCAGGTGGACGGATAAAGCCCATCTGCGGGCTTTTCGTTTTGTATCCCTGTCTGTGTTCAGCCGTGTTCAAATGTGGCCACGACTTCTGCGGGGCTACTCCTTCGGCCGACGGGCGACGAAGAGGGTCCAGGAAGCGTTTTCGTCTTCGCGGTGCTCGGCCTCGAAGCCGGCGTCCTGGAGCCAGGCGAGCCACTGGTCGGCGGCGAAGAGGCCGCAGGTGTGGCGGTCGGTCTCGATGCGCAGCTCGCCGCCCACGGCAGCGCGGAGGAGGTAGACCAGGACGAGCTCGAAGGTGTCGTCGAGCTCGTCGGGGTCGTGGACGTAGGAGAAGTAGGTCAGCGCGAGGTCCTCGGTCTCGACGTGATCGCTGGCGGTCTCGTGCTCGACGAATTTCTCGCGCACGTAGGTCGGGGCGATCACGGCGACGCCGCCCGGCTTGAGATGGACCCAGGCGGTTTCGAGCGCGGCCTGCACGTCGGACTCGCTGGTCATGTAGTCGATCGCGTCGTGAATCAGCACGGCGTCGAAGCGGCGGTCGAGGCGGAGCGTGCGCATGTCGCCGACGACGGTCTGCACCTCGGGGTTGAGGTCGCGGCAGTGGGTGAGCATCTGCTCCGAAAGGTCGGAGGCGACGGCGTCGTAGTCGTGTTTGAGGTGGTAGAGCGTGTGTCCGCCGCCCGCGCCGAACTCGATGACCGCTGCCCCGCGGCCGGGCGGCAGGCCGTGCGCTTCGAGGATGCGGCGGACGGCATCGGCCTCGCTGGCGTACTGCTCGGGCGGGCTGATGACCGGCCAGAGGTGGGCGAGGTCGTGGTACAGGCGTGGGGGCTGGGGCTGGGTCATGGCGGGTGATTGTAGTGGGGAAGTGGCCGAGTGGCCCAGTGGCCCAGTGGTCGAGTGGAGGGGTGGGGGCGGACAGGGCGTGGGAGCATGCCGGGGAGGATGTGGAGGCGGGAGATGGCCACTTGGCCACAAAAAAGCCCACGGTGCGACGAGCGCAGCCGTGGGTGGGTTGGGTCGGGTTGTGATTCAGCGGGTCAGGCGTTGGAGACGCGGGACTGGTATTCGCCGGTTTCGGTGGAGACGCGGATGACGTCGCCGGGGGCGATGAAGGCGGGGACCCGGGTGATCAGGCCGGTTTCGAGGGTGGCTTCCTTGAGTTGGTTGGTCACGGTCGCGCCCTTGATGCCGGGGGGGGTTTCCTTGACCTCGAGGTCGACGGAAGCGGGCAGGTCGACGCTGAGGACGGCGTTGTTGTGGACGAGTCCGACGATCTGCTGATTGGGTCGGATGAACTTGAGGGCGTCGCCCAGCACGTCATTGGGGATGGTGTGCTGTTCGAAGGTTTCGTTGTCCATGAACACGGCGCCGGTGGGTTCGGTGTAGAGGAACTCCATTTCGCGGCGGTCGAGGTCGATCTGGTTGACGTCTTCGCCGGAGCGGAAGCGTTTTTCGACGTTGGTGCCGGTCTGGAGGTTTTTGAGCTTCACCTGGGCATAGGCCGGGCCCTTGCCGGGCTTGACGTGGTCGAAGCTGCTGACGAGCCAGATCTGGCCGTCCTGCTCGATGGCCATGCCGGGGCGGAGGTCCTGCGACTTCATCTATGTATCTCCTGCGCAATTCGCGTGTTAAGCGGTTGGGAATCCAGTATTCTCCCACGCCGTCCCGGGCTTGTCAAAATGGTCGGTGCGTCGGCGGGTGGTTTCGCTGGCGCGGGGCGGGGCGGGCGGCTGCGTTTTTCGCGTAACCTGCTACGATTACCGATCCAATAAGGATTCCTTCCACGCGGCCCAATGCGATAGCCTGAGGTTCGTCATGACGCAGAGCAGCCCGAAGAACATGGACGACATCGTTGCCCTCTGTCGGAGGCGCGGGTTCATCTTTCAGAGTTCGGAGATCTACGGCGGCATCAACGGTTTCTGGGACTACGGCCCGATGGGGGCCCAGCTCAAGCGGAATCTCAAGGCGGCGTGGTGGCACGACGTGGTCAACGCCGCGCCCGACGGGCCGGACGGCAAGCCGCTGGAGATGGTCGGGCTGGACTCGACGATCATCATGAACCCGAAGGTGTGGGTCGCGTCGGGTCACGTGGGCGGGTTCAACGATCCGATGGTGGATTGCCGGGAGACGAAGACCCGCTACCGCGAGGATCAGCTTTACGTCTACCGCCCGAGGAGCGAGGAGCAGGAGGCGCTGATGTTCGCCTTCCTCGAGGGCGAGCCCGAGCCGGCTGCGAAGAACGCGAAGAAGCACATCGGCAAGGGCGTGGACCTCGAACGCGACTACCACATCACCCCCCTGCCGCAGGTGCCGGTGTACGAATACGCGTACATCGTCGGCCCCGACGCGAGCAAGCCGGGCACGCTGACCGAGCCGCGGATGTTCAACCTGATGTTCGAGACCTACGTCGGGGCGGTGCGGAGCGAGGAAAACAAGGCGTATCTGCGTCCCGAGACGGCGCAGGGGATTTTCGCCAACTTCCGCAACGTCGTGGACACGAGCCGGGTGAAGGTGCCTTTCGGGATTGCGCAGATCGGCAAGGCGTTCCGCAACGAGGTGACGCCGCGCAACTTCACCTTCCGCTCGCGCGAGTTCGAGCAGATGGAGATCGAGTTCTTCATCCATCCGGACGAGGCGGCGGACTGGTACAAGTATTGGCGGGACACGCGGTATGCCTGGTGGCAGAGCATCGGGCTGGCGGGGGATAACCTGATCCTGCGCGAGCACGAGAAGGACGAGCTGGCGCACTACGCCAAGGAAGGCGCGGGCACGAGCGACGTGGAGTACCGCTTCCCGTTCACCGCCCCGGGCTTCGGCGAGCTCGAGGGCGTGGCCCACCGGACCGACTTCGACCTCCGCCAGCACGCCGAGCACAGCGGGCTGGGGGACAAGCTCAAGTATTTCGATCAGCAGCGCAACGAGCGGTACTTCCCGCACGTGATCGAGCCCTCGGCCGGCGCGGACCGGGGGACGCTGGCGGTGCTGTGCGAGGCGTACACGCCTGACGAGAGTCGGCCGAGCAAGGTGTACATGGCCTTCAAGCCGCGGCTGGCGCCGGTGAAGGCGGCGGTGTTCCCGCTGGTGAACAAGGGCGGCATGCCGGAGGTGGCGGAGAAGCTGTTCCGCCAGCTTCGCAGCAAGTACAGCGTGCAGTACGACCCGAAGCAGTCGATCGGCAAGCGGTACGCCCGGATGGACGAGGCGGGGACGCCCTACTGCTTCACCATCGACGGCGACAGCCTCGAGGACCAGACGGTGACGGTCCGCCACCGCGACAGCCAGGAGCAGCAGCGCATCGGCATCGACAAGGTCGAGGCGTTCCTCGCGGAGAAGCTGGGCGACTGAGCGCGGCAGCCGGCCACATCGCATCGGGCCCGGGCGCTCTGGCGCGCGGGCCTTGTTATTTGTGCGCTCCCCCTGATGCGGCGGGGAATCCCGGGCCTAAAATCATTCGAAGTGAGGGGGCGATGGCGAGGCCTGCGGGGCCATCGCTCCGACCGACCGCCGGCCGGCCTGGGGCGATTTCGTGTCTGACGGGTTTCTGATCCTCCGACTCGAAGGAGGTCGGCCATGCCGCTTGATCGTCTGACGGACTATCTCGACACGCACCAGATCAAGTACCAGGTGATTCACCACTCGCCGGCGTACACGGCGCAGGAGATTGCCGCGGCGGCGCACATTCCCGGCCGGGAGGTCGCCAAGACGGTGGTGGTGGAGATCGACGGAAAGATGCACGTGATCGCCCTGCCGGCGCCGGCGAAGGTCGACTTCGCCCGGCTGCGCGAGCAGTTGCAGGCCCGGAATGCGACGCTGGCGTCGGAATCGCGGTTCCAGGACCGCTTCCCCGGCTGCGAGCTGGGGGCAATGCCGCCGCTCGGCAGCCTGTTCGAGATGCCGGTGATCGTGGACGAGGCGCTGACGCGCGACGAGGTGATCTACTTCAACGCCTGCTCGCACCGCGAGCTGATCCGCATGCGGTTCGAGGACTTCGCCCGCCTCGAACACCCGAAGGTGCTCAAGCTCTCGGCCGTGGCGAAGGCGTGAACCTGGTGCTCCTGAAAGCCTGGGCGCGGGAGCGCCCGGGCTTTTTTGTGCAATCGGGAAACCACGAAGACGCAAAGGACGCGGAGGAGCACGAAGCGGGGGAGAACGGCGGCGGCGCGGAATAGAGCCAGCAAGCGCCTGACCGCTACGCAAAGAGCAGGTGAGCGCCGATGGCGAAGATGGCGGCGTCGGCGAGGACGTGGCTGAGCCAGGCGCCCCAGAGGTCGCGGGTGACGGCGTAGAGCCAGCACCAGAAGGCGCCGCCGACGAAGACGCCCAGCGAGCCGAGCAGGACGATGGGCCAGTCGAAGTAGTAGTTCAGGGCGAACACGTGGTGCGTCGCGAACAGGGTGCCGGACAGCGCAGCGGCGGCGAGCATGGGCATCAGGCGCAGGCAGCGGGTGAAGGTGAACCACCGCCAGACGTATTCCTCGAGCAGCGAGTTGAGCAGCGTCCAGTAAAGGGCGCCGGCGAGGTAGGTGAGCGGGTTGCCCAGCCCGAGCGCGGCGAGCTTGTCGCGCACCGGGCCGGGGTCGATCCACAGGCCGCGGACCAGGACGTAGGCGGCCACGATGACGGCGAAGACGGCGACGCCCGAGCCGAGGCCGATGGCGAGCCCGCGGCGAGTGGGCCTGGGCAGGCGCGGCCGGGCGCGGTCGACGAGCAGCAGCCAGGTGATGGGCAGTGCGAGGATCCAGACCTTCTTGCCGGCGAACGCGGCCATGCTCAGGGCGGTGGGCTCTTCGGTGAGGCCGAGCAGGACGCCGAGGGTGGGCGCGGGTACGAGCAGGAGCAGCGCGAGGATGGACCGCCAGGCCGGGCCGGGCGCGGGACGCGGGCCGGGCGGGATCGGCGGAGCGGACGCCGCGGGGGCGGCGGGAGCGTGTGACGGGGCGTCGGACATCGGGTGGTTCCGGTCGGGCGGGGTCAGTCGGCGCTCTGGTAGGGCCCGCCCTCGCGGAGGTAGTCGCCGGTTTCGACGAGCTCGGTCCACTTCCGGGCGGCGTCGGCGAAGCCCTGGCCGAGGTCGGCGACGGGCTGGGCGAACGGCGGCTGCCAGTCGGTCATTTTCACGAGGTCCTGGAGGACGACGACGTGGCCGTGGCAGGCGGGCCCGGCGCCGCAGCCGATGACGGGGAGCTGGTTGCCCACGGCTTCGACGACGCGCCGGCCGACGCTGTCGGGCACGGCCTCGATGAGCAGGGCCGCGGCGCCGCGGGCGGCCATGCGTTTGGCGGTTTCAACGAGTTGGTCGGCCTCTTCGGACTTGCGTCCGGCAGCGCGGTAGCCGCCGGCGGCGCGGACGGTCTGGGGGCGTGAGCCGATGTGGGCGACAACGGGCACGCCGGCGTGGCTCATGCGCTCGACGAGGGGCGCGAAGCTGTCGTCGACCTCCATCTTGACGAGGTCGGCCTGGCCTTTGGTGAGGAAGTCCATGGCGTTTTTGACGGCGAGGTCGTCGCCGCACTGGTAGCTGCCGAAGGGCATGTCGGCCATGATGCAGGCTTGGGGCGCGCCGCGTCGGACGGCGGCGGTGATTTCGAGCATGAAGGGCATCCCGGCGGGCAGGGTGGAGTCGTGGCCGAGGATGACCTGGGCGGCGGTGTCGCCGACGAGGATCACCTTGAGCCCGCCCCGCCAGAGCCAGGCGGCGGTGGTGGCGTCATAGCAGGTGAGCATGGCGAAGGGCTGGCCTTCGCGGGCCCACTTGCGGAGGTCGCGGAGGGTGATGCGTTTTTCCGGGCTGGGGGTGTCGCTGCTCATGATGCCCCGATTGTAGCAGGGGCTGGCGGGCGCGGCGGAATGGGCGGTTCGAGCGCGATGACGAGCGGGAGGTGGTCGGAGCCGACGTCGGGTCCGGTCTGGCAGCGGGTGACCCGCCAGCCGGGGCTGAGCAGGCAGAGGTCGATGGGGATGCGGACGAAGCCGGGCAGGAAGGTGGGCCAGGAGTTCTGGAGGCTCTGGCCATCGCGGGCATGGTCGAGGCCGGTGTCGCGGCGGAGTTGGCGGATCGGCGCACACCAGGGGGTGGCGTTGAGGTCGCCGACGACGATGTGCGGCCGATCCTGGCGGTTGGACCACTCCCCTGCCGCGGCGAGCATCCGGTTGCGCACGCGGGACTTGTGCTCCCCCATCGGCGGAGGCGGATGGAGGCTGAGGATGGCGAGGTCGGTCTGATCGATGCGGAACCGCACCTCGGCGGCGGGCAGGCCGGTAGGCGGATCGAGATCGACGATGCCCGAGGACTGGAGGGTGAAGCGGTCGGGCAGCGGTCGGCGGGCGAAGGCGGCGACGCCGAAGTTGTCGCCGCGCGGCGCGGTGACCAGCAGGTCGTAGTTCGGCAGACGCTGCTGCATCTCGGCGACCCAGCGGTCGTCGGTTTCCTGAAGGAAGAGGAAGGCGGGCTCGACCTCGCGGACATAATCGGCGACGAGATCGTGGTGGACGTTGCTGGTGAGTACGTTGATGTGCAGCAGTTCGAGTTCGGGAAAGCCCGGCGTCAGCGTGTAGGGCGAAGTGCGGATCAGCCCGATGAAGAGCAGCAGGTTGATCGGCACGACCACCCAGGCGAGCCCGGCCCAGACCCAGCGGCGGGTCAACAGCCCGACCAGCCCCACCGCGGCCGCCGCCATCACGTAATGCGGCCGGAAGTGGGCGAACAGGTCGAGCCACCAGGCGAACGAGCCCAGGAAGCCAAACAAGGTCGCAGCGATCAGCCCCAGCGTGGGCAGCGCGACGGCCAGGGTGAGCAGACGGCTCGGCTGCGGGCGGCGGCGGCGAGTTGAGCTCTGTTTGGGGGAATCGCTCGCGGTCATGCCGGAGATTGTATCGGGCGAGTGCGACCTGGCAGGATTCGCGCGGCGGGCCGGGGTGGTTCAGTCCGGCTCGGGGGCGGGTTTGGGGAAGGCCTGGATCTTCGCAGCGGTCGCGGATGTCGTTGACCTTGCCGGGCGGTGCGGAGCCGCGCAAGGCGTTTGCCAGGAAGCTCAGGCGTACCTGCCGGGGATCCTGCTTCCCTGCCGCTGGCCGCTGCACGCGAGCTGCTGGAGGGGGGCAACCACAAGATCAAGGTGATCAGACGCATGGCCTGCGGCTTCCGCGACGACGCCTGCTTCTTCCTCAAGATCCGGGCCGCCTTCCCCGGAAATGCCGAATGAACCCCAAAAAACAGCCGCCCCCGGAACAATCCGGGAGCGGCTGGTTGGGGTTCTGACTGCGTTGTCGCCCGGGGGCGTCAGCTCTTCTTGTTGTCGAGCTCGCCGAGGAGCTGGGCGACCAGGCGGGACTCGCCCACGGTGGTCTTGATCTCCTCGGGCGACTCGGCGCCCGCCGCCTCGGCGACCTGGCGGGCCGCCTCGAGCTCCTGCTCGCGGGTCGGCGCCTCCTGGGCCGGCGGCTCGGCCAGCTTCTTAACCTTGACGCCGCTGTACTTCTTGAAGCCCGTGCCCACCGGGATCAGGTGACCCAGCAGCACGTTCTCCTTCAGGCCCTGCAGCGTGTCGACCTTGCCGGCCAACGACGCCTCGGTGAGCACCTTGGTCGTCTCCTGGAACGAGGCGCCCGAGAGGAAGCTCTCGCTCTGCAGCGACGCCTTGGTGATGCCCAGCAGCAGCGTCTTGCCCGTCGCGGGTCGGCAGCGCGACGCCTTCGCCGGCTCCTTGCCCTCGGCCTCGAGGCGGGCGTTGATCTCCTTGAGTTCGTTCTTGGAGACCTTCGTGCCCACCGGCAGGCCGCTGTCGCCGGGCTCCTTGATCTTACCCAGCCCCGCCACGGCCTCGTTCGCCTGGCGGAAGCGGAACTTGTCGATCACCTCGTTGGGCAGCAGCTCCGTGTCGCCGGGGTTGTCGACGCGCACCTTACGCAGCATCTGGCCAAGCACGATCTCGATGTGCTTGTCGTTGATGCCCACGCCCTGGGCCCGGTAAACGTTCTGCACCTCTTCCAGCAGGTAGCTGTGCAGCGCCTCCTCGCCCTTGACGCGGAGGATGTCGTGCGGCACGAGCGGGCCGTCGATCAGCGGGTCGCCCGCCGAGATGTAGTCGCCCGTGTGCACCAGCAGATGCCGGTCCTGCGGCACGTGATGCTCAACCTCGAGCTCCGCCTCGGAGCGGACGATGATGGTCATCTTGCCCCGGCGGCGGTCGCTTCGCAGCTCGACCGTGCCGGAAATCTCCGCCATCACCGCGGCGTCCTTCGGCTTGCGGGCCTCGAAGATCTCGGTCACACGCGGCAGACCGCCGACGATGTCGCTCGAGCCCGACACTTCCCGCGGCTGGCGGGCGAGCATCTGCCCGGCCTCGATCGGCTGGCCTTCCTCGACCTCGATGCGGGCCTTCGACGGCAGGTAGTGGAAGTCGAGCACCTTGCCCGCGTCGTCCTCGATGATGATCTGCGGATGGCGCTCGCCCTTGTGCTCGATGACGATCATCGCGCCGCCCGCCTGCTCCTCGCGGACCGTCTCGCCCAGCTCGATGTCCTGGAAGCGGACCTTGCCGGCCTTCTCCGCCAGGATCGGCGTGCGGTGCGGGTCCCACTTGACCAGCACCTGGCCCTTGCGGACCTTCGTGCCGGGCTTGACGAGAATGTACGAGCCGTACTGGAGCTTGTACTTCTCCAGCTCGCGCTTCTTGTCGTCGAGGATGGCGATCTCGCCGTTGCGCTTGAGCGTGACGAGGACCTCGTTGCCTTCTTCGTCGGCGACGGGCACCTCGTTGGCGTCGCGGATCTCCACCGTGCCGCCGTTGGCCGCGCGGTAGTCCGTCTCCACCAGCGTGCGGTGGCCGATGCCGCCGGTGTGGAACGTCCGCATGGTCAACTGCGTGCCCGGCTCGCCGATGGACTGGGCGGCCACGATGCCGACCGCCAGACCCTGCTCGACCTCCCGGCCGGTGCTCAGGTCCCGCCCGTAGCAGCGGGCACACACGCCCAGACCCGCCTGGCAGGTCAGCGGGCTGCGGACCACCACGGCGTCGACGCCGAGGTTCTCGATCTTCCGCGCCGCTTCTTCGGTGATCAGGTCGTTCTCGGCGACGATCAGCTCGTCCGTGATCGGGTTGCGGATCGTCTCGCGGGCCGTGCGGCCGACGATCGACTCGCGCAGGGGCACGTCGATCTCTTCGCCCTTGTAGATCGCCCGCTTGGTCACACCCGCCGTCGTGCCGCAGTCGTCCTGGTTGATGAAGACGTTCTGCGCCACGTCCGCCAGCTTACGCGTGAGGTAGCCCGAGTCGGCCGTCTTGAGCGCCGTGTCCGCCAGGCCCTTACGGGCACCGTGCGTCGAGGAGAAGTACTCCAGCACGTTCATGCCCTCGCGGGCATTGGCCTTGATCGGCGTCTCGATGATCTCGCCGTTGGGCTTGGTCATCAGACCACGCATACCCGCGAGCTGCTGAATCTGACTGACGTTACCACGAGCACCCGAGTCGCTCATCGTCCAGACCGGGTTCATGTACGGCCGACCCTCCTTCGAGTCGATCGGCAGCACCTCGCCCATGGCGTCGCGACGGTCGTTCTTGAGCTCCTTGAGCAGCTCCTTGGTGACCTCCTCGCGGCAGTGCGTCCAGAGGTCGAGAAGCTGGTTGTAACGCTCGCGCTCGGTGATCGCACCGGCGTGGTACGCCTTTTCGACGCGGTCCACCTTCTTCTGCGTGGCGCCGATGATGTCCTGCTTCTTCGCCGGAATGCGCAGGTCCGTGATGCCGAAGCTCAGACCCGCCAGCGCCGAACGCTTGAAGCCGATGTCCTTGAGCTGGTCGAGCAGTTCGATCGTCGCCGGCCTGCCCTGGCGGGCGTAGGTGTCGTCGATGACCCGCGAGCAGCCCTTCTTGCCCAGCGGACAGTTGTAGTAAGGCAGGCCGTGCACCAGCATCTCGTTGAACATCAGCCGGCCGACCGTCGTCACCAGCCGGCGAGACTCGGGCATCGGCTTGGGTTCGCCGGTCTGCTCCGTGACCATGTCCACGTACTGCCCCTCGGGCAGCTTCACCACGATCGGCTCGTGGATCTTGATCTTCTTGAAGTCGTAGGCCAGCAGCGCCTCGCCCGGATCCTTGAAATCCCGCACCTGGCGCATCGCCGCGATCTGCTCGTCGGTCAGCTCGCCCGAGCGGTTCTCCAGTTCGCGGATGATCTCCGGCGAGGGCGACTCGGGCATCGACGTGATGTAGTACACGCCCAGCACGATGTCCTGCGACGGACTGATGATCGGGTTGCCGTTGGCGGGGCTGAAAATGTTGTGCGGCGAGAGCATCAGCACGTGCGCCTCGGCCTGCGCTTCGACACTCAGCGGCAGATGCACCGCCATCTGGTCGCCGTCGAAGTCGGCGTTGAAGCCGGTGCACACCAGCGGGTGGATCTTGATCGCGTTGCCCTCGACCAGCACCGGCTCGAACGCCTGGATGCCCATGCGGTGCAGCGTCGGGGCGCGGTTGAGCAGCACCGGATGCTGGTAGATCACCTCTTCGAGGACGTCCCAGACCTCCGGGTCCCGCCGCTCGAGCATCTTCTTCGCCGACTTGATCGTGTCGACCAGGCCGTGCTCCTTGAGCTTGCGGATGATGAACGGCTGGAACAGCTCCAGCGCGATCTTCTTGGGCAGGCCGCACTGGTGCAGCTTCAGCTCGGGGCCGACCACGATGACCGAACGCGCGGAATAGTCCACGCGCTTGCCCAGCAGGTTCTCGCGGAACCGGCCCTGCTTGCCCTTGATCATGTCCGTCAGCGACTTGAGCGGCCGATTGCTCGAACCCAGCACGGGCCGGCGGCAGCGGCCATTGTCGAACAGCGCGTCGACCGACTGCTGAAGCATCCGCTTCTCGTTGCGGATGATGACCTCGGGGGCGTTGAGGTCCATCAGCTTCTTCAGCCGGTTGTTGCGGTTGATGATCCGGCGGTACAGGTCGTTCAGGTCGCTGGTCGCGAAGTTGCCGCTCTCCAGCAGCACCAGCGGACGCAGGTCCGGCGGAATCACCGGGGTCACGTCCATCACCATCCACTCGGGACGGTTCTCGCTCTTGCGAATCTGCTCGACAATCCGCAGCCGCTTGGACAAATCCTTGATCTTCTGCTTGCTGCGGGTGTTCTTGAGCCCGGTGCGCAGCTCCTCGGCAACCTCGTCGAGGTCGAGGTTGAGCAGCAGCTCCTTGACCGCCTCGGCGCCCATCATCGCGGTGAAACCGAAGCCGTACTGCTCGACCGCCTGGCGATACTCGTCCTCGGTGAGCAACTGCTGCTTCTTCAGCGGGGTGTCGCCCGGGTCGGTCACCACGTAGTCCTGGAAGTAGATCACCTTCTCCAGGTCGCTGGTCTTCATCCCGAGCAGGTTGCCCAGGTGGCTGGGGATCGCCTTGAAGAACCAGATGTGGATGATCGGTGCGGCGAGGTTGATGTGGCCCATGCGCTTCCGGCGGACGCGCGAGTGGGTCACCTTCACGCCGCAGCGGTCGCAGATGATGCCCTTGAACTTGGTGCCCTTGTACTTGCCGCAGGCGCACTCGTAGTCCCGCTCGGGACCGAAGATGCGCTCGCAGAACAGGCCGTCCTTCTCCGGACGGTAGGTGCGGTAGTTGATCGTCTCGGGCTTCTTGACCTCGCCGAAGCTCCACGAACGGATGTCGTTCGGGCTCGCCAGCGTGATCTTGACCGAGGCGTAATCGTTGACGCGATCGTAAGTCGTCGTTTCAGCCATGATGGTGGACGCTCCCAGGGTTGAGCGTTGCTTATGAATGCAGTCGGGGGCCGGCTCGGGCCACCCGGGGACGGTCGCCGGCCGCCGCGCCGGGCAGGCTCATGCCAGCCGGGCGCGGGGCCGGGTCGAGGTCGGTCAGAGAATGCCGCCGCCGTCCAGCTCGGCCTTCTCGAGGGTGATGTTCAGGCCCAGGCCCTTGACCTCGTTGCACAGCACGTCGAACGCGACGGGCATGCCGGCCTCGAGGGTGTTGGCCCCCTTGACCATCGACTCGTAGATCTTGGTCCGGCCTTCGACGTCGTCGCTCTTGACCGTCAGCAGCTCCTGAAGGACGTAGGCCGCACCGTACGCCTCCAGCGCCCAGACCTCCATCTCACCGAAGCGCTGACCGCCCGTACGGGCCTTGCCGCCAAGCGGCTGCTGCGTGATGAGACTGTAGGGCCCGGTCGCACGGGCGTGGATCTTGTCGTCCACCAGGTGGTGGAGCTTGATCAGGTACATGTAGCCCACGGTCGTCCGCTGGTCGAACGGGTCGCCCGTTCGGCCGTCGAAGAGCTGCACCTTGCCGCCCGCGGGCATCTTGGTCAGCAGTTCCCGGTCGCCCGGGGCCTTGCCTTCCTTGTCCAGCCCGCTCATGCGCTGGTCGATGTAGTCGTTCGCCTCGATGATGGCGTCGTGGATCTCCTCCTCGCTCGCCCCGTCGAACACCGGGGTGACCGCCTGGAAGCCCAGCACGCCACACGCCCAGCCGAGGTGCGTCTCGAGAATCTGACCCACGTTCATCCGGCTCGGCACGCCCAGCGGGTTCAGCAGAACCTCCACCGGCGTCCCGTCCTCGAGGAACGGCATGTCCTCTTCCGGCACGATGCGGGCAATCACGCCCTTGTTGCCGTGCCGGCCCGCCATCTTGTCGCCCACCGCCAGCGGACGCTTCGTGGCCAGGTACACCTTGACCATCTCCAGCACGCCCGAGGGCAGCTCGTCGCCACGCTTCATGTGCGCGAGCTTGCGCTCCTTCTCCTTGGCGACCGCCTCGATCCGCGGCCAGAACTGGCGGTAAACCTGCTCCGCCTCCTGCCGCGTGTCCTTCGAGCCCTTGATCCACTCCAGCGTGAAGTCGCCGATCTGCTCCATCACCACCTCGGTGATGTCGCTCGCCCCCGCCTTCTGACGCGTCGAGGGGTCGACGATCGGCGTGCCCGTGACCTCGTTGATCTGCTCCACCATCTGGCGGAACAGCTCGGCCGCACGCTCGTCCATCTCCGCCTCGTACTCACGCATCTCCCGGCGAAGCTGCTTCTTCTGGTCGTCCGACAGGTGCATCCGCCGGCTGAACCGCTTGGCGCCGATCACGATGCCCTCCGTCCCCGCCGGCACCTCCAGCGAGTCGTTCTTCACGTCCTCGCCCGCCCGGCCGAAGATCGCGTGCAGCAGCTTCTCTTCCGGCGTCAGCTCGCTCTTGCTCTTGGGGCTCACCTTGCCGACGAGAATGTCGCCCGGCTTGACGTAAGCGCCGATGCGGATGATGCCGTGCTCGTCCAGCATCGAGAGCATCTTCTCGCTCACGTTCGGAATGTCCCGCGTGAACTCCTCACGACCGAGCTTGGTCTCGCGAATCTCCACGTCGAACTCGTCGATGTGAATCGACGTGAACGTGTCCTCCTTGACCAGCCGCTCCGAGATGACGATCGCGTCCTCGAAGTTGTAGCCGTCGAAGGTGTTGAACGCGACCAGCACGTTCTTGCCCAGCGCCAGCTCGCCTTCCTTCGTCGCAGCGCCGTCGGCGATGATCTGGTCATCCTCGACCGCCTCGCCCAGGCGCACGATCGGCTTCTGGTTCTGGCAGGTCCGCTCGTTCAGGCCCACGAACTTGCGAAGCACGTACTCGTCGGCGTTGTCGATGACGATCCGCTCGGCGTCGACGTAGGTCACCGTCCCGCCACGCTTGGCGCGGACGACCATGCCCGAGTAGCGCGGAATGTCCTTTTCCATGCCCGTCGCCACCGACGGCGGCTCGGTCTTGATCAGCGGCACCGCCTGCCGCTGCATGTTCGAGCCCATCAGGGCGCGGTTGGCGTCGTCGTGCTCGAGGAACGGAATCAGCGCCGCCGACACGCCCACGATCTGCTTCGGGCTGATGTCGACGTAGTCGAGCTGATCCGAGTTGACCTGCGACAGGTCACCATCGACGCGGGCGAGCACGCCGCCCTTGAGCAGCTTGCCCTGCTCGTCCAGAGCGTCGGCGGGGCCGAGCGTCGCCTTCATCTCCTCGTCGGCGCGAAGATGCCTGATCTCGCCGCTCACCTTGCCAGCCTGCACCACCCGGTAAGGCGTGAGCAGGAAGCCGTACTCGTCGATCTGCGAATACAGCCCCAGCGAGGCGATCAGGCCGATGTTCGTCCCTTCCGGCGTCTCGATCGGGCAGATGCGGCCGTAGTGGGAAATATGCACGTCGCGAACCTCAAAGCCCGCCCGCTTGCGGTTCAGACCGCCCGGGCCCAGGGCCGAGAGCCGCCGCTCGTGCGTGAGCTGCGACAGCGGGTTGGTCTGGTCCACCACCTGACTCAGCTCGCCGCGGCCGAAGAAGTGGTCGATCGCGCTGCTGATGCTCTTGGAGTTGATCAGATCCGCGACCTTCGCCAGCTCGTCCGGGTCCTTGACGCTCATGCGCTCCTGAACGGTCCGGCGGAGCTTGAGGAAGCCCTTGCGCATCTCCTCGACCGCCAGCTCGTCCAGCGTCCGCAGACGCCGGTTGCCGAGGTGGTCGATGTCGTCGATGTACGCCTTGTTGCGGTTGCTGCGCAGGTCGAGGATGTACCGCATCACCGCCAGGAAGTCCTGGGCGCGAAGCTCCATGACGCTCTCGTCGGCGATCTCGTAGTCGTCGCGACCCTCGAACTTGCGGTTGATGCGGAACCGGCCGACCTTGCCGAGGCGGTAGCGGTTCTCGTCGAAGAACTTCTCCTCGAACAGTTGCCGGGCCTTGTCGACCTGCGGCGGGTTGCCCGGACGCAGCCGGGCGTACAGCGCCAGCAGCGCCGCCTCGTGCTCGTTGACCTCCAGGCCCTCGAACTGGATCTGCTGCTCGTCCGCGAGGGTGTTGAGCATCAGCATGTCCGAGGGGTTGGCGACGATGTCCACCTTCTCCAGCGGCGAGCTCATCACCTGCTCGATGGCATCGCCCACCTGGGCGCCCACGCCCACGAGCTCCTCGCCCGTCTCGGTGTCGACGATCGGGGCCGCGACGTAGTGCTCGGGCTTGAGCTCGTCGACCTTGACCGTCTCGACGTCGTAGAAGGTGCGCAGCAGCTTGTCCGTGCTGGCGAAGCTCTCGTCGAGCGCCCGCAGAAAGGTCGTGGCCGGGATCTTGGTCGACTGATCGATCCGCATCTGGAGCACGTCCTTCTTGGACACCTCCAGCTCGATCCAGGACCCGCGGTCCGGAATGATGCGGGCCGAGTGCAGCGGCCGGTCCGCCTCCGCACTGGCGATCGAGAAGTCGACGCCGGGCGAGCGGTGAAGCTGGTTCACGATGACCCGCTCGGCCCCGTTGATGATGTATTCGCCGCCGCCCATGAGGACCGGGATCTCGCCGAGGTAAATCTCCTCCTCGGGGATCTCCGAGACGTCCTTGCGCACCAGGCGCACGCCGACGCGGAACGGCAGACCGTAGGTCAGCCGAAGCTCCTTGCACTCCTGGGGGGTGTACCGGGGCTCGTCCAGCTTGTAATAGAGGTACTCCAGCTGCATGTTCCCGTCGTAGGATTCGATGGGGAACACTTCGCGCAGCAGCGATTCGAGACCCACCGCGGGGTCGCGCTCGTCATGCGCTTTGTCCTGCTGGAGAAACCTGTTGTATGCGGCCTGCTGAACTTCGACCAGATTGGGAATGGAGAGCGCGTCGCCGCGCTTGGAGTAGTCGCGCACTGTCTTCAGCAGCATCGATACCCTCGATCTTGCTAGAACTTCGGTTCAGTTGGGGTGGGAATGTCGGGTCCCGACCACAGCCCTCGTCTCGCCGCTACGCCGCGAACACAGCAGTATAAGAAAAGTCCCGAACCACTACAAGTGGCGGGATGAAAATTCTTCTCAATTCCGGGCGGTTCGCTCTTGACTTCCGCGGCCAAACCCCTCTATTTCGCTTCCGTCGGCCCTCACATCCGGCCGACGCCGTGCTCCCGCTCCCATTGTACCCGTTTTTCCCCCCGCGGGTTCACGATTTTCGGGACTCGGGGCCAGGGCCCAGGGGCTCGGGTTTCGGGTCTTGGGTCTTGGGTCTTGAATCTAAGGAATCGCATCTTTTCAAGCCGCGGCAAGCGCAGCGCTGCCGCGGATCGGCACCTGAGTCGCATCCGCCTCCGATCCCGCAGCCCCCAGCCCCTGGCCTCCCACCTCTAGCCTCCAGCCTCCAGCCCCCGCACATCCACCACCCGCAGCGCCCCGGGCCAGACGTCCACCTCCTGAGGCGTCCAGCCGGCCGGGTCGCCGTCGATCTGCACCGGCACCGGCTCCTCGCCGCCGCTGCCGATCCGCACCCGCCCGGCCTGGCCCGCCAGGACATCTCCCCGGCCGAGATGCCGGGCCAGCGCCACCCCCAGCCCGTAACGCAGCAGCGCCGCCAGCCCGGGACGCTGAAACACGAGCCAGTCCAGCCGCTCGTCGTCGCAGCGGGCGTGCCGGCAGACCCCCAGCCCGCCGCCGTACCGGCCGATGTTGAACACCATCACGTGCGATCCACGCACCACCTGCCCGTCCGCCTCCAGCGTCAGCTCCGGATAGTCATAGCGCGCCAGCGCGTGCAGGATCGGCCTCAGGTAGCTCAGCCGACCCACCCGGCGGACGCCGCGGCCCTGCTTGCGCCAGAGATCGACCCGCCGCACCACCTCGGCGTCGAACCCCGCGGAAACCATCAGCGTGAACAGGCGACCGTCCGTCCGCCCCGCGTCCACCAGCCGCGTGCGACCGGCCGCGAGCGCCGACGCCAGGCGTTCGGGACGCCCGCGGGCAAAGCCCATCTCCCGGGCAAACAGGTTCTCGTTGCCCGTGGGCAGCATCGCCAGCGCCACGCGCGCAGGCTCGCCGCCCTGCGTGAGGTCGTTCACCACGTCCGCGATGGTCCCGTCCCCCCCGACCGAAATGACGCACCGGCACCACGACCCGAGATCGGGCGCAGCCAGCAGCGACCGCCGCTCGTCCAGGTTCCAGGCGATCCGCGTTTCGAGCCCGGCACCCCGCAGGGCCCCGATCAGCCGATCCACCAGGCCGGCGCGGGCGCCGCCGACGCTGAAGGGGTTGCCCACCACCAGGACGCTCTGCCTGTCCGACGCCTCGGGCACCGATGGTCTCCCTGCTCCACCGGGCCCGCCTGCCGGGCCCGCCGGGCACAGGATAACGCCCCCGACGCGTCGCCGCCCCGATTAATCCGGCGCCTCGTCGGGCGAGGTGCCCTCGGGCAGCTCCGGCTCGTGCAGGTCGGCGAGGTGGGTGTCGTACTTGAGGCGAAGCGCGTCAAGGTCGCGCGACAGCTTGCGCACGACGTTGTTGATCTCACCCACCGCCGAGTCGAGATCGGAAAACTGCTTCTCGAGAAAGGCGATCTTCTCTTCCATGTCAATGCGGTTGTCGCTCATGTCCAATCCTAGCCAGCGGGTCGCCGATTTCGAGCGTCCCGGGCGGTCGGCCGGCAAAATCGCGCGCCAACTGCCGCCGATTGCCCGCCCGGCGCTCCCCCGCGGGGGTTCGTCGTGATACGCTAGCAGCGTATGCCTGACGCGACCCTGGCCATGGTGACCGGCGCTTCGGGCGGGATCGGCACGTGCATCGCCCGCCGACTCGCCGACCGCGGCTATCACCTGATCCTCGTCGGCCGCAACCGCGACCATCTCGAGGAGGTCAGCGACGAGGTCGGCGAGCGCCCGCACCGGATCCTCGAGGCCGATCTCGCCGATCCTGCCAGCCTCGCCCCGGCCATTCGCGAAGGCCTCGGCCGACGCCGCGTCGAGGTGCTGGTCAACAACGCCGGCTTCGGCGTCTACAGCCCCTTTCTCGACCAGGGCCCGGGCGAGCACCGGCAATTGTTCGAGGTCAACTACTTCGCCGCCGCCGAGATGATCCGCCTCGTCCTGCCGGGCATGATCGCCGCCCGCCGGGGCTGGGTCATCAACGTGTCGTCGCTGTCGAGCAAGGTCGGCCCCTGGGGTCACAGCGGCTACGCCGGCGCCAAGGCCGCGCTCGCCTCGCTGACCCAGAGCCTCGCCGCCGAGTACGACCTGCCGGGCCTGCACTTCTGTTACGTGAACCCGGGGATCGTGGACACGGCCTATTTCCGCCGACCGGGAATGATGCCGCTGTGGGAGCAGGTCCGCCGCTACGCCGTCGATCCCGACCGCGTGGGCAAGGCGGTCGAATCGCTGCTGGACCGCCCGAAGCTGGAGATCTGCGTTCCCCGCCACCATCGGCTGATCGACCTGCTGATCGCCCTGAGCCCGAAGCTCGCCCACCGGGTCGTCTCCCGCCACTCCCGCCCCCGCGGCCGACCGGCGGAAAAGACCGAAGAATCCACCTCCCCCGCCGCCACGGATGGGTAGGAACCAGGGGGCAGCGACCAAGGGGCAGGGGCTGGGGGCTCGGGTCCGGAGTCCAGGGCACGCGGCCGGCCTTCATGATCGTGTGGCTGGCCTTCTCGTCGCTGCGCTGGACCGGGACGAACTGCCGAGCCCCGGCCCGAAACGTCCACTTCCGCCGCCACATCCGCTCAACTCCTCACGCCACCAGCCCGCTTCTACCCGCGCACAGGGGGGATTGCCGCCAAACTGGGGGAATCTCCTGACCTGTTTATCCTTCCCCCGGAGCGCGATTTCGGAATGATAGGGTTATCTATCTTTAAGGCTCAATTCGCGACTTCCCCTCCGGCAAGCGCCGCTGGAGCGGCTCAGGAGATTCGCCGTGGGCGAGCAGACACCCAGGCCGACCGGCTGTTTTGCTGACGCAGCGTGGCCCGCCACCTGCGGTGACGAGCTGGACGGGCAGTGCCGGGCCTGCCTCGACGGGGAATCGGAGCGCCCCTGCCGCGAGCGGGTGCGCCAGCTCGCCGCCGAGCTGGCCATCGCCGAGGAGCGGGAGCGGCAGCGCATCGCCCAGGATCTGCACGACGGGGTCTGCCAGCTCTTCGCCGCCATGCACATCAAGCTCGACCTCGCCCTGCAGGACCGGACGCTCGACCGGCACCCCGAACTGCACCAGTCGCTGACCGAGATCAGCGAGATCCTCCGCGAGGCCAACCACGCCACCCGCTCGCTCTCAGCCGACCTGAGCCCGCCCATCCTGCGCGAGATGGGCTTCGTCGCCGCCGTCCACTGGCTCGGCGGACGCATCGAACGGCTGTACGGCCTGCGCACGCAGGTCGTCGCCGGCCAGCGCCGGTTCGAGCTCGGCTCCGAGGCCGAACTCCTGCTGTTCCGCTGCCTGCGGGAGCTGCTGATCAACGCCGCCAAGTACGCCGGGGTGGACCAGGTGATCGTGCGCATCGCCCGCCAGGACGATCGGCTGCGACTGCACGTGCGCGACCGCGGCGCCGGCTTCGACCCCGGCGGCATCACCCCGCGCCACGACGGCCGGGGGCTGGGCCTGCGAAGCATCGACGACCGGATCGCCGGCATGGGCGGCAGGATGACCATCTGCTCCGCCCCGGGCGAAGGAACCGACGTGCTGCTCGAGATCCCGCTTGGCGAAGCGTCGCCCCGCTAGACGCGGCAGGCCCGAGGGGGGCCTTTCGCGGCCGATGGCGACTCGCTGCGGGGACAGGGGCAGCGCAGCGAAAAACCGCGGAGCGATCCGCGGTTTTTCCTTGCACTCAGCGTCCGACGGCGGCTCAGCCTTCGAGGCCGGCCATCTCCTCGTCGGGAATCTCGAAGTTGGCGAACACCTTCTGGACGTCGTCGTGGTCCTCGAGGTTGTCGATGAAGCGCATCACCTTCTCGGCGTCGCTGCCGGTGCAGGTGACCGTGTTGTCGGGGATCATGGTCAGCTCGGCCGACTCGATCTGCATGTCGGCAGCCTCGAGCGCGTCGCGGACGGCCTGGAAGCTGTCGGGATCGGTGACGACCCGCCAGGCCTCCTCCTCGTCGGCGAAGTCCTCGGCCCCGGCCTCGAGGGCAGCGGACATGACCGCCTCCTCGTCGGCGCCTTCGCCGGCCTTGGCGACGTAGATCTCACCCTTGTTCTGGAAGAGGTAGCTCACACAGCCCGACGCGCCGAGGTTGCCGCCGCCGCCTTCGAAGATCTTGCGAAGCTGCGGGGCCGTGCGGTTGCGGTTGTCGGTGAGGCTGTCGATCATGACCGCCACGCCGTTGGGCCCGTAGCCCTCGTAGACGACGCGCTCGTAGGAGTTGGCGCCGAGTTCGCCCGTGCCCTTCTTGATCGCGTTGGCGATCGTGTCCTTGGGCATGTTGACGGCCTTGGCCTCATCAATGGCGTAGCGGAGCGCGAGGTTCGTCTCCGGATCGCCGCCGCCGCTGCGGGCCGCGACCATGATCGCCTTGGAGCACTTGCTCCACTGCTTGCCCTTCTTGGCGTCCTGCCGGGCCTTGCGATGCTTGATGTTTGCCCACTTGCTGTGGCCTGCCATGCAATTGGCTCCTTGATCGGGTCGAGTCAGCCATTGTAATCCGCACAGGCCGCTTCCGCAGCGCCCGCGGCGGATTTCGGCGTCCGCCCGGCATGGCCGATGACGCGAGGATTGCCCCCTTGATACGCCCGGCCGGCCGGGAAGTTCGCCTGCCGGGGTGCCGCGCGGGCCCGCGGGCGATCAGAACAGGTAAAACAGCAGGATGATCGCCGTCAGGGCGAACAGGCCCAGCGCCAGCAGCAGCTTGGGGTCCATCCGCTTCCAGAATGGCGCGGCGGCTTCCGCCTCGTCCTCCGGCTCCCCCGGCACGGCGGCCGCGGGAACGCCCGACTCACCCTCGATAATTTCCTCGGCCCCGATGTCGGTGCTGAGCTTCTCGCCCGCGGCGAGGTTGTAGCCGCAGTTGATGCAGATTACCGCGCCCGGCTTGAGCACGCGGTTGCACCCCGGGCAGTGCTGCTCCGCGGCCGCGCCGGCCGATTCGCCGCCGCTGCCGGCCGCTTCGTCCTCGCCATCCTCGGGCAGGGCCAGCTCGTAGGTGTTCGCATCGCCGCCGCTCGAGCTCGGCTTCGAACTCGGCCTGGAGCGGGGCCTGGGGGCGGGCGGGGGCGGCGAGGAGGCGGACTGACCGCCGTCGAGCGGCTCGGGCGCGCCGCCGGGCTCCTGGGGCAGCCGAAACTTATGACCGCACTTGCAGCGCACCTTGCGCCCGGCGATCTCCGGCTTCCAGCGATATTCCTTGCCGCAATGCGGGCAGGCGACCTGCCCTTCGGATGCTTCGGCCATCGGCCCATCCCCTTTGATACAAGGCACTAACGACACCAGCGTCCCTCGCCGGCGGCCGCTTGTCAAGCCCGGCCGCCCCGCCGGCCTCCACCCGGGCCCCCCGGGCCGCACCCCCACCCGCCCGCGCGGTTGGCGTCGCCGCCCGCGGGGGCTATCCTGTCACCCAACGACGCCCTTTTTTTGGGAAGCACGCTCATGCCCGTACCCCTGATGGATCTCAGTTCCCAGCACGCCGCCCTTCGCAGCCAGTTCGTCGACGCCTTCGAAAAGGTCCTCGACTCGGGCCAGTTCATCCTCGGCCCCTTCGTCGAACAGTTCGAACGCGACCTCGGCCAGTACCTGGGCGCCAAGCACGTCATCGGCGTCTCCTCCGGCACCGACGCGCTGCTCGTGGCCATGATGGCCATGGACATCGGGCCCGGCGACGAGGTGATCACCACCCCGTTCACCTTCTTCTCCACCGCCGGCTGCATCGCCCGGCTCGGCGCCAAACCCGTCTTCGTGGACATCAACCCCCACACCTTCAACATCGACCCCGAGCAGGTCGAGGCCGCCATCGGCGACCGTACGCGGGCGATCATCCCCGTTCACCTCTTCGGCCTGCCGGCGAACATGAACGCCATCCGCGACATCGCCGACACGAACAACGTCCGCGTCATCGAGGACGCCGCCCAGTCGCTCGGCGCCAGGTACCGCGGCCAGCCGGTGGGCAGCATCGGCGACGTGGGCTGCTTCAGCTTCTATCCGACCAAGATCCTGCCCACCCTCGGCGACGCCGGCGCGGTCACCACCGACGACGACGAGCTTGCCCGGAAGATCCGCATGCTTCGCGTTCACGGCTCGGACGTGGGCTACCACTATCCGCTGATCGGCGGCAACTTCCGCATCGACGCCGTGCACGCCGCGATCCTGAGCATCAAGCTCCAGCACTGCGAGCAGTGGCTCGAAGAGCGCCGCGCCCAGGCCGAGCGCTACAACCGCAAGCTCGAAACCCTCCCCGTGGGCACGCCGAGCGAACCGGAAACCCACTACCACGTATTCAACAACTACACCATCCGCGTGCACGGGGGCACGCGCGAGGGGCTGCGCCACCACCTCGACGCCTGCGACATCGGCAGCCGGGTCTACTACCCGATCCCGCTGCACCTTCAGCCCTGCTTCGACGACCTTGGCTACAAACAGGGCGACATGCCCGCGTCCGAGGAGGCGGCGGAAGAGGTGCTGAGCCTGCCGATCTTCCCCGGCATGAGCGAGGAGCAGCAGGACGAGGTGATCGCCGCCATCGAAGAGTTCTTCAAGGCCGAGTAACCGCCCAACCCGGTACCCGCTCGTGAGTTCAGCCGACCCGCCATCCCGCGCCTCGACCGCCGACTCCCGCTGCGGCGAGGGCGCGCCGCTGGTGCGCCTCGACCACGTGAGCAAGAGCTTCGGCCCGCTCGACGTGCTGCGCGACCTCAGCCTCGACTTCGCCCAGGGCGAGACGACCGTCATCCTCGGCCCCTCGGGGACGGGCAAGAGCGTGCTGCTCAAGCACATCGTCGGCCTGCTGCACCCCGACCGCGGCGAGGTGTGGTTCCGCGATCGGCGGATCGACCAGCTCACCCCCGCCGAGCTGGTCGAGGTGCGCAAGGAGGTGGGCTTCCTCTTCCAGATGGGGGCGCTGTTCGACTCGATGAACGTTGAGCAGAACATCGCCTTCCCGCTGGTCGAGCACACGAAGATGAGCCCTTCCGAGCGCTCGGACAAGGTGACGCAGGTGCTGGACATGGTCGGGCTCGGGGGCACGCAGAAGAAGATGCCGGGCGACCTCTCGGGCGGTCAGCGCAAGCGCGTGGCGCTGGCGCGGGCGGTCGTGCTCGAGCCCTGCCTCGTGCTCTACGACGAGCCGACGACCGGGCTCGACCCGATCCGCGCGGACGTGATCAACGAGCTGATCATCGCGATGAAGGAGAACCTGGGCATCACCGGCATTGCCGTAACTCACGACATGAGCAGCGCCAATAAAATTGCCGATCGCATGGTGCTGCTTTACGATGGACGGATCGTCTACGATGGCACCCCCGAGGCCTTCCGCAGCGCGCCGGAAGCGCAGGTGCAGCGGTTCGTACAGGGCCGGGCCGAGGAAGAGGACCTCCAGGCGATCCGCCGCGGCTTCGCCCGCGCCCGTCACTGACCTGAAGTTTCGCCCCGCCCCTGTCGGGGCCGATGGATAGACCGTCATGGAAGAACGCACTCGCAATGTCGCGGTCGGCCTCACCGCCCTGGTCGGGCTCGTGGGGCTCATGGCCCTGCTGCTGCTGTTCGGCTGGGTGCCGGGGTGGCTGGATGGCGGCTACCGGATCACCGTGAAGCTGCCCCACGCCGCCGGCCTGAGCGAGGAAAGCCGGGTCGAGCTCAACGGCATCCCCGTCGGCCGGGTCGAGTCGCTCGGGCTCATGCCGCAGCCCGACACCGGCGTCGTCGCCGAGCTGAGCATCCGCTCCGGCGTGGCGATCCCCGAAGACGCCGAGGCGGTCGTCCGCGCCCCGCTGCTGCTGGGCGGGCAGTCCAGGATCGAGTTCACCACCGCCGAGATGGACGAGGTCGAGGACGTGCTCGAGCCCGGCGCGGTCGTCCGGGGCAGCATCCCCGACCTCGCCAGCCAGCTCACCCAGGAATTCCGGTCCGCCCTCGCCGGGCCCGAGGCGGAGCTGTCCGCGGCAGTCGAGTCGTTCGAGTCGCTCAGCAGCGAGTGGCAGCAGGTGGGCGAGCGGGTGAACACGCTGCTCGAGCCGCGGTCGATCGAGGCGGTCGAGGCCGGCGAGGCCGAGCCGAACCTGATTACCATGCTCCACCGCGCCGACCGCCGACTGACGGAGATGGAGGACGCCCTCGCCGGGGTCAACGCGGTCATCGGCGACCCTGAACTCCGCGAGGACCTGCGGGTGACGATCCGCAATACCCGCGAACTCAGCCAGCGCCTCGACGCGACCGTGGCCGAGGTGGGCGACCAGGTGACGGCCGACGTCCAGGCGCTGCGTTCGCGCTACATCGCCCTCGCGGACGACCTCAGCGGCGCGATCGGCCATGCCAACCAGTTGCTCGAGCAGGCCCGCGCCGGCGAGGGCACGATGGGGCAGCTCGTGCAGAACCCCGAGCTTTACGAGAACCTCACCGACGCCACCGAACGGCTGCAGACCGCGATCGACGAGATGCGGCTGCTGATTCAGAAATGGAAGGCCGAGGGCCTGCCGGTCCAGTTCTAGCAGGCCGGGGCGCCGTGGGCGCCTTCGCAAACCGCCAGGGCAGCCACCGCCATGAAATACGTGATCATCATCCCCGACGGCGCCGCCGACTCCCCCCTCGTCGAACTGGACGGCCGCACGCCGCTGGAGGCGGCGAAGACCCCGCATACCGACGCCCTCGCCCGCGCCGGCCGACAGGGCACCGCCGCGACGACGCCCAGGGGCATGCCCTGCGGCAGCGACGTGTGCACGATGAGCCTGCTCGGCTACGACCCCGAGCAGTACCACCGCGGCCGGGCGCCGCTGGAGGCCGCCGCGCTGGGCATCGACCTCGACCCGGCCGACTGGATCTTCCGCGTCAACCTCGTCACCGTCGCGGACGGCAGGATGCAGGACCACTCGGGCGGGCACATCTCCGACCGCGAAGGGCGCAGCCTGCTGGAGGACTTCGCCCGCGAGTTCCACGTGCCCGGCATGGAGCTGCACGCGGGGGTGAGCTACCGCAACATCCTCGTCGACGTGTCGGGCCGAACCGGCGATGGCCGGGACTGGAGCGAGCTCGCCACCACGCCGCCCCACGACATCCCGGGCGAGCCGATCAGCAGGCACATGCCCGTGGGCAGCCCCCACGCCGACCTGCTCAGGCAGCTCATCACCGACAGCGAGCAGTTCCTCGCCCAGCACGAGATCAACCTCACCCGCCAGGAGATGGGCGAGCCCCCCGCCACGCACTTCTGGCCCTGGGGGCAGGGGCAGCGACCCGACATGCCGCGCTTCGAGGAGCGCTTCGGCGTGCGCGGGGCGATGATCACTGCCGTCGACCTGCTCGCCGGCATCAGCTCCTTCATCGGCTGGGACCGGCTGAACGTGCCGGGGCAGACCAGCTACCACGACAATGACTATGTTGCCACCGGCAAGTGGGCGGTGGACGCGCTGGACGCGTACGACCTGATCTGCGTCCACGTCGAGGCACCCGACGAGGCGTCCCACGCCGCCGACGCGGAGACGAAGATCGCCGCCATCGAGGCGATCGACCAGCACGTCGTCGGCCCGATCGCCGAGGCGCTCAAGCGCCAGGGCGACTGGCGGCTGCTCATCCTCCCCGACCATTACACCCGCGTCGAGACCCGCAAGCACGACCCGACGCCCGTGCCCTTCGTCATGGCCGGCACGCGCGTCGCCGGCGTCCGCCAGCAGCCGTTCAGCGAAAAGAACGCCAAAGCCGCGGACCTGCACATCCAGCGCGGCCACGAGCTGATGGAGTTCTTCCTCCACAGCGGCAAACAGGCGGTGTCGAAGTAGAGGCAGGAGCAGGGCACCCGGGAGGCCGGGCATGAGCATGTTGCCCCGCGTCCCTGCCAGTTGACCCGCGCGCAGTGGAAGCAGGTCGGCCGGCGCGGACCACCCGACTGGCCAACCGGTTAACCAGCCTGGGTTCGGGGCCCCGCGGCCATGAATTCTGACCGCGAGGCGGGGCTGATGCCGATGCTGCTCAGGAAGGTGATCGCCGCCCGGGCTGCGACCGCAAGGGACTCGGGCGCAGCGAAGTCTGATTTTCAGCGACCATTGGGGACGAGATTCGGGGAGTAGAGATGACAGAAGGACCTTCCGTGGGCGTCGGCGCGATCGTGCTGCGCGACGGCGCAATCCTTTTCACGCAGTGGTCCCGCGAGGCCGGCAGCGCCAGGTGGTCCGCCCCGGGCGGCTGGCTCGAGCGGGGCGAATCGTTCGAGCAGTGCGCCCTGCGCGAGACCGAGGAAAAGACCGGCGTCACCATCGGCGAGCCCCGGCTGCTCACCGCGACCAACGATCTGCTGCCGCGACAGCGCCACTCGGTCACCATCTGGATGATCGCCGACTGGGTCCGCGGCGAGCCCGCCCCGGCGTCGGACGACATCGCCGACGCCGGCTGGTACGACCTGCTCCGCCTGCCCGGGCCGCTGTTCGAGCCGTTCGAGAACCTCCGCCGCACGCGCGCGTTTCGCCGACTGGTCACCCTGGGCGAGAACTGAGCGCGGCGGTCTCGGCCTCGGAACGCGGGCGCGCGATCCGCTGCCCCCGCCTCACACCGTAAAGTTCTCGAGGTAGGGCCGCTCCGGGTCCGTCTTCAGCGACCACTCGACCAGCTTCCGCATCAGCTCGGCCGTGGCCGCCGCCAGCTCCGGATCGCCCCAGCGGTTGTCCATCTCCCACGGGTCGGTTTCCAGGTCGTAGAGCTCGTTGCCGCCCGTCTCGCGGATGACCAGCTTGTAGCGGTCGGTGCGCACCATCTTCGCCCGGGCCATCGAGTCGGGCTCGTACCAGTAGGTCTGCCCCTTGCCCAGGGCGTTGCCGTGGTCGCCCGTGGGCTTCTCCCGCGCGGCGAAGCGGTCGCGCATCGGCTTCTCGTGCCCGCCGTCGGCGAACACGGCGTCCTTGCGCTTTTCGCCGCGGGCAAGCGGCACCATCGACTCGCCATGCATGTGGGGCAGCGGCTCCACGCCCAGCAGTTCGCAGAGCGTCGGGGCGATGTCGGCCGTGTCGCTGAGGCTGCTCACCCGCCCGGCGGGGAGGTCCGGGGCGTAGAGCGTGCAGGGCACCTGCATGAGGCAGTCGGCGAAGTGGGTGTCATATTTCTCCACCAGCGTGTACTGCCCGGCATAGTCGCCGTGGTCGGAGATGAAGAGGATGACCGTGTCCTCCCAGAGGTTCTCCGCATCGACCGCGTCGAGCACCTTGCCGAAAAGGTGGTCGAGCTTGGAGATCATGCCGTAATAGACTGCCTGGATCTCCCGCGCCTCCGCTTCGTGATCCTCCATGCCCGTGCGGTATTTCCGCTGAGCGGTGACGGGCAGCGGCGCGTTTTTGGGCAGGTCATGCGGGTACGCCTCGATCTTGTCGCGGTCGTACATCGAGTACCACGGCTCCTCGACGCCGTAGACGGCGTGGGGCGATTCGTAGTTGACCTGGAGGAAGAACGGCTTGCTCCGGTCCCGCCGCTCGCGCAGGTAGTCCACCGTCTGCTCGGTGAACGCCTCGTCGGGCATGTGGCGGGTATTGCTCCCGACGTAGTGCCACCGCGGGTCGAGGTCCATCGGCTGCGGCCCGTCTTCGGACGCGGGGAACTCGTGCACGCCCCGCCTGCCTTCCATGTAGTGCGCCATGGGCGGCTTGTCGCTGGAGAAGTCGAGCGCATCCCAGTTCGCCTCGTCCCAGCAGTGGTTCTTGCCGAACACCGCCGTCTCGTAGCCGCGCTCGCGCAGGTGGCTCATCAGCTCGGGCTGGCCCGGCTCGAGCGCCTGCGACACGCTGCGCCAGCCGTCGGTGTGGGTGTATCGCCCCGTCATCAGGCTGCACCGGGCAGGGACGCACTTGGGGAAGGTCGTCATGTGGCGCTCGAAGATGGCGCTGCGCTGGGCGAGGCGGTCCATGTTCGGGGTTTTGATGTCGGGGTTGCCCATGAAGCCCGCGGCGTCGCCGCGCTGCTCGTCGGGGCAGAGGATGATCACGTTGCGGGGTTTCTCAGCCATGGTCGCTCCAACTTCGCCTTGCGGGCCTTTGCGGAGCGTCCAGTGTAGCTGATCCGCCCCGGCTTGCGACTCGGCCGGTGGAGTCGGGTGGATCAGCCTGCGCTCGCGCCTTCTTGCCCCCGATCCCCCCCCGCGATGCCGACACCCGGGGCGGCGCCGCGCTCTGCCCCGGCTTGAGGCAAACGGATAACGCCCCGCTCCCAGGCCCTCGGCCCTGACCCCTGCCCAATCCTGCTATACTGCGTGGCTCCAGGCGGAATCAGACAAGCTTATCCAAAGAGAAGGGAGCAACCCGTGGCTCAGCGCAAGAAGATCGTCGGCGGCAACTGGAAGATGAACCTCCACCTCGCCGAGGCCCGTGACCTCGCCGGGCAGCTCAGCAGCCAGGTCGGCGGCGCCGCGGCCGAGGTCGTCGTCTTCCCCGCCTTCCCCTACCTCCTGCCCGTCAGCGAGATCGTCAAGGACACCTCGATCGAGCTCGGTGCCCAGGACTTCTGGATCGAGGCCAACGGCGCCTTCACCGGCGAAGTGAGCCTCTCCATGGTCAAGGACGCCGGCTGCCAGTGGGTCCTCGTCGGCCACTCCGAGCGCCGCCACGTGATCGGCGAGTCGGACGTGCTGCTGAACAAGAAGGTCCTCGCCGCCCTCGAGGCCGGGCTGAAGGTCAACTTCTGCATCGGCGAAACCCTCGAGCAGCGCGAGGCGGGCCAGACCGACGCCATCAACGCCGGCCAGCTCAGCTACGGCCTCGCCGGCGTGACGGCCGAGCAGATGAAGGACATCGTCATCGCCTACGAGCCGGTCTGGGCCATCGGCACGGGCAAGACGGCCACCCCCGAGGACGCCCAGAGCGCCCACAAGGCGATCCGCGAGCACCTCGCCAACATGTTCGGCCAGGACGTCGCCGACCAGGTCCGCATCCAGTACGGCGGCTCGGTCAAGCCGGGCAACGCGGCCGAGCTGTTCGGACAGGCGGACATCGACGGCGGCCTCATCGGCGGCGCGGCCCTCAAGGCGGACGACTTCACCGCCATCGTCAACGCCGCCAGCTAACGCGGCCAAACCCCGGCAGGGGCGCGAACCCGACGCCGCCCATCTGCCGTATAAAGACCGGCAGCACCGCGGGCTAAAGCGGTTGACCCCGTCCGGGCGGCCGATCGCGGGCCCGCAACGGGCTGCCAGACAGGAATTTCACCCCACGGAGGCGGGGAATCTGCCTCCGTGGGTTTTTCTACTGCGGCAAAGGCAGTAAGATAGCCGTCTTCCAAAGAACTCAGGAACGACGACATGCTCACTCTCGGCTCGGTTACGGTCACACTGCTCGCCGCCATCTTCGCGCTGGTGGCGGTGTTTCTCATGCTGATCATCCTGGTCCAGAAGCCCAAGGGCGGCGGTCTCAGCGGTGCCTTCGGCGGCGGGGGCGGCTCCGCCCAGGCCGCCTTCGGCGCGCGCACGGGCGACGTGCTCACCTGGATCACCAGCATCACCTTCGTCGTCTTCATCCTGCTGGCGATGGTGCTGACCTGGGCGATCAACCCCGGCACCGCCGGCGACGCCAGCATCGAGGCCGCCGCCGAGCAGGCCACGACGAGCGACGTCCGGACGGTCGACGAGTTGACGGACGAGCAGACGGCCGAGCAGGCCGGCGAAGCGGCCGCGGTGGAGGACGTGCCCGACATCGAAGGCGAGGCCGGCACGGGGGAAGCGCCCGAGCTCCAGGATCCCGCCGGCGCGGCCGAGCAGGCCGCCCCCACCGAGACTGAATAATGATCCGATCCATGACCGGCTTCGGGGACGCCTCGGCGCAGGTGGATGGCATCCACTACCACGTCGAGCTGCGCAGCCTCAACAACAAGTATTTCAAGGCCTCCATCCGCCTGCCCGACTCTATCGCCGGCCTCGAGGCCGAGTTGGAGAGCCACCTGCGCAAGCGCGTCCATCGCGGCTCGCTGACGCTGACCATCAAGCTGCGCATCAGCGACGCCCACGCCGCGAGCCAGGTCAACGAGCCCGCCCTGCTGGTCTACCTCGACCACCTCGAGACGATCCACGCCAAGATCCAGGACCAGGCGGTCCAGATCGACCTCACCCAACTGCTCGCCCTGCCCGGCGTCCTTCAGCCCAGCGAGGACGAGCAGACGCTGATGAACAAGGCCCGCCCCGCCCTGCTCGAGCTGATCGACCAGGCGGCCGAGCGGCTGCACCAGATGCGCAAGGCCGAAGGCGAGGCCCTCGCCGCGGACCTGCTCGCCCAGCGCGACGTGATCCACGATCGGCTTCAGATCATCCGCGACCGGGCGCCGAAGGTGGTCGAGGAGTACCACCAGCGCCTGCGCAGCCGGGTGGACGAGCTGATGGCCCGCGCCGAGCTGAGCGTGGGCGAGACCGACCTGATCCGCGAGGTCGCCGTGTTCGCCGACCGGGCGGACATCAGCGAGGAGGTCTCCCGCGTGGCCGGCCACCTCGAGCAGTTCGAGCAGGTGATCAACAACCACGACAAGCAGCCGGCCGGGCGGACTTTGGACTTCATCGCCCAGGAGCTTTTGCGCGAGGCGAACACGATGGCCAGCAAGAGCAACGACGCGGACATCAACCGCGCCGCGGTCGACATGAAAAGTGCGATCGACCGCATCAAGGAGCAGGCGCAGAACGTCGAGTGATGCGCCCGCCCCACCGTTCCGACCACCGCCATCCGCGGGGCCGATGCCCATGAGCACGAGTGGTGAACTGACTGCCGAAGCTTCCTCCCGGCGCAGCCGAGCCGGGGAAAAGCGGCAGCGGTTCGGCGCCGCCGAGCTGGCGATCGTGCTCTCGCGCTATCGGCTGGGCCCGCTCGACGCGGTGCGCGACTTCCCCCGCGGCTCCAGCCGGGCGCCCAAGGCGATCATCCGCGACACCAGCAAACGCCTGTTCCTGCTCAAGCGCCGCGCCCGCGGCCGGGACACGCTTCGCCGCGTCGGCTTCTGCCACGCGGTGCAGCTCCACCTCGCCCGACACGACTACCCCCTGCCCCGCCTGATCCCGACCCGCCAGAAGCAGACCATGCTCGACTGGCAGGACCAGGTGTACGAGCTGTTCGAGTTCGTCCGGGGCGAGCAGTACGACGGCTCAACGCAGGCGACCGGCGAGGCCGGGCGGGCCCTGGGCCTGATGCATCGGCTGCTCGACGGCTACGAGCCCGAAAATCCCGAGATCACCCCCCGCGGCTCCTACCACGCGGCGAAAGCGGTCGGCACGGCCATGCGGCAGGCGCCGCAGACCCTGCGCGACACCGGCCTCGCCCCGGCCGAGCAGGAAGCGTCCGTCCAGCGGATGATCGACTTCCTGGAAGGCGTCTACGACCGCGCTGCCGAGGAGGTCGAGGGCCTCGGGCTGGCGGGCTGGCCCGAGCAGGTGATCCACAGCGACTGGCACCCGGGCAACATGCTTTTCCAGGGCGGCCAGGTCGCGGCCGTGGTCGATTACGACTCCGCCCGCCTCCAGCAGCGGGTGATCGACGCCGCCAACGGGGCGCTGCAGTTCTCCATCCTCGGCGGCGGGACCGACCCGGCCGACTGGCCGGAGAAGATCGACATCGACCGCTTCAAGCACTTCCTCGCCGGCTACGAGTCGGAGCTGCCGCTGAGCAGGGCGGAGCTCGCAGCCCTGCCCTGGCTGATGATCGAGGCGCTGATCGCCGAGGCGGTCGTCCATGTCGCCGCCTCCGGCTCGTTCGCCCGCCTCAGCGGCGTGGACTGCCTGCGCATGGTCGAGCGGAAGGTGAAGTGGCTCGAAACCCACGCCGACCACCTCGTCGCCGCCGCCGAGGGCGCCGCCCCGCCGAAGTCGGGGTGATCCGCTTCACGCAAGGATCCTTTTCCGGGTGGCCGTGGCATGGCGTCCCGCACCGCTTGCAGGCAGGCCGTGCCACCCCGGATGCCAGCCACTCGGCCACTCGACCTGTTTTCACATCACCACCGCGCCGACGAGCTCGCGCGGCTCGCGGGGGATGCGGCGGTCGCCGGCGCCGGTGATGCGCTCGGGATCGCGGGCGAGCTTGACCTCGCCCGAGACGATCGTGGCGATCGCCTGCCCGGTCAGCTCCCAGCCGTCGAAGGGGCAGTTGCGCGCCTTGCTCGCGAAGTGGTCCACGTCCACCGCCCACCGCGCAGCCGGGTCGATGAGGGTCACGTCGGCATCGCTGCCGGGGGCGAGCGTGCCCTTGCCACGCAGGTCGCAGAGCCTGGCCGGGTTGATCGTCAGCATGGCGATCAGCTCCGACCAGCCGATCGTGTCGGTCTCGATGAGCGCCCGGATGTAGAGCCCGAGCGCCGTTTCCAGGCCGATGATCCCGTACGGGGCGGCGGCGAACTCGAGCTCCTTCTGCTCGCGGGTGTGCGGGGCGTGGTCGGTGGCGAGGATCGTGATCGTGCCGTCGCGCACGCCCTCGAGCAGGGCACCGATGTCCCGCTGACTGCGAAGCGGCGGGTTCATCTTCATGTTCGGGTCGTAGCCCCGGCAGGCCTCGTCGGTGAGCAGCAGGTGGTGCGGGCTCGCCTCGGCGGTGATGCGGTCGCGGGCGAAGAGGTCCGCCCGGGCCTGGCGGATCAGCTCGACGCTGCCGCCCGAGGAGATGTGCTGGACGTGGTATCGGCAGGCGAAGTTCTGGTGCCGGCTGAGCAAGAGGTCGCGCTGGATGATCAGCTCCTCCGCCACGCGGGGCCAGCCGGCGAGGCCAAGGCGGGTCGCCAGCGGCCCGGCATTCATCACGCCGCCGCCAAGCTCGGGGTCCTCGCAGTGCTGCATGAGCACCTTGCCGGTCATGGCGATGTAGCTGAGCGCCTTGCTCATCACCCCCGCGGAGGCGACGGCCGTGCCGTCGTCGGAGAAGGCGACCGCGCCGGAGCGGGCCATCAGGCCGATCTCGGCGAGCTCGCTGCCCTGGCGACCCTTGGTGATCGCGCCGACGGGGAAGACGTGGGCGAGGTTCGCCCGCTGGGCCTGGCGGTAGACCAGCTCGATGCGTCCGTCGTCGTCGAGGGTCGGCTCGGTGTTGGGCATGCAGCAGACGCTGGTGAACCCGCCCGCCACGGCCGCGGCACTGCCGGTCTGGATCGTCTCCTTCTCCTCCTGCCCCGGCTCGCGGAGGTGGACGTGCGGGTCGATCAGCCCGGGGCAGACGATGCAGCCCGAAGCGTCGATGACCTGGCTGTCCTCGCCGGTTTCGGGCCGGGAGACGGTGCCGATGCGGGCCACCTTGCCGCCTTCGAGGACGACGTCGGTAACTTCGTCGATTTCACTCGCCGGGTCGATCACCCGGCCGCCGGTGATGGTGATGCGCGCCATGGCCACAGGATATCAGGAAAGACAGCCGCCGAGGCCCGCACGAGAAAGTGGCGTCCGCTTCGGGCGATGCGGCTGAGCAGGTCGTGTCCGGTGAAGCCGGCATCCATGACCCGCAGGGTGTCGGCGGCGGTGGCGACACGCATCGGCAGCGCCACGCCGGCGAGGTACCTCTCGACCAGCGACTCGCTGGACTCCCGCCGCTTGTAACGCTCGATGATCTGCGTCTCGAACGGCAGCGAACGCAGCCGCGGCACCTTCAGCTTCACCTCGCCCGCCTTCGTGCACCAACACCATCCATCAGGAGGACTGCCTTGCAAATCTGCGCATGATTCAGGAGGTTATCCCCCCACCCCGCCCTCCGGAATGTCCCTGCGGACAATCCCCGCGCGGTCTTCACGCCAACAGGTGGCAACAATCCCCCGGCACGGATGGCTCAGACCTACTCAGGGGGACCCCGGTGAACTTCGCTCGAGCCCGCTACCTCTTCTTCCGCACCCTGCACGGCCTGGTCTCCAGACGGCACGCCTTCAACTATATCTACCGCACCCGCGGCTGGCGGGGCGAGTCCGTCTCCGGGGCCGCCTCCTCGCTCCAGCGCACCGCCGCCGTCCGCGAGGCCCTGCCCGCCATCCTCCAGAAAACCCGCTCCCGCTCGCTGCTCGATATCCCCTGCGGCGACTGTCACTGGATCCGCCACGTTCCGCTCAAGCTCGACCGCTACATCGGCGGCGACATCGTCACGCCCCTCGTCGAGCAGAACCGGCACGCCTGGCCCGGCCCCGACCGCGAGTTCCGCGTCCTCGACCTCGTCACCGACCCGCTCCCCCAGGCCGACCTCGTCTTCTGCCGCGACTGCCTGATCCACCTCAGCCTCCGCGACGGCCGAGCGGCCCTCGACAACATCCGCCGCAGTGGCAGCCGATACCTGCTCACCACCACCTTCCCCGGCGCCGCCAACAAACCCATCATCACCGGCCAGTGGCGGCCGATCGACCTCACCCGCCCGCCGTTCAACCTGCCCGAGCCCGATCAACTCATCAGCGAACGCCACCCGGACTTCCCCGCCAAGTCCCTCGGCCTCTGGCACCTGGCCGACGCCCCCGAACCCGCGTGAGATCGCCGCCGCAGCCGCCCCGGGACCTACAGGTAAAGTTCCCGCTCCTCCAGCTCCCGCTGGCCCGACCTTCTCGGCTTGGCCGACACGATCTCCGGCTCCGCCTCGCCGATGGCCGCCATTCGCCGCAGCAATCGGCCGCGCATCGCCTCGGCCAGCTTCACGTGCGACTCGTACCCGATCAGGTTGTCCAGCTCGTACGGGTCGTGCTCGAGGTCGTAGAGATGCGTTTCGACGTAGCGCGACGCGCCGCCTTGCTCGTCCTTCGCCGCCTCGTCAGCCATCACGCCATATTTCCACCGCCTGGTCCGCACGGCCCGCCCGATGCCGGCCTCGGACATCTGCACGAACACCTCTTCGGGCCAGTCCGTCCCCTCCCGCCGAATCAGCGGCAGGATCGAACGCCCCTCCATCTCGCCCGGCACCTCGATGCCGCACGCCTCCAGCAACGTCGGCGGGATGTCCACCAGGCTCACCAGTTCCTCCAACGCGCCGCCGCCGGTAAAGCCCGGCCCGGTGATCATCGCCGGCAGCCGAATCGAGCTGTCATGGCAGGACCGCTTGTACTCGCTGTTGCGCGTCTTGAAGTGGCAGCCGTGGTCGGTCGCGAAGAGCACGATCGTGTTCTCCTCGAGCCCCAGGCTCCGCAGCGCGTCCATCATCCGGCCGAAGGCCTCGTCGATCCGCTTGATCATCCCCCAGTACCCGCCGAGCTGCTGCTGGGCTGAGCCCCCCGCCCGCGCATCGCCCTCGTTCCATCCCGGCAGGGCGGCGAGGTCGGGCGGCGTCCACCGCCCCTCATACCGCTCGCGATAGCCGGTCGGGGCGGGGTAGCTGTCCGTGCGGTTCTGGTGATGCGGCTCGAGCAGGCTCGTCATGAGGAAAAACGGCTGGGTCGGGTCCTTCGCCCGCTCGCCCAGATAGCGGATCGCCGCGTCCACCGTCGCGTCCGCCCGATAGCCCGGCAGCTTCACCGGCTGGTCGTGCTCGTCGTAATAGACGCAGTCGTACGGCTCGGTCGCCAGGTCCGGCGTCTCGATCGCCAGCCAGTCCTGATAGCCGCAGCGGAATTCCCTCGGCACCGCCCGCTTGCCGATGTCCGGCCCGCCGAGGTGCCACTTGCCCACATATCCCGTGCGATACCCGGCCTCATGGAAGAGGTGCGCCAGCCGCGGTCCCTCGTCGCCCAGCGGCTTGACGCTGTTCTTCCACATGCCGTTCGTCGTCGCATACTGCCCCGCCTGCAGACACGCCCGCGCCGGCCCGCACACCGGCTGGCAGGTGAAGGCGTGCTTGAGCCAGGTGCCTTCCCGCGCCAGACGGTCGAAGTTGGGCATCAGCTCCAGCGGATTGCCGAACAGCCCGGAGGCGTCCCAGCGCTGCTGATCGGTGAAGAAGATGACGACGTTGGGCTGGCGGACGGGCTCGGACATGGGCAACGCTCGCGATCTGCAAGAGGAACGAAAGGCGCCCGCTCACCAGTTCGGCCGCGGCACGGGCGACCCCTGCCAGCTTATCCCGCCCGCCGCCGGGCCACAACAGCGGACTCTCGCATGAAAAAACCGGCCCACCTGCGAGAGGTGGGCCGGCGTTCAGATGTTCAACTGGTTGCTGATTCGATCAGCTTGATCGATCAGGCGCGACGACGGCGGCCCATGAGGAGCACACCACCGAGGCCGAGCAGCGCCAGGCTGGCGGGCTCGGGCACCGGGACGAACGAAACGCCCGCGGCACCGACGCGGTACCAGCCGGCTTCGAGGGAAGCACCCAACTCGGCGTTGTCCACCGCGGAGAGGCCGTGGCCGGCCTGGTGGCTGCTGCTGTTGCCATCGACGTCGCTGGCGTCACCTGAGACGCCGATGAAGGAATCGAGTCGCGTGGTGTACCAGGCGTCGCCGATGTTGGCACCGGAGCCGAGGAAGAACAGGTTCAGGTCCCCGGCAAGGGTGGTCAGGTCGTCATGAGCCGCGTTGTCGGCTTCGCGGGTGAGTTCGCTGGCGAGGTTGAAGCCGAAATTGCCGGCGTCGCCGCCGGTGTTGTTGCCACCGTTGTTGTTGTCAACGTAGCTGTAATACCCGCCGTCGCGGACGCCCGTGACGCCGTCGAGCAGCCACACGCCGCCGCTGGTGCGGTTGGCGGTGGAGGTCGTGCCGTCGACGGAGATGGTCTGATCGCCCGATGCCGCGGAAACCTGCCCGGCCCAGATGCCGGTGTAGAAGGCGTTGCCGCCGTCTTCGCCGATGTCAGCCGGGCCGCCGGCGATCTGGGTCAGCGCCGTGCCGCCGAAGCTGATCGCGCTGGGGCCCTCCTGCATGGCCTCGGCGCTGAAGGCGACCGCGACCCAGCGGTCGGCGAGGTCGTCGGTGTTCACCGAGGCGGTGAAGCTGCCGCCAGCTTCATCGAACGCCGTCAGATCGGTGTACTCGGCCACGGGTGCAGCGTGTGCGGCGACCGCCAGACCCGTTGCAACGACAAACGCAGAAAACTGCTTCAACATGGGTTTTCCCTCCAACTAGAGAAGTGTGAAACGAACCGACTTGAACCAATTCCAGAATGGAAACGAACGAAGAACTGATAACCAACAGCGGGCAAAGAAAGGGGCGGCCTGTAAAGCCACGTTTCTGAGTATACCGGCTGACTCGGCCTTCGCAATAGAAAAATGCAAAAGCGCCGTGCTCTCCCAAGGCCAGCGCATATGGATCGGTCAAAAGTGCCCCACCCCGCGTCATGGATCAGGAATGCGGATCACAGTGATGGCGTCGGAACGGAAAACAAGGACTTACGTTCATATGCGTTTGCCCTGCGTGCTCCCCACAGCGAGGTGAGTCGAGCTGCGGAATTGGTCCGGCGGAGGAAACCGGCATGCCAGATATGGCGTCCGCCGCGGCACTCAGCGTTGCGTGTTCCCTGGGGGGGGCGACGGCGATCGTGGCGGAGATGGGCCTGGATCGGAGCGGGGCCTCGCCTTGGCCCGGCCGGGCAAGCCTCAGGGGCTCCCGGCTCGGTCCGCCGTGGCGGGAGATCGCCCCCGGGACGAGCCGGGGGGCCTCCCGTCGGTCGGTCCCGGGCGTCGTCATACCCATAAAAAAAACCGGCCCACCTGCGTGAAGGTGGGCCGGCATTTGTCAGCTTATGCTGAGTCTGATGCGATCAGAGATCGTATCAGGCGGTGCGGCGACGACGGCCGAAGACCATCAGGCCACCGAGGCCGAGCAGAGCCAGCGAAGCGGGCTCGGGCACGGCGGTGGCGTTGAAGTCGTCGATGACGTAGCTGGCGCCGTTCGACTTCAGGACGGTGCGGTCGCCGAGGGTCGGCAGATCGGCCGTATGGCCGTTGGCGCCGATCAGTTCACCGTCCATATCGAAGATCGACAGAGCAATGGTGCCCTCGTCGCTGTCGGCATCGCGGACGAAGGTGCCGACAACCTGGGCGAAGTCACCGTCAACAGCGACCGCGTTCTGGTCATCGGTGCTGTTGCCGACACGGGAGTAGATGGCCATGCTGAGCTCACCGGTCTCTTCGTCGGCAGTGGTGTCGAAGTTGATCCCGTAGCCGGCGTTGGTGCTGGTCGACTCGGATTCGATCATGATCCGGTTGCCGCCGCCCACGACGTCCATCGCCTTCAGAAGGAAGCTGAACTCGGTGTCGAGGCCGTCGGCGTTGGCCTCATCATGGGTGCGATAGACGATGCCGCCAGACAACAGGCCAGCGCTACCAACCTCGTCGAGGCTTTCGGTGGCTTCGAATGTGCTGCCCCACCCGGCGCCCCAGGCGTCGACCTCGTCGGTGATGCTGTCGCCGTCAGCAAGGTCGTAATCAAAGGTGTCTTCGACCAGAACCCCCGCGGACGCCGAGGTGGCGAAGCCGAGAGCCAGGGCTGATGCCAGAAGAGTCTTGCCAAACTTGAACATGATGTATTCCCTCCAACAGAGAAGTAATTAGAAAAGAAAATCCATTTACCGATATGACCAAGGAGCTGACCACGCATCAACTCATGCCTAATCAATATACCCCGCTCTCTTGCCGATGCAAGACAAAATGTGGCAGATTTTGTGTCTCTGCGCAACCTGCACAGCGATGCAGTTCCGTGCAATCCGGTCATTTTGAGGCAGAATTGGTCATGCCCGCGCCCATTTCAGCCTTCCTGGCCGACCCTGGTCTGTCGGTTGGCACCATAAAAAGATCGTGCGATCTGAGGATCTGCCGGGGCGACTCGAGCCGGTGTTTCATATCGCGCGCGCTCCGGCCCGGGGGCAGGGGACGGGTATCCGGGGCTGCAGCCGTTCACCGCCCCGCGTCGCAGCGCTCTTCGCCCAGCTTCAGCTCGACGTGGTAAACCCCTTCTTCCGGATCCCGCTCCCGCTCGAACCCGAGTTTGTCGAACATCCCCAGCATCCGCCGATTGCCCGCCAGCACGTCGGCGACGACGCGCTCGACCCCCTCGCGCCTCGCGATGTCCACCATCCGCTCGAGCAGCTCGCTGCCCAGACCCTGCCCCTGCCAGGCGTCGCTCACCACGCCGGCGAACTCCGCGTCGCGCGTGCCGTGGATCTGGCTCAGTCGGCCGACGCCGATGATCTCGCCCGGCCGATCGGCCGCCGCCGGCAGCTCCGCGACCAGCGCCATTTCCCGGTCGTAGTCGATGAAGCAGCGCCGCCGCAGCCGCTGATGCGTCGTCCGCGCGTCGAGGCTGATCATGTGGAAATAGCGCTGCTGCACCGTTTGTTCGGACAGGTGGTGGTGGAACTGCACGAGCATCGGCTCGTCTTCGGGGCGGATCGGCCGAATCACCACGGCCGTGCCGTTTTTGAGCGTCCACGCCCCGACGTACTGCATCGGGTAGGGCCGAATCGCCGGCCGGGGCAGCCGCTCAGGCGGGATCTCCCCGCCGTGCAGCGACACCTCCGCCGCGCCCGCCACCGCCCGGCCGCGCTGCGCCCAGAGCGGGTCGATCGCCACCCGCCGCACGCGCGGCTGATCCACCAGCAGGTGGCTGAAGCGCACCAGCAGTTCCTCCACCGCCGCCCGCCCCCCGGCCTCGTCGGCGGCGAGGGCCGGGTATACCCGCGTCTGCTCCAGCATCCGCCGCGCCAGCGTCGCGTTCAGCGGCGGCAGGCCCGGCGTCGCCTCCCCGGCTGCGGCAGCCAGCTCGCCGCCCAGCCCCAGCCGCATCACCGGGCCGAAGTTCGGGTCCACCCGGCTGGCGAGGCGCAGGGGAATGCCGCTGCGCCGGCCGCCGGTCCCGCGGAGCGTGATGCCGTACGCGGCGAGCAGTTGCCCGGTTTCCTCGGCTGAGAGCTCCGTTCGGCCGGCCCGGGCGGCGTCTTCCACGAGCTGCGTCACCGCCGCCCGGTCCGCCACCGCTTCGGGCGGGGCGACCAGGGCGGGCGTTTCATAGATCCCCTCGAGGTTGTAGCTGTAGCGAGCCATCGCCCCGAACAGCCGGGCTGCCGTGTCCGGGTAGGGCAGGTCGGGCACGTCGGCCTCGGCGAGCACCTGCCGGGCGGCGCGGACGCGCTCCCCGCCCATCCAGCTCGCGAGGATCGGGCGGGGCGACGCCTTGCTCTGCTTCGCCACCGCCTCGGCGGCGGCCAGCGGCTCGCTCCGCGCCTGGGGCGAGAGGATCACCAGCAGCCCGTCGCTGGCCTCGTCGCGGGCGAGCACGTCCATCGCCGCGGCGTAGCTCGCGGCGTCGGCCTCGGCGTGGAGGTCGATCGGGTTCGTTCCGCTCCATCGGCCGGGCAGGGCGGCCTGCAACGCGTCGAGCGTGCCGGGTGAAAAGGCGGGCAGCGAGCCGCCCGAGCGCAAAAGGGCATCGCTCGCCAGCGCTGCCGGCCCGCGGGCGTTGGTCAGCACCGCCAGTCGCGAGCCGCGCGGCCGCCGCTGCTTGCCCAGCAGCTCGGCCATGAGGAAAAGCTCCTCGATCTCGTCCACGCGCAGCACGCCCGTCCGCCGGCAGGCGGCGTCGAGCGCTTCGTCGGTCTCGCGCTGCAGGCCGAGCTGCCCGGCCGCCTCGGCGGTGCGGCCCGCCTTGATGAGGATCAGCGGCTTGCTCAGCGCCACCTCCCGCGCTGCCGAGAGAAACCGCCGCGCGTCGCCCACCGTTTCGACGTAGAGCACGATGCTTCTCGTGGCCGGGTCGTCGCCGAGGTAGTCGATCAGGTCGCCCCAGCCGACGTCGATCATCGAGCCGACCGACACGAACGCGCTGAACCCGAGTTGCTCGCTCTCGCTCCAGTCGAGAATCGCCGAGCACAGCGCCCGGCTCTGGCTCAGCACCGCCACACTGCCCGGCCGCGGCCGCACGTCCGCCAGGCTCGCCACCAGCCCCGTGCCCGGCCGCATCAGCCCCAGGCTGTCCGGGCCCAGCAGTCGCATTCGGCCCGCCCGCTCGGCAAGCTCGCTGCGAAGCTCCGGACCCGCCCGGCCGCTCGTGTCGGGATTGAGCAGGGCCGCCGCCGCCACCCCCGCCTTGGCGCAGTCGCCTACCGCGTCCGGCAGCCCCTCGGCCCGCACCGCCAGCAGGGCGAGGTCGACCGGCTCGGGCACCTCGCTCACCCGGGCATAGGCGCGAATGCCGCGCACGTTCGACCGGCTGGGCGAAACGGGATACACCGTGCCCCCGAAGGGCGAATCGAGCAGGTTGCGCAGCGCCTGATCGCCCGCCTCGCCCCCGCCGGCGCCGAGAACGGCGATCGACCGCGGATGCAGCAGCGCGTCCAGCGGCCGACGCTCGCCCCCCAGAAAGCCCTGCTGCCACTGCTTGAACGACGTGAGTTCAGCCATGTAGCCCCTTGCCCCTCGTGACCGCCGACCCTGGCTGATCGTAAATCGGGTGGCCCGCAGGTCAAGACATCGGCGTTTCACCGCGGCAGGGTGAGCGGGAATGCCCGCAGACGTCCGGAGCCCATTTGCCCCGGCTTGGGGGGAGAGGCATTATGCTGATGCCGCCATGAGTCCCCGTCCTCACGTCATCAAGCTGGGCGGCAGCCTGCTGGAGCTGCCGGACCTGCTGCCCCGGCTCGAGCTCGTTCTCGCCGAGGTGCCCCGGCCCGTTCTGCTCGTCGGCGGCGGCCGGGCGGCGGACGCCGTGCGCGACCTGGATCGTCAGCTTGGCCTCGGCGAGGAAGCGGCGCACTGGCTCGCGATCCGGGCGCTCGCGCTCAATGCCCGGGCCCTGGCCGCGGTGCTTGGCGATGCGGAACTGGTCGAAACGCCGGCCGACTGCCGCGCCGCCTGGAGGCGCGAGCGAACGGCGGTGGTCGAGCCTGACGCCTGGCTCCGCGACGAGGACGCCCGCGGCGTACGCACGCCGCACGTCTGGGACTTCACCAGCGACTCGATCGCCGCCCACCTCGCCCGGCAGCTCGGCGGGGCCAGGCTGACGCTGCTCAAGTCGGCCCTGCCCGCGCAGCCCGGCAGCGGCGCCGCGGCGCTCGCCTCGGCCGGGTTCGTCGATCGCTGCTTTCCGGCGGTCTCGGCCGGCCTCGGGGCCGTGGAGGTGATCAACCTGCGCGACCCGCGAAGGCCCCGCTGCTCGATTCGATCAGGTGCTTGAGGTCCGCCACGCGCTCCCGGCAGACCGCCGCCGAGCGATCCTGCCCATCGCACGCCGCACCGCGCACAGCAATGATGTCCGGGCCCAACGCCAGGCAGCGCACCGCGTCGAACGGCGAAAGCGATCCCGCCAGGGCGATGAACAGCCCCGCCTGCCGGGCCTCGCGGATCCACCTGCGCAGCACCTCCTCGCTGCACCAGGTCAGCAGCCCCCGCCCGTCCTTGACGGCCGTGTCGATCAGCAGCCCGGCGGCCCGCTCGCGAATCGCCCACTGCAGCACGCTCGACACCGGCGGCGCCTTCGCCCGGCTGTGGTCCGCCATCGCCGCGGCCACGAACCGCCCCGCATACGGGGCGGCCGCCTCCGCCAGCCGGTCACGCCAGTTTTGCGGAGCGCCGGCGAGGCCCATCTTCACGAACGCCAGTCCGTCCGGCAGCGGGTCGGGCGAGGCGCCCCCGAGGTCGCCCATGGCCGCGCTCACCGCCACGCGCCGGTCGGCCGCCTCCAGCACGGCCGCGATGTCGGCGGCATCCGCCCGGCCCAGCGCGCCGCGAGCCGGGTCCTTCACGTCGAGGATGTCGGCCCCGCCGGCGAGGGCCGCCTCGGCCTCGGCGGCATCGCGCACGGACACCAGCAGTCGTGGGGGTAAATCTGTCATCGCTTCCCGGCCGCGGCCGTCACGCCTCCCGCTCCTCGCCGCCGCCGTCCGCCTCCACGCGAGGGGTGGGCGCTTCGAGCTCGTCCACTTTCATGATCTCCCGCAGCGCGATCGTCGCGAACGAGCCGCGGGGCAGGTCGAACGCCAGCCGCACGTACGGGCCGTGCTCGTCCACGCCGCCCGACATGTCCGGGTGGCTCAGCACGACCCGCAGCGGCCGACGCCTGCCTTCCAGCATGATGTCCGACATGTCTGCAAGCTGCTTCTCGTTCAGCCCGGTCGCTTCGAGCGCTTCGCGCTCCAGCTCGCCCGGCTCACCCTTCGCCCGGGGCATGTCCGGGCCCCACAGCGGGCCCGAGGGCGAAACCGCCATCGCCGGCACGCGGCCGGCCGGAGCGTTCTCGGTCGCGGCGACCGCGTCGTCCACCTCGAACACCGCCCGGCTGTCGTGCTTCCACGCCAGGTCGCCCGGCAGCAGGCGGTCGAAGCTGCCTTCGCGCAGTCGGCGGTCGAGCACGGCGTTGAAGATGGCGCTCTGCCAACTGCTCAGCAGGAACTCCCGCTGCACCCGGTCCATCGCCCGGACCGCCGCCTCCGCGCCCCTGCCCTGGCGCAGGGCGTCGAGCACCTGCCGCTCGTGACGCAGGTGGCGCGGCCAGTGCTCCAGCGCTTCGAGATACGCGCCCCGCTCGTAGGCGGCCCGCCCGGCCCGGATGGCGGGGGAGTCGCTCTCCCGCGGGCGGCCCAGCATCTCGTCGAGCAGCGCCTGCCACTGCCGCTGGATCAGCATCCCGCCGAGCAGGTGATTGTGCTGGCGGTAGCCGAACCGCTGCCTGCCGAAGTAGTTGGGCACGCCCGACGCGGCGAGGCGGTCGAGCACCGGCTTCGCCTTGAGCGCGGCCGTGGGCTCGACGTCACGCACGTGAATGACGAAGCGGTTGCCCGCGAGGTGGCCGCGCTTGAGCTTGTTGCGATGCCGGGCCGCCCAGAGGACCTGAATGCGCGGGTGGTGGTTCAGCCGCTCGACCCCCTCGGCCTCGTCGCTGCCGGCGTCCGTCATGCGCACGGAAAAGTGCTGGCGGGTGATGGCGTGCTTGTCCTTCATGCCCGCGTAGCCGACCTCGCCCCGGCGGACGCGGAAGGCCTTCGCCACGTGACGGGCGACGTCGAGGGTGGTCGCGGATCGCTTCTCGATGAAGAGGAAGAGGTGCTCGCCCTCGCCGACGGGCTCGTACAGCGGCAACTCCTCGACGAGGAAGTCCTCGGGCCGCTGCTTGATCACCCCGCCGATGCCCGGCAGATCGGAGCTGAGACAGGCAAGTTGGGCGGTCAGGGAAGGCACGCAGACACTTTCAACTCGTGGTGGCTCGGATAATCACGCCCCCCAGGCCGCGGCAAGCGCAGCGCCGCCGCGGAGCTTCCGGGGGATTTCCCGGTCCCATTCTGGGCGCCGTCAATCCTCCGGCGCGTCGTTCTCCACGAGTTTCCGGAACGCCTCGATCAGCCTGAGCGTCACCTTGCCGGGCTTGCCGTCGCCGATGACGCGCTTGTCGATCATGGTCACCGGGATCACTTCCGCAGCCGAGCCGGTCAGCAGCATCTCCTTCGCCGCGTACAGGTCGTAGCGGGTCAGGTCGGTCGCCATCACCGGCAGGCCCATCTCCTGTGCCAGGCGGACGACCGCCCGCATCGTCACGCCCTCGAGTCCGCCAGCGTGCAGCGGCGGGGTCTGCAGCGTGGGCTGGCCGTCGAGTTCGCGGACGATGAAGATGTTGTCGCCCGTACACTCGGCGACGTATCCCTGCGGGTTGAGCATGACCGCCTCCATCACCCCGGCGTCGAGCGCCTCGATCTTGGCGAGGATGTTGTTGAGGTAGTTCATGCTCTTGATCCGCGGCGAGATTGCCTGCGGATGGTTGCGGATCGTCGCGGCCGTGATGACCTCCATCCCGGTCTCGTACAGCGACCGCGGGTAGAGCGCCATGCGGTCGACGATGATGAACACCGACGGCCGATCGCAGTTGAACGGATTCAGCCCCAGCGTGCCCACACCGCGGGTCACGCACAGGCGGATGTAGGCATCCTTCTGCCCGCACGCCTCGACCGTCTCCCGCGTCGCGGCCGCGAGCTCGTCGAACGGGTAGGGAATCTCCAGCCGAATCGCCCGCGCCGACTCGTACAGCCGCTCGAGGTGGGTGCGCAGCTTGAAGATGCGCCCGTTGTACACGCGGATGCCTTCGAACACGCCGTCGCCGTAGAGCAGGCCGTGGTCGTACACGCTGACCATCGCCTTCTCCGGCGGAACGAGTTTCCCATTGAGCCAGATCTGCTTGGGCACGGGCGAATCTTTCTGCTGCGTCAGGCGATTCTCAGTGGATGGGCTACCAGTCATGCGGCGATTATAACGCCCGCGTCCGATTGCGGAATTGCCCAGCGGGGAAACCCCGCCCCCTCAGCTCAGCCCCGCTCCGGCCGACGGGCGATCAGCGCCACCTTCTGCCGGCCCCAGCGGAGCACGAACACGGTGAAAGGCTTCTCCCCCGACCCGCGCAGCTCCGCCTGCGCCGCGTCCGGGTCCACCGCCCCGCCCCGCGTCTTCACCTCCACGATCCCCGCCCCGTGCGCCGCCAGCCAGCGCTTCACGCGCTTGACCCGCCAGGGCAACCGCTCGACCAGCTCGAACCGCGTCAGCCAGGGGCTGTCCACGACTTTCCCGCCGCTCAGAAGCCCCAGCCGGGGGTGAACCGCCTCGAGCCCCGTCCGCTCGCACAGCTCGCCCAGCAGCTCCGCCCGCTCCGCGGCCGGGTCCACGGTGTAGACATGCTCCGCCAACTCCCCGATGATCGGCGGCTCGCCCGGTTCCCCGGCCAGCTCGGCGGGCGATTCCCCCGTCCCCGGCAGCCGCGTCGCCCGGCGCTCGACTTCCGCCAGCTCGCCCGTCCAGAGCACCGCCTGCACCAGCCGACCGGCCTCGCTGATGAACTCGACCTCACCCGTCAGGCCCGCCTCTTCCAGTTCGCCAAGGTCGATCCCCGGGCTCAGCTTGACCGCCCCGCCCCGGGCCGCGCCCGATAGCTTCGCCAGCACGTCCGGGCCCGGCTGGTAATCCGCCAGCCGCCACACCCGGCCGCCCTCGGTCCGCCGGGCGGGGTCGATGTGAAAGAAATGCCCCGCGACGTTCACCCGCCCCGCATCCGCCGCCGCGGCGGGACAGTGGGCGTTCGCCCGGCTCATCCAGGCCCGCAGCGGATCCCGATCGATCGCCACCGGCCGCATCCCCGCCTCCGCCAGCGCCATCGCGTCGCCGCCGATGCCGCTGCACAGGTCGATGACCCGCCCGCCCGACACGATCCGGGCGAATCGTGCCGCCTTGTGTCGGGCCACGGCCGACGATGACGCCTGCTCCACGCCCTCGGGGTCGGCTGCGAGCGCGGCCGGGGTGCCAAACTTCGCCGCCGCCTTCCGCCTCGCCTCGGCCAGCGCGATCGCAGCCCGCACCTGGTCCGCGGCAAACTGCTTCCGCAGCCGGGCGACGTCGCTCACCTCGGCCGGATCGGCCGCGGCGGCCCGCTCGCGCAGCGCGGCCCCCTCAGGGCTCAGCAGCCAGCGCCAGAGATCCATGCCGCGATCGTCCATCAGCAAAAGCTCAAAAAGCCCACCGCAGGGATTCCGCGAATCCCTGCGGTGGGCTTTGCCGTTTCCAGTCTCCAGCCTCGGATCTCTCGTCTCAGCCTCGCGAGAACCGCGCCAGCAGGTCCACGATCTGCGGCTGGTTCGGGCGGATCTTCAGGCTCCGCCGCCAGGCGTCCACCGCCTCGCGCCGCAGGGCGTCGTTCTCCCGGCCGCCCTGGAGGTACTGCGTCATCAGGCTCACGCCCAGCCCGTTCAGCGAGGCCGGGTCGTCCGAGTCCTGCTCGAGCGCGCTGCGGTACGCCTCCAGCGCCGCGTCGAACCGCCCCTGCTTGAAGCGGATGTAGCCCAGCCGCTCGTACGCCGTCACGTTCGGCCGCTGGCGGAGCAGCGAGTTCAGCACCGCCTCCGCCCGCTGGTAGTTCTCGAGATTGATGTGCGCATCCGCCAGCCCCAGCAGCAGTTGCGGGGCCGACTCGCCCAGGTCCAGCGCCTGGCGGTAGGCGTCGACCGCCTTCTCCCACTGCTCAGCCACGCTGTAGGCCGCAGCCAGGTTCGCCCACGCCGCCTGGTCCTCGGGGTTCTGCTCGACGGCCTGCTCGGCGTAGGGAATCGCCTGCCGCGCCCGGCCCTGCTGGAGGTACGCCGAGGCGAGGTCCCGGCTGGCCTTGTAGCCGTCGGGGTTGATCGCCAGCGCCCGCAGGTAATGCCGCACCGCGTCGTCGACCCGCCCGACGAGCTGCCGGGCGAGGCCGAGGTAGTAGTTCGCCTCGTAGCTGCCCGGGTCGGTCTCCACCGCCCGCTCGTACGCCCGGCCGGCGAGGTCGTACTCGCCCCAGCCGCGGAAAATGTGCCCCATGCCGAGGTGCGCCTCGAGCAGGCGGGGGTTCTCCTCGAGCGCTTCGCTGAACGCCGCCATGGCCGAGTCGCTCAGCCCGCGTTCGAGATAAGCCTCGGCCTCCTGGACGAACTGCTCGGCCTGGGCCTGGTCTTCATCGGGCACGCGCCAGGTCTGCGTCGTCGGCTGCGCCTCGCAGGCCGCGAGGCCCGCCGCGAGGGCGAACAGGGTGGCGATCGTGATCTTCTGCATGATTCTCCCCTATGATCCAGACTGAAACCGGGGTCGGGTGCTTCTCGGACGCGGGCGGAAACATGCTCCCGCGTGTCGTCTGGCGGGGTCCGCCCCCCGCACCGCCCGCTCCATCGTACAATCTTCCCCGCGTGTGGGTAGCGCCGCACGCGATGATCCCGCACTGCAAGGGCCTCACGATGAAAATCGCTCTCGCCCAGATCAATCCCACCATCGGCGACATCGCCGGCAACGCCGAGCTGATCCGCCGGGCCATCACCCGCGCCCGCGACGGGGGCGCCGACTTGGTGGTCCTCCCGGAGTTGAGCATCATCGGCTATCCGCCGCGCGACCTTTTGCTCAAGCCCGCCGTCATCGAGGACTGCGAGGCCGCCGCCCGCGAGCTCGCCGCCGCGTGCCGGGGCATCGCCGCCGTCATCGGCTATCCCGCCCCCTCCGATACGTCCCGCGGGCGGATACTCTACAACGCCGCCGCCCTCTGCGCGGACGGGAAGATCATCCACCGCCACATCAAGAGCCTGCTGCCCACCTACGACGTCTTCGACGAGCACCGCTACTTCGAGCCGGGCCCGGCGGTGGACGTCGCCCGCCTCGGCGAGCTCGAGTTGGGCATCAGCGTCTGCGAGGACCTCTGGAACGATGAGCACGTCGTCTCCCGCCAGCTCTACCACGACAACCCGATCGACCAGCTCGCCCAGCGCGGTGCCCGCCTCTTCGTCAACTGCGCCGCCTCGCCCTTCGTGGTGCGCAAGCACGAGTTCCGCCTGAAGATGATGGCCCACGCGGCGAAGCGCTACCGCCTGCCGCTGGTCTACTGCAACCAGGTCGGCGGCAACGACGAGCTTGTCTTCGACGGCAGCTCCTGCGCCTTCGACGCCGAGGGCAACCTCCTCGCCCAGGCGAAGGCGTTCGAGGAAGACCTGCTGCTGGTCGACGTGCCCCTGCCCGGCGAGGAGGGCGAGGTCGATACCTCGAACAACCGCATCGAAACCGCCCCCGGGGCGATGGGCTCGGCGTTCGCGGCCCTGACGCTGGGGCTGCGCGACTACTGCCGCAAGTGCGGGTTCGAGTCGATCGTGCTCGGGCTCAGCGGCGGGATCGACTCGGCCGTCACCGCCGCCGTCTGCGTCGCCGCCCTGGGCAGCGAAAACGTCCGCGGCATCACCATGCCCAGCCGGTACTCCTCCGAGGGCTCGAAGACCGACGCCGAGCTGCTCGCCGAGCGCATGGGCATCCGCATCGACACGATCGCCATCGAGCGCCCCCACGCCGCGCTCGAGGGGCTGGTCGAGCCCTATTTCGCCGGCTACGAGCCCGACTCGACCGAGGAGAACATCCAGGCCCGCATTCGCGGAATCATCCTGATGGCCTTCTCCAACAAGTTCCGCTCGCTGCTGGTCACCACCGGCAACAAGAGCGAGGTCGCCGTGGGCTACTGCACCCTCTACGGCGATATGGCCGGGGGGCTCGCCGTGCTCAGCGACGTGCCCAAGACGATGGTCTACAAGCTCGCGAGGTGGATCAACGAGGGCGAGGACTCGCCGCTTCGCCGGCAGTTCAGCGGGCCGGTCATCCCCGAAGACACGATCACCAAGCCACCGAGCGCCGAGCTGCGGCCCGACCAGGTGGACCAGGACTCGCTGCCGCCTTACGAGCAGCTCGATGAGATCATCGAGCGCTACGTCGAGCGTGAGCAGTCGGCCCGCACGATCGTCGAGGAGACCGGGTTCGACGCCGAGCTGATCCTCCGCGTCGTGCGCATGATCGATCTGAACGAATACAAGCGCAAGCAGATGGCCCCGGGCCTGAAGATCACCGGCCGGGCGTTCGGCTTCGGCCGGCGCATGCCCATCGCCCAGCGCTACGACGCGAGGCGGAGTCTGGAGGAAGTAGGTAAAGGAAGTTAGAGGAGTTAGAGGGAGTCAGGGGAGTTAGCCCCGGGCTCTGCCCGGGGGCGAGCTGCGCTCGCGGGCGGGGGGAGCCACAGATAAGCACGGATGACCCCGGATGGGGGAAGGGCGTGCAATCAATCTGCGCAGCTCCCGGACCCAAGCCGGGGCAGAGCGCAGCGCCGCCCCGGGTATGGCCGCGGCGTGCTTGTGAGTCCGGGGCGCAAACGAATCCCACAGAAGGGCTGCGCCCATCTGTGGGCTTGACGAGTGTGCGCAAGGTCCATTTCTCAGCCCGCAGATGGACGCGCAGCGTCCTTCTGCGGGATACGGTCGCGCCCGAGCCCCGATCCCCGAGCCCCGATGAAGAGTCTGCACCGAGACCCGGGGCGGCGCTGGCGCTCTGCCCCGGCTTGCGGTTCCCGATTTTCCACACCCGCCCCCATCACGCCCTCTAACTCCCTCTAACTCCCTCTAACTCCTCCTCCCCCTCCTCCTCAAGCAGTTCCGCCAGCGACATACGCTCCACGGCCTGCTCCTGCGCGGCTTCGATGCGGTCGACCCACTTCCGGCCCGGGACGGGCT
>JBKHFW010000009.1:0-70076 GCA_046540025.1 Phycisphaeraceae bacterium
GCCGGCGCGGGGGCCGGGGCCTGCGGCGCGGCGGGCGCGGGGCCGGCGGACTGCTGCGGAGCGGGCGCGGCCTGCGGCTGAACGTAATGCACCTCGGGCTGATCGCCCTGTCGGCGAAGCCGAACCTTGTCCGCCTCGCCCTCGATGTCCAGCTCGGTCAGATCGTGCTCGGACATCAGCTTGACAAGCTGCTTGAGCGTCTTGAGATCGATCATGAAAGCGTCTCTCGTAAAACCTCTCGCACGCGGCCCGCAGAGGCCGCTGTCCAGTTCGTCAGATCATCGCGGATTCGAGGCCCTTGGGCAAACGGCTCAGCACCCGGCAACCCTTTTCCGTCACCAGCACGTCGTCCTCGATCCGCACGCCGCCCACGCCGGGCAGGTAAATCCCCGGCTCGACCGTCACCACCTGGCCGGGCCGAAGCTCCCCCTCACTTCTCGGCGAAAGCGTGGGCTGCTCGTGAACATCAAGCCCGATGCCGTGCCCCAGCGAATGACCAAACTGCTTGCCATACCCCGCCTTGCGGATGATGTCGCGGGCAACGCCGTCGATCTCCGCCAGCGGCCTGCCCGGCTCGACGGCGTCGATCGCCGCCTGCTGGGCGTCCAGGACGATCTGATAAGTCTCGCGCACCTTCGCCTTCATCGCCCCCACGCCCACGACGCGGGTGAGGTCCGAACAGTAGCCCTGATAGCGGGCGCCCCAGTCGATGAGGACGGTGGAGCCCTTGCGGATTTTCTTCTTCCCCGGCACGGCGTGAGGGAGGCTGGCGCTGGCATCCGCGGCGACGATCGTGTGGAAGCTCGGGCCGTCGGCGCCCAGCACGCGCATCCGGTACTCGAGGTAAGCGGCGACCTCCTGCTCGGTTCGGCCGGGCTCGATGAACTCGAGCGTCTCCTCGAACGCCTGCTCCTGGATGCGCAGGGCCCTGCGGATCAGCTTGAGCTCGGGCTCGTCCTTGACGGACCGCTGCTCGAGCAGGCCGTCGTCCAGCTCGGCGAGCCGCCTGGCGCCGAGCTGCTTGACCAGCTTCTTGCGCAGGGCGACGCTGACGTGGTCCTCCTGGAGGCCGATCTTTTCGATCTTCGTGCGGTCGAGCAGCCTGACGAGCTCTTCGACGAGACCCTTTTTACGGATGACGGCGCGGGCGTGGGGCGCTTCGCGCTGGATCTCCTGCTCGAAGCGGAAGTCGCTGAGGATGTCCACCTTGCCGGCGTTCTGGCGAACGAGCGCCCAGGAGTCGTCGCCGAGGAAGCCGGTGAGGTAGCGGATGTCGCGGGGGTTGGTGACCAGCAGCGCACCTGCGGAGCTGTCCTGGAGGCGCTGCTGGAGGTTTTTCACCCGCTGGCGGAAATGCTCGGGAGCCCTGGCGGATGACCGGGATGTGCGCTTTTTCGCCATGGGGCGGAGTGTAGGGCCCCCGGCGCGGATGTCCAGCCGGGGGCGGCGGCCGAGCGGGAATGATTCCTGTTTCCAGGTCCGCTGTTTTGACCGCTGGGCTGCTTTCTGATACCACTGCCGGCTTCATCGGGAAGTGTACGCCGCCGCTTTGCCTGCCGTGACCGAGCGGCGCAGGAGTGACCGCACGTGAGTCGGAGCCGATTGCTCATCGCCGTCTCCTCGCCCTGGGCCAGCGAAAAGCTGGTGCGCCCCATGGCGGACATGGCCCACCGCCTCGGGGCGGAGGTCGTCGTGGCGCACGTGGCCCAGCTCCAGGAGGAGGACGAGCACGAGTCGGACGCGACCCAGCGCGGCGAGCAGACGCTGAAGCTGCTCACCGACGGCCTGCGCGACCAGGGCATCGAGGCCGAGGGGGTCATGCTCTTTTCCGACGACACCGCCAAGGCCATTCTCAACACCGCCCGCGCCCGCCAGTGCACGATGATCATCCTCGGCCTCACCGGCCGGGGCGTGCTCAAACGCCTCATCGCCGGTGACGTGCCGACCAACCTCATCCGCCAGACCGAGCTGCCCGTGCTGCTCTGCCCGGCGAACTGGTCGGGGATGGTGTAAGCGCAAGGGGCATTTCGACGCTCAGGGGGATCTGAGGTGGACCGCTTCCCGAGGCTGCTGATCGCGGTGTTCGGGCGCTCGGAGCCGCTGCGCGAGCCCGGTCGCCCTGCTGGCGCCGCGGCCGATCAGCCCACCGCTGCGCCGCCGAGCCGCCCTGCCGACCGCTCGGACGCGACCGACTGGACCGACGACGAGGGACGACTCAACTTCGACCTGCCCTGCCGGGCCTGCGGCTACAACCTGCGCACGCTCTCGGTGGCGGCCACCTGTCCGGAGTGTGGGGAGAAGGTGCTGGCCTCCGCTGTCAGCTTCGCTGCACGCCCCCGGTCCGAGGCGTTCCGCGTGCGAATCACCGCCCAGGATCGGGTCGTTCACGCGCTGCCGGTTCCCTGCATGGGCTGCGGCGAGGATGTGCGGGGCCTGCGGCTGGACGCCACCTGCCTGGACTGCGGCACCCCCGTCATCGAGACCTGGGAACACCACGAGCGGCTCGGCCGCTGAGCCGGGCGGCCCCGGCCGCCCATCAAAGAAGGGTCTTCCGGCAATGGCGGGGCGGATCGGATTTCACTGAATTGCCTCTGGTCCGGGTGGCACGGCTTGCAAGCAAGCTGTGCCACCCGATCTGCCCGGAAGCTGGATCTGTCGGGCAGAATTTGAGGCACGTGCTCAGCTTCCTCGCAGATGCCGGATGGACATTAAAAAACCGCAGGCCGGGGACGACCTGCGGTTCGGTTTGATCGGTTCTCGACTCAGCCGGTCGATCCGCCTCACTCGTTCTCGAGGTTGCGAAGGCCCAGGCCTTCCTCGGCGAGCTTTTCCTTGATTTCGTTGAGGCTGGTCGTGCCGAAGTTCTTGACGCCCATCAGCTCGGCCTCGGTCTTGGTGATCAGGTCGCCGATGGTCTGGACGTTGAGCAGCGCCAGCGCCTTGCGGGCGCGGACGGAGAGGTCCAACTCGTTGACCGAGCGGTGGAGGACCTCCTCGTTGCCCCCGGCCTGGGAGCGGAGCTGCTCGTAGACCTCCTGCTTGACCTCTTCCTGCTGCTGCTCGACGGCCTGGCCGAGCTTGAGCCCGCGCTGGGCGAGCATACTCTTGATTTCCTGCAGGCTGGCGTCGCCGAAGTTCTTGAAGCTGCGCAGCTCCGCCTCGGTGACCCGCAGCAGGTCGCCCAGGGTGCGGATGTTCATTTTCCGCAAGGCGTTGCGGGTGCGGACGCTGAGTTCGAAGTCGGTCACCGGCGTGTCGAGCAGGGCCGACTGGGCGGCGACGCGCTTCTCGTGCTCGTCGTCGATGATCATGCCCTTGCTGGCGAGCACGTCCTTGATATACAGCCGGGCACGCGGGTGGTTGGGATCGGTCGCGAGCACCTGGCGGAGGCAGCGTTCGGCCTTGGTGTACTCGCCACGATCCTCGTACATCACCGCGAGGTTCATCAGCGCGTTCAGCGGCGGCCGCTCGTTCTTGGCGGCCTCCTCGTACATGTGCAACGCCTCGTCCTCCTCGCCGACGAGATCGAGGTTGTAGGCAAGGCGGAAGCTGATCTGCGCGGCCTCGGGGTCGGCGGCGTAGGCCGCGCGGTATTCCTCGATCGCGTCGAGCCGCCGGCCTTCCTGCTCGGCCTCGAAGCCGGCGTCGAAGTGCTTGCGGCCGGTTTCGACGTCGCGGACGGTGTCCTGGTCACTCACGGCGGTGGTCTCCGCATCAGTCATGCGATAGCGCCTCTGGTTCTCGGATCAAATAAGGTGGATGGATGGTAAAGGATAGTGCTCCCGGCGGCTTCGGGCAAGGCCGGGACGCCCTCGCCCCGGGCCCGGTCGTTTCCGGCCGGGGCATCAGAACGGGCATGATACACCAGCGCCCCCCTTCCACGCCAGCGGCGAGTCCCGGGAACGCTCACGCGACCACCAGCCGATCGCCCAGTCGCTGGCGCCACGCGCCGTCCACGCCGGGGTCGGTGACGATTCGGCCGATCTCCTCGACGCCGCAGACGCGGACGAGGCTTTTTCTGCCGAACTTGCTCGAGTCCATGAGCATCACGCTGTGAGCGACCTGGCGCATCATCACCTGCTCGACCTGGGCCATGGCGAGGTTCGTGTTGTACGCCGCATCCTCGTAGAGTCCGGCGAGCGAGAACAGCAGCAGGTCGGCGTGCAGGTCAGTGAGGCAGGCAGTGGCGATCGGCCCGAGCATGACGCCGGTGCGGGGGTAGAGGTTGCCGCCGATCAGCAGCAGCTCGACCTGCTCGTCGTCGGCGAAGACGTTGGCGATCGAGAGGCTGTTGGTGACGATCTGCAGCGGCCTGGCGTCGATCTGCTCGGCGGCATAGGTGACGGTCGAGCCGCCGTCGAGCAGGACGGTCATGTAAGGTTCGACGAGGGTTGCGACGTATCGGCCGATCGCCTTCTTGGCCTCGACGTTCTCCTGCATGCGGGCGGTGAACGCCTCGTTGGCGGCCCGGCCCAGGGCGGAGGGCGACTGGTAAACCGCCCCGCCGTGGGTGCGGCGGACGGCCCCCTGCTCCTCGAGAGTCTCGAGGTCGCGGCGGACGGTGGAGGTGGAGACGCCGAGCTCCCGCGCCAGTTCTTCGAGCTGGGCGGCCCCGCGTTCGCGGAGCATGGCAAGCAGCTTCTGCTGTCGTTCGATGATCAGCATCGGTCCGCCGACGCGTCGGCGACCTCCTTCCGTCGCGGTCGCCAGCTCAGCCGAGCTTGGCCCAAGTCTGCTCGAGCGCCCGGCCGGAGCCCTGGATGCCCGAGACCTCCTTGGGCCAGAGATCGAGCTCGTAGGTGCCCAGCACACCGGCCCGGCCGACGAGGGTGGGCAGGCTCATGCACACGCCGCGCACGCCGTACTGGCCGTTCATCCGGGTGCTCACGGGCAGGATGCACCGGCGGTCGAGGGCGATTGCGTGGATCACCTCGGCGATGCCGACGCCCACGGCGTAGCCGGCCCCGCCCTTGCGGCGAATCACCTCGGCGCCCGAGCCCTTGGTGCGGGTGAACAGGTCGCTTTGCTCGTTGGGGCTCATCAGGCTGGTGAGCGGGATGCCGCCGACGGTGGCGGAGGACCAGATCGGCGTCATGGAGTCGCCGTGCTCGCCGAGGATGAGCGCCTTGACCTGGGTGGGCGGGAGCTGCTTTTCCTGGGCGATCAGCGAGCAGAACCGGGAGGTGTCCAGCACGGTGCCGAGGCCCATCACCTGCTGGGCGGGCCAGCCCAGATGCTCGATGGCGAGGCGGGTGAGGACGTCCACCGGGTTGGAGACGACGAAGATGATCGCGTCCTTGCGCAGGTTCGCGGCCTTGAGGTCGTCGAGGATGCCCCGGAAGATCGACACGTTGCGGTTGATCAGGTCCAGCCGGGACTCGTCGGGCTTCCGCCGCGAGCCGGCGGTGATGCAGACGACGTCGGCATCGGCGGCGGCGCTGGTGTCGCCCGAGTCGATGACCTGGTCGCCCGCGATGGCCGAGCCGTGCAGGAGGTCCAGCGCCTCGCCGGCGGCGAGGTCCTGGTTGACGTCGACGAGGCTGATGCCGCGGACGATGCCGGCACACTGCAGGGCGTAGGCCGCGTTGGAACCCACCCGGCCGCCGCCTCCGATGATCGCTACCTTGATGCTCATATCGTTCGCTTGCTCCGCTGTTGCTGTCGCTGGTTCGGGTTTGCTGCCGGCTGGGGGTTACTTCATCGACGCCATGATCTGGTCGGTGATCGCCTGGACGAGGCGATCGAAGTCCTCGCCGCCCTGCCCGTTGCCGCTGGGCTGCTCGCGCGGCTGGGCCTGGCTCTGGGCTGGGACCGGCTGCCGCTGGGCGACGTGGCCGTTGCAATCACACTGCGCCGACGCCGGGTTGACCTCGAAAGCAGCCAGGAATGGCTGATTCTCGGCACCGACGCAGCCCTGGGCGGCGCACTGGAGGCGGGAGTCGGGAAAACCGAAACTCTCCTTGACCTTCAGCAGTTCCTGGATCTGCTGGTTGTTGAGCTGGTTCACCTGCCCGAGCTGGCGGGCGAGGATGAGCTGCCGGCAGTAGTTGTCGAGAATCTCCAGGCGGTAGTACGCCTGCGTCAGGTCGTCGCCGCAGCTCACCGAGCCGTGGTTGCCCATGAGGATCGTGTTCGTCTCCGGACCGATCAGCGGCAGGATGCTCTCGGACAGTGCCGGCGTGCCGGGGGTGGCGTACGCGGCGATGGGCACCTTGCCGAGGAACACCTCGGCCTCGGGATGGATGCCCTCGGGCAGCGGCATGCCGGCGAGGCAGAAGGCCACCGCGTGCGCCGGGTGGCTGTGGATCACCGCGCCGACGTCAGGCCGCTTCTTGTAGATCGCGAGGTGGACGAGCACCTCGCTGGTGCGCTTTCGGCCGCGGCGGTTGGCTTCGCACTGCTCACCGCTGGCGTCCACCACGCAGATGTCCTCGGGGTCGAGGAAGCCCTTGGAGATGCCGGTCGGCGTGCAGAGGAAGCGGTCTTCGCTGATGCGCACCGAGTGGTTGCCCTCGTTGCCGGCGCAGAAGCCACGCTGCCAGATCCGGCGACCGATCTCGCACATATCTTCCTTGAGCCGCTGAACTTCAGCCCGATTGATCATCTGAACCTCACTTCTCTCGGCCGCGGCGTCCGCGGCGGGTGTCTCTTACAGGTGTCCGGCAGGCCGTCGGGCCCGCGATGTTTCGTTTCCGTCGGCTCAGTCCGTCGTGAGCTGAACCGTGTCGAGGATCGCCGCGCAGTAGGCGTCGATCGGCACGCGCCTGGGGTCGAACGGCTGGCACGCCTCGCGTCCCTCGCTGATGGCGATGATCTGCCCGGTGCCCGCACCGAGCTCGTCGTATACCACCAGCGACTCGGGCATCGGCGTCGCCCGCGATTCGCCGCGGTCCAGGCCGCGAAGCGCCTTGGCGTCCAGCGCTTCGACGATCAGCCATCGGCCGCGGGGGAGCTGCTCCAGCCGCCTGCTGCTCATCGTCACCGTGCCCAGTACGCGTCCGATCCGCATGGTTTACCTGCCATCCAGTTCCGCGAGCTGCCGCTGCACGTCGGCAGGCACCCGGGGCGTCTGCTCAAGCATCCGCTCGACCATGGCCTGCATCTCGTCGGCGCTGGTTCGGCGGTACTCGATGACCAGCACGTTCGCGCCCAGCCGAGCGATCCCGGCCTCCACGGCCGACTCGCCGGTGCCCTGCACGGCCCGAAGCTCGGGGCGGCGGTTGGCGTAGCACATCGCCAGCGCCGCATCGTCCACGAACAGCACCCCGCCGGGCAGGTCGCCGCGATCCACGGCGAGGGCGAGGTCGCCGATCACCTCGGCCAGGCCGCGCTCGCTGCGGGCCGCGGCACTGGGCCGGAGCCGATCGCGGAGCACGCCGCGGGTCATCGCCTGGACGGCCGGGCAGTGGCCCTGGGCCCACCAGAGCCAGCGGTCGACCGCTTCGGACGCGCTGGGGGGGCTCGTGTCGTTCGATTCGCCGCGGCCCTGCCGACGGACCTGGCCGGGCCTCTCGCGGCCGAGGTCCTGCGCCAGCGGGGTCAGCCGGGCGCCGGGGGCGAGCCAGGCGACGCCGCTTCGGGCGATGGCCTGCTCGAGCTGGTCGGCGGTGACGAAGCCGCTGAGCAGCTTCTCCGGATGCTCGGGCGCACTCCGCGCCGCCTGCGGGGCCGGGTTGCCGGCCGGCGCGGGGTGCGGGGTGGTTTTCGGCTCCGGCTTCGCGGGCGCGGGCGGTTGTTTGGGCTGGCGCAGCTCCTCGAACTTCGAGTAGTCGCCCGTGCAGACGCCGGCGGGCGGGTGCAGCCGGGCGCGCGGCGTGGCGGTCTCGGCGGCCGGGGTGGCGGGCTGCTGCGAGCCACTGCCGCCGGACTGCTGCCGGACGCTGGCGAGCACCTGCTCGACCACCTGCCGGACGAATTGTTCGCTGATCTCCGCCATGGTTGTCTGCTTCAGTCGACGATGCCCAGCGTCCACCACCTGGCCGGGCTGTTGGAATCTCCGAGAATCTGCCTCAGTCCGAGTCCGTCACTGGTGAGGATCACCTTGTCGCCCGCCCCGGCGCCGAGGTTGTCCACGGCGAGCACCGGGTCGCCCGCGGGCTGGTCGCCGGTGCCGAGCAACTGGCAGACCAGCAGCTTCCGCCCCTGGAGGGAGCGATGCTTCACGGTGCTGGTGGCCCGGCCCTGGACGACGGCGAGCTGCATGAGGGTTCCTTACACGATCCGCATCGCCCGGCTGAACGAGCCGCGGCGGAAGCGGGTGAACGTCATCGGGTTGGTGATGCCTTCGCCGGTGGGCGTGGCGATCGAGTAGCTCGCGTAGCCCTCGCCCTGCGTACCGAGGCCGGCCGTGCTGGGGCCGTTGGCGACGAAGATGGTCGTGTTCATCGCCTGTCCCATTCGGCTGATGCGGGCGAGGTGGTTGGAGTGGATGATGGCCGTGTGCCCGAACCCGTGCTCGTGCTCGAGCGAGAGGGCAAGCCCCTCCTCGAAGTCGCGCACGCGGACGAAGGGCACGAAGGGCATCATCTGCTCCTCGGGCACGAAGGGGTTCTGCGCGTCGGTTTCACCGAAAAGCAGTTCCACGCCCTGAGGCACCTGGAAGCCGGCCTGTTCGCCCATCACCTGCGGGTCCTTGCCGACGAGCTCCTTGCGCACGGCGTAGTGGTCGTTTTTCCACTCGAACGCCGCGTCGGTGAGCCGCTGAATCTGCTGGCTGTCGAGCCGCATCGCCCCGGCCCGCTCCATGGCGGCCATCATGGCGTCGAACACCGACTCGACGACGAAGACCTCCTTCTCGCCGATGCAGAGCAGGTTGTTGTCGAACGACGCGCCGAGGATGATGCTCTCGGCAGCGCGGTCGAGGTCGGCGGTCTCGTCGACGACGACGGGCGGGTTGCCCGGGCCGGCGACGACGGACCGCTTGGGCTGCTTCATCGCGGCGCGGGCGACGGCCGGGCCGCCGGTGGCGACGAGCAGCGGGACGTCGGGGTGCTCGAAGATGCGGCTGGCGCTCTTGAGCGTGGGCGGGTCGATCACGCAAAGCAGCGGACCGATGCCGTACTCGCGCTGCATGGCCTCGTTGAACGCCTTCGCCGCGAGGGCTGCGGACTTCGCGGCCGAGGGGTGGGCGTTGACGACCATGGCGTTGCCGGCGGCGATCATGTTGACCGCGTTGGCGGCCATGGTCGGGATCGAGTGGGTCACCGGGGTGATGGCGCCGATGACGCCCCACGGCGCGGCCTCGTCGAGGCTGACGCCGTCGTCGCCCGAGTGGGCGGGCGTGGTGAGAAACTCGACGCCGGGCACGTTCTCCAGGAGCTCGAGCTTGGCGATCTTGTGATCGAGTCGGCCGACGCCGGTCTCGTCGAGCTCGAACCGGCCCCACGCCTCGGCGTTCTCGACGCAGAGGCGCTTGATGATTTTGCAGATCCCGTCGCGGACGCCGAGCCCGGCCTGGGCGAGCTGCTGCTGCGCCCGGGTGGCGGCGCGGACCGCGTCATCGACGTCGGCGAAGAGCCCCGCCCCACCGCCGGCTGCCTGCTGGCCCGGCTGGGTGACGAGCGTCGTGCCCGAGCCGAGCCGGCTGAGCACCTCCTGCACGACGTGGGAGATCAGTTGCTGGTCATTTGCGCTCATGTTGGGTCCTGCTTATCCGCTGGCCGCGCGGGGCGCGGCGGTGGGTCAGGCGAGCCGCTGGCCCATCAAGATGGCCTCGTCGACGAGGCCGACGATGACGGCGTCGGTCGGTGTCTTCTCGCACCCCTCGGCCATGCGGGCACTCGAGCCCTGGACGATGAGCACGAGCTGCCCCTCGCCGGCCCCGATCGGGTCGATGGCGACGATCGCCCGGCCGGTGAGCTCGAACCGCCCGCCGGACGCCTTGCCCGCCGCCGCCGACTGCGACTCGTCGTACACCACCTTCAGCGGCTCGACGACCAGCAGCTTCCGACCCTGAATGCCGGGGTCTTTGGCCGTGGAGACGATGTGGCCTTTGACGCGACCAAGAAACAAGGGGCACCTCCATGGGCTCAGGCGTGCGGCGCCGGAAAGGCCTGGCGAGGACGCCAGCCGGTTCAGATCTTGGACACGTCCTCGTGGGGCCGGGCGATCACGTGCACGCTGATCACTTCGCCCACCCGGCCGGCCGCGTCGGCGCCGGCGTCCACCGCCGCCTTCACCGCGGCGACGTCGCCTTCGAAGGTGACGGCCACGAAGCCGCTGCCGACCTTGTCCTGGCGGACGTACTTGACGTCGGCGGCCTTGAGCGCCGCGTCGGTGGCCTCGACCGCGGGGATCAGGCCCTTGGTTTCAATCATGCCGATTGCCTGCTGTGCCATGTCGTATCTCCCTGGCCGCGAAACGGTGCGGCCGTTTGCTTCAGGTTTCCAGGTCAGTCGCCGCGGGATTCGCCGAGCACTTCGGCGGTCTGGCGGGCGACGATAAGTTCTTCGTTGGTGGGCAGCACCCAGATGCCTGCCCGGCTGCCGTCCTGGTCGAGGCGATGCTCGGCGTCGCCGCCGGCGGCGTCGTTCTTCGCGGCGTCGAGTTCGATGCCGGCGAAGCCGAGCCCCTGGCAGACCGCCTCGCGGAGCCAGGGGTTGTTCTGCCCGATGCCGCCGGTGAAGACGATCGCATCCGCCCCGCCCAGCGCCACGAGGTATGCCCCGAGGTAGTGCCGACAGGACTCGACGAAGGCGTCGACGGCGAGTTTCGCCCGCTCGTTGCCCTGCTCGGCCGACTCGCGCACCTCGCGCATGTCCGGGCTGACGCCGCTGATGCCCAGCAGGCCGCCTTCCTGGCCGAGTCGGCGGAAGATCGACTCGGTGCTCTGGCCGGTGCGGAGCAGCTTGAGCATGGCGAAGGCGTCGAAGTCCCCCACGCGGTTGTTGTGGAAGACGCCGGACTGCGTCGTCATGCCGAAGCTGTTGCCCACGCTCTGGCCGTCCTCGATCGCACTGATCGAGCACGACCCGCCGAGGTGGAGGCTGATGATCCGCTTCGCCTCGGGGGCGATTTCGCCCATGCGGGTGGCGATGTAGCGGTGGCTCGCCCCGTGGAAGCCGTACCTGCGGATGCCCAGCTCCTTCGTCCACTCCCAGGGGATGGCGTAGATCTGCCTCGCCATGGGGATGGTCTGGTGGTAGCCGGTTTCGAAGGCGGCGACCTGCGGCGTGTCGGGCAGCATCTTGCGAAACGCCCGCATGGCCGCGACGTACGGCGGGTTGTGGGCCGGAGCGACGTCGGCGAACTGCTCCATGGTTTCGAGCACTTCGTCCGTGACGCGGACCGAGCCGCTGATGGGCCCGCCGTGCACGGCCTTGAAGCCAATGGCCCCGAGGTCGCGGATGGAGCGGATCACCTTCAGCCGCAGCAGGCCGTCGAGCTGGAGCTTGATGGCTGCGGCGTGGTCCGTGAGGTCCTGCGAGCCCTTGAGGGTGTGCTCCTCCTCGCCGGTCCGCGTCACGACCCAGGACGAGTCGCCCTGTCCGATGCGGTCGGCGGCGCCGTGCGCGAGGACGCGCTGCGAGCCGTCGGTGAGATCGAACAGCTTGCACTTGAAGCTGGTCGAGCCGAGGTTGGCGACGAGGACGAGCATGCGGACCTCCCGGTCAGTCGCTTCGGATCAGAACCGCTCGAGGAGCTGGTCGTGCGGACGCGGGATGACGTGCGCGGCGACGAGCTCGCCCACGCGGCCCGCTGCGGCGGCACCGGCGTCGACGGCGGCCTTGACGCTGCCGACGTCACCCCGGACGACGATGCTGACGAAGCCGCCTCCGATGGCGATGGATTTGGCCAGCTCGACGTTGGCGGCCTTGAGCATGGCGTCGGTGGCCTCGACGAGGCCGACCTGCCCGCGGGTTTCAATCATGCCAAGTGCGCTCATTGCTTGACTCCAGTTGCGGCGGATTTCCGCCGGGGTTGGTCTTGGGGAAGTTACTTGCTCGCGGCCTTGCGGGCGGCGGGCCTGGGAAGCATGTCGCCGAGCTCGTCGTGCGGCCGGGCGATGACGTGCACGCCGACCACGTCGCCGATGCGGCCCGCGGCGGCGGCGCCGGCGTCGACGGCCGCCTTGACGGCCGCGACGTCACCGGTGACGAACGCCGTCGCCAGACCGGCGCCGACCTTGTCCCAGCCGGTCATTTCGACGTTGGCCGACTTGAGCATCGCATCGCAGGCTTCCATGAGGGCAACGACGCCCTTCGTCTCGATCATGCCGATTGCAGATTGCGCCATGTCGTATCTCCAGAAAAACCGGCAGCGCTGCCGGGGTTACCTCTCGCGGTGAGCCGCTGCCGCCGCCGGGTGGCCGTGGCGATCACCGATTATTCGTGCTAACGGATCAGTTCCATGCGGGTCGCGCTCTCGAGGTGGCAGGCGTTGCCCTCGTCGGTGTCGATGTGCACCTCGAGCTTGACCTTGGGGTTCTCGCGCACCTTGACGCGGTCGAAGGTGACGCCGCAGGGGCCTTCGACGTGGAGTTTCATGTAGTCGCCGTCGTTGACGCCGTAGTGAGCGGTGTCGCTGGGGTGCATGTGCACGTGGCGTTCGGCGCGGATGATGCCGCCGTCGAGGTTGAGCGCCCCGGCCGGCCCGACGAGGATGCCGCCGGGGGTGTTGTCGTGGTTGCCGCTGATGCGAAGCGGCAGGTCGATGCCGAGGTAGACGCCGTCGGTGTAGCTGAGTTCGACCTGGGTGTAGTTTCGCACGGGCCCGAGGATGCGGACGTTCGGAATCATCCGGTTGCGGGGCCCGATGAGGTTGACGGTCTGCTCGCTGGCGAACTCGCCTTCCTGGTAGAGGTCCTTGAGCCTGGTGAGCCTGGCGCCGGGGCCGAAGAGGACCTCGAGGGCCTCCTGGCTGACGTGGACGTGCCGGGCGGAGACGTTGACGACGAGCGGATTGGCTCCGCCGTTGTGGCTGGCCGGTCGGTGCAGGACGGGCGCGGCCCCCTGCAGCCGGTCGCGGAGCACGTCGCGGACGAGCCGTTCGACCTGGCTGCGATCGAGCGTGGCATTGCCTTGAATCATGCGCGAACCTCTCGCGTGCGGTCAATGAACTCGGGAGCGGACTGCCCAGAAGTTTGCAAAACTTTGCACGATTTGTCAAGCCTGACCATCCGCCCTGGCCACTTTTGCCCCTTCGCTGGAAATTGGCTGCGGCAGGGCCGCATTTGCCTCAAAAAGTTGCGTCTCCCCCATCTGTAGGCTACTCTTCTGCTCGAGTGCCCTTGGGGGGCACGCCGTTTTTCCGGGACCCGCACGACCACGCTTCCCGCCGCAGTTTCATCCCGATTTTGCCCGACGTGGGGCGTGCCAGGGGCACTTCATTCATGCCCGGCTGTGCGAAGGCCAACCTTCGCCAGCTTGGCAGAGCGTGACCGCGCGACAAGTGCGCGGCCGCAAGCGGACACGCGCGAGGGCGTCGGCAGAGAACCGCCCGCGTCCGGGCCTCGTAGAAACCACGAGGACGAGTGATGGATACGACGCAACATCCAGGCATGGCGACGAGCGCGGCAAAGGACCCGGGCAGCCCCCTCTCCGGGCCGGTCCGACCACTCGCCTGCGCCGCCTCGCCGAGCACACCCGACGCCGGAACCGACGGCTTCGGCCGCGACGGTGCGCCCTCCCGCCCGGCGCCGTCCGCGCGGCAGCAGCAGCGTGGCAAGTCGGGGGCGTCCGAGCCATCGGACCGCATCCGCATCATGCTCGCCGACGATCACGCCATCGTCCGCGAGGGCCTGCGCAGCGTGCTCGAGCACCAGTCCGACTTCGAAATCGTCGGCGAAGCAGTCGATGGCGAGCAGACCGTCGAGATGGCCCTCGAACTCGAGCCGGACGTTATCCTCATGGACATCTCCATGCCGCAGATCAACGGCATCGAGGCCACCCGCCGACTCGCGGACCGCCTGCCCGACACGCATATCATCGGGCTGTCCATCCACGACGACCTCTCCATGGCCAACTGCATGAAAGAGGCTGGCGCGGACGACTACCTCTCCAAGGGCGGCTCGGCCGAGGAGCTCTGCCGAACCATCCGCTCCGTTTCGGGCCAGGGCTGACGCGCCCGCCCCGCCAGACCGCCGCTTGACCCGGCCCGCCGGGCGTGAACAATGCCACGAGCCCCCTTCACGCAACGGAAGGCCACCCATGGAAGAACGACCCGTCGCCATCGTGACCGGCGCCAGCAGCGGCATCGGCCGGGAGACCGCCATGATGCTCGCCGAGGCGGGCTATGAGCTGGCGCTCGTCGCCCGGCGGGAGTCGGTGCTTCGCGAGGTCGGCGAGATGATCGAGGAGCGGCACGGCCTCGGCGCCACTCCCCTGCTGCTGCCGCTCGACGTCAGCGACCCCAGCATCCCCGAGGACGTCGTCCGCCGCACCGAAGACGAGTTCGGGCGAATCGACGTGCTCGCCAACATCGCGGGCAACGCGCCGCTGCTCCCGATCGAGCAGGTCACGCCCGACATCTGGCGGCAGTGCATCGACACGAACCTCTCGGCCGTGGTGCTGATGACCGCCGCCGTCTGGCCGGTATTCAAGCGGCAGAAAAGCGGCACCGTCGTCAACGTCTCCTCGCTCGCGGCGTTCGATCCGTTTCCGGGCTTCGCCATCTACGCCGCGTCCAAGGTGGGGGTGAACATGTTCACCCGCTGCACCGCCTCGGAGGGCCAGCGCATCGGCGTCAAGGCGTTCGCCGTCGCTCCCGGCGCGGTGGAGACGCCGATGCTCCGCCAGGCGTTCAACGAAACGATGCTGCCGCGTGAAAAGGCCCTCGCCCCCACCGCCGTCGCCCGGGTGATCGTGGACTGCATCACCGGCGAGCCGCCCTGCGCCCCGGGTGAGACCTTCCAGGTGCCCAGCCCGTAGCCTCCCGGCCGGGCCGGCGTCGAAACCGTCGCCGCAGATCCCTAGCATCCAGCGCCCCGCCGGGGCCGGGATTGCGACCAGACCCCCGCGCATCTGCCGCGGGCTTGTGAGGGAGATCGAGCGATGAAGATTCTGCTGACCGGTGCCAGTTCGTTCACCGGGAGCTGGTTCGCCCGCGAGCTCGCCGCGGCCGGCCACGAGGTGACCGCCACCTTTCAACGTCCTGCTGACAGCTACGACGGCGTGCGCAGCGAGCGCGTCAGCCAGGTGCTGGCCTGCTGCGAGCCCATGCACGAGTGCAGCTTCGGCGGCGAAGCGTTCATGGCCCTGCTGTCGAGAAACCGCTTCGACCTCTTCTGCCACCACGCCGCGGACGTGACCGATTACAAGAGCCCGGACTTCGACGTCACCCGCGCGGTCGAGCACAACACCCGCCACCTGCGCGAGGTGCTCGCCCGGCTCGCCGCCGGCGGGTGCGGCCGGGTGCTCCTCACCGGCAGCGTGTTCGAGCCCGGCGAAGGCGCGGGCGAAGGCGACCTGCCCGCCTTCTCTCCCTACGGCCTGTCCAAGGGGCTCACGGCGCAGATGTTCCGCTACTACGCGGGCGAGGCCGGGATGCACCTGGGCAAGTTCGTCATTCCCAACCCCTTCGGCCCGTGGGAGGAGCCGCGATTCACCGCGCACCTCATGCGCAAATGGTTCGCCGGCGAGCCGGCGGGCGTGCGCACCCCGGCCTACGTGCGCGACAACATCCACGTCTCCCTGCTTGCCCGGGCCTACCGACGCTTTGCCGAGGCGCTGCCGAGCGGGCCCGGCCGAAGCCGGCTGGCGCCCAGCGGCTACGTCGAGACCCAGGGCGCCTTCGCCGAGCGCTTCGCGAAGGCGATGCGCCCCCGCCTCGACCTGCCTTGTGAGCTCGATCTCGCGCACCAGAGCGAGTTCCCCGAGCCGAAGGTGCGCATCAACACCGACCTCGCCTCCGCCGCCGACCCGGACTGGGACGAGGACGCGGCGTGGGACGAGATGGCGGCCTACTACCAGCGGGTCCACGAAGTGACTGCGCAAAGATGAAAACAGAGCCCGCAGCCGCGATAAGAGGGGGGGGGGCAGGCGACGAGACTCTCTGTCCTGGAACTCGCGATGGCGGCAGCGGTTCTCCGGGGGATGGCCGTCTTCATCTGCGCGATCTGCAGTTACATCTGGCCGCCCTACGCGGAGGCGTTTCTCGAGGTGCTCGCCTCGTTCACCGGCGGCAGCGTGGCGGTGGTCACGTTCTACGCCCTGCTGGACGGGGCCGTCGCCGGGTTCGTGTTCGCGGTGGTCTACAACCTGTTCGCCGCGCGGGCCGCCCTGCCGAACAGACGAAAGCCGGGTAGAAGCTACATCTCCCGATCCAGCAGCCGATACTGGATCGCCTCGGCGAGATGCGGCATCTCGATCTTCTCCGCGCCCTCGACGTCGGCGATCGTGCGCGCCACCCGGCGGACCTTGTCGTACGCCCGCGCGGAGAGGTTCAGTTCCGTCATGGCCTGCTTGAGCAGCTCTTTGCTCGGGTCGTCCAGTGCGGCGAAACGGTTCAACTCCCGGCCGGTGAGGGTCGAGTTGGGGCGCAGCGTGCCGCCGTTGCGCTCGGTCTGCACCCGGCGAGCGGCGAGGACGCGCCGGCGCAGCGACGCCGAGTCGGTCCCGTCGCGCGAGCTGGTGAGCTGATGGTAGGGAACGGGCGGGACCTCGACGTGGATGTCGATGCGGTCGATCAGCGGGCCCGACAGCCTGCCGAGGTAGCGCTGCATCTGGCGGTGGCTCACCTCGTCGCGCGGCGTGTCGCCCTGCGGGGTCGGGTTCATCGCGGCGACCATCATGAACCGCGCGGGAAACTTCACCGAACTGTGCGCCCGCGCGATCGTCACGCAGCCGTCCTCGAGCGGCTGGCGGAGCGTCTCGAGCACCTGCTTGGGAAACTCGGGGATCTCGTCGAGAAAGAGCACGCCGTGATGCGCCAGACTCACCTCGCCCGGCCGAGGCACCGTGCCGCCGCCGATGAGCGCGGCGTTGCTGGCGGTGTGGTGCGGCGTGCGCACCGGCCGACGGCGGATCAGCGACTGCCCCTTGGGCACCTGCCCGATGGCGGAGTAGATCCGCGTCACCGCCAGCGCCTCGTCGCGCGAGAGCGGCGGAAGAATGCCGGCGAGCGCCTTGGCGACCATCGTCTTGCCCGTGCCCGCCGGGCCGATCATCAGCAGGTTGTGCCCGCCTGCCGCGGCGATGGTCGCGGCACGCTTGACCGCTTCCTGGCCGCGGATGTCGGCGAAGTCGACGCTGGCGCGCACCTCGCCGTGAAGCTGCGGGTCAGGCTCGGCAGCGAGCGGCTCGATCTCGTGCTGGCCGTTGAGAAACCCCACCACGCTCGCGAGCGCGTCGGCGGGGTATACCTCCACGCCCGCGACGGCCGCGGCCTCGTCGGCGTTCTCCACCGGGACGACGACGCCCTCCATCTCCAGCTTCCGCGCGAGCAGCGCCAGATTGATCACCCCGCTGATCGGGCGCAGCCGACCGTCGAGCGCCAGCTCGCCCGCGAAGAGCAGCTTGCGATGCCGCTGCGTCTGGATCACCTGCCCCGCGAGCAGCAGCCCCACCGCGATGGGCAGGTCGAAGATCGGCCCTTCCTTGCGAACGTCGCCCGGCGCGAGCGAGACGAGCAGCCGGGACATCGGGAACGGGTAGCCGCTGTTGGTGATCGCCGAGCGGACGCGCTCGATCGACTCGCGCACGGCCGCGTCGGGCAGGCCGACGATCGTGGTCTTGGGAAGGGACTGCTCCGCCACATCGACCTCGACTTCACACGCAATCGGGTCGATCCCCTGGAGCACGAAGCTGTGTACCTGCGCGAGCATGAGAGCAAGTCTACCACATGGCCTGCCAGGGTGTTAGCGCCCTGGCCGGGTCAATGGACCCCGCTGCGAGGCCGGGCCGGCCGACCGGCGCGAGGGCAGCGTTGTCCGCCCGGCCCGGGATGCCCTAGACTGGCAACTACCTGAAGTCTGCCGGCGCTGGGTCGGCAGCTGCGGGAGAAATCAGTTCCCAGCAACTCTGGAGTTTCTCGATGAAATATCTCAGCACGCTGCTCGCCACTGCGCTTCTCTGCCTGGCGATCGCCACACCCGCGGACGCGGCCGAGCGGGAATGGGGCGTCAACTTCTGGGCCCACGACTACTACACGACCGACGCCGTCTTCGTCGACGCGACTCGCGTGTTCAGCTACGGGCCCAAGGACCCCAGGCCCGACCCCGCCACCGAACAGGGCATCCCCATCGACGCCACCCGCCGGGTGTTCTCAGCCCTGAACGCCTATCCCGACGGCACCTACAAGCTCCGCTATGACGGGGCCGGCCGAATCGAGATCAAGGGCGGCGGACAGATCCTGCCCGACTCGATCCGCCAGAAAAACGGCCACACCTACGCCGACGTCCGCATCACACCCGGCGAGGACTACGTGGAAATGTACTTCCACCACGAAAACCCGGACAGCGACCCGATCCGCAACGTCCGCCTGATCTGCCCGGGCTACGACGTGGACACGGACCAGATCTTCCGCGACGAGGCATGGAAGCGGCTGCGACCGTTCACCACGCTGCGCTTCATGGACTGGAACTGGGCCAACAAGTCCAACGCCGGCTCGTGGGAGCAGCGGCGCCTCGAAGACGACTTCTTCCAGACCGCCGGCTTCGGCAACCGCACGGAAGAAGGCGGCATGGCCTACGAGCTGATGGCCGGGATCTGCAACGAGGGCGGCAAGGACATGTGGATGTGCGTGCCGCACACGGCTGACGAGCAGTACATCCAGGAGATGGCGAAGCTGCTGCATGAGGAGCTCGACCCCGAGCTGACGCTCTACATCGAGCTGAGTAACGAGCTGTGGAACTTCAGCCAGGGCCCCGAGCTCGCCAAGCGGATGATGGGCGAGGACTGGTCCTACTCCAGCAAGGAGATGGACAGCCTCTACAAGGGCGCCGTGGCCCCGAAGCTGCTCCAGATCAGCCGGGCGTTCAAGGAGGCCTTCGCCGACCGGCCGGGCAAGCTCAAGGTCGTTCTCGCCGGGCAGATCAGCAACGCCTGGCACATGAAGCAGACCTACGAGGGCTGGGCCGAGGCGGGCGTCGAGCCGGGCGAGGTGATCGACGCGATCGCCATCGCGCCATACATGCACGCCGGCCACAACCGCGAGACGGTGGACCAGCTCATCGACGACATGCGCAAAGACGCCCGCGGCAAGATGGCCGAGGGCATCCGCAGCCACGCCGAGTACGCCCGGCAGGCCGACGCCGACCTGATCGCCTACGAGGGTGGCCAGCACGTGTTCTTCCGCAACGTGGCCAAGGACGAACTGATCGACCAGGTGCAGGACGATCCGCGGATGCGCGAGCTCTACCAGATCCTCGCCGAGGAGTGGGAAAAGGCGGGCGGCGGCCTGTTCGTCCACTACACCTACGCCGGCTACCCCTGGGGCCTGCTGCCCACCGGCGCCAGCGAGGGCAGCGTCAAGTACGACGCGGTCATGAAGCTCCTCCTGCCCGAGGGCGATGCGACGCTCGACGGCGAGGTCACCTTCGCCGACTTCGAGGTGCTCGAGCAGCACTTCGGCCAGTCCGGCTGGTGGATGAACGGGGACTTCAACGGCGACAGGCAGGTGAACGCCGAGGACCTCGAACTGCTGCGCGAGAACCTCTCCGGCCTGACGACGCAGCAGGAGCAGCGCGTCGAGAAGCTGGCTGACTGATCGCAGGCAACAGCTTCCCAAGCAAATCCCGGGTCGGGGCGGTCCAGCCGCCCCGACCCGTTTTTCATGCACCAGAGGCAGCCCCGCTCACGCCCGCTTGCGGTTGAACATCCACTCAGCCCGGCTGCCGATCACCTCGCGGTAGATCGCGGCGTCGGTGTCGCTGAAGCAGCAGAAAATGACCTCTCCGGGCATCGCGTGCTCGCCGAGATAGCCCGCGACGTGGCCGAAGGCGATCTTCGCCGCCCGCTCTTTCGGGAAGCCGTACACCCCCGTGCTGATGGCGGGGAAGGCGACGCTGCGGCAGTCGTGCTCGCGGGCGAGGTCGAGGCTGCGCATGTAGCAGGAGGCGAGCAGGACGTCCTCGCGGTTGTTGCCCAGTTTTTCGGACTCGTCGCCGTGCCAGACGGGCCCGACGGTGTGGATGAGGTGGCGGATGCCGCGGTCTTCGAGATTGAAGGCGGGGGTGATTTTCGCCAGCCCCGTCGGGCAGCCGCCGAGGGCACGGTTGTGCTCCTTGAGCCGGGGGCCGGCGGCGCGGTGGATGGCACCATCGACGCCCCCGCCGCCGAGCAGGCTCTCGTTGGCCGCGTTGACGATGGCGTCGACCGCGAGGGTCGTGATATCGCCGGTGACGACGTCGATCCGCTCGATCGCGGCCGCGAGGGCGTCGGTCATGGCGGAGTCTCCTCCCTGTTCGCCGGCGGCCGGTTCAGCCGCCGATCTCGCCTTCCTTGATCGGGTCGCGCAAGGCGACGGGGCGGCCCAGCACCTCGCTGAGGGCGAAGGCGTCGCGCATCGACTTGTGTGTCAGGCGACTGAACGGGACGCCGGAGGGAAGCTTCGCCTGTTTCCGGTGGCTGAGGTCGTAGGGGGAGATCGGCGCGCCCTGCTGGGCCTTGCGCGCCCGGCCGGCGGCGGCGGCTTCGGGGCGCTCGCGCCGCTGGCTGACCTGCGCCTGGGTCTGCCGGGCCTGCCGACTGCGCTGCCGCTGCTGCTGCTCGCGCTGGCGGGCGCGGTCGGCCTCTTCCTGTGCCCGGCGGCGCTGCTCGCGAGCCTGTTCCAGCCGCTCGCGTTCCCGCTTGGCCCGGGCCTGCGCCTGGGCCCGGGCCTGCGCCTGCCGGCTGGCACGCTCGGGCGGGGCCTGGGTCTGGGCCTGGGTCTGGGCCTGGGTCTGGGCCTGGGGCTGGGGCTGGGGCCGACGGGCCTGGCTGGCCGGGTCGGGCTGCTGGCGAAGCTGCCGGGCCCGCTCCTGGTACTGCGCCTTGGCGCGGGCTCGGGCGATGCGTTCCGCCATGGTCAGGTTGCCCGGCTCCTGGCTGCCGGAGATCGACGCGGTCGGCTGGCTCTGCCCGCCGCTGCGCTGCTGCATCCGCTGGCGGGCCTGCTGGCGCAGCTCCTCGCGCCGCCTGGCCGCGAGCTTGTCAAGGTCGGGGCGCGCCGAGCCGCTGCCGCTGCCGCTTCGGTTCTGCTGGCTCTTTTTCTCGTCGGACGCCTTTTTGATGGCGCTGGCGATCGAGCCGCCGATGGCGAGAAGCACCACCAGCGCGGGGATCAGGTCGGCCAGGTTGGCCGCCAGCATCGGGCTGATCAGGAAGTCGGTCATGGCCTGCGGCCTCGCTTTCGAAGGGTCGGCTCGGGCGGGCAGCCGCTCAGCTTGCCGCCCCGGACCCACTTAGTGTATCAATCGGCTCGATCCGAAACACCGGCCGACCCCCGGTTTCCCCGCGCAGCGGCGTCAGGCCGACGCGGTACACCGCCTCCAGCAGCTCCGGCCGAAGCACCTCCCGCCAGCTTCCCGCCGCCTTCATCCGCCCCCGGTCCATCAGCCACACCTCGTCGGCGTAGCGGGCGGCGAGGTTCAGATCGTGCACCGCCATCAGCACCGCCCGGCCCTGCCTCGCCTGCTCGCGCAGCAACTGCATCAGCCGGTGCACGTGCCAGAGATCGAGGCTGCTGCCCGGCTCATCCAGCAGCATCAGCTCGCCCCCCTCCCACGCCTGTGCCAGCGCCCGGGCAATCAGCGCCCGCTGCTGCTGACCGCCCGAAAGATGAGCGTACACCCGACCGGCCAGCTTCTCGAGGTCGCACAGCGCCATCGCCCGATTCACCACCTCCGGGCTCGGACCGGCTGCGAACCGGCCCATCTCCACCACCTGCCGAACCGTGAAGGCGAACCCCATCGCCCCCCGCTGGGGCACGTAGCTCACCCGCCTCGCCCGCTCGATCGGCCGCAGCCGGGCCAGCGGCCGCCCGCCCAGCTCGAGCGATCCCCGCCAGGGACGCAACTGGCCCAGCATGAGCTTCATCAGCGTGCTCTTGCCCGCCGCGTTCGGGCCGATCAGGCAGCACAGCCGGCCCGGCTCGAGCGTGGCGGAGACCTCGGAGACGACCGGCTCGCCCGCTTCATACCCGAAGCTCACCCCGCGCAGCACGAGCGACGCGGGCCCGGCGGTGGCAGGAGTCGAAAAAGCGCTCGACATAGTCCCAATTCTATCGCCCCGACGCCTCAGGTGGCCACGCCGGGGCGCCGATATAGATAACAGCCCCTTTCCTGGAGACGCGCCATGAGTGCTGACCACCCTTTCCGCCCATCGCAGGACCACATCGACACCGAGCAGGTGCTGCTGCTGGTCCAGGAGCTCGAAGGCCGGCTCGGCCAGCTCAAGAGCCTCCAGCGGGCCAACGACCAGGACCTCCGCCACCTGCACGAGATGATCAGCGACCTGCACCGCGAGAAGCAGGCCGTCGCCGAGCTTCGCCGAAGCCTCGACCGCGAGCGAAAAGAACTCGACCGCCAGCGCCGGGAGCTGGCCGAGCAGCGCGACGCGCTGCGGCCCGAGCGCAGCGCCGCCGGTCGTTGAGGCGCGGCCGGGCCCGGAATCCCCCCGGAATCGCCCTTTCCTGGCGAAAAGGCGGCTGGTGCGGCTGGCATCGGCCGCGGAAATCGCTATGATCACCCTCTCCCATGACCGGCGGCTCCGCCCGGAGTCGCGGGGGACATTGGACTGAACCCCTGGAGTCGCCCAGCAGCTTGACGCGGCGGAGCCGGCAGCTATACTGGCCCGTTCGCCTCAGAACTGCCCTGGAGACGGACCGCAGCGATGAATCGCCAGACTTATCACGCCAAGAACGACGAAGTCGCCCGCCAATGGCTGCATGTCGATGCGACCGATCAGGTGCTCGGACGCCTGGCGGTGCAGATCGCGCAGGTGCTGATGGGCAAGCACAAGCCCCAGTACACGCCGCACCACGACGTGGGTGACTTCGTGATCGTGACCCACGCCGAGAAGCTTCGCCTCACCGGCCGCAAGCTCGACCACAAGGTGTTCGAGACCTACAGCGGCTACCCCGGCGGGCGCAAAACCTACACCTACCGCCAGATGCTCGAGAAGAGTCCCGAGCAGCTTGTCGAGCGGGCCGTGTGGCGCATGCTGCCCAAGAACCGGCTCGGCAAGGCGATGCTCAGCAAGCTCAAGGTCTATCGCGGCAGCGAGCACCCGCACCAGGCCCAGCAGCCTGAGGCGATGAAGCTCAAGTCTGCCTGAACGTTTTCCGCGTCTACCAGGCCCCGAACCGCCTGACGAAAAAAGAGTAGCTCCATGGCTGAGGAAACTCCGATCCCCACCCCGACGATGCCCACCCCCGCCGAAGCCGAAGCGGCTCCCCAGGCCCAGCCCGCCGCGCCCGACGCCGGCGGCTTCATCTGGGGCACCGGCCGGCGCAAGAACTCCATCGCCCGCGTCCGCGTCAAGCCCGGCGATGGCAAGTTCCTCATCAACAAGCGGGAAGTGGACAACTACTTCAGTGAGCCGCAGCACCGCCGCAACTGCTACGAGGCCCTTGAGGCCACGCAGACCCGCGACAAGGTCGACGTCCACGTCAGCGTGCATGGCGGCGGCATCACCGGCCAGGCCGGCGCCATCCTGCTCGGCGTCGCCCGCGCCCTGAAGTCCTACGACCCGACGCTCGAGCCGATCCTCCGCGAAAACGGCTACCTCACCCGCGACCCGCGCGAGGTCGAGCGCAAGAAGTACGGCCAGCCCGGCGCCCGCCGCCGCTTCCAGTTCTCGAAGCGCTGAGCCCCGGCTACGGCCAACCGCTTTTCGACGCAGGCCCGCCGGCAGGTGGGCCTGTTTTTTTATTCGCACCCGGCGCCCCGCCCGGCCTCCCGGACCGCCCCGCCGGTTGCCAATTGCCTCCAACCTCGCGAGGATCATCGCCATGAGCATTCGCGCCGCCATCGTCGGACCCACCGGATACACCGGATACTGGCTGATCGAGCTGCTGCTGCGCCATCCCGAGGCGGAGCTGACCTATCTCGCCAGCCACCGCGACGAGCTGCCCGACATCCGCGAGGAGTTCCCCACCCTCGCCGGCCGAGTGCCCGGCGATGTCGCCCGGTGTCAGCCGATCGCGCCCGAGGCGATCGCCGAGGCCGCCGACGTCGCCTTCCTCGCCCTGCCGCACCGGGCGGCGATGGCTTACGCGCCCAAGCTGCTCGACGCGGGCCTGCGCGTGATCGACCTCTCGGCCGACTACCGGCTCGCCAGCGCCGAGCTGTACGAGAAGGTGTACGAGCACCCCCACGCCGACCGGACCAACCTCGGCGAGGCGGTCTACGGCCTGCCCGAGCTCGGCCGATCGCACCTGCCCGGGGCGATGCTGGTCGCCAACCCCGGCTGCTATCCCACGGCCACCGCGCTGGGCGTGGCGCCGCTGCTCTCGCACAGCCTGGTTCAGCGCGAGCGGGTCATCGTCTCCGCCGCCTCGGGCGTCACCGGCGCCGGGCGCAAGGCCGCGAGCCACCTGCACTTTCCCGAGCAGAACGAGGCGTTCATGGCCTATGGGAAGATCGGCCAGCACCGCCACCAGGTGGAGATGGAGCAGACGCTCGAACGCGTCGCGGGGCAGGAGGTCTCCATCCTCTTCGTGCCGCACCTCTTGCCGATCGACCGCGGCATTCTCGCGACGATCTACCTCGAGCCGGCCGAGCCGGACGTGACCGAGGAAGAGCTCTTCGAGGCGTTCGAGGACGCCTACGCCGACGAGCCGTTCGTGCGGATCCGCCAGACGCCGCCCAACGTCAAGCACGTAGCGGGAACGAACTACTGCGACCTGACCGTCCGCCTCACCGGCCCGGCAGAACGGCCCACCGTCGTCGTCTTCAGCGCGATCGACAACATGATCAAGGGCGCCAGCGGCCAGGCGATCCAGAACATGAACCTCGTCTTCGAGCTCGAGGAGACGCTCGGCCTGCACTGAGCCAGGACGCGGCGACGATCTTTCCCAGGCCCGGGCACCACCGCGTCCGGGCCTGTATTCTGCGCCGAATGGGCAAGTTTCTTTGACAGATTCTCGCTGCGCGGTATCTTTGGGCTGGACTTCTTTAGAGACGCTATCACCTGGAGGGAAGGATTCTCATGCTTTATCCGCGTTTTTCGCTCGTTATCGCGGCCGTCGCCGCCCTGGTCGGCCTGCCCGCGCAGGCGAGCATCATCAGCACCTTCGACGACGACGCCGACGGGTGGACCGTCATCAACGATGCGACGACCTACCACGAAGCCTCGGGCGGCAACCCCGGCGGCTACCTGCGCTACCACGACCACGCCACCGGCATCACCTTCCGGGCCGGGGCGCCGGACAAGTTCCTCGGCGACTTGGGCGCCTACGACGGCGGCACGCTCAGCTTTGACGCCCGGCTGGAATACGGCAGCGGTCGATACCTCTCCGGGTTCGGCGAAACGACCCTCCGCAGCTCGGCCGGCGACGTGACGCTCGACCTCGCCCCCGACGACCCGGTCGACCAGTGGCAGACCTGGTCCGCCCCGCTCACCGCGAGCGCCTGGGGCGTCAGCGAAGCGCAGTGGGACAGCGTCCTCGCCGACGTCACCGGGCTGGAGATCCGCCTCGAGGCGATCTACGGCAACGAAGACGTGGGGCTGGACAACGTCGCCCTCGTCCCCGAACCGGCCACCGCGATGCTCCTGACCGGCCTCGCCCTGCCGCTGCTCTGGCGCCGCCGACGGGCGTGACCGGCCGGGCCATCCAAGCGAACGAGAAGGGCCGCAGCGAGCGGTCCTTTTTTCGTGGCGTCGCAGTTCAGCGCCCGCCCGGGCACCGCACGGCATGACCCCCTGAGAGGGGGCGACTAGCCCGTGCCGCTGAGCCGGCGAACGGTCTGGTCGAAGTTGCTGACTATCGCGGAGATCATCGCATAGACGATCACACCGTAGCCGGCCGCGACGAGCGCCGCGGCGACGAACATCGAGATCCGCCCGCCGACCGGGTTCTCCGCGAAGCCGGCGACGCGGTTCCAGGGGTCCACCAGCATGAACAGGTTGGTCGCCGGGCTGAAGGCGTTGATCACCGGGCCCACCAGCGGCACTTCCCGGGCCGTGTTCCAGCCGCAGAACCCGAGCACCAGCACCAGGATGCCGATGATCGCCACGCTGGAGACCACCGCCCCCAGCACGCCGCGGGCCTTGAGCGACCAGTTCATCCCCGTCGCCACGCACAAGGCGACGAACGGCACGAGCATGCCCAGCAGCAGCACCGGCGCCTCGGGCAGTACGAGCATCGGCTCCCGGCTGATTCGGCCGCCGCCCGCGGTCACGCCCGAATAGAGGTAGGTCGCCTGGTCCCAGCCCAGCGATCGGCCGACGATCGCGTAGAGGCTCACCATCGCCAGCGTCAGCACCGGCACGGCAATCAGCAGCGAGAGGAAGCTCACCAGCCCCCGCAGCTTGCCCCAGATGTACTGCTTCGGCGTCACCGGCGTGGTCAGCACCAGGTCCAGCGTGCCGTCCTCACGCTCCCGGCTGACGCTGCCGGCACTCATGTACAGCGCCACCAGCGTCACCACCGCCACCTCCAGAAGCAGCAGCACCAGCAGGATCGAGTGCAGCGACGCGTGCGCCGGCAGCGGCTGCCCGCCCGGCCCGGGCAGTTGCGGCAGCCCGCCGAAGTGATACGCCAGCAGCACGCCGCCCGCGGCGAGCAGCGCGAACGCGGCGAAGCTCCACCGGGCGAGAATCCCGCTGGCGAGCTTGCCCCGCGTGTGCGCTTCGCGCCAGGCGATCGGGTTCGCCCACACCTCGCGAGGCGGCCGACGGCGTTCCCCGCCCAGCGGCCGAAGGCGAAGCAGCCGCCGGGTGAGGCGGGTCCACCTGCCGCTGCCCTGAAGCGGCGCGGGCGGGTGGCGCAGCACGACGGCCGAGCCGACGGTGAGCACGAAGCTCAGCAGCACGCTGAGGCTGGTGAACGCGGCGAGCGGCCTGCCCAGGTAGAACCGCAGCAGGGCCGGCTGATCGAGCATCTGCTCGGGCAGCGGCGCCCGGTAGCTCGCCGGGCTCAACGACGCCTCGAGCACGAGCAGCGGGTGCAGCGGCGTGAGCCAGGTCGTCTCGCCCGGGTTCAGCGGCCGAAGCAGCGCCACGTCGAGGGCGTACGCCGCGACGAGGTACGCCGTGATGACGATGACGAACCCGAACACGGCCTTCCGCCCGCCCAGGCGAAGCACGGAGAGCCCCACGGCCACGGCGCCGACGACGATCGCCGTCAGGGCCGCGATGCCGAAGCTGATGAAGACGGACGTGACGGGCACGCCGCCGAAGATGAGCAGGATGGAGAACAGCGGCAGGCCGCTGAGCAGCAGCGCCAGGATGAAGAACAGCCGACCGGTGAGTGAGCCGAGCACGATCTGCAGGTTGCTCAGCGGCGTCGTGAGCAGGATGTCCAAGGTCTGCCCGGCTCGCTCCTGGCTGATGGCGGCGGCCATGAACAGCGGCGCGATCAGGCAGACGAGGATGACCTGCCCGTAGGCGACCACGGCGAAGACGGAGGTGCCCGCCTTGGCGAGGTCGCCCAGGCTGGCTTCCTGGCCCAGGGCGCGGGCGCTGATGAGGCTCAGCAGCACGAGCAGGATCAGCGCCCCGAGGTAGCCCATGCGCACCCAGAGGTGGTGCGATCGGCGGGAGCCGCCCTGGACGATCCGCGCAGCCATCGGATTGGCCGGGAGCAGACGCCAGAACCATTGAGCGAGCAGGTTCATATGCGAAGATGATAACAGGGCCGGTTCGGCTCGGCGATGGTGCGGGCTCGGGAAACCCCGCATGGAGGCGGTTTTGCCGCTGCACGTCAATCCCCCGCCGGGCCCATTTGGCCCCGGCCGCTTCGAGCGATATGATCCATGTCGACAGCCGAGTCTTTTGGGCCCGCCACGGGCCGCGAGGTCACGCATGAAGATCCACGAGTACCAGTCGCGCGAGTTGATGCAGAAGTTCGGCATTCCCGTTCCCCCGGGAATGATGGTGGAGAACCCCGCCGACGCCGCCAAGGCGTTCGACCGGCTTCAGCAGCGCGAGAACGTCAAGAAGGCGGTCGTCAAGGCCCAGGTTCACGCCGGGGGGCGGGGCAAGGGTGGCGGCATCCGCATGGTGAGCACGCCGGACGAGGCGCGTCACGCAGCGGCGGACATTCTGACGCGCCGGCTGGTCACCCCGCAGACCGGGCCGGAGGGTGTGGCGGTGACCCGTCTGCTGCTCGCCGGGGCGGTGGACATCCAGAAGGAGTACTACCTGGGGATCACGGTGGACCGTGTGCAGGGGCTGCCGGTGCTGATCGCCTCGGCCGAGGGCGGCGTGGAGATCGAGGAGGTCGCGAAGAAGAATCCCGACGCGATCGTCCGCGAGGCGATCGACCCCGCCACCAGCCTTCGGCCGTACCAGGCGCGCAAGATCGCCTACCGCCTGGGCTTCGAGGGCCAGCAGGTGCGTATGGCCGGCAAGGTGATGCACCAGCTCTGCGACCTGTTCCTGGGCACCGACGCGGCGCTGGCGGAGATCAACCCGCTGATCGTCACCCCGCCGACCGACCTGCACCCCGACGGGCGGGTGATCGCGATCGACGCGAAGATCAGCTTCGACGACAACGCCCTCTACCGCCACGACGGCGTGCGCGTTTACGAGGACCCCACCGAGGAGGACGCCGCCGAGCTGCACGCCAAGCGGTTCGGGCTCTCCTACATCAAGCTCGACGGCAACATCGGCTGCCTCGTCAACGGGGCCGGGCTGGCAATGTCCACCATGGACATCATCAAGCACCACGGCGGTGAGCCGGCCAACTTCCTCGACGTCGGCGGCTCCGCCAGCGAGGAAGCCGTCACCGAGGCGTTCCGCATCATCCTCGAGGACGCGGGCGTCAAGGGCGTGCTGGTGAACATCTTCGGCGGCATCGCCCGCTGCGACACGATCGCCCGCGCCATCCTCACCGCCGCCAAGGAAGTGGGCTTCGAGGTCCCGCTCGTCGTCCGCCTCGAGGGCACCAACGTCGACAAGGCCCGCGATCTGCTCGAGCAGGGCAAGAAGGACGTGCCCACCATGATCACCAGCACCGACCTCACCGACGCAGCCCGCAAGATCACCGAGGCCGTCGGCGTCAATCAGGAAGCCCCCGCGGTGAAGTGACCCGGCAGCTCCGAGCCCTTCTGAGCCCCGACTCTGCCAGGGGGCAGGTCAGGGGCGGCCAGGCGGCGTGCGAACTCCGTAGCTCGCCCCCGCGGACAACCTTTGCACATTCGGCTCCAACCGGCTCCCGAACCGGAAGGAGGCTCGCTTCATCGTTTCACGCAGCATGCCGTTCAGGCTGCTGTGTGCGGGCCGCGGCATTCATCGCCCGGCTCACACAGCCACTTCAGCGGCGTGCGGCAGGCCCATCCCGCTCACCGCCCCCCCCCCGACGCCTCCGCCTCCAGCACCGCGTCCACCTCCGCCGCCAGCTCCGGATGCAGCGCCCGCGCCATCTCCCCCACCACCCGCGGCAGACTGCTGCTGGGCAGCAGCGTCAGCGGATCATTGATCAGCCGAACCCGCTCCCGCTCCACCCCCGGCAGCAGCGCCCGAACCTCCGACAGCGGCGGCTCGCCCGGCGAAAGCGACTCCACGCCCGGCATCAACAGCAGCAGCCGCCCCGGCTCGAGCTTCAAAAGCGTCTCGCGATCGAAGCTCGGCGCCGTGACCGTGCTCACCTCCCCGGCCGCGTTCTTCCCGCCCGCCAGCGCCAGCATCTCATCGTGCGTCGTGCCCGGGCCCAGCGCCGTCACCGGCTGCACGCTCATCAGCAAAAGCGCCCGGGTCGGCTCGGCCCGCGACGTCACCTCGCCGATCGCTTTGAGTTGCCGCTCGATCCGCGCCCGAAGCCGCTGCGCCCGCTCGGGCCGGCCCAGCACCTCGCCCACCGCAGGCGGATCGCCTCCGTCCGCCAGGATCGCCAGCACCTCCGACACGCTCATCGGCGACTCGTACACCGCCAGCTCGAACAGCCCCGCGTCCGCCAGCTCGCGAAGCCGGCCCGGCACCCCCGTGCTCGGGGCCATCGTCAGCACGTGCGTCGGCCCGGCCGCGAGCAGAAGCTCGCTGCGGACGTCCGCGTAATGTCCCACCACCGGCAGCCCCGCCGGCGCCGCCATGTCGTGCTCGCCCGTCCCGACCAGATGATCGCCCAGCCCGAGGTCCACCACCATCTGCGTCAGAGCCGGGGAAAGACTCACGATGCGCAGCTCATCGCCCCGCCCGGCCGCGCCCGACGTCTCCGCCTCACCGCAACCGGCAAGAAAAACCAGCCCCGCCAGCAGACACAGCATCCATCGCATCATGAAAACACCACCGGACCACCAGGGCCGGGAAAAGCACCACTTCACCCCCAAGCCGGGGCAAAGCGCAGCCCCGCCCCGGATACCGCCGCCGGAGTCGCGCGGCCCCGTCACGCCGTCTCCGCCTCCGCCCGCTCGGACGCGGACGGCTCGAGCTTCTCGGGCAGCGCGCTGCCGGCCGCCTCGTCCTTCCCGCCCGGCTCGACGTGGACGTGCTCGAACTCCGTCCCCTCGCTGAACCGCCGCAGCAGCAGATAGATCCACGTCTGCTCGCAGAAAAAGAAGCTGAACGCGAACGCCGGCAGCACCGCAATCAGCAGCTTGACCCACACGACGATAATCGCCGCCGCCAGCGTCGCCGAGCCGTCGAGCGCCTGCCACTCGGGGCTGGTGATCAGCGTGTCCAGCCGGGGGTCGGACAGGAGCGCGTCGAACCGCGTCGTCCCCGCCAGCTCGCCCACGCTCCACAGGCCCACCGTCGCCTTGGTCAGCCAGAGCGTGAGGAAGACGACCAGCCCCACGAAGAGGTAGCAGATCGCCCCGTAGACGACCATCACACCGTTGTAGAAAAGGTAGCGCCAGGGCCTGCCGAACACGTAGTTGAACACCCGGCTGACCGCGTCGAAGGCGTCGCTCGCCTCCACCGCCAGCGCCGGCATGAGCTGGCTCATCCCCGCGACCGTGCCGATCAGCAGCAGCGCCGCCACCAGCCCGCCCGCCAGCAGCGGCCCCAGCAGCACCGCCCCCAGCACGTCCAGCACCGGCAGGTTGAACAGCGCCAGCCCCGCCAGCGCGAGCACCAGGCAGATCCCCGCCGCCACGGTCAGCGGAATCACCGGCGCCAGCACGAACCAGCCGTACCGCCTGGCCGTGAACCGCACCGCCTGGAACGACGTCTGCCTCGCCGCCCCGCTCGCGTCCAGCGCCGCCAGCCGGGTCACCGCCCCGCCCAGCAGGGCCGTCAGCAGAAACGCGTAGAGCAGGTACACCGCCAGAAACGCGGGATGGTTCTGATACACCCACGCCGGGATGAGCAGCACCATCGCCGTCAGCGAGCCCAGCACCCCGTCGGCCTGGGCGCCTTCGCGGGCGAGGAAGTCGCTGAAGCCGAAGTTCAGCTCGATCGCCGACTGGATCAGCGACTCGAACGCCCGCACCTCGCTGCTGAGCAGCGTTTCGAACACGCGGTAGGGCGCCTCGGTGCTCACCACCGCGCCGGGCGCAGCCGGGCCGGGCGGGGTCTGCGGCCCCCAGATCATGTCCATGCCCAGGCCGCCGAGGTACAGCAGCAGCACGAGCATCAGCGAAAGCAGCAGTCGGGCCGGGCGGATCGCCAGACGGAACCCCTCCAGCAGCCGCAGAAACGGCAGGAGGTGCTGCCAGTCGATCTGCTCGACGCGCACGCGGGAAGCTTGTTCGGACATTCGCAGATCCTTGCGGGTCGGGTGCGAGGGACGAGGCGCCATGATAAACCCGCCGCCCCGCCCCGCCAACCGCGGTCCGCCACTTGACTTGCCCCGGCAAACCCCCAAGATCAACCCGACACGGATTCCCCGATTCACCGGACATGCCATGACCCCGCAAACCGCCGGAACCAGGCCGCTCAACCCCGCCAACCGACTCGGGCTCGACTACGCCGTCGAGGCGAAGACCCTGCCCTACACCGGGCCCATCTACGACGTCCACACCCACCTCAACACCATCGAGGCCGCGCGCACCTTCTTCGAGGTCGCCGACCACTTCGGCGTCGAAAAAGTCTGGTCCATGACCCAGCCCGACCAGATGGACGCCATCGCGGACGAGTTCCCCGGCCGCATCCGCTTCATCGCCGTGCCCAACTACGCCGCCCGCGAGAAAGAAACCACCTTCACCAGCGACTGGATCGACGCCATCGAAACCTTCGCCGAGAAGGGCGCCAAAATCTGCAAACTCTGGGCCGCCCCCCGCGGACGGGACCTCTCCGACGCCCTCCGGCTCGACTCGCCCTGGCGGCAGAAGGCGATGAAGCTCGCCCGCGACGCCGGCATGATGTTCATGGTCCACATCGCCGACCCCGACACCTGGTTCGCCACCCACTACGCCGACGCCGCCCACTACGGCACGAAGCTCGACCAGTACGGCCCGCTCCGCGACCTGCTCGAGCAGTTCGACGACTGCCCCTGGCTCGCCGCCCACATGGGCGGATACCCCGAAGACCTCGACTTCCTCCAGGAAATGCTCGACCGCTATCCCCACCTTCACCTCGACACCTCCGCCACCAAGTGGATGGTCCGCGAACTCAGCCAGCAGGGCTCCGCCTTCGCCGACTTCGCCACACACAACGCCGGCCGGCTCCTCTTCGGCACGGACATCGTCGCCACGACCGAAAACCGCGACTTCGACCTCTACGCCAGCCGCTACTGGGCCCTGCGCACGCTCATGGAAACCGACTACGACGGCCCGAGCCCGATCGTCGACCCTGACCTGCCCCTGCTCGACCCGACCCTCCCCGAGCACGCCACCGCCCACCTCCGCGGCGTCCATCTCCACCGCCCCACCCTCGACACCCTCTACCGCGGCGCCGCCCAAACCGTCCTCGAGGCCTGGGAAGCCCGCCAGGGGTAGCCTGCCTCACGCCCGCCTGCTGCCGGAACAAGGTGGCATGGCCTGACCCGAAAGGGCAGGCCGTGAAGCCGGGGCCCGCCCCACGACCCGGACCGCTCACGCGGCCCGACCGTGCCACCCCCAAGAAGCCGCGGCAACCCGACGCCCCCGCCCGAAAACCGTTATCCTTGGCCCGTTTCCAGGCCCATTTGAGCGACCGAGGACCCGCCTTGCCCGCTTCGCCGACCACCGCCCGAGCCGACCGCTACCGCATGCTCGCCATGCTGCTGGCGATCGCGGTGGCCCTCGCCGTCGTCGCGGCTCTGCGCATCGCCATCGGCCCCTCGGCGCTGGGCTTTCCGAGCGGGGAAAACGCCGGGCGGATCATGGAGAGCCGCTTTTTCCGCCTCGGGCTCGGCCTGATCGTCGGCGCGGCCCTCTCCATCAGCGGCGTCTCGCTTCAGGCCCTGCTGCGAAACCCGCTCGCCGAGCCGTTCATCCTCGGCCTCTCCACCGGCGCGGCCGCGGGATACATGGCCGAGGCGTTCGTCCGCACCCGCACCGGCGTCCACCTCGTCGGGCTCGGCCCCCTTGCCGGGGCGTCGCTGACCATGCTCGTCGTCTTCCTCGCCGGCCGGCGCCGCGGCGTGATCGACCCGCTCGGCCTGCTGCTCACCGGCGTCGTGCTCGGCACGATGAACGCGGCCGTGGTCATGGTCTTCAACTACCTCGCCCCCGACATCCAGGGCGACCTCGCCCGCTGGATGATGGGCTACCTCAGCGAAAGCACCAGCCAGACCACCCTTTTCGCCATCGCCGGCCTCACCCTCGCCGGCCTGGCGCTGCTGCTCTTTGTCGCCCGCTCCATGGACATCGCCACCCTCAGCGAGGCCGAGGCGGAAAGCCTCGGCGTCCACCTCGCCCGGCTGCGCTCGCTGCTGTTCATCGTCGCCAGCGTCCTCGCCGCCGGCTCCGTCGTGCTCGCCGGGCCCATCGCCTTCGTCGGGCTCATCTGCCCCCACCTCGCCCGGCTCCTGTTCGGGCCCCGCCACGGACCGCTGCTGATCGCCTCGGCCATGCTCGGCGCGGCCCTCGTCGTCGCCGCCGACTGCGCCAGCTCTCTCATCGCACTCGAGGCCGGCTACGGCTCGATGCCCATCGGCATCTTCACCGCCTTCGTCGGCGGGCCGGTGTTCCTCTGGATGCTCCGCCCCCAGCTCGGCCGAGGCAACGAATAGCCCGCTCGACCACGACCACCCAAGGAGACCGCCCATGCGCCTCGCCGCCTTCCGACTCGTCCAGGGACTCTACTACCTGCTGCTGGGCGCCTGGCTCGGGGCGCTGATCATGCTCGTCATCGCCGCCGCCACCGCCTTCGGCGTCATCCGTGAGTTCGACCCCACCCTGCCCGCCCAGACCTGGCAGGCCGCCCACCTCGCCGACCGACACAGCGATATCCTCGCCGGCCACGTCGTCGGCACCGCCCTGGACCGCCTCGCCTGGCTCCAGGGCCTCTGCGCGGGCGGGGCCCTCGCCTGCACCCTGCTCCAGGGAAGCGTCTTCCGCGGCTATCTCCGCGGGTGCCGGTTCGGCTGGCGGAATCTGCTGCGGACGAGCCTGATCCTCTTCGCCGGGGTGCTCTTCGCGCTCCAGGTCGCCTGGGTCAACCCGGCCGTGCGGGAGACGCGGGCCGCGATCTATGCCGAAGACGCTCCCGCCGCCGAGCGCCAGGCCGCGGAGGTCGAGTTCGCCACCTGGCACCAGATGAGTGAAACCCTCGGCGGGGCAACCATGATCCTGCTGGCGGGAACGATCCTGTTTTCCCCCTTCTGCTTCGCCGCCGGCTTTCCGCGAGCCGCAAGCTGCGAGCATCGGCTATCATGAGTCCCCACCCACGCGGGCGTGGCGGAACTGGCAGACGCGCGGGGTTTAGGTCCCCGTTCCCGATGAGGGAGTGCAGGTTCGACTCCTGTCGCCCGCATTCACACAACTGTTCTCAGGAAGGAAACCATGAACACGCGCGATCTCTACGCCCGCGGACCCCAAGTCACCGAATGCGGACTCGGCTGCTGGCAACTCGGCGGCGGCTGGGGCAACCCCTTCAGCACCGAAACCGCCCACGAAATCCTCGACACCGCCTACACCCGGGGCATCCGCTTCTACGACACCGCCGACGTCTACGGCGGCGGCGAAAGCGAACGATGCGTCGGCAGCTTCCGCCAGAGCCATCCGGACATCTTCGTCGCCACCAAGCTGGGACGGCGCGGCCTCTATCCCGACAACTACACCCGCGAAACCCTCCGCGAAGCCACCCAGCGCTCCCTCGAAAGCCTCGGCGTCAACCGCATCGACCTCACCCAGCTCCACTGCCTGCCCGAAAACGTCCTCCGCGAGGGCAAGGTCTTCGACTGGCTCCGCGAGCAGCAGGACGAAGGGCTCATCAGCGGCTTCGGCGCCAGCGTCGAAACCGTCTCCGAGGGCCTCGTCTGTCTCGAGCAGGAGGGCCTGAAGACGCTCCAGGTCATCTTCAACATCCTCCGCCAGAAGCCGCTCGAAGAGCTGTTGCCCAAGGCGCAGGAAAAAGGCGTGGGCATCATCGTCCGCCTGCCGCTCGCCAGCGGCCTGCTCACCGGCAAGTTCACCCGCGACACCCAGTTCCGCGAAGGCGATCACCGCCACGCCCACCTGCACGGCGAACACCCCGAAAGCTTCGGCGGCATCCCCTTCGAAAAAGGCGTCGAACTCGCCGACGAGCTCAAGACCATGGTCCCCGAGGGCATGACCATGGTGCAGATGGCCCTGCGGTGGGTCCTCGATCACGACGCCGTCTCGGTGGTGATCCCCGGGGCGAGCTCGCCCGAGCAGGCCCGCGCCAACGCGGCCGCCTCCGAACTGCCGCCTCTGCCGGACGAGCTCCACCAGCAGCTCGCCACCTTCTACCGCGAGAAGGTCCACGAGCACATCCGCGGCCCCTATTGAGCCGGACCAGAGGCGATTCGATGAAATCCGGCCCCCCTCGCCATGCCGGGTGAACCCAAAGAAGCGACCGGCCCTTGCGGACCGGTCGCTTGTTTTCTTGCCTGCCACGGGACGCGCGTCAGATCTTCACCGTCTCGGGGTCGTGGCCCGCCGCCTCGATCGCCTCGCGGACGATCTGGTCGTGCTCGGCCTCGTCGGCCCAGCGCTGCTGGCCCTCTTCGGGCAGCAGGTGAAGCGGGTCGAAGTAGAGGAACACCCGGTTGTCGTCGACCACCGGGCTGCGGTAGACGCTCACGCCGGTCGTCGGGTCGTAGTGGTCGTAGCTGTGCACGTCGCGCTTCCCGCCGCCGCCGGGCACGTCGTTGACGAACGTCGGCGTGTTGAAGCCGGCGGTCGCGCCGCGGACGTGGCGCTCGAGCTCGACCGTGTGGCCGACCGTGGTGCGCAGGTCCTCGACGCCCATGACCATGTCGTGCTGGTACACGTAGTACGGCTGCACGTTCATGTAGCTGAGCTGCTTGATCAGGCTCGTCATCTCGGTGGTCGAATCATTGACGTGGCGGATCAGCACGCTCTGGTTGCGCACCTGCACGCCACGCTCGAAGAGGTGGTTCATCGCCCGGCGGGTGATGTCGGTGATCTCGGCCGAGCTGTTGAAGTGGGTGTGCAGGCACACTTCCTTGTGCAGCTCCCGGCCCTTGTCGACCACACGGCACATCGCGTCGGTCCACTTTGTGTCGGAGAGGATCTTCATCGGCATGACGGCCGCGCCCTTGCTGGCGAAGCGGATCCGCCGCACGTGCGGGATCGCCAGCAGGGTCATCGCCACCTGCTCGAGCTTGTTGGCGGGCATCATGTACATGTCGCCGCCGCTGATGACGATGTCCTCGAGTTCGGGCCGGCTCGCGATGTAAGCGAACGCCTTCTCCCAGCGCTTCTGCTGGGGGCGGTACTGCACCTTGTCGACCGTGCCCGTGTCGCCGCCGATCGCGTAGCTGCGCGTGCAGAACCGGCAGTAGACCGGGCACACGTCGATGGGCAGGAACAGCGCCTTGTCCGGATAGCGGTGCACCAGGCCCGGCGTGGGCGAGTCCTTCTGCTCGTGCAGCGAGTCCAGCGTCAGCCGGGGGTGATTGGGCAGCCGCTGACTCGCGACCGGAATGAACTGGATGCGGATCGGGTCGCGGTACGGCCGATCCCAGTCGATCAGGCTCAGCACGTACGGCGAAAGCCGCATGTTCATCGGCGCCTGGCTCAGCCCCGCCTTGACGTCCTCGAGGAAGTCGGCGTCGACCAGGTCCTCGATCACCTCGGTGAGCTGCTCGAGGCTGGTGACGCTGTTCTTGTTCTGGAAGCGGTGGTCGAGGAATTCCTCCTCGCTGACGTCCTTGAAGCGGGGGATGTGCTTCCAGAATCGCCCGTCCTCGAACTGGCGGTGGGCCATGTCCTCGGGCGGAGCCTCTTCCTTGAGGGGCTCGGGCACCTCGACGTCCGCGAGCTTCTCCAGGATGGGTGTCTTTCCCAGATCGTCCAGCACGTCCGAAACCGTCGCCGTGTTGCGCTCGTCGCTCATGTATATCCTCTGGTGTTCAGAGTCCGTGTTCGCGGCCACTCGACCGCGCTTGCAGTGGATAGTCCCCGATCGGGTCCGCCATGCAGGGCATCGCGGATCCCCATATCAGTAAATTGCCTAAGGGGATACTCAGAATCATTCTACCCGATAGAGGCGCACCTTCAAGGCTGAATCCGCAGACCGCCCCGTCAGCCGCCCCATCCCGGCCCACCGGCGACCGCCCTCGTGCGCCCCCCAAGCCGGGGCCAAGCGCAGCGCCGCCCCGGGTATCGGCCCCGCCTTTTCCCGGACTCCCGGCGTCTCGGGTAACTCGAAGCTCGAGCGCGCGCGTCAAAACCCACCGATAGATGCGAAGCGGCCGTCTGTGAGATGCTCCGGCCCCCTGGCGCGCCTCCGCCGCCCCTACTGCTCATCCTCGTCGCCGAAAAGCTCTCTTCGACCCCGCTCCGCGGCGTCGCGGGCCTCCCGACGTGCCAGCAGCGCCTCCGCCAGCTCCGCGTCCTGCGGGCGGGTGATCTTGAAGTTCAAAGGGTCCCCCTCCACGACGACGACCGGCTCCCCCAGCGCCTCGACCAGGCTCGCGTCGTCGGTCACGCCGTCGGGGTCCAGTCGGCCGTCCTCGATCTCGACGTACGCCCGCTGAAGCAGCCCCAGCTCGAACACCTGCGGCGTCTGCACCGCCACCAGGTCCGAGCGCGGCACCGTCTCCACGACCCGCCGCACCTCCGCCGGCGCGGGCTTGCCCGCCCCGCCCAGTATGGCGTCGAGCAGTTCCCCCTCCGGCTCGGCCTCGGCGGCCTCCTCCGCCTCCAGCACGCGTTTAAGCGTGTCCGGCACCGCCACCCCGGGCACCGCGGTCCCATGCTCCAGCGCCGCGGCGAACACCCGGTCAATCATCTCGCTGGAAGCCAGCGGCCTCGCCGCGTCGTGCACCGCGACGTGCGTGCAGCCGCCGCGCACGTACTCGAGCGCCTTGCCGACCGTCTCCCACCGCTCGCGCGTGCCGCCGGGCACGATGTCCACGCCCTGGAACCGCAGCCGATCCCCCCACCGCAGGCGGAACATCTCCACCCGCTCGGGATGCACCGCGAGCAGCACCTGCGCCACGTCCGACCGGCCGGCGAAGAGATTGATCACCCGCAGGAACACCGCCGTCCCCGCCAGTTCCATCTCCACCTTGCTCGGCGCTTCCGAGCCGCCCGCCTGCTGAAAGCGCCTGCCCAGCCCGGCAGCCGGTACGATGACCGCGGTTTTCATGGCTCGACACCTCACCATCCGAGGAGCCACAATGCCTCCCACGCGGCTTGCAAGCAAGCCGTGTCACCCAGAAACGACCAGCCCCCAGCCTGGCTCCTAGCCTCTGGCCCCGGGCTGCCCCTCACTCGATCTCCTGCTCCGCCAGCCAGCGCTCGGCGTCGATCGCGGCCTTGCAGCCCATGCCCGCCGCCGTCACGGCCTGACGGTAGACGCTGTCAGCCACGTCGCCCGCGGCGAAGACGCCCTCGATGTTCGTCAGCGTGCGGTACGGATCGCTCAGCTTGACGTAGCCCTTGTCGGTGAACGCCACGCCGCTGCCCTTGAGGAACTGCGTCGCCGGCGTGTGGCCGATCGCCACGAACAAACCCTTGACGTCGAGGATGGTCACCTCGCCCGTCTTCGTGCTCTTGATCTCGAGACCGTCCACGCGGTCCTCGCCGAGGATGTCGGTCACCACCGTGTCCCACACCATCTCGCACCTGGGATTGTCCAGCACGCGCTTCTGCATCACCTGGCTGGCCCGCAGCTCGCCCCGGCGGTGGATGACGTACACCTTGCTGGCGAACTTGGTCAGATAGCTCGCCTCCTCCATGGCCGAGTCGCCCCCGCCCACGACCGCCAGCGGCTGATCGCGGAAGATCGGCAGCGCTCCGTCGCACACGGCACACGCGCTGACGCCCCCGCCCATCCGCGCCAGCCGGGACTCGCTTTCCAGTCCCAGCCAGTTCGCCGTCGCCCCCGTGGCGATGATCACGCTGTGGCTGCGAACCGTCCCGCCCTCGTTGGTCTCGAGTTCGAACGGCCGGGTGGAGAAATCGCACCGGGCGATCTCCTTCGACTCGACGCGCGTGCCGAAGGCGGTCGCCTGCTCCTTGAACTGCTCCATCATCTCCGGCCCGCGCACGCCGCCGGGGAAGCCGGGGTAGTTCTCCACCTCGGTCGTCAGCATCAACTGCCCGCCGGGCAGGACCAGGTCCGGGTCCTGCCGGGGCACGCCTTCGTACACGACCGGGTCGAGATTGGCGCGCGCGGCGTAGATCGCCGCCGTCCAGCCCGCAGGCCCGGAACCAATGATCGTCACACGTTCGACGCTGGGGGATTCCTTCTCGCTCATGGGGCAAATTGTAGCACCTGAGCCGGGCGTGTGGAGTCGACATCCCGCCTCGACAGGGTCGCCCGGGGCGGAGCAGCCGGGCTAGAATCCCGCGCCGCCCGATCCGGGCGAGAGGGAGGAGCGCGCACATGACCGGACGCCGCCTTGGGGGAATCAACCCCGTCGTCTTCGGCATCTCCGCCGGGGTCATCTTCGCCTTCGTCCTGATCGGCGCCATCTGGCCAGACGGCGTCGAAGAAGCCTTCAGAGCGATCCAGAGCTTCATCGTCGACCAGCTCGGCTGGTTCTACGTGCTCTCGGTCACCTTCTTCCTGCTCTTCGTGCTCTGGCTGCTCCTCAGCCCCTACGGCAGCATCAGGCTGGGCAAGGACGCCGACGAGCCCGAATACCACGCCCTGACCTGGTTCGCCATGCTCTTCAGTGCCGGCATGGGCATCGGCCTGCTCTTTTTCAGCGTCGCCGAGCCGGTCATGCACTTCACCGACCCGCCCCGCGGCGAGGCCGGCACCATCGAAGCCGCCCAGCAGGCGATGACCATCACCTTCTTCCACTGGGGACTCCACGCCTGGGCGATCTACATCATCGTCGGCCTCGCGCTCGCCTACTTCGCCTACCGCCACGACCTGCCGCTCACCATCCGCTCCACGCTCTATCCGCTCATCGGCGAGCGCATCCACGGCCCGCTCGGCGACACCGTCGAAATCCTCGCCGTCTTCGGCACCCTCTTCGGCGTCGCCACCAGCCTCGGGCTCGGCGTGCAGCAGATCAACGCCGGCCTCGACTACCTCGGCCTGCTCAGCGTCTCGACCACGAACCAGATCATCCTCATCGCCGTCATCACCCTCATCGCCACCGCGTCGGTCGTCTCCGGGCTCAACGTCGGCATCCGCCGCTTGAGCGAACTCAACCTCGGCCTGAGCCTGACGCTGCTCATCTTCGTCCTCGTCGTCGGGCCCACCGTCTTCCTCCTGAGCACCCTCATCGAGAGCATCGGCCGCTACCTCACCGAGCTCGTCGCCATCACCTTCCGCACCGACGCCTACTCCGGCACCGAGTGGCAGGCGGACTGGACCATGTTCTACTGGGGCTGGTGGATCAGTTGGTCGCCGTTCGTGGGCATGTTCATCGCCCGCATCAGCCGGGGCCGAACCATCCGCAGCTTCGTCATGGGCGTGCTGCTCGTGCCCACGCTGCTGACGTTCATCTGGATGATCGTCTTCGGCAACACCGCCCTGCACATGGAGCTGTTCAGCGAAGCCTCCCCCATCGCCGCGACCGTCGCCGAGAGCCCGCCCACCGCCCTGTTCGTCATGCTCTTCGAGCTGCCCTGGGCACGCGTCACCGCCACCCTCGCCACCCTCGTCATCGCCACCTACTTCGTCACCAGCTCCGACTCCGCCTCGCTGGTGATCGACATCCTCACCAGCAGCGGCCGGCTCCACCCGCCCGTCTGGCAGCGCGTCTTCTGGGCGCTCACCGAGGGCCTCGTCGCCGCGATCCTCCTGCTCACGGGCGGGCTTCTCGCCCTGCGCACGGCCGCCGTCACCACGGCCCTACCCTTCTGCTTCGTCATGCTGGTGATGTGCTACAGCCTCGTCCGCGGCCTGCGGGCGGAGCTGCGCGCCCCGCTGCCCGCCATGCCGCTCGGGCCCCAGGCCGAGGAGATCGGCGCCGAGGTGCCCGAAAACGAAGAGGTCCCCTGGCGCCGCCGACTGCGGCAGATCGTCGGCAAACCGCCCCGCCCCCGCCCGGAGGAGGAGACCGAAGAAGAGCCGTACCTCACCGAGGCCCGCCGGCGCATGGCGGAGTTCATCAACCAGACCGCCACACCCGCCTTCCACAGCCTCGCCCGCGACCTGCGCCAGCTCGGCCGGGAGGTCACGCTCGAAAAGCACACCTACCACGCCGCGATCCAGGTCGGCCACGAGCGCGGCGTCGAGTTCCGCTACGCCATCCGAACCCGCGCGTTCCGCACCGCCCGCGCCGCCTTCCCCGAAATGAGCCCGCCCGACGCCCCGCGCCTCCTCCGCGCGGAGATCATCGCCCACGGCGGCGAGCAGCGCGACTACGCACTCAACCAGCTCAGCCAGCAGGCCGTCATCGAAGACTTCCTGCACGAATACGCCAAGTGGATGGGCTGGTGATCACCGCCCCAGACAGGAGCAGCGGCAGACCCGAGTGAGGGTTAACCCCTCCTGCCACTTGACTTATTTGCTCTTGGCCCACCCCGGCCCGGCGGGTAAACTGGCAACCAGGGGGATTTGCGCAGCTCAGTGAGACCCGGACGAGGCAGCTCGCCCCGGTCCGCGACAGGCAGTTCTTCATTGCGCAGGGCGGGAATCGTCACCTGGCCGGTCACCACACCTCCTCGGGCTGGCGCCCAGGCAGCCGGGCGCAACGCCGAGAGGAGTCGGCCGGCCGAGCCATCGCGCCGACCGCTTCTCCCGGACCCAGGCGCGCGGCTTAAGCCGAGTGCCGGCCGGGCAGGCAAATGGAATTGCGGAGGGAGAAACAGACACATGTCCGCTCATACCGACGCCGACCACGGTAAAACGAGCAATTGCTCGTGTAAAAACAGTCAGCCGCTGCCGGAAGAGGAAGAAAGCCTCCAGGCCCGCCTGCAGGCCGCCCAGCGGGAACTCGCCGCCCACCGCCGACGCGCCGAAGCGGAAAGCGCCCGCGCCGCACGCATCCAGCGGCAACTCGAACGCGCCCGCGACCGCTACGCCGAGCTCTACGACTTCGCCCCGCTCGCCCAGCTCACCCTCGACGAGTACGGCCGAATCCGCGAGATCAACCTCGCCGGCACCGAACTGCTCGGCGTCGACCGCGACCACGCGCTTCACACCCCGCTGATCCGCCGCGTCGCGGCCGACGACCACGGCCGCTGCTTCAACCACCTCCAGCGGTGCAACGACACCCCGCCCGGCCAACCCGTCGTCAGCGAGCTCCGCCTCAGCAGCCCCGGCGGCGCGCCCACCCCCGTGCAGATCATCAGCAGGCCCGGCCGATCCGACGAGGGCGAGGTCGTCTTCCGAACCGCCATCCTCGACGTCACCAGCCACCAGCAGACCCAGCGCGCCCTCCACGAAAGCGAGGCCCGGCGAAAACAGCTCGAGCAGGCACTGAAACTCCGCCAGGTCGAGGCGCAGCGGAAAACCGACCAGCTCCGGGCCCTCGCCGCCCAACTCGGCGAAGCCGAGCAGCGGGAACGCCAGCGACTCGCCAGGCTGCTCCACGACCACCTCCAGCAACTGCTCGCCGCCGCACGAATGCACCTCGCCCTCGTCCGCACGAGCCAGCGGGATCAGCCGATGCTGCTCGAGCACGTCGACGACCTGCTCGGCCAGTCGATCGAGGCCTCGCGAAGTCTCGCCATCGAGCTCTCGCCACCCATCCTCCGCGAGGCCGGCCTGCCCGCCGCCATGCACTGGCTCGCCCGCTGGATGAAGGACAAGCACGGCCAGACCGTCCACGTCGACGACGTCCGCGAAATCCCCGCGCCCGACGAGCCCGTCCGCCTGCTGCTCTTCGACGCCGCCCGCGAGCTGCTGTTCAACAGCGTCAAGCACGCCGGCACCGGCGAAGCCTGGCTCGAGCTCGACCGCGACGACGCCGGCCAGACCCAGCTCACCGTCCGTGACGAAGGCGCCGGCTTCGATCCCGCCGAGCTTGACGAGCAGCCCCACGCCAGCTTCGGCCTCTTCGCCCTGCGCGAGCGGGTCGCCATGATGGGCGGGCGCTTCGACATCCATTCCAGCCCGGGCCAGGGCACGCGGGTCGTGGTCGCCCTGCCCTGAAACGCCCCCGCCGGGCTCGGCCAGGCCTGCGGGTTTTACCGCACGCCGCGCCGCCCCGGCACCTCCTGTCGCCTACGATCGAACGTGCAACCGGCATCGGCGGCCTCGATCTGCCATGGATCAGCCGAGGCGGCCGCGAGGAGTAGCCTATGCGTCTGCCGCTCGCCCTGCGCCTGCGACTGCACCGACTGCGTGACCTGGTCTCGATCCTCTCGGGCCTGCGGCGGAACGGCCTGCGCGACTGTCGGGCCCGCCGCCTGCCCGAGCCCGAGCCGATCGCCTTCCACTGTGACGGCCTGCGCCTCATGGGCGATCTCTGGCAGCCGCCCCGCGATACCGCCCAGCCGCCACCCGCCATCCTGCTCATGCACGGCAGTTCGCCCCGGGGCCGGCGCGCCGCCATCATCCGCGTGCTCGCCCACCACCTTCACAAACGCGGCTATTGCATGCTCAGCTTCGACAGCCGGGGCTTCGGCGAGTCGGACCGCCCCACCCAGTCCAGCGCGCCGCACCAGTTCCGCGCCGCACGCGACGTGACCGCGGCGATCGACTTCCTGCTCGAGCGCGGCGCCGCCGACCCGGAGCGCCTCTTCATCGTCGCCCACTCCATGGGGGCCGGCATCGCGCTCGAGGCCCAGGAAGACGAGCCGCGCATCGCCGCGATGGCACTACTGGGCCCGCCCCGGCGCCTCGGCCAGCGCCTGCTCCGCGAGGACGCACCCGACCGCCAGTTCATGCTCGCCCGCGCCCGCCGGGACATGCAGCTCGCCTACCCTCTCGACGAGCGGCTGTTCCTGCGCACCAGCGCCGCCCGCGACATCGAGCGCCACATCGATCGCTTCGCCCGCGCGGCAGCACCACCGCTGCTGCTGATCGACTGCGGCGACGAAGACCCGAAGGACCTCGCCTTTCTTCGCCGCGTCGCCGAGCGCGGCCGGGGGCGCGTGGGCTACTGGACCGTCCCTCATGCCGACCACTACCTCGGGACCGGCTGGCTGCTCGGGCGGGCGGTCTACCCCTGCTCCCGGGTCGAGTTGTTCACCGACCGCGTCGACGTCTTCCTCCGCCGATCTCCCCGCCGAGCCGATCAGGCCGAACAAGCCGATCAGGCCGAACAAGCCGCCGGGCCCGCCGCCGCCCGCTCATCCGCCGGGCAGGGCTAGGTCGCACCTGAGATGCCGAATGAGCACAAAAAAACGCTGCAGGCGGCGGACCACCTGCAGCGTTTCGTCTGGTTGTGATGTCGGGAACTCCGTCCGACTCAGGCCTGCTTCCTGCGACGCAGGAGCATGAGCGAGCCGCCGAGACCGAGCAGGGCCAGGCTGGCAGGCTCGGGCACGGCCGTGATCACGCGGACCTGGTCGATGTCCATGCCGCCGCTGACGAGTTCGACGTACAGGGTCCGCAGATCATCACCGATGAGCACGCGGTCGCCGGCGTCAAGTTCGAGGCCCCGGCCGGCCATCCCGGTGGGGTAGGTCATGTTGTCGAGGCCGAAGTCGTCATCCGTGCCGTCGAGCAGGTCATCGTTGACGATCAGGCCGATGATGTCCTGGTTGAAGGTGATCGAGCCGGCCGGATCGTAGATGACGCCGTTCTCCTCGGCGAGTTCTTCGTCGTAGTCCTCGGGCGACAGCGTGGGATCGAAGTGGAGCAGGTAGCTGTTGACGGCCATCCCGCCCGGGATGCCGCCGGCGTTCTGCAACTGCTTGTCCCAGGAATCGATGATCTCGTTGTCTTCCTGCGCCATGATGTCGAGCGGCAGCCGACCGTCGAGCGTCGTGTTGATGCTCTCGGTGATGGCCCGGATTTCGGTGTCGCTCTCCAGCGCGCCCTCGGTCAGGGCGACGGGGCTGACCGCACCTCCCGAACCGACGATCGAAGCCGAGGCAACCTGGCCGGCCACGGCCACAGCCAGGGTCGCGACGACACCTTTCATATAAGCTTTCCCAAAGTTCCGCATGGAATTCCCTCCGTTGGATAGGCGGAAGACGAACGTCCGCCCGGAATGTGATGCAAACGTGTGCGTTCCGACCAGTGGGCACGCCTCCCGCGAGCACACCGCCCGGCCTTCTCTCTCTCGTCTATTATGAATGCCGAGTTGGGTCCTGTCCAGTGAATTCAGGCAGATCAGGCCAAATGGCCGGTTTGGACGGTTGCCGGGGCCTGATAGTCGCTGCGCACGGTGCCGCCCTCGGCCGTGCTGGACTTGAGGTCGCAGGGATGGGCTGCGTCGCCGAGGCCGAAATCGCGGGCGTAGAGTTCACGCAGCTCCGCCAGCACGTCGCCCGGCAGCGGCTCGCCGTCGCACGCCCCGGCAAACTCGCGTACGTCGTCCAGCGACAGCAGATTGGGCTCGATCGAGGCCAGCGCCGGCTGGGAAGCGATCCACTTGAAGGCGAACTGCCGCAGGCTCAGCCCGAGCTCCTCCGCCATCGGGCGGACGATCTCGTTCTTTTCCAGGCCGTACACCAGCCAGTCGCGGTCGCGGAACTTGCGGTGGTCCGACGGCGGGAACGGGTGGTCCGGGCTCTCGAACTCCTCATCGAGGACGCCCGAGTTGGTCGGCACGCGGGCGAGCACGGCCCCCCGGCCGCGGCTCGCGGCGAGCTCGCACAGCTCCCGGCCCGGGTCCTGCTCGTAGAGGTTGAACACGGTCTGGACCGTCGCGGCGTCACGGTCGGCGAAGGCGGTGTGCCCCTCCTCGCGCCAGCCGATCGCCGGCCCGAGGGCCGCGCCCCACGCGCGGATCTTGCCTTCCTGCCTGAGCTTGTCCAGTTCGGCGAACAGCTCGTCGGTGAAGTGGTGCAGGCGGATGTTGTGGGCCTGGTAGAGGTCGATCGTCTCAATGCCGAGGCGCTCGAGCGACTTTTCGAGGTCGTAGCGGACGAACTGGGGCGAAAAGTCCTGCTTCCGCTCGCGGTGGCCGCCCTCCTTGCCGGGGTCGGAATAGAAGTCGTAGCCGAACTTGGTGGAGATCACCAGCCGGTCCCGGCCGACGTCGCGGATGGTCTGCCCGAGCAGCCGCTCGGCCCGGCCGTTGCCGTAGGCGGGGGCGGTGTCGAAGAAGGTCACGCCGAACTGCTCGGCCGCCTGGTTCTGGATGGCGACCGCCTCCTCGTCCGAGAACTCGCCCCACCAGGACGTGCCGAAGACGAAATTGCCGAAGCCGAGCAGGCTGACCTCGAGATTGCTGCCGGGGATCTGCCGGTATTCCATGGCGGTCACCATCCTTATCGCGGCCTCGCGCCGCCGGAGCGGCCCAGAGGAAAATCGTTCCAGGAATGGTTACAGATTAGCATGGCTGCCCCGATTTGACCACCACCGCCCCGGCCGTCCGCGGCATGGGCAGCCCGGCCGCGAGCCCGCATGGCCGGCATCGAAGGCCCCGAAAACAAGAGGTTTATCCGGGATTGCCGGCGAGCGCGTGCCACCCAGACCAGAGGCGATTCGGGGAACTCCGATCCGCCCCGCCCTTTGCGGATGAACCAAACAGAAACACGGCCTGACCTTCGGGTCAGACCGTGCGGGATCGGTCTTGGATTTCGCTTCATCGGACGGGATTCGCGTTCCGGCTCGACCCACAAGGCCGCAGCTCCCTTGGAGAGGGTGCGGGAGCGGCTCTGCACCGCCCCCGCCGCTGCCTTTGCGTCGATCACAGCCTCTGAGGGCCGCTGTGGCCGTTGCCCGAGATGCCCCGGACCCACCACCAACTGTTGTAGCCGTCCATGCCGAGCACGTCGTCCCGGCCGTCGCCGTCGAAGTCGCCGACGACGATGTCGTGGCTGCCGTTCACCCAGCCGGAGTAGAACTCGGTCTGGAAGCGGCCGTTGATGTGCGGCCAGGGGCTGTTGAACCGCTGCCGGGACCGGCTGATCCACCAGGCGTTTGTGTCATCCTCGTCGATCTGGCCGACGAGGTCGTCGCGGCCGTCGCCGTTGAAGTCACCGGTGAGGGTCATCGCCCAGGCGCGGCCGGTGCCCCAGTTGCCCCAGCCCTGGGGGACGAAGCGCTGCCGGTCGCTGTGCCTCTCGCTGATGCCCAGCCACCAGATGCCGGTCTCCGGGTCTCGGCCGGCGATGTCGTCGGTCCCGTCGCCATCAAAGTCGGCCGAGACGAACTGCGCCCCCAGCCAGTCGGTGGCGTCCCCCTGCCAGCCGGAGTAGAAGCGGTTGTTCAGGCGGTTGCCGGTCGACTCGGCGACCCACCAGACGTCGGTGCCGCCGATGTTGACGAACTTCCCGGCGAGGTCGTCCCGGCCATCGCCGTTGAAGTCGCCGATCATGACGTTCTCCCAGGCGATCTCCACCGGCCAGTGGCCCCAGCCGGAGGTTTCGAAGCCGCTGCCGGTGGACCGGCTGACCCAGCGTGTGCCGTTGGCGGCCTGGCCGAGCAGATCGGTGCGGCCGTCGCCGTTGAAGTCACCGGTCTGGACGCTCTCGAACTCGTTGGCGGGGTTCCACCAGCCCCAGGCGGACGAACGGAACTCGGCCCCCGTGGAGAGGCCCACCCACCAGGCGTTGTCGTCGTTCTGAGCGGCCACGTCGGTCAGGCCGTCGCCGTTGAAGTCGCCGACGATCGGGTTCTGCCAGCCGGGCTCGCCCGTCCAGTTGGCCCAGTCCAGCCCGATCAGGTCGTCGCCGACCTTCGACGCGATCCGCCAGATGCCTGTGTTCAGGTTGAAGGTGATGGCCTCGTCCGTGCCGTCGCCGACCACGTCGCCGGCGAAGGTGAACTTCCGCCTCTCGTCACCGGGGTCGCCGGTTTTCAGGTTCAGCTGAATCTGCCCGAAAGGCTGAGCGTGAGTATCGTCGTCATCGGCATCCTCCCAGGGATAGCCGTCGACCGCGATATGGTAGGTGCGTCCGGCAACGGCATCGAAGCTCAGATAGCTCACCCACGGGTTGTCACCGTCATACCAGGTGGCGTTGAAGTCGTCGTTCCTGACGATCGGCTCCAGGTCGTCGACCGCATCGCCGGTGTAGACGCCGACGACGGTGTCATAATCGCTGCCGATCGTGTCCAGCCTGACGCGGGCGTTGGCCGGGGCGGTCCATCTCCACCAGACCGAGCCGGTGTTTTCGACTTCGCCGGGATGGTGGTTCGGCTCCCCCTCCTCATGGGTGGAATCGACGTTCGTGCCGCTGGCGTGGGCGTTCTCGCCCTCGAGGATCGCGGCGTCAGCGAAGTTGTCGTTCGCGGGAGCCGCCAGCATCGCCCCGCCGGCGAGCTCGGCCCCGGTCGCTTCCACGGCGACCACCGTCGCCGGGCCATCCGCACCGGTCAGGTCGACCGGCTTGTCCGGCAGTTCCAGCCCGCTGGCACTGAGCAGCACCCGCGGCTCGAGCGGCTCGAGGTTGCAGAAATCCATCGTGGAGCCTCCGCGGTCCTGACGCTGATCACAGCGCACGCGGTTCCAGAGGCCACGCCACCAGCCGTTTGAGCAAGTCTGCATGCTGTTCCCCCATCCCCGGCCAATCCCAGGCCAGGGAAAGAAACGTGAAAAGAGTCGATCCACTCCGGCGTGCACAGATAGGTCGGGTGAGGGGGGCAGGCGAGAAGAAAAAATGCAGCGGGGGTGTCCGGCCCCCCTTCTTCCCACCACCGTAACCATCCGTCTACTGGCTCTCGCCACCCGGCAAACTACCCCGGTCAACCGTCAGTATGCGTTCAAGTTCCGATCCGGTCAAGCAGAAGCTCAAAAACCGCCGCCGGGCACCGCTTCTCTCCGGACCGATCAGTCCTCATTGTCTCATCCGCCTCGCGGGTCACGCCGAGCCGCCACACCGGCCGACTGCGGTTCTCAGCCCGTCACCGCGTCGCGGAGGGCCTTTTCGACCTCGGGGAGGATTTTCTCGGCCGGGCCGTCGAAGCTTGCACCGGCGGCTCGGGCGTGGCCGCCTCCGCCGAACTGGTGGGCGAGTTGAGCCACGTTCGCCGCGTCCGGGTCGGGCTTGCTGCGGAAGCTCATCCGCGTGCTGACCGAGTCGCCCGAACCGACCTCGCTCAGGAGCGCCACGACTTGCAGATCGCCGATCTGCTGCGGCACGTCGATCAGCCGCTCGGTTTCCTCCTGCAGGGCGCCGGTCTCGGCGAAGTCCTCCTTGCTCAGCACCATGACCGCGGCCCGGCCGCCGGCGATGAGGTGCAGGCTGTCCAGCGCCCGGGTGAGCAGGGCCAGCTTCTGGGGCCGCTCGGTCTGCTCGAGGCCGCGGTACAGCCGGGCGTGGTCGACGCCGGCGCGAAGCAGCCTCGCGGCGAGTTCGTGCGTCCGGGGCCGGGTGTTGGAAAAGCGGAACCAGCCCGTGTCCGAGGCGATGCCCACGAACAGGCCCTCGGTGATCGTCCGCTGGCAGTCCTCATCCGGACACGAAAGCTCGCCCAGCAACTCTTCGATCAGCTCGGCGACGATCTCCGCACACGCCGCGGCCGTGCCGTCGATAAGCTTGTTCGCCGCGGGCAGATCGCCGCTGAGGTGGTGATCGACGATCAGCGTGCGCTGGAGGCGGTCGGGCGTCATCGCCTCCGTCACCGGGCCGAGTTGGCCCGTCGCGCCGGTGTCGAGCACGAGGTAGAGCCCGGCGTCGGGGAGTTTGCCGCCCTCCTGGAACACCTCGGCGAGGTCCGCACCGGCGAGCTTCTGCAGGGCCGCGGGCACCGGCGGCGCGAGGTACGCCCGCACGTCCCGGCCTCGGGACCTGAGCGCCGCGGTCAGCGCGACCGTCGAGCCGAAGGCGTCGCCGTCGGGCTTGGCGTGCGTGAGCACGACCAGCGGGTCCGGGGCGGCCTGGATCAATGCCGCGGCGGCGGCGGTGTCGAGCGTGGATGCGTATTCAGCCATGGCGGTTCCGGTCTCTGGCATCGGGTCGGGTTCCGGAGGGATTCAACTGGCCGGCGCGAGCGACTCGCAGCAGGTCAGCCGGCCCTGCTCGGCCAGCTCGCGTGTGTGGGCGATGTCCCGCTCGAGCTGCTTTTTCAGCGATTCGACGTTGGGGAACATGTACTGGTCGCGCAGCCAGCGGGCGAAGCGGATGCGAAGCGGCTGGCCGTAGAGGTCGCCCGAGAAGTCCAGCACGTGGGCCTCGACGGTGAGCTGGTGCTGCCCGAACGTCGGCTTGACCCCGACGCTGATCGCCGCGGGCCGGAGTTCGCCGCCGGGCAGCACGGCCTCGCCGGCGTAGACCCCGTCGGCCGGGACGATCAGCGAGCCGTACGCGGCCGGGTCGAGGTTGGCGGTGGGCACGTCGATGGTGCGTCCGCGCTGCTCGCCCTGCATGACCGGGGCGACCAGCTCGTGCCATCGGCCGAGGCAGATGCCGACGTCGAGCACGCGTCCCCGGCCGACGAGCCAGCGAACGAGGCTGGAGCTGACCGTCACCAGCGTGCAGTCGCTCAGGGCGAGCTCCACCTGGGGCTGAACGACGGCGTCGAACCCGCGCGATCGGCCGAGCTCGGCGAGCAGGTTCATGTCGCCGCCGCGCCCCTTGCCGAAGCGGAAGTCCGGGCCCTCCACGATCGCCACCGGGCGGTAGGAATCGACCAGCCGGGTGATGAACTGCTCCGCCGGCTGGCCGAGCAGTTCCTTCGTCGGCTGAAGCACGACGACGCGGTCGGCCCCGGCCTCCTGGAGGCGGGCCTGCTTCTCGGGCGGGGTCGTCAGCCGGGGCGGCGCCCCGTCGGGGCGCAGCACGCTGGCGGGGTGGGGGTCGAAGGTCATCGCCACCACCTCGGCGTCGCGGGCGTCGGCGAGTTGCCGGGCGCGGGCGAAGATCGCCTGGTGGCCGCGATGGACCCCGTCGAAGTTGCCGATGCTGATCACGCTGGGCACTGCCATGACCGATTTGCGTCCCCCCTTGCCGGGCGGGGCATTTATTTGCCGTAGACCTCGTCCGGGTCGAACCGCCGCTCCTCGGCGAAGCGGAGGTTGCCGTGTTCGTCGGCCGCGCGGTAGAAGCAGGTATCGTAGCCGACGTGGCAGGCCGGGCCGTGGCTCTTGCAGCGGAGCAGGACGGTGTCCTGGTCGCAGTCGACGCGAGCGTCGACGACTTCCTGGATGTGGCCGGAGCTTTCGCCCTTGACCCACATCTTGTTGCGTGAGCGGGAGTAGAAGGTGGCCTTGCGGCTGGCCAGGGTCTGCGTCAGGGCTGCCTCGTTCATCCAGCCCATCATGAGCACCTGGCCGGTGTCGATGTTCTGGACGATCGCGGGCACGAGGCCCTGCTCGTTGTACTTCACGTCCAGCGTGGTGCCGGTTTCGCGGTCGGGGCTCGCCATGAGTCGTGGCACTCCGGGTTCGAGTCGCTTCGGGTCAGGCGGGGATTATAACGCGATGCGGAGAGGGAGGCCGGCGCGAACGAAAAGAACGGTTTCCGCGGTCGAGAATCGCGGCGAGCGAAACTATGATAAGATTCTCGAGGCGGGGCCCGGCAGTCCGGGATTCCCCCACCACGAACACCCAGAACACCCAGCGGGAGTTGCCATGGCTGAAGAAGATCAGCAGCAGCCCAAGATCCACATCGACAGCGACTGGAAGGCGCAGGCCCAGGCCGAGAAGGAGCGCCTCGCCGAGCAGGCCAGGCAGCGCGCCCGGAAGCAGCAGCCGGTCGGCGGCGAAGAGGCCCCCGGCACCGGCGCGGGCGGTCAGGGCATGCCCCCGGCCAACTTCGAGACGCTGGTGAGCACGACGGCGACGCAGGCCCTGTTCGCCATGGGCGCGATCGCCGACCCGCGCAGCGGGCAGCGCTTCCAGAACCTCGACCTCGCCCGCCACCACATCGACATGCTCGGCGTGCTCGAAGAGAAGACCCAAGGCAACCTCACCGAGGAAGAGGAGCAGATGCTGGCGACGACGCTCTACGAGCTGCGCACCCGCTACGTCCAGCTCGCCTCCGCCGGCCGAAGCGGCGGCTGAACGCCCGCGCCGAAACAACATCGCCCTGAAGTCGGTTGACGATTTAGAGGATTTGTTTATCCTCTTGGCCGGCTTGCTGACGGCAGGTCGTGCCTTCCACGACAGGCTGCCGGTACTATTCCCGCCCCCTGAGTAAGGTGATCGCCGTGTCTCAGACCGCCACTGCTGCCGCTGATTCCACCGCCCAGCCCGGTGCGCTCGCCCGCCACCACTTCCTGCTGCGGCGACTGCACTCGCTGTCGGGCATCATCCCCGTCGGCGTGTTCGTCTGCTTCCACCTGTTCACCAACTTCCAGCTGACGCCGCTGCTCTTCGGGCAGGAGAGCACCTTTCAGCACGAGGTGAACTTCATCCACGACCTGCCCGCCCTGCTGGTGCTCGAGGTCTTCGGCATCTGGCTGCCCCTGGCGTTCCACGGCCTGCTCGGCCTGGTCTACACCTTCTCGGGCCGGCCCAACGCGACGACCTACACCTGGGCCGACAACTGGCGCTACACCTTCCAGCGCATCAGCGGCCTGATCGCCTTCATCTTCATCTTCCTCCACGTCGCCACGCTTCGCTGGCGGTGGGACATCTTCGGCTGGTACACGCCGTTCTACGGCGAGGTCTACCTGCCCGACGGCAGCACCGTCGAACTCGCCACCGCGACCACCGCCGTCGCGCTCCAGTCGGCCTGGTGGGTCCTCGCCCTCTACGTCGTCGGCGTGTTCTCCACCGTGTTCCACTTCGCCAACGGCCTCTGGACCGCCGCCATCACCTGGGGATTCACCCTCAGCGTTCGCGGCCAGAAGCAGTGGGGTTACGTGTGCGGCGCCGTCGGCATCGCCCTGGCGGTCTTCTCTGCCGGCGCCATCGGCGGGGCCATGCGATACACCCCGACCGAGCGGGAGCAGGCCGCGATCGAGTACGCCATCGAGAACCCCGAGGCCGCCTACTCCGGTTCGGCCATCGAAGAGGCCGTCACCGGCGAGGAAGAAGTGCCCCGCCCGACGCCCGCCCCGGACGTGGCGCGCTGATCGCAGGAACGGACTGATCCGGAGCCCTCCGGGTTCCGTAACAACTGGAGAGAGGGGAAAGGCGGAAGCCACGCTCCCGCCACTGGAACTGGGTCCCCGCGGGGCCACGCCCCGCTACCGCTTCGAGGTTGTTTTTCGGATATGGCGCAGCATCAGAAACGATATCTCGCCTTCGTCAGTTTCGTCTTCCTGGCCGTCGCGGCACTGCTGCCGTTCCTCGGCCTGGAGCAGTTCCGCGGCGACCTCGCCCCGGTGCTGATGAGCCTGGTGGCGGTGAGCATCAGCGGCGGCGCCCTGATCCGCGTCGCCCGCCCGACGGCCCTGGAAACCTACATCCGCTTCGTGTCGCTGGGGTTCGTCGTGCTGATGCTGGCAAGCGGCCTGGGCATGTGGATTACGGAAAGCTTTACCGGCAGCGGCCTGGACGGGTCGTTCGCCTCAGGCGCCTGGACGGGGTTCTAAGGGCCCCCACGCGTCACAAACCCGCCTGAGCAGGAAGGAATTGCTCAATCATGGCAGCGAATTCGCGACGAGTCATTGTGGTCGGAGGCGGACTGGCCGGACTGGCGGCCGCCGTCCGTGTTGCCGAGGCCGGCACGCAGGTGGACCTGTTCTCCATGGTCCCGGTCAAGCGCTCCCACTCCGTGTGCGCCCAGGGCGGCATCAACGCCTGCAACGAGGTCGCCCGTCAGCAGGGCTACTCCGAGTGGCAGCACATGGACGAGACGCTCTACGGCGGCGACTTCCTCAATCACCAGCCGCCCGTCTATGAAATGACCCACTGGGCGCCGCGCATCATCGACCTGCTCGACCGCGCCGGCGTGCCCTTCAACCGCACGAACGAAGGCTTCCGCGACCTGCGCATGTTCGGCGGCAGCCTCTACAAGCGGACCCACTTCTCGGGCGCCACCACCGGCCAGCAATTGCTCTACGCCCTCGACGAGCAGACCCGCCGGCAGGAAGCCGAGGGCAAGGTCCGCATGTTCGAGTTCTGGGAGTTCCTCTGGCCCGTCATCGACGACGACGGCGTGTGCCGGGGCATCGTCGCCCAGAACATGCGGACTATGGAGATCCGCCCCTTCCGCGGCGACGCCGTGGTCATGGCCACCGGCGGCTGCGGGCTGATCTTCGGCAAGAGCACGATGAGCGTGATCTGCACCGGCGGCGCGGCCTCCCGCTGCTATCAGGCCGGGGCGACGCTCGCCAACCCCGAAATGATCCAGGTGCACCCCACCGCCATCCCGGGCGAGGACAAGTGCCGCCTGATGAGCGAGTCCGCCCGAGGCGAGGGCGGCCGGGTGTGGGTCCCGCGCAAGATCGGTGACGACCGCTCGCCCGAAACCATCCCCGAGGACGAGCGCTGGTACTTCCTCGAAGAGAAGTACCCCAAGTACGGCAACCTCGTGCCGCGCGACATCGCCACCCGCGAGATCTTCAACACCTGCCAGGAAGGCTACGGCGTCGGCGGCGGGAACATGGTCTACCTCGACGTCTCCCACCTGCCCGCGGCGACGCAGAACAAGCTCGAGGGCATCCTGGAGATCTACGAGAAGTTCGTCGGCGACAACCCGCGCAAGGTGCCGATGAAGATCTTCCCCTCCGTGCACTACTCGATGGGCGGGCTCTACACCGTCTACGAAGCCGAGGAGCACCGCGCTCACCCGGACGACGCCGGCAAGCCGATGGGCATGAAGCACGGCGATCCGAAGAACATGATGACCAACATCCCCGGGCTCTACGCCTTCGGGGAGGTCAACTACCAGTACCACGGGGCGACCCGCCTCGGGGCGAACGCCCTGCTCTCGTGCATCTTCGACGGCCTGTTCTGCGGCCTGGGCGTGCACAACTACGCCCAGGACGCCGAGACCGCCGCCGCCGACCTGCCCGATTCGCTCTACGAGCGCTACACGAAGCAGGAGCAGGACAAGCAGCAGAAGCTGATCGACTCCGACGGCGACCAGAACCCCTACGAGCTGCACCGCCGGCTCGGCGAGGAGATGACCGCCGCCTGCACCGTGGTGAAGACGGAAGAGCGGATGAACCAGGCCTACGGCGTGCTCCGCGAGATCAAAGAGCAGTACAAGGCCGTCCGCCTCTCGGACACCGGGCTCTGGACCAACCAGAACCTCAGCTTCACCCGCGCCCTGGGCGACATGCTGATCTACGGCGAGGCGATCCTCGCCGCCTCGATCGAGCGCAAGGAGTCGCGCGGCAGCCACTTCCGCCCCGACTACCCCGAGCGCAACGACGAGAAGTTCCACAAGACCAGCCTCGTCCGCTACGACGCCGCGGGCGACCGCCCCGTCATCGAATGGGAGGGCGTGCCCTGCCCGCTTGTGCCCCCGCGGGCGCGGACCTACGGCAAGGTCGAGTCCGCCGCCGACAAGGAGGCCGAGAAGGAAGCCGGCCCGGGCGGCGAGGCCTATAGTCAGCGGCCCACCGAGGCCAGCCCGGCCTACGGCAAGGAGACCGAGAACAAGGCGCCCGGCGCGACCGATGCCCGGGAACAGGACTGAGCCCCGCAGCGGGCAATCGCATTCCAGGAAAGATTCTCACCCCCTGCCAAGGGACGCAAATAAGATGGCCAGCATGCCTCAGAAATTCCGCGTTCGCGTCAAGCGCCAGGACGGGCCCGACAAGCCTTCGTACTGGAACGAGTTCGAGATCGACTATCGGCCGAACCTGAACGTGATCTCCGTCCTCCAGGAGATCGCCGCCCACCCGGTCACCGTCGAAGGCAAACAGGTGCCCCCCGTGGTCTGGGACTCGAACTGCCTCGAAGAGGTGTGCGGCGCCTGCACCATGCTCATCAACGGGCACGTGCGGCAGAGCTGCTCCACCCTCGTCGACGAACTGCTCGAGCAGAGCCACACCTTCGTGCTCGAGCCGATGACCAAGTTCCCGGTCGTGCGCGACCTTTATGTCGACCGCCAGCGCATGTTCGACGCTCTCAAGCTCGTCCAGGGCTGGGTGCCCATCGACGGCACGCACCACCTCGGCGGCGGACCGCAGGAATCGCCCGAAAAGCAGGAGCTGCGCTACGCCCTGTCCCGCTGCATGACCTGCGGCTGCTGCATGGAGGCGTGCCCGCAGTTCCTCAAGGACAACAACTTCATCGGCCCCCAGCCCATCGGGCAGGCGCTGCTGTTCAACCTCCACGATACGGGCAAGAAGCTCAAGGGCGACCGCCTCGACGCCCTGATGGGCCCCGGCGGCATCACCGACTGCGGCAACGCCCAGAACTGCGTCAAGGCTTGCCCCAAGGACGTCCCGCTCACCGAAGCGATCGCCCACATCGGTCGGCAGACCACGCTGCACGCGTTCAAGAAGTTCTTCGCGGGCCGCTGAGCCGACCCGAACCAATCGACCCCGCCAGAGCCCGCGGCCAGTTCGCGGGCTCTGTCTTTGCGCGGACGGGGGAGAGAACCACAGAGACACGGAGGCACGGAGCAGAGAAGAAGAAAAGGAAGAGTGCAGCCACAGATGGGCACGGATAAACACAGATAAGAAGGCAAGCCGGGGCAGAGCGCCAGCGCCGCCCCGGGTATCGGGGGGGAACGCCCCACCGGGACGCGGAAGCCGCCGCCCCCCCGCGTGCGATCCGTGTCTTCTTCATCTGTGTTCATCGGTGTCCATCGGTGGCTTTCTCCCCGCCCCCGGGTCCGGGTGCTGAAAACAGGTGCTCCTCGTCGCGCCGGTCGCGTTTTCGCCGTTCATCTGCCTGCTCCCCCGCCGCGGTCGCCGGGTTCGCCAGCAGCGGCGATCCTCCCTATACTGATCGCTTCGCTCACGCCTGATCGATGCGAAGGACGAATCATCCATGAGACTTGCGATCACCCTCCTGGCGATCGTGCTCGGCGTACTGGTCGTGGCTTCGGTCTTCTTCCTCGGCGAGCCCGAGCCGACGGCCCCGGCCCCCGAGACGCCCCCCACCGCCGAAGCGCCCGCCGAACCCGAGGCCGACGAGCCTGTGGAGCCCGCGGAAACCGCCGAGGCGCCCGCCACCCCGGACGCGTCCGGCGCCCCCGACGCCGCGCCCGCCGAGCCGGCCGTCGCCGTCGAGCCCATCCCCGGCCTTCAGGCCGTGCCGGCCGATCAGCGGCAGCAGGCGACCCTCGGCTCGACCCAGGACGACACCCCCTTCGAGATGCAGGTCACCCTCGTCCCCGACGGGGCGGGCATCGCCTCGATCCGCCTCGCCGAGTACGACGAGACCGCCACGGGCGACGAGCCCTATCTGCTCAACCGCTACCTTATCGCGGAGACCCCTGCCGGCAAGCGGTGGCGCTTCCCCTTTGCCGCGCGAAGCATCGTCGTCAACGGCACGACCCTCCCGCTCACCGGGCTCGACTGGCAGTACGTCGACTCGGACGAAAAGAGCGCCACCTACCGCCTGCCCATCGCGGACGGCGAGGGCAACGAGGTGCTCTGGCTCGAGCGCACCTGGGAGCTGGCTGAGGACAGCTACGACCTGACGCTCAATCAGCGCGTCGTCAGCCGAACCGATCGGCCGCTGCGTGTGCGCTTCGCTCAGAACCTCCAGCGCGACCTGCCCCGGGGCGGCGCGGCCTACCTCGGCGACCGCCGGGGGTACTGGGCCGGCTACTTCGACCTCGATTACGACCCCCAGCGGGTGAGCGTCTACACCGAGGGCGCCCGCCTGATGCGCGATGACGTCGTCGAGACCGGCCGGGTCTGGCCGCTGCCCGACGTCGAGTACGAAACCAGCGGCCTGGCCGACCTGGTGTGGACTGCGGCGCTCAACCGCTACTTCACCATCGTCGCTCACCCGCTCATTCCCGCCGGCGCGGAGCAGACGGCCGACATCCCCGCGCTCGAGGCCCTGTTCCCCGACGTCGACGCGGAAGTCATCAAAGAGATCGGCGGCGAGGCCGACCACGTCGTTCTCACCGCCACCACGGGCGACGTGACCATCCTGCCCGGCAACGAGGCGGACCTGAGCCTCTCCGTCTATGCCGGGCCGCGGAAGACGGAGGTCTTCGACCAGGCCCCCTACGCGCTGATGGACTTCGACGAGCTCATCCGCTACGAGATGGGCTGCACCTTCTGCACCTTCCAGGGGCTGGCGAAGTTCCTGCTCTGGTTCCTCAAGCTGATCGAAGGGCAGATCCTCGTCATCGGCGGCGTGGGCATCGGCGTGTACGACTGGGGCGTGGCGATCATCATCCTCGTGCTGGTGGTCCGCCTGCTGCTGCACCCCTTGACCAAGAAGTCGCAGACGAACATGCAGATCATGGGCAAGCAGATGTCCTCGCTGCAGCCCGAGATCCAGAAGATCAAGAAGAAGTACGAGAACGACCCGGCCAAGCTCAATCAGGAGATGATGCGGCTGTACCGCGAGCGCGGGGTCAACCCGGCGAACATGCTCGGCTGCCTGCCGATGTTCCTGCAGATGCCGATCTGGATCGCCCTGTACGCCATGCTCTACTACGCCATCGAGCTGCGCCACGTGCCCGCCTTCTACGGCGTGTTCCAGGCGATCTCGGGCGGGGCCTGGCCGTTCCTGGGCGACCTATCCCAGCCGGACAACTTCATTCCGATCTTCGCCGAGCCGCGGCAGATCAACCTGCTGTTCATCCACCCCAACTTCCAGGCGATCAACATCCTGCCCCTGCTGATGGCGGTCGTGTTCTTCTTCCAGCAGAAGTTCATGACCCCGCCCGCCGCCAACGAGCAGGCCGCCCAGCAGCAGAAGATGATGCGCTTCATGGTGCTGCTGTTCCCGATCCTGCTCTACTCCGCCCCCTCGGGCCTGACGCTCTACATTCTCGCCTCGACCGGGGCGGGCGTGCTCGACAGCTACCTCGTCCGCAAGCACGTCAAGGAGTTGGAGGAGCGAGGCGAACTCTCGCCCGAAGCCCTCGCCGCACGCAAGCAGCGCAAGCCAGCCAAGCCCGGCGGCCTCCGCGACCGCATCGGCAAGGCACTCGCGGAAAAGCAGAAGCAGATCGAGCAGATGCAGAAGCAGCAGGGCAAGGGCAAAAGCGGCGGAAAGCGCTGAGCGGGATCACAAAGAGCCTTTTTGGCCACGGATGAACACGGATAAACACGGATAAGAGCCGAAGAAGAGGCCGAACAGGGCAGGAAATCGCCAAAGCCCGCAGGGGCGTCGTCCGGGACGCTTCTGCGGGACCGGGCAGAGGATACGTTCCACCCTTTCCCGGCTCTGTGTGTTCATCTGTGTTCATCTGTGGCGTCATGAACTCCGCGGCTCGCCCCCCGGCAGAGTCGGGGCCAAACGACCGCTATTCTTCGTGCCTTCGCGTCTTCGTGGTTGACGCCGTTTTTCCTCCGTAAACTGACGCCATGACCGCGTGTCCCCCCGGCATCGAGCTTCCGCCTGCGGGCGACCGCGAGGAGACGATCGCAGCGGTGAGCAGTCCGCCGGGCCGATCGCCGCGCGGGCTGGTGCGCCTCTCCGGGCCCGACGTTCGGCCCATCCTGGGCGAACTGCTCGACGCGCCCCTGTCGGCGGTGCGAACCCTCGCGCCGGTTCGGCTGCACCTGCCGGGCCATCCGCCCCTGCCGGCGCTGGTCGCCTTTTTCGCCGGGCCCGCGAGCTACACCGGGCAGGACGTTGCCGAGCTCCAGGTGCCGGGCCACCCCGCCCTGCTCGACCGGGTGCTGCGCGGGATCATCGACCGCGGTGCGCGGCTTGCCGGGCCGGGGGAGTTCACCTTCCGGGCCTTCGTGGCGGGCAAGCTCGACCTGACGCAGGCCGAGGGGATCGCCGCCACCATCACCGCCAGCAGCGAGAGCCAGCTTCGCGCTGCCGGCCTGCTGCGCGAGGGGCAGCTCGGCAGGCTCGCGGCCGCGGCCACGGACCAGCTCGGCGACGCCCTCGCTCTCGTCGAGGCGGGGATCGACTTCACCGACGAGGAAGACGTCGTGCCCATCGGCCCGGGCGCGCTCGACGAAAGGCTGGCGAAGCTGGAGGAGCAGCTTGCCGGCCTCGTCCGCCGCAGCCGATCGTGGGGCGCGATCGAGGCCCTGCCCCGGGTCGTGCTCGCCGGGCCGCCCAGCGCGGGCAAGAGCACGCTTTTCAACGCCCTGCTCGGCCGGCGCCGGGCGGTCATCTCCGAGGTCCCCGGCACGACGCGCGACGTGCTCGCCGAGCCGCTGGCGCTGGAGGTCGCCGGCGAGCCGGTGGAGGTGCTGCTCGTGGACATGGCCGGGCTCGACCGGACGGATGCGGCCCTGGACGAGCAGATCCAGGCGGCCGCCCGCCGGGCGATCGACGAGGCCGACCTCCTGCTCGCGGTGGGCGATCCCGAGCACGACCCGCGGGAGCTGGCGGAGTCGCTTTCCCGCACCGCCCCGGCCGTCGCGGTGCTGACCCAGGCGGACCGGCTCACGGGGCCGCCGCCTGATGGGGTGATCCTCGTCAGCGGGCTCACCGGCGAAGGGCTCAGCGGGCTGCGCGATCGGCTGGCGCGGGAGGTGGGCGAGCGCGGCGTGAGCGTCGCGGGCGATCTGCTCGCCCTGCAGCCCCGGCACGAGCACGCCCTGCACCGCACGCTCGAGGCGCTGAGCAAGGCGAGGGAACTGCTGGCGCCGCAACGGGACAGTCGGGACATGACGGGCGTCGAGCTGGTCGCGGGAAGCCTGCGTGAAGCGCTGGACGAGCTGGCGTCGCTGGGGGGCCGACTGACGCCCGACGAGGTGATCGGCCGCGTGTTCGCCCGGTTCTGCGTGGGCAAGTAGCGCGGCCGGGGACGCAGAGACAGGGCACCGTGGTGAACCTGAGAAGAGGCCTCGTCTTCGTGTTCTTCTTCGTCTCCTTCGTGTCGTCGTGGTGGGATCGAGGGTCATTTCGCCCCGCCTGACCTGTGCGATTCGGTGGCTTTCGGTGCCGCTTGCCCCCTTGCCAGCACCCCCGGATTGACGAATGGGCCGGGTGAGCAGATAATCAGCGGTTTCCCGCCGAGATACCGGTGCTGCTGTGGGAGCGGCGCCAGGCGTGGGTCGGCGGGAGCGAGACCCTACCCCCCACGCCCCCACCAACACTTGCATCCCGTTTGACCTTGAGGAGTCGTGGGCCATGGCCGAAGAGCAGCAGACCGATCAGCCGCAGCAGGAAGTCACCATCGAGGACGTGGGTCCTGCCCGCAAGAAGCTGAGCATTGAGGTGCCGCAGGAGCGGATTCAGCAGAAGATCGACGAGGCCTTCGTCGAGCTTCGTAACGACGCCGCCCTGCCCGGTTTCCGCCGGGGCCGGGCGCCGCGGAGGCTGATCGAGCGCCGCTTCGGCGAGTCGATCCGCAACGACGTCAAGGGCCAGCTCCTCGCTGAGGCCTACCAGCAGGCGACGCAGGAGAACGACCTGCACGTCATCGGTGAGCCGGACGTGGAGGGCGTCGAGGATCTCGAGCTGCCCGAGGCGGGCCCGCTCAAGTTCGAGGTGGAGATCGAGGTTGCCCCGGACGTCGATCTGCCGCCGCTGGAAGAGCTGGAGATCGAGAAGAAGAAGGCCGAGGTCAAGGACGAGGACATCGACAAGGAGATCGAGCAGGTCCGCGAGCGGTTCGGGCGGATGCAGTCGGTCGAGGACGACTCCGCCACCGTCGAGGCCGGCGACTTCGTGCGGGCCGACGTCCGTGTGCTGGCCGGGGAAGACGCCGGCGAGGACGCGGAGGAGATCTCGCACCATCCCGGCACCTACATTCTCGTGCCGGGCGAGGACCGCAACTACCGCGGCCACGCGGCGGGCATCATCATCGAGGACCTGGGCAAGCGGCTGGAGGGCAAGAAGCCCGGCGACGTCGAAGCGATCTCGATGACCGGCCCCGAGGGGCACGAGAACGAGAAGATCAAGAGCCAGCCCATCACCGTCCGGATCGAGCTCACGACGATCGAGCGGCTTCAGCCGGCCCCGGTCGAGCAGCTCGTCGAGCAGATGGGCGTGGAGAGCGAGGACGAGCTCAAGCAGCGCGTCCGCGAGGGTCTCGCGCAGCGGGCCGAGCAGCAGCAGAAGACCGACATGCACGAGCAGATCCTGGAGCAGCTTCGCGAGAAGGTGGAGCTGGAACTGCCCGAGGGGCTGACTGGCCGACAGACCGAGCGGGTTCTCCAGCGCCGCCGCATGGAGCTGATGTACCAGGGCAAGGACGAGCAGGAGGTCGAGGAAGCGATCGCCGAGATGCGCTCGGGCTCCGAGGAGGAGGCCCGCAAGCAGCTCAAGACGTTCTTCATCGTCGACCAGGCGGCGAAGGACCTCGAGGTCGAGGTCGGCGAGAGCGAGGTCAACGGGCAGATCGCCGCCCTGGCGATGCGTCAGGGCCGACGGCCGGAGAAGATGCGCCAGGAGATGGCCGCCCGCGGCGAGATTGAGCAGATCTACCTGCAGATCCGCGAGCAGAAGACCCTGGACACGATCCTGGAGAAGGCGAAGGTTACCGAGGTGGACAAGCCGGTGACCGAGGAGGCGGAGGGCGAGTGAGCCCGCGCCTTCAAGAAAGGCGGAAACATGGCTGATCGGCTGCTGCTGGCGTGTTTCGAGGGCCTGCTGGCCCAGAACGGCACGCCGGAGCTGACAAGCGACCGGGCGATGACGATTCTCTGGAGTGTGGCGGCCCTGCTGGGGCTGTCGCTTCTGGTGATCGTCGTCGCCCTGCTCGTTCGCAAGCGGTTCGCCCAGCGCGACGAGAGCCCCTTTTCCGGGGGATTCCTGCTCTCGGATCTCCGCAAGATGCGCGACCAGGGCGAGATCTCGCCCGAGGAGTACGAGGCGGCGCGGAGCCAGATCCTCCGCCAGCAGCGGTCGGAACTGGAGCAGCCGCCTTCCCGGCGGGAGCCCGAGCCGCGCCGCGAAGACGCCGAGGGCGACGCCCCCGAGCCGCCCGAGCCCGACGCGGAAGACCGCGACGACGAGGACCGCCCCTGAGCGGGCCCCGTGGCCGGGAAGGGCGTGAAATCAGGGAATTTCTGTCATTTGGGGCGGCAGATTCCCCCTCCGGGGCTATGATGTGGTATCCGTTTATGCAAGGAAGGCGGTCGCTGACGGGCATGGGGCCCAGCAGTCAAGTGACGCCCCCTTCTGGACGATCATCCCCATAAGCGGCGCCTGATTTTCGAGTATCCTGACCCGCGGCGGTTCCCCCTTGCCTTCGCCGCGTTTTTTGAGAACCGCGCAATGTCGAACAACAAAACCGGTGGACGAGGCAACAAAGGCGGCAATGGCGGCAGCGGCAGCGGCGGCAGCGGCAGCGGCAGCGGCGGCGGCTTCCAGGGCCGGCGCGTGACCACCTGCTCGTTCTGCGGCAAGAGCAGCCGCGAAGTCGGGCCCATGGTCGAAGGCCCCAACGACGTCTATATCTGCGCCAACTGCACCGATCTCTGCCAGAATATCTTCAAGCAGGAACGTCGGCGGGTGCACTCCGCCCGCCCGAGCTTCGGGTCCATCCCCACGCCCCGCCAGCTCAAGGAGTTCCTCGATCAGTACGTCATCGGGCAGACGGTCGCCAAGCGCGCCCTGTCCGTGGCCGTGCACAACCACTACAAGCGCCTGACCGCGATCGACAAGGAAACCCCCGTCGAGCTGGACAAGTCCAACGTCCTGCTCATCGGCCCGACCGGCTCGGGGAAGACCCTGCTCGCGCGGACCCTCGCCCGCACGCTGAACGTGCCCTTCGCCATCGGCGACGCCACCACGCTCACCGAGGCGGGCTACGTCGGCGAGGACGTGGAAAACCTGCTGCTCAAGCTGCTCCAGGCCGCCGACTACGACCTCGAGTCGGCCCAGCGGGGCATCATCTACATCGACGAGATCGACAAGATCGGCAAGACCAGCCAGAACGTGTCGATCACCCGCGACGTGTCCGGCGAAGGCGTCCAGCAGGCGCTGCTCAAGATGCTCGAGGGCACCGTCGCCAACGTCCCGCCTCAGGGCGGCCGCAAGCACCCCGAGCAGCAGTACATCCAGATCGATACGAGCAACATCCTCTTCATCTGCGCCGGCACCTTCGTCGGCCTCGACGACCAGATCCGCAAGCGCCTCGGGCGCAAGTCGATCGGCTTCGTCTCCGAGCAGACCGAGGAGGACGCTGCCGCCCAGGATCCCTCCGTGCTGCTGAACGCCACGCCCGAGGACCTCATCCAGTACGGGATGATCCCCGAGCTCATCGGCCGACTGCCGGTGATCACCGCCCTCGAGCCGCTCACGGTGGACTCGATGGTCAAGATCCTCACCGAGCCCAAGAACGCCCTCGTGCGGCAGTACCAGCACTTCTTCGCCATGGAAGACGCTGAGCTGGAGTTCACCGAGGACGCCCTGCGGGAGCTCGCCGCCCGCGGCCTGCGGCGGGAAACCGGCGCCCGGGCGCTGCGCAGCGTCATGGAAGAACTCATGCTGAGCCTGATGTACGACCTGCCCGAGCTCAAGAGCGACGGCGCAAAGTACGTCATCGACCGCTCCGCCGTGCTCAAGGACAAGCCGCTGGAAGAGCTGCGGGTGGTCAAGAAGGAATCCGCATGATCCGGCGGTGAACACGCAGCCGCACCACCGGGAAGCGAAATTGGGGCGAACCTGCCCCTCGCGGGCGGGGTATGCTCTAAAGGGATGCGTCCCGTATCATCCCAGGGAGCGGTTGAGCCGGCAGGCGGCCGGACGCTGAACGTTTTCGACCCTCAACGGATTGTGCGCATGTTCAAGCATCGGATGCCACAGGTTCTCGTCGCCCTCGGGTTCGGCCTGCTGACGCTGGCGGCGTCGGCCCTGCACGCCCATAGCGGCCCCGACGACGCGTCCCGCGCCGAGGCGACGCCGCTGCCGCAGTTGGCCGAGACCGGCCAGTTCCGTGAGCTGCTTCAGCGCCTCCGCAGCGACTACGGCGAGCAGGGCGGACTGGACACGCTCATCGCCGAGATCGAGCGTTACCAGTCCCACCAGGCCGAGCGGCTCGAAAAGCGCCAGACCGAGTACGACGAGGCCCTCGCCGAGGCCGCCGAGCGCACGGCGGACGAGCGTTTCGAAGAGGCGCTCGTCTCCGCGATCGAGGCCCGCACCCTCGCCGCGGATCCCGATGACCTGCTCAGCGAAGAAAGCGTCGAGAAGCTTGTGGAGCGCAGCGAAGACGCGGCCGAGGCAGCCGAGGCCGAAGGCGACTGGCTCGCGGCCCTGAGCCACTACCAGCTTCTCGCCCGGCTGTATGACGACCGCGCGACCTACCGCGACGACCTCGACCGCGCTTCGCAGCACGTCCGCATGCTCCGCCTGTACGCTCCCGCCGCGCTCGAGGCCCTCTACGAGGCCCGGGCGGAGGAGCTCGAGACCCGCGCGGCCGAGTCCGGCGAGCAGGACGCTCCCGAGGAGGAAGAGAGCCCCGCCTCGCAGCTTCCCGACGTCGAGGAGGAGTCCTGGCAGGAGCGTCTCAAGGGCGTGACCCGGCAGATGCTCCGCGATGCGATGCGTTACGCGGTGGCCCAGCACATCAGCGACACCGAGTACGGCGAGCTGGTGCGTGGGGCCGTGGACAACGCGGTCGTTCTCGCCCGCACCGAAGCGCTCAAGGAGACCTTCACCAGCTACGACGACGAAGAGGCGGTGAATGCGTTCCGCGAGCAGATCGAGAAGATCCGCCAGTCGCTGGGCGAGCGGGGCAAGCTCTCGTTCCTCGACGCCGAGCGGACGATCGACCGCGTGCTCGCGACCAATCGGCAGACGGTCGACCTGCCCGAGTCGGTGCTCCTGTACGAGCTCGCCGAGGGTGCCATGGGCACGCTGGACGAGTTCACCGGCGTGATCTGGCCGCACGACCTCGAGCAGTTCAGCCGATCGACCCAGGGCCGGTTCACCGGCGTGGGCATCCGCATCTCCCGCGAGCACGGGGAGCTGACCGTGGACAGCCCGATCCTGGGCACGCCGGCCTACGAGGCGGGCATCAAGGCCGAGGACGTCATCGCCGAGGTGGACAGCCGACCCACGACCCGCTGGAGTCTGGAGCGGGCGGTGCGTGAGATCACCGGTCCGGAAGGCACGATCGTCACCCTCGGCATCCGCCGCGAGGGCCGGGAGGGGCTGATCGAGTTCCCCGTCCGCCGCTCGAACATCGAGATCGAGTCGATCCTCGGCTGGAAGCACGACGACGGCGGCGGCTGGGACTACTTCATCGACCCCGAGCAGCGCATCGGCTACGTCCGCATGTCGCAGTTCCTGCCCCAGACGGCGGACGACCTCGACGTCGCCATCAGCGGGATGCAGGAAGACGGCCCCATCAACGGGCTGATTCTCGACCTCCGCCTCAACCCGGGCGGGCTGCTGCAGGCGGCGATTGATGTCACCGACCGCTTCGTCGGCGAGGGCCCGATCGTCTACACCGCCAACGCCGAGGGCGAGCCCTACCCCGATCCGCACAAGGCGCATCGGCACCGGACCTACCCGGACTTCCCGATCGTCGTGCTCATCAACGAGGGCTCGGCCAGCGCGAGCGAGATCGTTTCGGGCGCCTTGCAGGACTACGGCCGGGCGACGGTGATCGGCACGCGGAGCTTCGGCAAGGGCTCGGTGCAGGACATCGTCGAGCTCGATCGTCGCCGAGCCTGGCTGAAGCTGACCACGCGGTACTACATGCTGCCGCTTGGCCGAATCATCCACCGCCAGCCCGACGCCCCGGAGTGGGGCATCGAGCCGGACCTGACCGTGGAGATGACGCCGCAGCAGATGGCCGATGCGATGGAGCTCCGCCAGGAGGTGGACGTGCTGCACCGCCAGTCGGAGCACGTCGAGGACCAGCCTGAAGCGGAGGAGATCCTCACCCAGGGGGTCGACCCGCAGCTCGAGGCCGCGCTGCTGGTGCTCAAGACTCGCGTCATCGCGGGCAAGCTGGGCCCGTCGCACGTGGCGAGCAAGAGCCAGTGACGGCCGCATGATCAACTGAAACCGGATGGCGCTCCCCCTCGCCCTGGCCTGGGGGAGCGTTTTTCTGGAGCCACCGAGGGGGCGTCCCGCCGCCCCGGCCGTGACGCACCGCGGCCGGGACCGTACCATGGGGCCTCGCCCCGAGCAGCGGAGAATCGTTCTTGTCCAGTTCGCGACGCATCGTGGTCGGCATCAGCGGCGCCAGCGGGGCCGGGTACGCGCAGCGGCTGATTGAGCTGCTGGTCGCCGCCGGGATCGACGTGCATCTGGTCGTCTCGCCGCTGGGTCAGCGGCTGCTGCACGACGAGCTGGGCATGGAAGGCATCGACCTCGCCGCGCTGGCGGGGCTGGCGGAGAAGCCGGGCAACCTGACTCTGCACAACTACCGCGACGTGGGGGCGCCGATCGCCTCGGGGTCGTTCGTGCACGACGGGATGATCGTCATCCCCTGCTCGTCGAACAGCCTCGCGGCCGTCGCCACCGGCTCGGCCCAGAACCTCATGCACCGGGCCGCGGCCGTCGCGCTCAAGGAGCGGCGAAAGCTGGTGCTGGTGCACCGCGAGATGCCGGTGAGCCTGGTGGAGATCCGCAACATGGCCGCCGCGACGGAGGCCGGGGCGATCGTCTGCCCCGCGAGCCCGGGGTTCTACATGCTGCCTGAGAAGATCGAGGACCTGGTCGACTTCGTCGTCGCCCGCGGCCTGGACCTGCTGGGCGTCGAGCACGACCTGGCCCTGCGCTGGGGCGGCAAGCCGGAGCGGCGACCATGATGAGCAGCGCGATTTCCTCCCCTGCTGCCGGCTCGCTCACCTCGCGTCTGCACGCGGTCGCGCGGGACATCAAGCTGAGCCACAGCGTCTTCGCCCTGCCCTTCGCCCTTCTGGCGACGTTTCTCGCCGCCGGCTGGACCGGTCGGCTGCCGAGTTTGGCGGAGCTGGGGCTGATCGTCCTCTGCATGGTGCTCGCGCGGACAGTGGCGATGTCGATCAACCGCTGGGCCGACGCGTCGATCGACGCAGCGAACCCGCGCACCGCCGGCCGGGCGATCCCGCGTGGCGCGGTCAGCCGGGGGTTCGTGCTGGGCGTGGCGATCGCCTGCGGTGCCGGCTTCGTGCTCGCGGCGGCGGGGTTCTGGTGGCTGCGGGCAAACCCCTGGCCGGTGCTTCTCTCGCCGGCCGTGCTGGCGCACCTCGCGGCGTACAGTTTCACCAAGCGGGTGACCTGGGGCTGTCATCTCGTGCTGGGCAGTGCGCTGGCGCTGAGTCCGCTCGCGGCGAGCCTGGCGATCGAGCCGGGGTATCTGGCTGCACTCGAGCCCTGGCTGATCGCGGCCCTGGTGACGGCCTGGGTGGCGGGGTTCGACATCATCTACGCTCTGCAGGACACCGAGGTGGACTGCGAACAGGGGCTGTTCTCGATGCCCTCGCGCCTGGGGGTCGGCCCGGCGCTGTGGATCAGCCGGGCGCTGCACGCTTTCGCCGCGGCGGCGCTGCTGCACCTGGGCTGGCACAGCGATCAGCTCGGCGGGCTCTTTTTCGCAGCCGCGGTGGCGACGGCGGCGCTGCTCATCCTCGAGCACGCCCTGGTGTGGGGCTCGAAGACGCACCGCATTCCGCTGGCGTTTCTCACCGTCAACGGCGTGATCAGCCTGCTGCTGGGCGCAGCGGGGATCGCCGAGGTGGTATGGCTCGGGGGCCAGCCTGGGGGGTGAATCGTATCGCCCGGGCCGGGCGGAGGAAGCCGGCTCCAGACCGCCCCGCGGCTACCTGCTCCAGGCGGCACGATCGTCTTCCTCTACGGCGGCTGGGTGTTCCTCCAGGGCGCCGACCGCGAGTCGCCGACCGCCTGCCGGGCATGATGACGCTGATCTCGCCTGCCAGGCTGACCAGACGCTGACCAGCGTTAAAAGAGGCGTGCTCAGGCGTCGTCGGGCCGGAGGCGAAACGTCCAAAGTCGGGAATCCGGGATGGCGAAGCGTCGCAGCATCCTCTATCTTGGAATCATGCGCAACTGCGGCAACATGACGTGGAGCACGCTCGGCCTGCTGGTGCTCGCCCTGCTGGCGGGCGGCTGTGAGGAGGAGGGCATTCGCGTGCAGCGCGTGCCCAAGGCCGCGGCGCCGGCCACTGCCCCGGCTCGCCCGGCGAGTCAGCCGGCGCCGGCGGAGCCGGCATCCATGAGCTGGACCCTCCCCGACGGCTGGCGTGAGGTGGACGACGACCAGCCGATGCGTGTCGCCACCTTCATGGCCGGGCCGGAGGGCGAGGCCCTGGAGGTGGCGGTATCCGCCTTCGCCGGGGACGCCGGGGGAACGCGGGCCAACATCAACCGCTGGCGCCGGCAGATGGGCCTCGGGCCGATCGAGGCCGGCGAAATCGACGAGCACACGAGCGCCTTCCAGCACGACGACCTGCGCGGCCGAACGCTGCGGATCCGCGGCCGAGCCTCGCAGGACGAGCCGGCCACCGACATGCTCGCGGCGATCCTCCAGGCGGGCGGCAGCCGGACGTGGTTCGTCCGCGCCACCGGGCCCGCCGATCTGCTCGACCGCCATGAATCCGCATTCGAGCAGTTCGCCCACTCGTTCCGCCCCGCCGCGACCGCGCCAGCGGACCATCACGACCACGATCACGACCACGCCGACCACGCCCCGCCCGACGCCCAGCCGAGTT
>JBKHFW010000010.1:0-69448 GCA_046540025.1 Phycisphaeraceae bacterium
AAAAGGGGAGGTGGGAGTAGCTGATCCGGGGGCGCATTTCGGACGTGTCGGACGGGGGCTGTCGTGTCGGCAGGTCGGGACGGTGGAGAAAACCGTCCGAAACGGCTGCCCGGCTGGAACTTCGGTTGCAGGGTTCCAACAATAAGTCGTTTGACGCGAGCATCCTGATGGCTTTCTCCGGACGTTCCGATGATGCGCTGCTGGTGTATGAGCTCTCTCCTCCCGAGATGCAGCCGCGGCTGGTCGATCTCAGCGAAGAAGCCCATCGGCTGCTCGGCTACGCCCGCGAGGACCTGCTCGATCATCCTTTTGAGGAACTGACGCCTGACGCCTGCCACGTGGCGGATCGCCTCCGGGCGCTCGGCCCGGGCGAAGACCTGGTCAATCTCGCCACGCTCATCGGCCGGGACCGGCGGCCGGTGCCGGTGTGGCTGTATGGCGAGCGGACGACGGCCGAGGACGACCGGGCCCGGCTCGGGGTGCACTTCCGCCCGCTGCACGAGCGGGCCGGCGAGGAGACGCCGGCCATCCTCGCGGCGATCGTCGGCTCTTCCGACGACGCGATCATCGGCAGCAGCCCCGACGGCGTCATCATCAGCTGGAACGAGGGCGCCCGGCAGATGTTCGGCTACAGCGGCGAGGAGATGCTCGGCCGATCGCTCCGGGTGCTGATGCCCGGCGACCGCGCCGACGAGTTCGAGGCCATCCGCGAGCGGGTGCAGCGCGGCGAGCGGGTCAGCCCGTTCGAGACCGAGCGCATCACCCGCGATGGTCAGCGGCTGCCGGTGTCGGTGCGGGTCTCGCCCGTGCTCGACGAGGCGGGGCGGGTGATCGGGGCCTCGACGATCGACCGCGACATCAGCGAGCGCGTCAAGAGCCGTCAGCGGCTCGAGTCGCTGCTGCACACGATCCCCGACCTGATTTTCATCCTCGACGCGCGAGGCACCTACCTGGAGGTCCACACCGGCGAGCCGCATCTGCTGGTCGCCCCGCCCGAGCAGCTTCTGGGGCGGACGGTGCATGACGTCATGCCGGCGGACGTGTCGGAGAAGCTGCAGGGGGTGATCGCCCACACGCTGGCGACGGGCGAGCTTCAGGAGATCGAACACGCGCTCGAGGTGGCTGGCGAGACGCACTGGTTCGCCGCGCGGGTCGTGCCGTACAAGGCGGCGGAGCGGCCGAGCGTGCTCTGGCTCTCGCGGGACATCACCGACCAGAAGCGGGCGGAGGATAGCCTCAGCCGGTCCGAGGAGCGGTTCGCGAAGGTGTTCAACGCCGCGCCGGTGGCGGGGATCATCTCGCGGGTATCCGACGCGCGGATTCTCGAGGCGAACAAGGCCTGGGAGCAGGCGACCGGCTTCAGCCGGGCCGATACGCTGGGGCTCACCTGCTGGGAGATGGGCGTGCTGCCGAGCCTGGCGGAGCAGGAAACGCTGCTGGAGCGCGCCAGCGGCGGGGCGGTGTACGAGCAGGAGGTGCACTACCGCCACCGCAGCGGCGAGGTGCGCGTGGCGCTCTCCTCGACCGACCTGGTGGAATTCGCCGGCCAGCGCTGCCTGGTGACCATGTTCCAGGACATCACCGAGCTGAAGCGCGCCGACGCGGCGCTGCGCGAAAGCGAAGCGCGCTTCCGCGCGGCGTTCGAGCAGGCGGCGGTGGGGATGGCCCAGGTCGCGCCGGACGGGCACTTCATGCGGGTGAACGAGAAGTTCAGCCACATCGTCGGCTACAGCGGGGCCGAGCTCGAGAAACTGACCTACCTCGAGCTGACCCATCCCGACCACCGCGAGATCAACGAGAAGATGTTCCTCGATCTCAACCGCGGCGAAGCGGGCGCCTACACCTACGAGAAACGCTACTACCGCAAGGACGGCAGCGAGGTGTGGGTGCATGTCTCGGCGTCGCCGGTGCTGAGTGAGACCGGGCAGGTGCTCTACACGCTCGGCGTCGTGGAGGACATCACCCAGCGCAAGGAGGCGGAGGCAGCGCTCGCCGACAGCGAGGCCCGCTTCCGCGCCGCGTTCGGACAGGCGGCGGTGGGCATCGTCATGGTCGAGCCCGGCGGCCATTTCACCGAAGTGAACGACCGCTTCTGCGAGATCGTCGGCCGAACCGCCGAGGAGCTGCGGCAGATGACGTTCCTCGACCTGACCCACCCCGAGGACCGCCCGGCGAACTGGCAGGCGTTCGAAAGGTCGAAACGCGGCGAGCTCGCCTACCTCAACTACGAAAAACGCTACCTCCACGCCGACGGACACGCGGTGTGGGTGCGCGTCAGCTCGACGCCCGTGCTGGACGACGCGGGCGCGCCGCGCTTCCACCTCGGCGTGGTCGAGGACATCACCGAGCGCAAGCTGGCGGAGCAAGAGGTCGCCCGCCACCAGGCGGCGCTCGTGCGGCGGGCGGAGCAGTTGCGGGCGCTGACCGCTGAGCTGACCGACGCCGAGCAGCGCGAACGCCGTCGGCTGGCGCAGATTCTCCACGACCACCTCCAGCAGCTCCTGGTGGCGGTGAAGATGCGCACCGCGCAGCTGCATGGGCAGGTTGGCGAGGGCCCGCGCGGCTCGGTGGAGCAGATGGACGAGCTGCTCGACCAGGCGATCGAGGCGTCGCGGACGCTGACCATGGAGCTCGCGCCGCCCGTGCTGTACGGGGCCGGGCTGGTCGCCGGGCTCGAGTGGCTCGGCCGCTGGATGGAGGAGAAGCACGGGCTGAAGGTGCACGTCGAGGCGGACGAGGCTGCCGAGCCGGCCGGCGAGAGTCTGCGGGCCATGCTGTTCAGCGGTGTGCGGGAACTGCTGTTCAACGTCGTCAAGCATGCGCAGACGAACGAGGCGTGGGTGACGGTGACGCGGACGGATGAGCCGGGCATCCGCATCGTGGTCGAGGACGAAGGGGCGGGGTTCGACCCCGAGGCGGCCGCGTCCGACACGAGCGGGGGCGGGTTCGGGCTGTTCAGCCTGGGCGAGCGGCTCGAGGCGCTGCACGGCTCGATGGAGCTCGAGAGCTCGCCGGGCGAGGGGACGCGGGTGACGGTGCTCGCGCCGCTGAATGAGGCCGAGCCGCCGACCGAGCCCGAGCAGGTGGCGCCGCCGGGCCCGCAGGCGCCGGCTCCGGAGCAGGGCGAGCACATTCGCGTGGTGCTCGCCGACGACCATCAGGTGCTGCGTGAAGGGCTGTCGAACCTGCTGGCCAAGCAGCAGGACATCGAGGTGGTCGGCGAGGCGGCGGACGGGGCGGCGGCGCTGAGCCTCGCCCGCCAGCTTCGGCCGGACGTCGTGGTGATGGACGTCGCCATGCCGGGCATGGGCGGCATCGAAGCGACCCGCCGGCTCAAGCGGGAGATGCCCGAGGTGCGGGTCGTGGCGCTTTCGTTCCACGAGGAGCCGGAGATCGCCCGGCAGATGCGCGACGCGGGGGCGGAGGAATACCTCACCAAGGGCGGCCCCGCCGACGAACTCATCTCCGCCATCCGCATGGTCCACGAGGTGGGGTAGGTCGGTCGCGAAACCGCCCGCTCGCGTCCATCAGCAGAAGCGGTACGATGGGCCGCATGGGGCCGCGGGGCGAGTCACATCCGGAATCCGAGGAGCGTGTGACGTGAAACAGGTGCGTGTGGGCGTGGTGGGCTGCGGCAACATCAGCAGCCAGTATTTCCGGTTCGCCAGGCAGTTTCCGATTCTGGACATCGCCGCGTGCGCCGACCTCGACCCCGCGCGGGCGAAGGCGCAGGCGGCGGAGTTCGGCGTCCCCCGCGCGGGCGGCGTGGCGGACCTGCTCGCCGACGAATCGATCGAGATCATCCTCAACCTCACCATCCCCGCCGCCCACGTCGAGGTGGGCCTCGCCGCGCTCGACGCGGGCAAGCACGTCTACAGCGAAAAGCCGCTCGCCGCCAGCGTGGCGGAAGGGCGGAAGCTGCTCGAGGCGGCCGAGGCGAAGTCGCTCCGCGTCGGCTGCGCGCCGGACACCTTCCTCGGCACGGCCCAGCAGACCTGCCGCAAGCTCATCGACGAAGGCGCCATCGGCCGGCCCCTCGCCGCGACCGCGTTCATGCTCTGCCCGGGCCACGAAAGCTGGCACCCGGACCCGGCGTTCTACTACCAGCCCGGCGGCGGGCCGATGTTCGACATGGGGCCGTACTACCTCACCGCCCTGATCAACCTGCTCGGCCCCGCCCGGCGGGTGACCGGCCTCACCGGCGTGCTCAACCGCGAACGTGAGGTCGGCAGCGGCCCGAAGGCGGGCGAAAAGATCGAGGTGAACACCGCCGACCACGTCGCGGGGCATCTGGAGTTCGAGAGCGGCGCGATCGCCACGCTGGTGACCAGCTTCGCCACCCGCTTCGCGACGTATGACGGAGCGCACCCGATCGCCATCTACGGCAGCGAGGGCACGCTGCAGGTGCCCGACCCGAACCGGTTCGACGGCACGGTCCGGCTCCGCCGGGTGTGCGACGCCGACTGGCAGGAGGTTAAGGCGGAGCACACCCACCCCAACGGCCGCAGCCTGGGCCTCGCCGACCTGGCCCATGCGGTTCAGGCGGCTCGCCCGCACCGCGCGTCGGCTGAGCTGGCGTTCGCCGTGCTGGGCGCGATGGAGGGTTTTCAGCGGTCGAGCGACGAGGGCCGGCACGTGGCGCTGGAGATGGAGCACGCTCGGCCGGCGATGCTGCCGGTGGGGCTCAGGGATGGGTGGATTGGGGAGTCGGGGGCGTGACGGAGCGAGGCAGGAGCCACCTCAGGCGGTTTCGCTTCGCGCACGAAAAAAGCCGCAGGCCTTTCGGCCTGCGGCTGGTAAGCGTCCCCGACGGGATTCGAACCCGTGTTTTCAGGATGAAAACCTGATGTCCTGGGCCTGGCTAGACGACGGGGACACTCGGCGGTCTCGCCCAGGAGCGGGGTATTGTAGCGATTGACGGGGAGGAGGCAAATCGGCCTTCAGCGCGGCGCCACGCGGCCTCGGCCACAGGCTCCGCCCCGGCTCAGTCGTAGCGGAACACGCCCTTGCGCCACGCGTAGATGAAGGCGATCACCGTGGTGAGCACGAAGAACAGCATCCTCGCCAGGAACAGCGCGCTCAGGCCGGCTTCGCTCGCGGCGAGGCGGGGGAAGGTCGTCGCCCAGGGGTAGAGGAAGACGATCTCCACGTCGAAGAGCAGGAAGGTCATGGCCACCACGTAGAAGCGGACGTTGAACCGCCGCCTGGCCGAGCCGATCGGGTTCATGCCCGACTCGTACACCGTGCCTTTGACCGGCCCCTTCCGCTGGGGGCCGAGGATGCTGGTCACGATAAGGTTGCCGAAACCGAAGGCCAGCGCCATCAGCAGCAGCACGCCCAGCGGGGCGTAATGGGTGAAATCGGCATAGGCGAGGGTGGTGACCATGTGGGGTAGTTTACCGCTGTGCGGCTGGCGAGCAAGGCCCGGCGGGACGGGTTCGGACCGGGCTGGGCAGGCCGGGCCGGGCGGTTACAATGACCGCCATGCGGCAGTACCTCGATCTGATGCGGCACATTCTGGAAAACGGCACCCCCAAGGACGACCGCACGGGCACGGGGACGCTCTCCGTCTTCGGCCACCAGATGCGGTTCGACCTCGGCGAGGGCTTTCCCCTGCTGACGACCAAAAAGCTCCACCTGCGCTCGATCATCCACGAGCTGCTCTGGTTCCTGCGCGGCGAGAGCCACATCGGCTACCTCAAGGAGCACGGCGTGCGCATCTGGGACGCGTGGGCCGACGAAAACGGCGAGCTCGGCCCCGTCTACGGCGTGCAGTGGCGTAGCTGGCCCAAACCGGGCGGCGGGAAGGTGGACCAGATCAGCGAGGTGGTCGAGCAGATCCGCACGAACCCGGACTCCCGCCGACTGATCGTCTGCGCGTGGAACGTGGGCCAGCTCGACCAGATGGCGCTGCCGCCCTGCCACCTGCTGTTCCAGTTTTACGTCGCCGAGGGGAAGCTGAGCTGCCAGATGTACCAGCGATCGGCCGACCTGTTCCTGGGCGTGCCGTTCAACATCGCCAGTTACGCACTGCTGACGATGATGGTGGCGCAGGTGACCGGGCTCGAGCCGGGCGAGTTCGTGCACACCTTCGGCGACGTGCACCTGTACGCGAACCACCTCGAGCAGGCCCGCACGCAGCTCGCCCGCGAGCCGAGGCCGCGGCCGACGATGCGGCTGAACCCGGCGGTGAAAAGCATCTTCGAGTTCACCTACGATGATTTCACGCTGGAGAACTACGACCCGCACCCGCACATCAAGGCGCCGGTGGCGGTGTGATTGTCAGGGGCTAGAGGCCAGGCCGCGGCCGGGGGGCATTGCCGCCCAGCAGAGAGGGGACCGATGACGGAGCAGCAGGAGATTGTGATCGTCGTCGCCATGGCGGAGAACCGGGTGATCGGCCGGGCGGGCGACCTGCCCTGGCACCTGCCGGCGGACCTGCGGCGGTTCAAGCAGGTCACCCGCGGCCACGCCGTGGTGATGGGTCGACGGACGTTCGAGTCGATCGGCAAGCCGCTGCCCGGTCGGCGGAACCTCGTGCTCACCCGCGACCGCGACTGGCAGGCCGAGGGGGCCGAGGTGGTGCACAGCCTGGACGAGGCGGTGGCGAAGGTGGCGGGCGACCGGCTGGACGTGCTGGGCGGGTCGGAGGTGTACCGTCAGGCGCTGCCGATGGCGACGCGGATCGAGATGACCCTGGTTCACGCCGAGCCGGAGGGCGACACGCATTTTCCGGAGTTCGACAAGCAGGGCTGGCGGCTGACCCACCGGGCCGAGCACCCCGCGGACGGGGAGAACGCGTATGCGATGAGTTTTCTGACGTGGGTGCGTGAGCTGGACGAAAGCTGACGCGCGGCCGACTGGCTGGCCCGCGGGGGCGGGCGGTCCGACCGGCTATAATGCGTGCTTTGTGCACTGGACCCGTAGCTCAACTGGCCAGAGCGTGGCGTTTACACCGCCAAGGTCGCCGGTTCGAATCCGGCCGGGTCCACTTTTTCCTTTCCATGCGTCCGCGAGCGTCGGGGGCTGGCGCTACGTAGACCGCCGCGGGGGCGGGTTTATAGGTAGCGCCAGGCCGGCTGAGGTTGAGGCGGACACGGCCGGGGGTGACGACCATCAACGGAAGGGAACAGGCGCACGAGGTGATGGACGAGCACCTGGACTGGACCATCGTCTGCCCGGGCGGGCAGACCTCGCGCGACAACCTCGCCTCGGCGCTGGTGGCGTGCCTGGATGAGCCGGGCACGATCGGCAAGGACTTTGCGCTGCTCGAGGGGGACACGCCGCTGGCAGAGGCGCTGCGGGGCGTGAGAGGGCAACGTCTGGTTGCCGGGGGAGATCCGCGGCGGCGCTGCGCTTGCCGCGGCTTGGGAGCGATGGCTGAGAGCGAAAAGGCAAAACGGGCGACGCGGGTTGGCCGCGCCGCCCGTTTTTTGCTGGTGGTGAGTTTTTGCGTCAGTCGGCGGCCTGCACCACGGCGAGCCACATGCCTTCGCCCGGTGCGGTGAGGGTGAGGTTTTCGTCGTCGGCCGAGGCGGGGTCGGTCCAGGTGCCGTCGTCGAGATTGCCCCAGCGGACGGTCTTCGCCGCATCCGAGCCGGTTTCCAGCACGACCTCGCCGCCGGCGGGGAAGAAGACGCTCCAGCTTTCGCCGGGGACGACGCTGGCGTAGGCCTCATTGTTCTCGCGCCGGCCGAGCAGTTGGTACTTTGAGTCGGGCTGGGCGCGGAAGACGTCGTGATGCTGCTGCCATTGGCGGGCCATCTCGATCTGGCGGATGGCGGGTTCGCTGAGGCCCGGGCCGGCGTCGGGGCGGTGGAAGCGGGAGCTGGCGAAGCCGGCGTGGAGGTTGCGCCAGAAGTTGGAGAGGGCGTTGTGGGTGGTTCGGCCTTCCCAGCGGTTGGCCCAGTGGGGGCTGCCGTAGATCTTCGTGCTGTTGATCGGGCGGGGGTTGTCGGCGATCTGGTTCCAGATGATCTGGGCGTTGTCCCAGTTGTCCTGGCCGACCTGCTGGTTGTTCTGGGAGAGGTCGATGTAGTCGTAGCGCTCGGGGTGGGCGACGGTGCGCTGGTGCATCTTGTGGAAGACGCGCCACTCGTCCCACATTTCGGTGATCTCGATGGGCCTGCCGGCCGCCTCGGACCTGTCGCGGATGAACTGGGCCCAGTAGGTCGGCCAGGCCTCGGGGCCGTTGGTTTCGTTGTCGATGCAGTAGAGCACGTGGTCGTACTTGAGGCTGTGTTCGAGCATCTTCTCGACGAAGGCCTCCTGGACCTGGCGGACGACCGGGATGTCCTTCATCGTCGGGGGCGTGAAGAAGAACGGCTGGAGGTTGGTATTGGGGTGGGCGGGGTATTCGGGCTCGAAGCCGGACTCTTCGTAGGTGTAGTTGACGTTGTTCGCCGGGTTGTAGGGGTCGCTCTGCCACTGGTCCCGGCTGTGGTCGAAGCGGTCCCACACCTCGATCTGGACGAAGATGTTCCGCTTCGCCGTCTCGCGGAGCATGGTTTCGAAGCGGTCCCAGTAGGCGGGGTTGGGCTGGGCGAGGTCGTACTTGCCGGGCTCGACTTGCACGAACGCGCGGAGGTCGCCCTCGTCGCGGTCGGACATCGTGTTGCGGATCACGTTGCCGCCGGCGGCCTGGAGCTTGTCGAGCTGGGGGATGAGCTTTTCTTCGGGCCACTGGAAGAGGTTGTCGTCATCGCTCGCGCCGAGCAGGAGGACGGTCTGCCCCTGGTATTGCCAGTAGCGCGGGTTTTCGGCGGAGGGTTGGATGCGGTCCTGCTCGTACGAGCCGGAGGCGGCGTCAGGCGTGGCGGCGCAGCCGATCTGGAGCGTGAGGGCGAGGATCGCGGCGAGGCACAGGGATAGCGTGACAGACGACATGGCAGGCTCCTGATGAAAACAGGTGACAATCGGGTTGCCAGTATCGTCTGCCGCGCGGCAGAGGGCAAGCGCTGAGGGCCGGGGGTCAGGCGGCGGGCTCCTGGTCGCCCGGGGAGGAGGCGTGGTCTTCGTGGTCGTCTCGGCTGGGCAGTTCGACGATCTCGAACCAGTACTTGCCGAACACCTTGAGCGCATCGACGAGGCCGTCGAACTCGACCGGCTTGCTGATGAACGACGCCACCCCGAGGTCGTAGGAGCGGAGGATGTCCTCCTCGGCGCGGGAGGTGGTGAGCACGACGATGGGGATGCTGCGGAGGTCGGGGTCGGCCTTGATTTCGCTGAGCGCCTCGCGGCCGTCCTTTCGCGGCATGTTCAGGTCGAGCAGGATCAGTCCCGGGCGGGGGGCGTCCCCGGGGTCGGTGTATCGGCCCTCGTGCCTGAGGTAGTCCATGAGTTCCTGGCCGTCCTCGACGAAGCGCAGGTCGTTGGCGAGGCGGTTGTCTTCGAGCGCGGCCTTGGTCATCAGGCGGTCGTCGGGGTCGTCCTCGGCCATCAGGAGGGTGATGGGTTTGCGGTGGTGGCTACTCATGACGCTCCGTCTCCTTCTCGCTTCGACAAGGCAGGGTAAAGATAAAGGTTGCTCCTTCCCCGGGTTGGCTGTGGGCGGTCAGCTCGCCGCCGTGGCGTTCGACGATCTTGCGGCAGACGGCGAGGCCCATGCCCGTGCCGGGGTACTCGCTTCGGCCGTGGAGACGCTGGAAGGGCTCGAACACCCGGCCGAGGTATTTTTCGTCAAACCCGATGCCGTTGTCCTCGACTTCGATTCGGCAGGATTCGCCGTGGTTGAGCGTTTCGCCGCGGATGGTGACGACGGGCGGGACGTCGGGCTTGCGGAACTTGATGGCGTTGGAGATCAGATTCTGCAGCAACTGGCGCATCTGCGTCGGGTCGGCCTGCACGACGGGGAGGTGTTCGGCGTGGACGGTGCCCTCGGCGTCGCCGATCGTCACCTCGAGGTCGCTGAGCACGTTCCGGGCGATCTGGTTGAGATCGACCGGTTGGAACGCCTTGCCGCGGGTGGTGACGCGGGAGAAGGTGAGCAGATCGTTGATGAGCACCCGCATGCGGGCGGCGGCGTTGCGCATGCGCTCGAGGTAGTCGTGGCCGGTCTCGTCGAGGTTCTCGCCGAGGTGGCGGGCGAGCATGTCGCCGAAGCCCTGCACCTTGCGCAGCGGCTCCTGGAGGTCGTGCGAGGCGATGTAGGCGAACTGCTCGAGCTCGCGGTTCGAGCTTTCCAGTGCGGCGGCGAGCTGGCGGAGCTGCTGAGTCTGCTTCTTCTGCGCGGTGGCGTCCCGGCCGACGGCGTAGGTGAGGCCCTCGCGCGGCGGGGCGGCGCGCCAGGAGATCCAGCGGTACTCGCCGCTCTTGTGCCGGTAGCGGTTCTCGAAGTCCAGCGTCGGCTCCCCCTCGGCAAGGCGGGCGAGCTCCTTGCGGGTGATCTCGTGGTCGTCGGGGTGCACGAAGTCGAAAAACGAGGCGCCTTCCAGCTCGCCCGGGCGATAGCCCAGCACCTTTTCGAAGGCCGGGTTCACCCCCACGAACCGGCCCTCCATGCTGGCGACGCAGAGCATGTCCAGCGAGAGGTCGAACAGGCGGTCGCGTTCCTCCTCCGCCTTGAGGCGCTCGGTGATGTCCTCAGCGATGCCCAGCACGTACCCCGGCTTGCCGCGGTCGTCGGGGAGGGTGACCTTACGCACGTGCAGCGTCCGGCGTCCCTTGGCCGGGCTGTAGACGTGCTCGCGCTCGACCTCGGTGGACCCGCTGTCCTCGTTGAGCAGGGCTTCGTCGACGCTGCGGAAGAACTCCGCCTCCTGCTCGGACCAGATGTCGTAGTCGGTCTTGCCCAGCACCTGGTCGCGCGGCCGACCCATGAGCTCCTCAGCCGAGCGGTTGATCAGCGTGTACGTGAAGTGGTCCGTCTCCTTGACGAACAGGATCAGCGGCAGGTTCTCGATGATCGAGTCGAGGAACAGCCGCATGCGGCGGAGATCCTGCTCGGCCTGCTTGCGCTCGGTGACGTCCTGGACGATGCCCTGGACGCCGGTGACGTGGCCGGCGGCGTCGGTGACGGGGGTTTTGATGATCTCCAGCAGCCGGTGACTGCCGTCGGGGCGCTGCCTCCGTTCGGTGTAGTTCAGCGCATGGCCGGACTCGAACACCCGGCGGTCGGTCTCCTGGTGCTGGAAGGCGATGGTGGGCGGGAACAGCTCGGGCTCGGTGCGCTTGCGCCACTGCTCGCGTTTGGACCAGCCCTCGAAGTCGCTCAGCCAGCGGTTGACGAAGATGACCCGGCTCTGGTCGTCCTTGCGGAACACGCCCATGGGCAGGGTGTCGACCAGGGACTGGTAGAGTTCCTGGGCGGAGCGCAGGGCCTCGGCGTAGCTCTGCCGCTCCTCATCGAGCCGGTCGAGCCAGCGGGCGTTGAACCAGATGAGCATGACGAGGATGAAGCCGCTGATGACGGCGACGATGCCCATGGCGAAGGCGGTGTCGTAGCCGAACCGCCGGGCGCCGCTCAGGCTGAGCCAGCCCAGCACGAAGATGGCGCCCATGGCGGGCGGGATCAGCCGTCGGAACAGCCGGCCGCCGATGCTGTCGCGGGCGAGGACCTGTGCCGGCTCACGTTCGGGTCGGCCGAACAGGGCGGCGGTGGCGAGCAGCAGCGTCGCCAGGGCGGTGTTGGCGGGGACGTCGACCTGCCCGCCCATGCGGTAGAGCATGGCGCTCTGGTAGAAGTAGCCGATCAGCGGCAGCAGCGCCAGCCACCAGGCGGTCATCAGGCAGATCTGCGCCGGCCAATACCCCGCTCGGCCGGGCAGTTCCATGAGCCAGAACCCCAGCGCGAGCAGCAGCAGCAGGGCGAGCGAGGTGATGCTGACGATGCCCAGCGGCCCGTCGAGGTCGTACAGCCCCAGGCCGCTGCGTCCGCCGGCGAGCAGGAGGAGGGCGAGCCCGGCTGCACCGGCGGCCGGCAGGCGCGCGAGCAGCCAGCCCCAGGTGCTCTTCGGCCGCGGGATGATGGCCGCGGCGGTGATCGTCAGCAGCAGCAGGGCGAGCGCGCTGCCCGGCCGGGTGGGCAGACCCGAGGGCACGAGAAAGGCGCCCAGCGCGAGGTTGCCCGTCTCCCAGCCGACGAGGGCAAGCATCGCGATCGCAGCGGCGAACGCGACGCACACCCACGCCGTCACGCGGAGCCACCAGGCCAGGCTGAATCGTTCTTCGGACATGGTCGCGATTCGGGTCAGGGAATCGGTCGAGCGTCTGCACGAGTCTGCCGGACGCGGGGAGCGTGCCGGCCCCCGCTTCGTCGGCCGCACTGATCATAGGCGCGGGCCGGCGGCCGCTCGCGATCGAACCGCCGCCTTTCGAGCGGCGCGGCGGGGGATTCTGCGGGTCCCGCGCTGGTCGGGCCCGATGGCTGCCTACAATCCGGGCGTACCGTGATGCCCGAGTCGTGGAGGATGAGATGAACCCCGATCCCGCGGACACGCCGAACGCCGGCCAGCGGCAGCACCTGGCGGTGGGTGGGGAGCGTCCGCCCGGCCGCGTGAAGTCGGAAGAGCCCGTGCGCGTCGTCCGCCGCCCCGAGCGGGTGGAGTCGGACGACAAGCGGGTGATCACCCGTCCCTTCGAGCACAACTTTCGGCGGGCGCGGTCCATTCTCAGCCGGGCGCTGCGGCTGAGCGACGCCGAGGCGGCGGAGCTGCTCGATCTGACCCGGCAGAAGTTCTCCGCCCGGCATCGCAACCTCGACCGGGTGTTTCTCGAGAATTTCGAAGCGGTGTCGCCGTTCGTCGACGATCCTTCGGAGATCAGCGAGACCCGCCGCAAGCTGATCGGCGCGTATTTCACGATGGAGTACTCGATCGAGTCGGCGGCGATCTTCAACCCCTCGCTCGTGCCGCACCCGGACCAGACGGGCGTGCCGGCCGGGGCGGTGCGGGTGCTGATGAGCCTGCGTGCGGTGGGGGAGGGGCACCTCAGCTCGATCGTCTTCCGCCAGGCGGTGGTGACGCGGGAGGGGGCGATCCACTTCGACCCGCCGCCGGAGTACGCCTCCTGGGCCCGCCCGGCCGCGTGGCCGGAGTATAACAAGCGCCGGTTCATGCGCAAGCTGCTGCGGATTCAGCCGCACCTCTCCGTCCTGCGCAAGGTGTTCGACCGGCTGCCCGACCCGTTCACCCTCGCCGAGCTGGACGCGGCGGTGACCGCGCTCCAGGAGGGCGGGGCGGGGACGATGTATCGGCCGATCGCCAAGGAGATCCTCTGGCTCGCCAACGCCCACTACACGCTGCAGTTCCCTCGCCAGGGCCGGGCCGAGGAGACGGTCATCTTCCCCGCCACCGATCACGAGCGGCGGGGCATGGAGGACCTGCGCCTGGTACGCTTCGTGGATGACGACGGGCAGGTCCGCTACCACGGGACGTACACCGCCTACGACGGGCAGCGCTCGCTGCCGATGCTGATGAGCACGGTGGACTTCAACCACTTCGACATTCGCCCCCTCGGCGGGCGATACGTCAAGGACAAGGGGATGGCCCTGTTCCCGCGGAAGGTGAACGGGCAGTACCTGATGATCTCCCGCCACGACGGGGAGAACCTCTACCTCCTGCGCTCGGAGGACCTCGAGTTCTGGGACGAGGGGCAGCAGATCCAGGCCCCGGTCGAGCCGTGGGAACTGGTGCAGATCGGCAACAGCGGCTCACCCATCGAAACCGACGCCGGCTGGCTGCTGCTTACCCACGGCGTCGGGCCGGTGCGAGAATATTCGCTCGGAGCCATCCTGCTCGACCGCAACGACCCGTCGCAGGTGATCGGCCGACTGCGCAAGCCGCTGCTCGCCCCGACGACCGAAGAGCGCGAGGGCTACGTGCCCAACGTCGTCTACACCTGCGGGGCGCTGCTCCACGATGACAAGCTGATCCTGCCCTACGCGATGTCCGACGTCTCGACCCGCTTCGCCTACGTGCACCTCTCGGAGCTGCTCGAAGAGCTCCGAAACGGGGCGTAGACGTATGGCGGGCGCTTCGAATCAGGGTGGTGCGGCTTGCCTGCAAGCCGTGTGGAACGCCCTGCGGGCTGATGCTTGTCGTGCGCTTTACGGGGCGGTGGCGTGGGCCATCGGCTCGCGCTGGTCCAGGCGGTTGGCGGGTGACGGGCACCCCGGTCTGCCACGGCCTGCAATGAGTCACGAAAAAGGCCCCGACCGAAGCCGGGGCCTTTTCGTTTTTCAGCGGGGTCGCCTGATTCAGACCAGCAGTTCCGCGATCTGCACGGCGTTGAGGGCCGCGCCCTTGCGGACCTGGTCGCCGCAGATGAACATCGCCAGGCCCTTTTCGCCCTGGCTGACGTCCTGGCGGATGCGGCCGACGTAGACGTCGTCCCTGTCGCTGGCGACGAGCGGGGTGGGGAAGTCGTTGGCCTCGCGGTTGTCGATCAGCGAGACGCCGGGTGCCTGGCTGAGGATTTCGCGGGCCTCGTCCTCGGTCAGCGGCTTCTCGAGTTCGAGGGTGATGCTCTCGGCGTGGGCCCGCATGACCGGGACGCGGACGCAGGTGGCGGTGACGCCCACCGCCTTGGTGTCCCAGATCTTGTAGGTCTCGTTGACCATCTTCATTTCCTCTTCGTTGTAGCCGTTGTCCCCGATGGGGGAGTTGTGGCTGAAGAGGTTGAAGGCGTACTGGAACGGGAAGATGTCCATGGTCACCGGGTCGCCGGCGAGCACGTCGCGGGTCTGCTGTTCGAGCTCGCGCATGGCGGCGGCGCCGGCGCCGCTGGCGGCCTGGTAGGTGCTCACGACCATTCGCCTGACGCCCGCCGCCTGGTGGATCGGGTGGACGGCGACGAGCATGATGATGGTCGAGCAGTTGGGGTTGGCGATGATGCCCGGCTTTTCGCCGAGGGCGATGCCGGAGGCCTTCACCGCCTCGGGGTTCACTTCCGGCACGACCAGCGGCACGCCGTCGGTCATGCGGAACGCGGAGGAGTTGTCCACCACGACCGCGCCGGCGTCGACGGCGATGGGGCCGAACTTGCGGCTGATCGACCCGCCGGCGCTGAACAGCGCCAGATCCACCCCCTTGAAGCTGTCCTCGGTGAGTTCCTCGATGGTGTACTCGCGGCCCTTGAAGGTCGTCTTCTTACCCGCGCTGCGGGCGGAAGCGAGCATCTTCAGTTCGCCGATGGGGAAGTCGCGCTCTTCGAGCACGCGGAGGAACTCCTGCCCGACGGCCCCGGTCACGCCGGCGATGGCCACGGTGGGCTTGCTGACGCGCGAAGCGGCGGAGGAGGCGGGGGCAGACGATGACTGCGTGGATTGACTCATGGTCCTCGGTTCTCGTGTTCAAAAGGGGATCACGGGATGCGCAGAGCCCCCATTATAGCGATTGTCAGCGAAAAGAAGTTCGGGAATGTCCGAAGTCGTCTGCAAGAGGCGGTTTGCGCCGCTCAGCTTCCCACCATCTCGACGATCGAATCGGGCAGCTCGGGCGTCGCGCCGGGCTGGCTGGCGACGAACGCGCCGCAGTGGTTGGCGAGGGTGGCGATGGCCCGGGGATCCATCCGCATCACCCGGCCGACCAGCACGGCGGCGGCCGCGGCGTCGCCCGCGCCGACCGGGTCGGCGTCCTCGGCCTGGGGGTACTCGGCCGGCTCGCCCTCGACGGCCGTCTCGCCGGCATAGATCATCGTTCCCCGCTCGCCCCGGGTGAGCACGAGCAGGTCGAGCCGGTACCGCCTGGAGAGCTTGCGGGCGAGGGAGTCCGCGTCACCGCCCGCGCCCAGGCCGAGCTGACCGGCCACTTCGGGCAGCTCGCTCTCGCTGAGCTTGACGATGCTGGCCCGGTCGCAGCTTCGGTCGAGGATGCGCTGGTCGCCGTAGCTCGCGCGGAGGTTGACGTCGAGCAGGCGCACGGCCCGGCGGGCGGTGTCGAGGAAGCGGTAGATCGTGTTGCGGGCCTGGGCGTCGCGCTGGGCGAGCGTGCCGAAGCAGACCCCCGCGCAGGTCATGGCGAGGTCCTCGAGGTCGAAGTCGTACTGCAGCACGTCCCACGCCGCGCCCTCGACGATCTCGAAGCGGGGTTCGCCACCGGGCGCGAAGTCGACGTACACCCGCCCGGTGGGGCGGTCGGGGTCGGTCTGGATGTACTGGGTCTCCAGCCCGCGCTCCTCGAGCTCGCGCAGGAGCAGTTCGCCCAGGCGGTCCTGGCCCACCCGGCTGACCAGGGCGGCGCGGCCGCCGCGGGGCGCGCTGAGGCGGTGGGCGTGGACGGCGACGTTGAGCGGCGCCCCGCCGAGGCGCTGCTGGCCGGGGAACAGGTCGAAAAGGGCTTCGCCGAGCCCGACGAAGGTGTAGCGCGGCTCCTGGATCATGACAGCGAATCCTAGCAGAACGCATCCGCCGAGGCTGCCCCGGCTGCCGGACGCGGTGGGATCGGTGCTGTCCCGGCTGGCAACGCGGCTCTACAATCGCGGCATGAGACGCACCCTTCCGGCTCGGTGGCTGGTGCTGGCCCTGCTGCTGACCGTGGCGGGGACGGGGCCGGCTATCGTCCGGGAGGCGGGGGGTGTACGTCGAGGACTCCCCGGCCGCGGCGGACGGCGAGCGGTGGGTGCTCGTGCCGGTCGGAGGAAACGGGCCGGCGCGGTCAGCGGAGCCTTTGCTCCAAAGGGGGGCAGCGACTAGGATGCCTCCTTCTCTCAGACAACTGGAGGAGCCATGAGCGAGATCACGACGTCCGACGTGACGCGCCCGGAGATCGCCGAGCAGGACCCGCAGATGTGGCAGCTCATTGCCCGTGAGCAGCAGCGGCAGGAGACCACGCTCGAGCTGATTGCCAGCGAAAACCACACCAGCCCCGCGGTGATGGCCGCGATGGGCACGGTTTTGACCAACAAATACGCCGAGGGCTACCCCGGCGCCCGCTACTACGGCGGCTGCGAATATCACGACCAGATCGAGCAGCTTGCCATCGACCGGGCGAAGGAGCTGTTCGGCTGCGAGTTCGCCAACGTGCAGCCCCACGCCGGCGCGAACGCGAACACCGCGGCGTTCATGAGCGTGCTCAAGCCCGGCGACACGGTGCTGAGCCTGCCCATCGCCTCGGGCGGCCACCTCAGCCACGGCCTGAAGGTGAACTTCTCGGGCCACTTCTACCACATCGTCGACTATCGGCTCGACCCCGACAGCGAGCAGATCGACTACGAGCACGTTCGCGCCCAGGCCCTCGAGCACAAGCCGAAGATGATCATCTGCGGCTACTCGGCCTACCCGCGCGAGATCGATTTCGCGAAGTTCCGCGAGATCGCCGACGAGGTCGGTGCGACGCTGATGGCGGACATCGCCCACATTGCCGGCCTGGTCGCCGCGGGCGTGCATCCCTCGCCGTTCCCGCACGCCCACATCGTCACCACGACGACGCACAAGACCCTCCGCGGGCCGCGCGGCGGGCTGATCCTGACGAGCGACCCGGACCTGGCGAAGATGATCAACCGCCGAGTGTTCCCCGGCACGCAGGGCGGGCCGCTGATGCACGTCATCGCCGCCAAGGCGATCGCGTTCGGCGAAGCGCTCAGGCCCGAGTTCAAGGACTACGCCAGGCAGGTCGTCGCCAACGCCCAGGCGCTGGCGAAGGGCCTGACCGAGCGCGGCTACCGCCTCGTTTCGGGCGGCACGGACAACCATTTGATGCTGGTGGACCTTCAGCCCAAGGCGGAGGACCTCACCGGCGCCGACGCCGAGCAGTGGCTCGAGGCGGCGGGGATCATCTCCAACAAGAACGGCATCCCTAACGATCCGCGTCCGCCGAAGGTGACCAGCGGGCTGCGTCTGGGCACCCCGGCGACGACGACGCGCGGGCTCAAGGAAGCCGAGATGGAGAAAATCGCCGAGTGGATCGACCGCGTGCTCACGGCCCGCGGCGAGGAGTCGGTGGTGAAGCAGGTTCGCCAGCAGGTGAAGGACCTGTGTGAGCAGTTCCGCATGCCGCACTGACGGCTCGGACAACCTGGTTCAGCGTCACGCTCCGCGTTGCGCTCGCGGCTCGAGTCGGCGGCCTGAAAAGGCCCCCTCGCCGCTGAGCGCTGCGGAGCGTGCTTTTGCGCGGGCCGGGCGGGTGACGCGCCCGGGGGGGCGCACTTCCATGCGGTGCTGTTGCGGGGAGGGGCACACAGCATGGCAATGCGGGCTGTGTGTGACTCGCCCGGGCGTCGAGGCGTCGATCGGTCTGAGCTTCGTGCCCTTCTCGGTGCCTTCGTGTCTGCGTGGTTCCTCCGCCGCCCCGCGTTGCGGCCTCGCCCGCTCGGCGGTAATCTGCCCGATATGAGCAGCTTTCCTGACAATTTCGTTTGGGGTTCGGCCACGGCGTCCTATCAGGTGGAGGGGGCCTACGATGAGGACGGCCGGGGGATGTCCATCTGGGACCACTTCGTGCGCTGGCCGGGCAAGGTCTTCCGCGGGCGGACGGGCGACGTCGCCTGCGATCACTATCACCGCTACCAGGAAGACGTGGCGTTGATGAAGCAGATCGGGCTCAAGGCGTATCGCCTCTCGATCGCCTGGCCGCGGATCCTGCCCGAGGGCACGGGGAAGGTCAACGAGAAGGGCCTGGCGTTCTACGACCGGCTGGTCGACGAACTGCTCGAGGCCGGCGTCCAGCCCTGGGCGACGCTGTACCACTGGGACCTGCCGCTGGCGCTGCACTACCAGGGCGGCTGGCTCAACCGCGAGTGCCCGAAGTGGTTCGGCGAGTACACGCAGACGGTCGTGGATCGGCTGTCGGATCGCATCACCCACTGGTTCACGCTCAACGAGCCGCAGGTCTTTATCGGCCACGGCTATTACCACGGTGCCCACGCGCCGGGGCTCAAGCTCTCGGCGACCGACTGCCTGCGCGTCGTGCACCACAGCCTGATGGCCCACGGCACGGCCGCGAAGATCATCCGCGAGTCGAGCAAGGCCACCCCCCGCGTCGGCTGGGCGCCGGTGGGCTACGTCTGCCGGCCCGAAACTGAGAGCGAGGCCGACATCGCCGCCGCCAAGGCCGCGACCTTCGAGGTCCGCACGGGCGATCCGGACAAGATCCTCTGGAACAGCTCCTGGTACAACGAGCCGGTCTTCAACGGCCAGTACCCCAGGGAAGCGTTCGACTCGATCGGCGACCAGCTCGACTTCATCGAAGACGGTGACATGGAGTTGATCCACACCGGGGCCGACTTCTTCGGCGCCAACATCTACGTCGGCGGCACGGTGCGGGCGACGGAGGACGGCGGGTTCGAGCGGATCGAGGAAAAGGCGGGCAACGCCCGCAACACCTACGGCTGGGACATCACGCCCGACGTGCTCTACTGGGCGGGGCGGTTCTACTACGAGAAGTACGGCAAGCCGCTGGTCATCACCGAGAACGGCGTGCCCATCGTCGAATGGCCCGACAAGGAGGGCAAGGTGCACGACCCGGCCCGGTGCCAGTTCATCGACGAATACCTCGGCGGCGTCAAGCGGGCGCTGGACGAGGGCATCGAGTTCGAGGGCTACTTCTACTGGTCGCTGATGGACAACTTCGAGTGGCAGCGCGGCTACAACCAGCGCTTCGGGCTGGTGTACGTCGACTTCCAGACGCTCGAGCGGATCCCCAAGGACTCGGCAGCCCACTACGCCGAGATCATCCGCACCAACGGCGCAAATCTTTAGCTGAAACCAGCTTGCAGAATCTTTCGGCCGCCGGCCTCTCTCGAGGGGCCGGCGGTTTTTGCTGTTGTGGACGCCGCGGGGTTGCAGTAGGATGGGCGTCACTTCCAATGGAGCGGGGCGGCGTCCGGTCGCGCCCTGCCGACGAGAGGTCCGGCCGGCGAGGCTCTTTCGCCGACGGACGCACCCTCCGGTCCCATCTGCGGCCGGTCTGCGAGAGGGCTGATTCATGCATAGCAAACGGATTTCCACGTTCGTCGCGATCGTCCCGCTGATCCTGGTGGCGGCGGGTCTTGTGCTGTTCACCGCCGGCTGCGGCGAGGGAGCGGCTTCGGGCAGTCAGGCGCAGACGCTCAAGCTGGCGCACAGCCTGCCGACGGACCACCCGGTCCACATCGCCATGGAGCGGATGGCTGAGCTCGCCGCGGAGAAGTCGGGCGGCCAGCTCGAGCTTCAGATCATCCCCGGCGAGGTGATGGGTTCCGAGTCGGCGGTGGTCGAGCAGCTCCAGGGCGGGATGATGGACATGACCAAGGTGTCCTCGGCCGTGCTGGAGTCGTTCGTGCCCCAGCTCTCGGTCCTGGGCCAGCCTTACATCTTCCGCAGCTCGGACCACCTCTTTGCCGTGCTGAACGGTGAGGTTGGCGACGAGCTCGAGGCGAGCATCGCCGAGCAGCGCCTGGTCGCGCTGTGCTGGTATGACGCCGGGGCGCGCAGCTTCTACACCCGCAAGACGCCGATCCGGACGCCGGAGGATCTCGAGAAGCGGAAGATCCGCGTCCAGTCGAGCCCGACCGCGAAGCAGATGGTCGAGGTGCTCGGCGGCCAGCCGGTTGCGGTGGACTGGGGCGAGCTTTACAGCACGCTGCAGACCGGCGGCGTGGACGGCGCGGAGAACAACCCGCCGAGCCTGTTCAAGAGCCGCCAGTTCGAGGTGTCGGAGTACTACTCGCTGGACGAGCATACCCGCGTGCCGGACGTGCTGCTGATCGGCAAGACGACCTGGGACCAGCTTTCGTCCGAGCAGCAGCAGTGGCTCCGCGAGGCGGCGCGGGAATCCTCGGATTACCAGCGTGAGCTGTGGGCCGAGGCGTCGGAGGAGGCGATCGCGGCGATGGAGTCCGAGGGGCTCGAGATCATCCGGCCCGAGAAGGCGCCGTTCGAGCAGGCCGTGCAGCCGATGCTCGATGAAAACGAAGGTACGGAGATGGGCGAGCTGATCCAGCGGATCAAGGAAGTTCAGTGATGACAGCCGCAGTGCTGGCGGTCCGCCGGGCCCTGCTCGGAGGCCTCAAGTGGGTGGTCATCGTGTTGATGGCCCTGCTGGTGATCGACGTGCTCTGGCAGGTGTTCACGCGTTACGTGGCCTGGCGGAGCACGTGGACCCAGAGCCTCGCGGAGTATCTGCTGGTCTGGGTGTCGCTGCTCGGGGCGTGCGTGGTGTACGCCGAGCGCGGCCACCTCGGGGTGGACTACTTCGTCAGCAAGCTCCCCTCGCTGGCTCAGCAGGTGATCGAGGTGCTCATCAACCTCGTGGTGGGCGCCTTTTCCATCTTCGTGCTGATCATCGGCGGCAGTGCGCTGGTGGGCCAGCAGTGGGGCCAGCGGGCGCCGGAACTGCACGGCGTGATCGGGCTGACCATGGGCATGGTGTACCTGGCACTGCCCATCAGCGGCGTCTTTTTCGTCATCCTCTGCCTTGAGCAGATCATCGAGGTGCTGCGTGGCGAGCGCCGCAAGGCGGGGGCGGACAGTGCTGAGAAGGGCACCGGGCAGGTGCCGCCCGCCGAGGAAAAGCTCGTCGAGTCGGCGCCCGCCGACGCCAACCGGCAGTGAAAGGATTGTTCGTGGACACGCCGCTTCTGATCCTGACCGTCAGCTTTGTCGTGTTTCTGCTGATGAACGTCCCCGTGGCGTTCAGCATCGGGATGGCGTCGCTGCTCGCCATCTTCGCCGTGGGCTTTTCCGCCAATGAGGGGCAGATCGTCGCCCAGCGGATGAGCGAGGGCATTCAGACCTTCGCGCTCCTGGCGATTCCGTTTTTCATCCTCGCCGGCGTGCTCATGGGGCGGGGGGGCATGGCGCACCGGCTGATCGCCTTCGCCGGGGCGACCCTGGGCTGGCTCACCGGCGGGCTGGGCTACGTCAACACGCTGACCTGCATGCTTTTCGGCTCGATCTCGGGCTCGGCGACGGCGGCCGTCTCCGCGACCGGCGGGTTCATGATCCCGGAGATGAACAAGCGCGGCTACGGCAAGAACTTCAACGTCGCCGTGACCACCACCGCCGCCACGACCGGGCTGCTCATCCCGCCCAGCAACGTCATGATCGTCTACGCCGTCGTTGCGGGCGGCGGCGTGTCGGTCGGCGCCATGTTCATGGCCGGCATCCTGCCCGGCATCCTCGTCGGGCTCTCGATCATGGCGGTCTGCTTCATCATCAGCCGGGTGCGCGGCTACGGCGGCTCGGAGGCGACGTCGCTCAAGCGCGTCGCGAAGACCTTCGTCGACGCGGCGCCGTCGCTGCTGCTGGTCGTGATCGTGCTCGGGGGCATCCTCTGGGGCTGGTTCACCGCGACCGAGGCGGCAGCGATCGCGGTCGCCTACGCCTTTCTGCTCACGGTCGTGTTCTACCGGGAGGTCAAGCTCCGCGACCTGCCTGCCGTGCTGCTGGAGTCGGGCAAGACGACGGCGATCGTCATGCTGCTCGTGGGCACGAGCCAGGCGATGAGCTGGGTCCTGACCTACGAGCAGGTGCCGCAGGACGTCAGCGCCTTCCTGCTGAGCCTTTCCGACAACCCGATCGTCATCCTGCTGATCATCAACATCATGCTGCTGCTGGTCGGCACGTTCATGGACATGACGCCGGCCGTGCTGATCTTCACGCCGATCCTCCTGCCCGTGGCCGTGCAGCTCGGGCTCGACCCGGTGCACTTCGGCATGCTGCTGATCGCGAATCTCTGCATCGGCCTGTGTACGCCGCCGGTGGGGACGTGCCTCTTCGTCGGCTGCGGCGTGGGCAAGACGACGATCGCCGACGTGACGCCCTCGATGATCCCGTTCTACATCGCCATGGTGGTGTCGCTGCTGGTGATCACCTACTGGCCACCCCTCTCGCTCTGGCTGCCCCGCCAGCTCGGGCTGCTCTGAGCTTCGCCCGCGTTCGGCTGTCGCCAGGGGCGCGGCCCCTTGAGATCGGGCGGCCGCGGCCGCTTTGGGCGCGCGCACAGCGAGACACTAGAATGGCCCTGGCCGCCACGATCGAGGGTGAGATGAGCCCGGGCGGGGGAGGCTGGGACGCCCAGCGGCGTGGGCGGCTCGCTCAGGCTTCAAGGCAGTTACTACGGATTGGGTGTGACCGACATGAATACAACCGTCTCTTCTCCCGCTGCGGCGCCCCCCGGCAAACAACTCGGTGCGGCGGCCTGGACGCTCGCGGCCGGCCTCGATTACGACACCGCCACCGACGCCCAGGACCGCCTGCGGGCGCTCAAGGACACCGGCGTCGACGTCGCCATCGTGAGCTGGCCCAACGCCTGCCCCTACGCCTTCGGCTGGGACGGCCGACAGGGCTACGACTACCGCCAGTACGAAGCGCTGCTCGAGTCGCTGCTCAAGGCGAACCCGGATCTGCGCTTCCTGCTCCGCTTCGGCTCGCTGCACGGCGCGCCCTACTACTGGGGCTACGACCACAAGGACCAGCTCGCCCTCTACCACCTCGGCGAGCGGATGCAGCAGCCGTCGCTGGGCTCGAAACTCTGGCGCCGCGACTCCAGCGAGGCGGCGAGCCGGTTCGCCCACCACTTTTCGCAGGGGCGGTGGCAGGACCGCGTGCTCGGGTTCATTCCCTACTCGACCGGCCTGAACTGGCGCGGTGCGGGCGAAACCTTCGTCAACATCCCCGACCACGAGGTCCCCAAGCGCACCTACGACCCCGTCGAGGGCGACTTTTCCCAGCCGATGCTCGAGGCGTACCGCGCGTTCCTCCACGACCGCTACGGCAGCGACGAGGCGCTCCAGGACGCCTGGAACAGCACCAACGCCCGAATCGACCAGGCCGAACTGCCCAGCCGAATCGAGGTCCGCTCGCCCACGCAGGCGGTGCAGGACTATTTCGCCTGCTACAACCGGCTTAACGCGAAGCTGGCGCTGGCGTGGTGTGAGGCGCTCAAGCAGGCGGCTCCGGACAAGCAGGTCATCCTGCCGCACGGCTACGTGTTCGGCTGGCCCAACCAGAACGTCTCGCCCCAGGGCTCGGGCCACAACGAACCCGAGATGCTGCTCGGCTCGGACGCGGTGGACGCGGTGATGTCCGCCCCGGTCACACGGATGGAGAACCGCAACCCGCTCTCCCAGCACGCGCTGGACTCCGTTCGGCTCAGCGGGACGCGGCACGTGCACGTGCTCGAGCTTTTGAACCTCGGCGAAATCAGCGACGCCGACCAGATCGCCGAGGCGACGCTCGGCGCGGGGTACGCGGCCGTCAAGGGCAGCTCGCTCGTCGTCGCCGAGCCGCGTCAGGGCAAAGGCAGCATGCGCGACGCCCGCGAGCAGACCGTGCCGCTGCCTTACGAGTCGGACGCGGTGAGCCGCCACCTCGAAACGCTGCGCCGGTGGCACGCCGAGCGGATGGAGACCCCGGCCGAGTCGGTCTCGGAGCTGGCGGTGTTCATCTCGCCGCGCGGCAGCTACCAGCGGGCGATGGAAACGCGCTTCGGGCGGATGCTCATCGAGGATTTCCGAAGCGAGGTGCTCAGCCGAATCGGCCTGCCGTTCGACGAGTACCACCTCAGCGATTTCCAGGCGGTCGCCGACCGCTACCGGGCGTGGATCTTCATCGACTGCCCCGACATGGCCGGCCGCGACTGGGAGAAGGTCAAGGCGTCGCGTGAGAAGGCCTTCTTCGCGACCGTCGGCCGGGAGCGGGTCACCCTGGAGGAGCTCGGCTCGTTCCTCGACGGCGCGGGCGTTCGCCGATGGACGGCGGCGGGGGATCGGCTCTTCGCCAGCAGCGACACGATCGTCTTCGCCGCAACGACCAGCGGAAAGAAGACCGTCGAGCTGCCCGCCCAGGCGACGCTGACCGACGCCCTGGACGGCAAGGTGCTTGCCGAGGGTGTCAGCCGCCACACGTTCGACGCCAGCGCCGGCGAGGTCCACCTCTGGCACTACGCGAGCTGAACCCCGGGCATCCGCGACACCCCCGAATCACACACAGGTACGAATCATCATGGAAGTGACCCGCAAGATCCGTAACGGCAGCCCGGAGCTGAGCCTGGACGGCAGTCGCCCCAGCCCGGGCTTCGGCCGACTCATGCAGCCCAACTACTGGGCGGTTGAGAAGCTCGACCAGTTCTTTCGGCCGGACTACAACCTGTTCTACGTGCAGATCGGCGAGCTGGACACCTTCGGCTGGTGCTGGGACGGCCTGGACGGCTACGACTACACCCAGTTCGACATCCTGCTCGACCAGCTTCTGCAGAAGAAGCCCGATTCCCGGTTCAACCTCTTCCTCGGCGGCCGGGTGCCGTACCAGTGGCAGCTCCGCTACCCCGGCGAGATGGTGCTGCTGGAAAGCGGCAAGCGGACGAACATCGCCTCGCCCAGCTCGCCCGTCTGGCTGGAGGACTCGACCGAGGCGGTCCGCCGCTTCGTCGAGCACTTTGAAAGCGGCCCCTACGCCGACGCGGTCGCCGGCTACAACCCGATCTACTTCACCAACGAGTGGCTGCTCGGCGGCCTGCATTCAGACTACAACGAGTCCAACGTCCAGCGCTTCCGCGACTGGCTGCGCGACTACTACGGCGGCGACGTCGAAAAGCTCCGCGACGCCTGGAAAGATCCCAAAGCCAGCTTCGAGACGGCCGAGATCCCCCGCATGCGGGACTACGAGGCCCAGGGGCTCGGCGGCGTGTTCGACCGCCACGAGATCTTCGGCAGTTGGGCAGCGGACTACCTGCGGTTCTTCAACCAGAGCGTCTCGAACATGGTCCTCCGCCACGCCGGCGCGGTGAAGGAGGCGTCGAACCGCAAGAAGTTCGTCAGCCTCATGTTCGGCTACACGTACTGCTACGTGATGGGGCAGATGTCCCCGGCCCACTCCAGCCACTGGGACCTTTCCAGCGTGCTCGAGTCCGACGACGTGGACATGCTCCACAGCCCCTACGACTACTACAACCGCTGCCTGGGCGGGCCCCACTACTCCCAGCTCTCGCCCGACTCGGTCATCGCCCACGGCAAGGTCTTCGCGACGCAGATCGACACGAAGACCCACGTCCACACGATGGACCCCGGCAACGCGGCCACGCCGTGGGAGAGCGACCAGGTGCTCAAGCGCGACGTGGCCAACGCGATGATGCGCAACGCCTACCACTACTACTACGAGATGAACGTCCCCGCCTGGCGCGGGCGCACCGGCACGGTCGAGTACCGCGAGCTCGGGTTCATCGACGAGGGCGTGCAGGACACGATCGTCAAGCTGCGCGACATTGCCGACGCCAACCACGCCGAGCTGCCCGAGCGCAACGCCGAGGTGGCGCTGTTCACCAGTCGCGAGAGCGCCTACTACCGGGCGTTCCACCCGGCCTACGCGACGCTGTTCGACCAGGCGTTCCGCAACTATTTCCTCTGCTACACCGGCGCGCCGTTCCACGACTACCTGCTCGAGGACTTCGAGACCGTGGACCGCGACTACAAGGTCTACATCTTCCCCGACGCGAGCTACCTGTCCGAGCGGCAGCGCCAGGCGATCCGCGAGAAGCTCGACCGCATCGGCGCCACGGCCGTCTGGTTCTACGCCCCGGGCTACGCCAGCGACAGCGGCACGGGTGTGGAGAACATGGAAGCCGCCACCGGCATCCGCTTCGCCAAGCGGGACCTGCGCGACTATCTGCAGGTGGACATTGGCCGCTTCGACCACCCGCTGACGCAGGGGCTGGAAAACGAGGCGAGTTTCGGCTCGGACCTCTCGCCCGAGTGGTTCCAGGCGAAGCAGGAGTGGCTGGACTGGAAACTCAAGGACCGGGCGGACTACAAGTTCAGCCCGTTCTTCGTCGTCGACGACCCCGACGCGACGCCGCTGGGCACGCTTCGCGGGGCGCGGGAGCCGGGCTTCGCGGTCAAGCAGGTGGGCAACATGAAGAGCGTCTACCTCGCCGGCCCGTGCCCGAGCCCGGAGCTGATGATGAATATTTTCCGCGACGCCGGCGTGCACCTGTACAGCGACACGCCGGACATCATCTACGCCAACGCCCGCTACGTGACGTTCTGCGTGAACGGAGCCGGGCGGAAGGTGCTGCGTTTGCCCGAGAAGGTCGACCTCTACGAGGCGCTCGAGCAGAAGCTGCTGGCGAAGAACGCCGACCACTACGAGTTCGACGCCGCGGAGAAGCAGGTCGAGGTCTTCCAACTCGGCCAGCCGCCCCAGGCGTGACGAGTCGCGACAACGCGTTCACCAGGGCCGCCTTTCGGGGCGGCCCTTTTTCATGGGGGCAAGCGCGGTGTCCGGGGCGCTTCTTTTCCCCCTGCCCGCGGCGGCGGTGCGCTCTGCTCCGGCTTGGGGGGAAGCACTTGTGCGCAGTATGATGGCGGCCTTGCGCAGTCGGACGGGAAAGATGGCGGGCGAGCCGCGGAACCGGGACCTGCCCCTTGTCAGCGGTCGATGGCCTGTCATATTGGAGGTTCCCGTCGTCCGGGGCTGCATTTGAAGAAGGAGCCTTTTATGTGCCGGATGTTCATGTCGATCGCACTTCTCCTTGCGGCCGGGCTCACCGGCTCTGCCCTGGCAAACCCGACGGCGGACGATCCGCGCGACTGGTCGGACGCGGTGCAGACGCCGATTCCCATCCCCGACGGCGAGGCGGACTGGCACTTCGGCGACCCGCCTTTCGCGGGGCTTCCTCGCGGGGAGCAGGTGCTGGCGGGCATCCGCTGGCAGGTACCTGAAAGTTCGCACGGGATGATCATCCTCGGCCGGGGGGCGGACGAGGTCGTCCGCGATATTCCGGTCGGCCGCAAGGCGGACACGCTCGCGTTTCTTCACACGGCCGCGCCGGGGCAGGGGGTGCTGGACTGGTTCGAGCGCGAGCAGCAGGCGATCGCGGACCGGAAGCTGCCCGAGCCGGGGCCGACGATGCTGACCTACGTGGTCCGCTACGAGGACGGCAGCCGGGTGGAGATCCCGGTGCGCTGGAACGAGGGCATTCAGCGGGGCATGCGCGTCACCTGGCGGCCGCTGGAGGGTTTTCTGCGTCCGCTGGCGTGGGCGGACATCGCCTGGGAGGCGGTGCCCGACACGCCGGGCGCGCGGCACATGGTCGTCTACGCCATGCACTGGCCCAATCCCTACCCCGACAAGGCGATCGAGTCGCTCGACGTCGTCGCCAGCCCCAATCATGACGATTTCGCGGTCGTGCTCGGCGTCACCGCGATCGAAAGGCCCAGCCGGGGCGACGCCTGGTTCGTCTCACCCGAGGGCAGCGACGACAACCCCGGCACGTTCGACGCGCCCTGGAAATCGCCCGCCAAGGCCGCGGCGAAGCTCCAGCCGGGCGACGTGCTCTACTTCCGGGGCGGCACGTATCGTCCGACCGAAGTCATTCAGCCCGTCCGCTCGGGTGAGCCGGGGGCGTGGATCTCGCTGGTCGGCTGGCCGGGCGAGACGCCGATCATCAACGGCCGGGCCGTGCCCATCGGCGACGTCATCCGCACGGGCGTCGTCCACTCCGAGGGCAACAGCTACATCCGCTTCAAGAACCTCACCGTGACGACCTCGCCCTGCGAAGGCATCGCCAGCAAGAGCGCAGCCCATCACCTCGACTTCCTCTACAACACCGTCTACTACACCGCCAACTCCGGCATCGGGGCGTGGCGCGGCGAAGACCCGCCCGAAAGCACCCACCACGTCCGCGCCATCGGCAACCAGCTCTATTCCACCTGCGCCCGGGCCGCCAACCAGGAACTGCTCGGCCGCGACAAGCGCGGCGGAGACGAGTGCCTCGACGCAGGCGGCATCAGCGACTTCGAATACGCCTACAACCTCATCGCCTACGGCGACAAGGAGTCGATCGACTGCAAGGGACCCGTCCGCCGCGGACGCATCCACCACAACTACGTCCACCACACCGGCAGCATCTACATGGACTCGTGGAACCACGACATGTTCGATCTCGAGATCGACCACAACGTCAACCACGACTCCTACGGCGGGTTCAAGCTCTCCACCGAAGGCGGCTCGGGCGGGCGCCGCATCCGCTTCCACCACAACCTGGCGTACGACAACCTCGCCCACGGCCTGACCATCACCGACTTCGGCGAAACCCGCGGCCGGGCGCTCAAGGAGAACCTCCACATCACCAACAACACCTTCGCCAATAACGGCGGATACGGCATCTTCATCGAAGGCATGCAGACGTTCGACACGGTGGTGCGGAACAATATCGCCGTGGGGAACAAGCTGTTTCAGATCGGCGTCGCCGGGCAGGACCTCGCCGAGCAGCACATCGAGATCGACCACAACCTCATTTCCAGTATGGAGATAACCGGCGACATCGACAGCGCCCGCGTCGTCCGCGGCGAGGGTTCGATCCTCGGCGAAGCGATGTTCAAGGCCCCGGAAGCAGGCGATTTCCGCCTCCAGCCCGACTCGCCCGCCGTCGACGCCGGTCACCCGGCCGAGCGGTACGCGGACCCCGACGGCTCGCGCAACGACATCGGCGCCTATTGGCACGGGCCGAGGCCGCTTCGGCGCGAGGTGGACTGAGTGGCGGACGGGACCGGGCAAGGGTGCCGGGGTGCTCGGATCATGCATGAGTCGCCGATATCGGCCGCGGGCAGGACGGCGGCGGGGGCGGCTCGGGCGCACCGATCGCCACGGAAAACGCGGTTATGGGACGCTGTGCGGCGGGTTTCGCGGCGGCTGCGAAAAGAAAATGAAACGCGCCCGGGAGGACTCGAACCCCCAACCCTCGGTTCCGAAGACCGATGCTCTATCCAATTGAGCTACAGGCGCTCGCTGCTTGCTGAATCGCATTTTAGCAGGCTCCGCCCATTCGTGCGCGTCGGTACGGCCGGTTTTCCTTGCCTCGCGAACACAGCCCGTCTGTTCGCCCCAGCACCACCAGCCGCCCCAGCAGGCATAACCGACTCAAGTGGCCCCGTTCAACCGACGATGAGAGCCAATGGTCTGGAGAAATTCCGGGCCAGGGAGCAGAAGCGATGGGCCAGAGCCCGACCACAATTCGTCCACTTCGCGGCGGTGGGGACCCCGCAGGCCGCGACCCGCGTCAGGTCTCGATCGGCTTTCGGCTGGCCAAGCGCAGCCTGGACCTTGCCGGCGCTCTCGCCGGCCTCGTCCTGGCGGGCCCGGTCATGCTGGCGTGTGCGGTGTGGATCAGGTGCGTCGACGGCGGGCCGGTGTTCTACCGCCAGTGGCGGGTGGGGCATCGCGGCTGGCTGTTCCGCCTGTACAAGTTTCGCACGATGAGCCTCGACGCCGAGCGGCACGGGGCGCAGTTCGCTCAGAAGGGCGATCCGCGCATCGTGCCGGGGTGTCGATGGATGAGAAAGAGTCACCTCGACGAGCTGCCGCAGCTGTTCAACGTGCTGCTGGGGCAGATGAGTCTGGTGGGTCCCCGGCCGGAGCGGCCGGAGATATTTGAACGGTTCCGCGAGCGGCTTCCGAGCATGGAGCGCCGTCTTGCAGGCCGGCCCGGGCTGACGGGTCTGGCGCAGGTGAGTTGCGGTTACAGCAACGATCTCGCCGGCATCCGCCGCAAGCTCGCCGCCGACCTGCGATACCTGCGTCAGCCCAGCGTGCTGGGCGACCTGCGCCTGCTCGGCCTGACTCTGCCGCGTCTCTGGGACCATTCTGCCTGCTGAGGAGCGACTGGCATGTCCACCAATACCCAGTCCGGATCCGCCGCGACCGCTGCCGTCGGCTGCTGCCTGGCGACGCTGCTGGCGCTGGCGGGCCTCGTGCTCGTCGGCTGTGCCGGGCAGCCGCACTACGGTGACCTCGACGCCTTCGTCCGCGAGCCGCGGCCGATCGTGACGGCGACGGAGTATCGCCTGGCGCCGCCCGACGTGATCCGCTTCCGCTCGCGGGAGGTGGGGGAGGTCGACGGCCACACCGAGATCGTCCGTCCCGACGGCTACGTGACCCTGCCGCTGCTGGGCAGCGTCTTCGTGGCCGGCCGCACCTGCGAGGAGGTCGCTGACGAACTCGAGGGGCTCGCGCAGGAGTACTACGAGCACGCGACGGTCAGCGTGCACGTCGCCCGCTATGCGAGCAAGAAGATCTACGTGTTCGGCGAGGTCGCCATGGCCGGGGCTTATCCCTACGACGGGGCGAACACCGTCCTGGAAACCCTCGCCAACGCGCAGCCGACGCGGCTGGCGAATCCGGCGGCGATCCACGTGCTTCGGCCCGGCCAGGAGGGCGAGGAGCCGGCCCGGCTGACGATCGACCTGGACAAAATGATCCAGCGCGGCGAAACGGACCTCGACGTCGTCCTTGAGGAAGGGGACATCGTCTTCGTGCCGCCCAACGGCCTGGCCTCGGTCGGGCTGGCGCTCAACCAGCTCCTGCTTCCCATTCAGCCGGCCACCCGCGTCGTGCACGGCCCCGGCGACATCGAGTCCGACGTCGCCGGCACCCGCTACGGGCGATCGGGAGATTACCGCTAGCTCATAGCTGCGAGTCCATATCATGAACCGGTCCACTGATTCCACCAAGACACTCGCCGACCTGTGGCAGCTTCTGCTGCACCACCGCTGGCGGTTCATCATGCCCGCCTTCCTGGCGGTCGCGTGCGTGCTCACCGCCGGCTACGTGCTGCCCCGGCGCTACCAGGCGCAGGCCATCCTCGAGCGGCGCACCGACATGGTGCTCACCGAGATCACCCATCGCGGGGCGACCCAGTCCTTCCAGGACCCCCGCGGCGCGATCGTCGAGGAGCTCACCAGCGACCCCGCCATCGCGGCGGCGGTGGAGGAGATCCGCCCGGACCTCATCCAGCTCGGCCTGCTGCCCGACCGGATCGACCCGGACCAGCTCCGCGCGGAGCTGTCCCGGGGCCTGATCGTGCACTGGGACATCGCCAGCCGCGAGTTCGACCGTCTGCGCCTCGAGTACGTGGGCACGAACCCGAAGGTCGCGTCTCTCGCTGTCAACGCCCTGGTCCAGCAGTACATCGACCGCACCCGCTCGGCGATGGACCGCCGGCTCGCCGAGTCGGCCAGTTTCTTTGAAAGCGAGGTCGAGAGCTGGCGCAGCCGCATCGCGAAGATCGAGGGCGAGTTGCTCCAGTTCGAGGTCGCCCACGCCGAGCTTCTGCCGGACAACCCGGCCAACGTGCAGCTTCGGCTCGCCGAGGCGGAAAACCGCCTGACCGAGCTCCGGGCCGAGCGCGACGCGATGACCATGCGCGCCGAGGCGCTGCGCGAGCGGCTGAAGGAGACCCCGGAGTCGACCCCGACGCTGGTGCGCGGGCGGAATCCGCGCATCGACGAGCTCGAGCAGCGTCAGCGAGCGCTCGAGGGCGAGCTTCGCGAGCTCGTCAGCGTGCAGAAGATGACGCGGAAGCACCCGGACGTTCAGGCGGTGCGCAAGCAGATCGAGCAGGTCCAGGCCGAGCTCGAGCAGACGGATGAGCAGGTCGTCACGCAGACGCATCTGAGCGAGAATCCCCGCCGGGCGAGCCTGGAGCTGAGTTTGACCGAGATCGACACGGACCAGCAGGGCCTGGCCCGTCAGGCGGCGTCGCTGGAGGCGCAGGTCGAGCAGCTTCGCACGGAGGCGGAGCGGATGTTCCCGGTGCGCAGCCGGTATCAGCGGCTTCGCCGGGAGATGGACGACGCGCACCGCCAGCTCGCTTTCTGGGAAGAGAATCTTCGCCGGGTGCAGCTTGCGCGGACGGCCGAGGCGGGCAACCGCGGCATCCAGATGAGCTTCATTCAGCGGGCGACGCCCGCGAAGCAGCCGGTGTCGCCGGACCTCGCCCAGCTTCTGGCGGCGGCGCTTTTGGTGGGTGGTGCGGCGGGCACGCTGGGGATCTTTTTCGCCCAGCGCGGCGACCAGTCCTTCCACCGCGGCGAGGACGTGGCCGAGATGGCCAACCTGCCGCTGCTGGGCACGGTCAGCGAACTGGTGACGCACCGCTACCGCCTGCTGCGGAAGCTGCGTCACGCCACGTTCTACCCTGCCGGGGCGCTCGTGATGGGCAGCATCATCCTGCTGCTGCTGGGCGGGCTCTACCTCGACCTGCGTCGTCCCGACGCGATGGGGCGGGTCGGCAGCGAGGTCTCGGCCGTGCTGAAGGGGGGCAAGTCGCCCGTGGCGGCGCTGGCGAGCCTCGACCTCACCGGCAACGAGCCGAGCGATCACGAGCAGAAGGAGCCGTTCTGATGAAGCTGTTCCGACCCGATCAGTCCGCCGCCGGACCGGTCGCCGATGCGCAGCCGCCGGCCCGGCCGGAGGTGGATGACCGCATTGTCATGCTGTGCGACCCCGGCTGCCTCGCGGCCGAGGAATACCGGGCGATCCGCACCACGCTGCTCGCTCGCGCCAGTCAGAGCCGGCACCTCGTGCACACGCTCACCAGCGCCACGCCGCAGGAGGGCAAGACGATCACCAGCCTCAACCTCGGCTTCAGCCTCGCCGAGCTGCGCAACCGCCGCACGCTGGTGATCGAGGCCGACCTTCGGCTGCCGACGTTCGACGCGCTGCTCCAGTTCGACGAAGGCCCGGGTCTGGTCCAGGTGCTCCGCAAGGAAGCGCATCTGCGCGACGCGGTGCGGCAGGTCGGCCCGAGCGGGCTGAGCGTGCTCGCCGCGGGCGGCCGCGCCGGCGACCAGGCCGTGCAGCTTCTCTCGGGGCAGCGGATGGCCCGGCTGGTTCGGGCGCTGCGCAAGCGCTTCGACCACGTCATCATCGACACGCCCCCGGTGCTCGAGCTGGCTGACGCCGGCATTCTCGGCGCGATCAGTGACGAGGTGCTGCTCGCGGTGCGGATGAACCGCACGCCCCGGCCGCTGGTCGAGCAGGCGGTGCGGACGCTGCACGCCTACCAGGTCGAGCTTGGCGGGGTCATCGCGACCGACCACGAGCCGCTGGGGCACCGCTACGACTACCGCTACGGGTATCGCTATCGCTACCGCTATCACCCTGACCGCCGGCGTGCGGGCTGAGGCCCGTTCCCGGGGGCGCTGCCGGCCTGCTGTGGAAAGTAGTTTTTCATGTCCGAAACCATTGCCAGCCCGTCTTTCGATGTCCCCGCACTGCTGCTGATCAGCCGCTGCCTGCCGGACCGCCGGGGCGACGGCGCCAGCCGTCGGGCGTGGGATCTGCTGGTGACCGCCAGCGAGTCGCACCGCGTCTGGCTTGTCGCCGCCGCGGATCGGCCGATCCATCTCGGCCAGTGGAAGAGTCTCGCCGCGCATGCCGAGCGTCTGGAGCTTGCGCCGGGCGGTCCCGGCTTCCGGCGGCGGGCGCGCCTCGCGGGGACGATCGCCGCCTGGCAGGGGATGACCGACTTCCACACCACGCTGGCGACCAGTCTCGAGACGGCCATGCTGGCCGGGCGGGTCGGGGCGGAGCTTCGCCTGCTCGACCTCGGCGAGTCGTCGAGCCTGTCGGGGCACGCTGCGATGCGCCGCCGGTGGTGGTTCTGGCCCGTGGGCTCGGCCCGGCGGACGCTGGCGGCCTGCGACGCCGTGCTCACCGGCCCCGCGCCGGCCCTGGGTGACCTGCTCCGCCGCCGGGACCTGCCCGCCGCTGCGTAACGGGTCCGAAATATCGCATCCAATCCGCCAGCCCGGGCCCGCGCGGCCCGGGTTTTTCGCGCGCGGGGGCGGCGAGCTTCGCCCCCGGCGTCCTGCGGGATTCCCCGATGCCCGATTCAGGCCGGTGCTGCGGTGTCTGTCCGGGCGCGGCCGTTAGAATCGTTCGTACACGAAGGAAAGTCGTGTCATGGATGATCGCCCCGAAGATGGTGCTGCCGAGCCGCGGGCGGAGCAGGTGCTCGCCGCCCTGAGGCGGATCATGCGCGAGGCCGAGGTGCACTCGCGTCAGATGGTGCAGCAGTGCGGGCTGAGCGGTCCGCAACTGCTCGTGCTTCGCGAGCTGGACCGGGCGGGGGGGCTCGGCGCGGGGGATCTCGCCGCGTCGATCAGCGTCAGCCAGGCGACGATCAGCGGCATTCTCGACCGCCTGGAACGCCGGGGGCTCGTTCGGCGTCGGCGAAGCGAGGCGGACCGTCGGCGGGTCGTGGTGCAGCCCACCCCCCGCGGCCGATCGCTGCTGGACGAGGCGCCGCCGGCGATGAGCGACGCCTTCGCCGAGCGCTTCAGCGAACTCGCCGACTGGGAGCAGCACCTGATTCTCGCCTCCCTCGAGCGCCTCGCCGCCATGATGCAGACCGCCGGCGACGCGAGCCGGCGGGGGCCGTCGTCCTTCGACGCCGCGTGAACGGACGTTCGATGAGCACCGGACCCAACCACGATGTCGGCCGCCGGCTCACCCGCTGCCGGGCGGGCCGGGCCGACCGGCAACCCGCGTGAAAGGAAGCAACTGCCCGTGTGTGGAATCTGTGGAGAACTGCTGAGTGATGGCCATCAGGCCGCCACGGCCGAGGTGGCCGCGATGGCCGAGCGCATGTCCGACCGCGGCCCCGACGGCGGGGGGCTCTACTGGCACGGCAACGCGGCGCTGGGGCATCGGCGCCTCAAGATCCTCGACCTTTCCGAGGCGGGGCACCAGCCGATGATCGACTCCCATCTCGGGCTCATGATCGTTTTCAACGGGCTGATCTACAACTACCCGGACCTGCGCAAGCAGCTCGAGGGCAGGGGCTACCAGTTCTTCTCCCACTGCGACACCGAGGTCGTGCTCAAGGCGTACCACGCCTGGGGCGACAAGTGCGTCGAGCACTTCAACGGCATGTTCGCCTTCGTCATCTGCGAGCGCGACTCGGGCAAGGCCTTCTTCGCCCGCGACCGTCTGGGCATCAAGCCGCTCTACTACGCCGAGACGTCCCGCGGGCTGCGCTTCGCCAGCTCGCTGCCGGCCCTCATCGCGGGCGGGGGGATCGATCGGGCCATCGACCCGGTCGCGCTGCACCACTACATGACGCTGCATGCGGTCGTCCCCGCGCCGCATACCATCCTCAAGGGCGTGCGCAAGCTCCCCCCGGCCTGCACGATGATGGTCGAGCCCGACGGCCAGCGCAACCTGCGCCGCTACTGGGAGCCCGTGTTCAATCCCGACCCCGAGATGGCGAAATACAGCCTGGAGGACTGGAAACGCCGTCTGCTGCACGAGCTGGGCGAGGCGATCAACCGCCGCATGCTCGCCGATGTGCCGGTGGGGGTGCTGCTCTCGGGCGGGCTGGACTCGAGCCTGGTCGTCGGCTTGCTCGCCGATGCGGGGCAGCAGGATCTCGAGACCTTCTCGGTCGGCTTCGGAAGCGTCGGCGGCGAGGAGGGCGACGAGTTCAGGTATTCCGACGTCATCGCCGACCGCTTCGCGACGAGGCACCACAAGATCCGCGTCGACGCGAAGCGAACGCTGGACAACCTCGAGGACGCGATCCGGGCGATGAGCGAACCGATGGTCAGCCACGACTGCATCGGGTTCTACCTGCTCAGCGAGCAGGTCTCGCGGCGCGTCAAGGTGGTCCAGAGCGGGCAGGGGGCCGACGAGGTGTTCGGCGGATACCACTGGTACCCGCCCTTGATGAAGAGCCGCGACGCGCTCGCCGACTACACCGCCGGCGTGTTCGACCGCAGCCACGACGAGTATCTCCACGCGGTCAATCCGCACTTCGCCGGCGAAAACTACACCCGGAAACTGATCGAGAAGCACTTCGCCCGGCCCGGCGCGGATGCGCCGATCGACAAGGCGCTGCGCTTCGACACGACGATGCTGCTCATCGACGACCCGGTCAAGCGCGTGGACAACATGACGATGGCCTGGGGGCTCGAGGCGCGCGTGCCGTTTCTCGACCACGAGCTGGTCGAGTTCGCCGGGCGCATCCCCGCGAAATACAAGATGAAAAACGGCGGCAAGCACGTCCTCAAGGAGGCGGCGCGGGAGGTGATCCCCTCGGCCGTGATCGATCGGCCCAAGGGCTACTTCCCCGTGCCGGCGCTCAAGTATCTGCGCGGCGAATACCTCGACCGCGTCCGCGACGTGCTCAGTCAGCCCGCCGCCCGCGAGCGGAAGATTTTCAACCCCGACTACCTCGACACGCTGCTCGAGGACCCCGAAGAGCACATCACCCCCCTGCGCGGCAGCAAGCTCTGGCAATGTGCGCTGCTGGAGTACTGGTTGCAGACGCACGGGATCTGACCGCCCGCGAGACCTCCAGCGAGAGGCGCCACCATGGCAAGGCGACACGGACACAACCACGGACACGACACCGCCCATCGGCTCAGCCGAACCAGCGAGCCCTCGCTGCGCAACTGGCAGAAGCCCAAGGGGCCGGCCGCGCGGCAGATGCGCTCCGGCGCGACCGTCGACATGGGCTGGGGGAAACTGATCTTCGCCCACACCTTCGACCGCAACGACGAGCTCATCGATACGCTCGTCGGCGAGGAGAAAGGTCGGCGGGACATCGCGCTCTACCTGCGCGACCCGCACGTCGTGCTCAGCAAGGCGCCCCAGCGGCTGTTTCTCGACCCCTCGCACACCTACCGCCTGTGGACGCACCAGTACCGCCAGGTGGGGCGGGTGCCGCCGGGGTTCACCATCCGCCGCATTCGTACGCGCGAGGACGCCGAGCAGATCAACCGCATCTACGCGGCGAGGTACATGGTCACCGCCGACCCGGACTTCATGCTCGACAAGAACGCCAGTCGGCTGCGCACCTACCTGATCGCCGTGGCCGACCGCGACAAGCGGGTCGTGGGCACGGTGACGGGGGTGGACCACGTCGAGGCGTTCAACGATCCGGAGAAGGGCTCGAGCCTCTGGTGCCTGGCGGTGGACCCCCAGTCGCAGTTGCCCGGCGTGGGCGAGTGGCTGGTGCGCCACCTCGCGGAGCACTTTTTCGCCCGCGAGCGCAACTTCATGGACCTCTCGGTCATGCACGACAACGAGGAGGCGATCGCGCTCTACGAGAAGCTCGGCTTTCGGCGGGTGCCGGTGTTCTGCATCAAGCACAAGAACCCGATCAACGAGCCGCTGTTCATCGCCCCCGCGCCGGAGAAGAACCTCAACCCCTACGCGGCGATCATCGCCAAGGAGGCGCGCCGACGGGGGATCGACGTAGAGGTGATCGACGAGGAGGCGGGTTATTTCGTCCTCCGCATGGGCGGCCGGGAGATCACCTGCCGCGAATCCCTGACGGAGCTGACGACCGCGATCGCCATGAGCCGGTGCGACGACAAGCGCGTCACCCGAAGACTGCTCGAGGGGGCCGGGCTGAGCGTGCCCGCGCAGCAGATCGCCTCCGGGCATGACGAGAACCTCTCGTTTCTCGAGAAGCACCGGCGGCTCGTGGTCAAACCGGCCCGGGGCGAGCAGGGCAGCGGCATCAGCGTGGACGTGACCACGTCGGAGGACCTGCACGCGGCGATCGAGGAGGCGGGGCGGTTCTGCCCGCAGGTCGTGCTCGAGCAGTTCGTCGAGGGCGAGGACCTGCGCATCGTCGTCATCCACGGCGAAGCGGTCGCCGCCGCCATCCGCCGCCCGCCGATCATCGTCGGCACCGGCCGGCATGACATCACCTCGCTGATCGAGAAGTACAATCGCCGCCGCATGGCCGCGACCGGCGGCGAAAGCCGGGTTCCGCTGAGCGCCGAGACGGAGCGCGTGGTTCGCTGGGCCGGCTACGCGATGGACGCGATCCTGCCCGCGGGCGAGTCGCTTCAGGTGCGCAAAACCGCCAATCTCCACACGGGCGGCACGCTGACCGACGTCACCGGACACCTGCATCCGGAACTCGCGCGGGCGGCGGTGCGGGCGGCCGAGGTGATCGACATCCCCGTCGTCGGCGTCGATCTGCTCGTGCCCGATGTCACGAAATCACAACACGTTATCATCGAGTGCAATGAGCGGCCGGGCCTGGCCAACCACGAGCCCCAGCCGACCGCTCAGCGGTTTATCGATTTTCTGTTCCCCGCCACCGTGCCCGTCGGATCGTCCCATGCCGGGCCGTGACCACGGCAGCACGAATCGAACCCAGGTTGCACAGTCATGACCAGTCAGTTTTCCAAGGCCCCGACCCAAACCCCGCCCGTCCGCAAGCTCCCGGCCGACCGCGACTACCTGCTCAACATCCTCATCAAGCTGCTCTCGATCCCCAGCCCGTCGGGCTACACCGACAGCATCGTTCGCTTCGTCGGCGAGGAACTCGAGCGGCTCGGCATCGACTACGAACTCACCCGCCGCGGCGCCATCCGCGCGTCGATGGTGGGCAAGCGCCACCGCCCCAACCGGGCGATCGTCGCCCACCTCGACACGATCGGCGCCATGGTGCGCGAGCTCAAGCCCAACGGCCGACTCGGCATCACCGCCATCGGCACCTGGGCGGCGCGCTTCGCCGAGGGCGCCCGCGTCACCGTCTTCACCGATGACGCCAAGTACCGCGGCACGATCCTGCCGCTCAAGGCGTCAGGCCACGTGTGGGGCCCCGAGATCGACCGCCAGCCCGCGGACTGGGACAACCTCGAGATCCGCGTGGACGAGTACGTCCCGAGTGACCACGAGCTGCGCGAGCTGGGCCTCCGCGTGGGCGACTACGTCAGCGTCGACCCCGCCCCCGAGGTGACCGACAGCGGCTTCATCGTCTCGCGCCACCTCGACAACAAGGCCGGCGTCGCCTGCGTGCTCGCCGCCGCCAAGAGCGTCATCGAGGCCGGCATCACCCCGCCGCTGGACTGCCACCTGCTGTTCACCATCTTCGAAGAGGTCGGCACCGGCTCGTCGGGCGTGCTGCACCAGGATGTCGCCGAGATGCTCAGCGTCGACAACGCCACCCCCGCCTCGGGCCAGAACGCGACGGAGACCGAGGTGACGATCGCCATGAAGGACGACTCGGGACCGTTCGACTACCACCTCAGCCGAAAGCTGGCGGGGCTGGCGCGCGATCATCACATCCGCCACCAGCGCGACGTGATGCGCTACTACCGCTGCGACTCGGCCAGCGCCGTCGAGGCGGGCAACGACATCCGCACCGGGCTCGTCTGCTTCGGCGCCGACGCCTCGCACGGCTACGAACGGACGCACATCGGCTCGCTCGCCAGCCTGGCCCAACTGCTCGGGCTCTACCTCCAGAGCCCCGCAGCCGTCGAACGCGACCGCATGGAGCTCGGCCCGCTCAAGGGGTTTCCCGAGCAGCCCACGCAGGCGCCGCCCATCCCCGAAAAGTTCGAGCAGCCGCCGCACAAGACGCCCCCAGCCGGCAAACTCAGGCCCGAGGAGGAAGAATCCGAGGACTGATCCATACGCCCGACACCGCTCCGCACACAGCACACTTCGCGATGCTGTGTGGCACCCGCAGCCGACTAAGCCGGCGGCCACGGGACCTCCATCTGGGTTATGGATGAACGTCGTCCCTCGCTCAGGCTGGGGTCGGCTTTCCGCTCTCTGTACTGCTCGAAGCCTGAGAGAACCGCGTCCAGGTCGCGTCCCTTCTCCGGCACCTCTAACTCCGCCATGCCCCGGTCAGAACTCTCGTAGTGGTAGACAGAAATCAGCGGCTTGGTCAGAAACCACCATCCCGCCAAGCCGACCAAGCCGACAAGCCGACCACGACAACCACGACGAGCCACTTGATGACCCGTCGCCTGCCTTTCCTTTCAGTCGCTTCCATCACTTCGCCTCCAACCAATCCTTACCCTGGCCCACCTCCACCACCAGCGGCACCTTCAGCTCCATCGCTCCCTCCATCGTCTCCTTCACGACCTTTGCGACGCGCTCCGCCTCCCCCTCGGGCGTCTCCACGATCAGCTCGTCGTGAATCTGCAGCAGCATCCTGGCGTCCATCTTCTCGCCGAGCAGCCGCCGGTGCAGGTTGACCATCGCCAGCTTGATCAAATCCGCGGCCGAGCCCTGGACGACCGTGTTGATCGCCAGCCGCTCGCCCAGGGAGCGCGTGTTGCCGTTGCGCGAGTGGATCTGCGGGATCGCCCGCCGTCTGCCGAGGATGGTTTCGACGTGGCCGGTGTCGGTCGCCTGCTGGATGCACTGGCCGAGGAATCGGTCGATCCCGGTGAAGCGGGCGCGGTAGCTGCTGATGAGCTCCTTCGCCTCGGCGACGGCGAGGCCTTCGATCCGCCGGGCGAGGCCGTAGGCGGTCACGCCGTAGACGATGCCGAAGTTGATCGTCTTGGCGTGCCCGCGCTGCTCGCTGGAAACGTCCTCTGCCGCGATGCCGAACACTTCCGCCGCCACGGCCCGGTGGATGTCCTCACCGCGCTGGAACGCGTCGATCAGCGCGGCGTCGCCCGAGAGGTGCGCGAGCATCCGCAGCTCGATCTGCGAGTAGTCGGCGCTCACCAGCACCTGCCCTTCGTCCGCGACGAAGGCCCTCCTGATCTGCCTGCCGATCTCCGTGCGCACGGGAATGTTCTGCAGGTTCGGGCCGCTTGAGCTGAGCCGGCCCGTCGCCGTGCCGGTCTGGTGGAAGCTCGCGTGGATGCGGCCCGTCTCCAGCTCGATCGCTTCCTGGAGGGCCGAAAGATACGTCCCCACCAGCTTCGTGAGCTGGCGATACTCCACCATCAGCCGGGGCACCCGGCACTGGGCCTCGCTCAGCTCGTCCATCTCGCACAGCCGCTCGAGCACCTCGATGTCGGTCGACGGCCCGGTCTTGGTGCGCTTCACCACCGGCAGCTTCAGCTTCTCGAACAGCACCTCGGCGAGCTGCTTCGGCGAGTCGACGTTGAACGGCTCGCCCGCCGCCTCGTACAGCTCGCTTCGCAGCTCCTCGATGCGCTTCGACAGCTCCTCCTGCTGCTCCACCAGCACGGCCGGCTCGACGCGGATGCCGGCAAACTCCATCTCCGCCAGCACCTCCACCAGCGGCATCTCCACCTCGCCCGCCAGCCGCTCGAGCCCCATCGCCTTGAGCTTCGGCCGCATCATTTCCGCCAGCCGAAGCGCGATGTCCGCGTCCTCTGCCGCATACGGCGTCACCAGTTCCAGCGATACCCGGTCCAGCGTGAGCTGCTCGGTCTTCTTCCGCCGATCCCGCTCGCCGATCAGGGCGCTGATCGGGATCGTCTCGTGCTGGAGCAGGTTCATCGCGAGCGCATCGAGCCCCTGCCCCGGCGCGCTGAGCAGGTACGCCCCGATCATCGAGTCGAACGCGACGCCCTGCACGTTCACCCCGCAGTAGCGCAGAACCAGGATGTCGTACTTGAGGTTGTGCCCGCACTTGCCGATCCGCGGATTCTCCAGCACCGGGCGAAGCGCCTCGAGCACCGTGGCCTGGTCGAGGTGCGCCTCCCGCTCGGGCGAACGCACCGGCACATACACCCCGGCCTCGCTCCGCCAGGCGAAGCTCAGCCCGCACAGTGGTTCGCGATGTCCCAGCCCGGCCGTCTCCGTGTCGAACGCCACCAGCTCCTGCTGCTCGAGCGTCCGGACCAGCTCGTCGAGTTCCTCCCGCGTCGTGATCGCGCGATAGTCGCACGCGCTCGCGCTGCTGAGGTCCACGTCCTGCACCGGCCCGGCAGCCCGACCGCCCTGGCCGGCGTCGAACAGGCTGGTGGGAAAGCCTTCCGCCTCGCCCGCCCCGGCCTGGAGCGTGGGCTGTGCCTGCTTCCCCTCGGCCTCGCCCAGCAACCGGGCGAGGTCGCGCTGGTGGCGGTTGAACCCGAGCTGCCGAAACAGCCGCCGCACCGCCTCGGCGTCGATTCCCCCCACCTCGGCGTCTCGGAGCTCGAAGCCGATCTCCACCGCCCGGTCCAGCGTCACCAGCTTCCGCGCGATGGGCAGAAACTCGGCGGCGGCCTCGATGTTCTCCCGCCGCTTGCCCTTGATCTCGTCCACGTGCGCGAGCAGGTTGTCCAGCGTCCCGTACTCCGCGAGCAGCTTCGCCGCCGTCTTGGGCCCGACGCCCTGCACACCCGGGATGTTGTCGCTGCTGTCGCCCGTGAGGGTGAGCAGGTCGATCACCTGGTCGGGGCGGATGCCTTTCTTTTCCTGGACATACTCGGCGTCGATGGTCGTGTCCGTGTGGATGTCGAACATCGTCACCCGGTCATCCAGCAACTGCTCGAGGTCCTTGTCCTTGCTCACGACGCGGATGTCGACGTCGTCGTACCGCGGGTCGCTCAGAATCCGCTCGACGATCGTGGCGATGATGTCGTCCGCCTCGGCTCCCTCCTTGCCCAGCACGGGAATGCCGAAGAGGCGGGTCATCTCCAGGATCCGCGGCACCTGGGCGGAGAAGTCCTCGGGCGGGGCGTCGCGCTGGGCCTTGTAGTCGGGGTAAATCTCGTCGCGGAAGGTGCCGCCCGGCGAATCGATCGCCATCGCCGCGTAGTGGGGGTGGAACTGCTCCATCAGCTTGAGCAGCATCCCCGCGAAGGCGAAGCTGGCGTTGGTCGGCTCGCCCGTGACGGGGCTGTTCATCCCCCCCCGGATGGCGTAATACGCCCGGAAAATCTGAGCGTGGCCGTCGATGAGGTAGAGGGTCTTGCGGTCGGCGTCGGTGTGCTTGGCCATAATCGGATTATAGGGAAGGCGGATGCGTCGCGAGCACGCCGCGGAGCGGGCCACCGAGCCAGCGAGATACCGAAATCCGCCTGCCTTGTGCCCTGGCGCCCCGGTGCCCCGGTGCCGCCATCCCTGGATCCCCCCGGCCACTGGCCGCGAAGCGGCCCGCCCCTTATCATCTTGGTCTCTCCAGAGCCCCCGAAGTCAGCAGGAACCGCCATGACGTCCAGCGCATCCGTCACCGCCCCGCACGAGCCGTCCGAAACCCGCGTTTTCCGCGTCGAGGCGTGGACGAAGCCCGGCGAGATCGACCCCGCCGGCGCCGCCGCCTTCGCCGAGGCCCGCCGCTCGTTCCCCGGCCTCGAGGAAGTCCACGTCGCCCACGTCTACCTCGTCGAGGCCCCCGTGGGCCAGCAGGGCATGCTGCGCATCGCCAACGAGCTCTTCGCCGACCCGGTCAACCAGCAGGCCGAACTCGGCGCCCGCCCGGTCGATCCGGCCCACGCCATGGTCGAGGTGCACTACCAGCCCGGCGTCATGGACCCGGTCGCCCAGTCCGCCCGCGACGCGATCACCGAGATGTTGCCCGAGATCCCGGCGGAGCTCGTCGGCGTCCGCACCGGCTACCGCTACGACCTCGCCTTCCAGCCGGGCCACGACCTGCCCGGCGCGGACGCGCTCAGGCAGTTCGCCCAGCGGGCGCTTGCCAACCCGGTCATCCAGGACATCCACCTCGAGCCCTTCACCCCGGCCGAGTTCCCGCACGGCCGCGCCTACGAGCTCAAGCTCACCCACGTGCCCATTCGCGAGCTCGACGACGAAGGCCTCGCCCGCCTCTCCCGCGACGGCCACCTCTTCCTAAGCCAGGACGAGATGCGCGCCATCCAGGACTACTACCGCCAGGCCCAGCGCGAACCCACCGACGCCGAGCTCGAAACCCTCGCCCAGACCTGGTCCGAGCACTGCGTCCACAAGACCCTCAAAAGCACCGTCCACTTCCGCCAGACCACCGGCGACCAGCTCGATTATGCGAATCGTCCCGGCCACGAGGTGCATCCCGACGGCAGCGTCACGATCCACAATCTGCTCAAGAACACCGTCGCCGCCGCCACCCGCGAGTTGATGGCCGAGCCGCCCCACAAGGACTGGTGCGTCAGCGTCTTCGTCGACAACGCCGGCATCGTCCGCTTCGACGACGTCGACGGCGTCGCCATCAAGGTCGAAACCCACAACCACCCCTCCGCCATCGAACCCTACGGCGGGGCCGCGACCGGCATCGGCGGCTGCATCCGCGACGTGCTCGGCACCGGGCTCGCCGCCCGACCCATCGCCAACACCGACGTCTTCTGCGTCGCCTGCCCCGAGGCGTCCCACGAGTCCGAGCCCGAAGGCGAAAACGCCACGCTCGAATCCGACGAGTTCGGCCTCGGCGACATGAAGCTCCCCAAGGGCGTCATCCATCCCCGCCGCATCCTCCAGCAGATCGTCGCCGGCGTACGCGACTACGGCAACCGCATGGGCATCCCCACCGTCAGCGGCGCGGTCTACTTCGACGAGGACTTCGTCGGCAATCCGCTGGTCTACGCCGGCTGCGTCGGGCTCATCCCGCTGGACAAGTGCTTCGGCGACGCGAAGCCGGGCGACCGGATCATCGTGCTCGGCGGCGCCACCGGCCGGGACGGCATCCACGGCGCGACCTTCTCCAGTGCCGAGCTCACCGACACCCACGCCGACGAATTCGCCCACGCCGTGCAGATCGGCAACCCGATCACCGAGAAGAAAGTCGCCGACGTCATCTTCCAGGCCCGCGACTGGCAGGGCGGCCCGCTCTACACCGCCATCACCGACTGCGGCGCGGGCGGCTTCTCCTCCGCCGTCGGCGAGATGGGCGAGAAGGTCGGCGCGAAGGTCACCCTCGAAACCGCACCACTCAAGTACCAGGGACTGAGCTACACCGAAATCTGGATCAGCGAAGCCCAGGAGCGCATGGTCCTCTCCGTGCCCGAGGAGAAGGTCGAGACGCTCCGCCGGCTGTGCGAGTCCGAGGACGTCGGCTTCTGCGACCTCGGCGTCTTCGGCTGCGGGCCCGACGGACCCACCACCGAGCAGCCCGACGACCCCACGCTCATCCTCACCTACCAGGGCACCGAGGTCGGCCGGCTCGGCATGGAGTTCCTCCACGAGGGCGTGCCCATGCCCACCCGCACCGCCGAGTGGCACAGCCACCCCGCCCCCGAGCCCGCCATCCCGACGAAGGGCGAGCCTTCCGTCGACGAGCTGCTGATCAACCTGCTCGCCCACCCCAATATCGCCAGCAAGCACTGGATCGTCCGCCAGTACGACCACGAGGTGCAGGGCTCCTCGGCCGTCAAGCCGCTGGTCGGCCCCGAGCAGGACGGCCCCTCCGACGCGGCGGTCCTGCGTCCCAAGCTCGACTCCAGCCGCGGCGTCGCGCTCGCCTGCGGCCTCGCTCCGCACCTCTCGGAAAAAGCCACCGCCCGCGGCCTCGCCACCGACGGCGACAGCTACCACGCCACCCTCGCCGCGCTCGACGAAGCGGTGCGCAACGCCGTCTGCGTCGGCGCCGACCCCGATCGGATCGCCATCCTCGACAACTTCTGCTGGCCGCGCTGCGAGGACCCGGCCCAGCTCGGCACCCTCGTCCGCGCTGCCGAGGCGTGCTACGACGGCGCCAAGGCCTACCGCACGCCGTTCGTCTCCGGCAAGGACTCGCTGAGCAACCAGTTCACCACCGAGGACGGCCGACTCATCACCATCCCGCCCACCATGCTCATCACCGCGATGGGCATCGTCGAGGACACCGCCCGCTGCCGAACCATGGACGCCAAACAGCCGGGCAGCGCCCTGCTCGTCGTGGGCGAGACGACCGCCGCGCTGGGCGGCTCGCACTACGTCCGTCTCACCGGCGACGCCGGCCGCAGCCGGAAGATCCCCCGCCTCGACCTCACCCGCGGCCCCGCGGCCGCCCGGGCAGTGGCGAAGCTGATCACTGGCGGACAGATCCTCTCCGCCCACGACTGCTCGGAGGGCGGCCTGCTCGTCGCCGCGGCCGAGATGGCCTTCGCCGGCCGGGTCGGCCTCGACCTCGACCTCGCCGGCCTGCCCGCCGACCGCGAGCTCGACCCGATCACCGCCTGCTTCGCCGAGACGCCGGGGCGGTACCTGCTCGAGGTCGCCCCCGACCAGCTCGACGCCGTGCTCAAGACGCTCCAGGACGCCGACCTCCCCGTCGGCCAGGTCGGCAGCTTCGCCGACCACGACGAGCTCACACTCCGCACCCCGGCCAAGGGCCGAATCCTGAGTGCGAAGCTCGACGATCTCCGCCAGGCCTGGCTCGAGCCGCTGGACTGGTAAGGGGGGAGGAGTAGTTAGAGGAAGTCATACGGATGATGACTGATCCTCGTGCGCGTTGGGCGTCTGGACGGGTTGCGCCATGACCCGTTCTCTGTCATGCTGCGTCCTTCTGGTTCTTCAGGAGGCCTGAGCGTGCAGATCGTCGAGCGGCAGGAAGGCGATGGCCGCGCCGCTTCCGCCTTACAGCCCTGAGTTCAATCCCGTCGAGCGGGTGCGGGGGTATCTGCGCCAGCATCACCTGAGCAGCCGTGTCTACGCGGATGAGGATGCGCTCTGGGAGGCGGACTGCCGGGCGTGGAAGTGCCTCAGCCCCAAGCGGCTCCAGAGCCTCTGCCACAGCGAGTGGGTCATGCACGAGCGTCGGCCATCATCCGTATCAGGAGGAGTTGCAGGGAGTTAGCGGCGGGAGTTGGAAGCCGCAGATGAACCGAGGTGGGGGGGCGAGGCCGGGGCGCAGTAAGAAAGCCGCGGATGGGCTCCGCGGCTTTTTCCCGGTGATGTCTGTTCTGCTCAGTGCCCGCGTCGGTGGCGGACAAGCAGCAGGCCGGCGGGGACGGCGAGCAGGCTCAGGCTGGCCGGCTCGGGAACCACGCCGCTGTACTCGTGGCCGGCGACCACGTCCCAGACCGCGTCGTTGACCAGATCGACCATCTCCTGGTCGATCTCCACGTAGTCCTCGAGTTGCTGCTCGCGGCTGAGGTCCGGGCGGGGGATGATGTCCAGCCCGTCATAGACCGTCCAGTCCAGGCCGTCGGGCTTCTCGCCGAACATCGTCGCGTAGAACGTGGCCGCCTTGGTGTACTGCGGCAGGCCCCAGCCCATGTGCACGCCGTCGGCCAGCCACTGCTTGATGTCGCTGTACTGGCCGAACTGCCCGGCGTGCATCCGCTCGTTGATCTCGTAGTACACGTCGCCCAGCGGGACCATGTGGATCGGCGAGTCGGCGTCGCCGCCCTTGCTCGCCCGCAGGCCGTCCATGAGCTGGCCGAAGAAGTCCCGCTTGTCCCAGTCCCAGCTCGCCGGGTCGGTGTAGGCCGAGTCCCAGGCGCTCTTGTAGTCGAAGCTCTCGAAGCTCCCGTTGCCGGGGCGGGCCCAGCTCTGGTAGATGTAGATCGTCGTGTCCGGATTCTTGCTACGGAAATAGTCGGTGAACCGCTTCGCGGCATTCAGCGTGCCCCAGTCGGGCGAGACGTCGTCCCGCGGCGCCTTGGGGTCGACGAGGTGTCGGCCGTAGGGCTGGAGCGAGACCGTGTCCCAGGTGCGCTGGTTGACCAGCGGATCGATAGCGCCATCCTGCTGGTGATGGATGTACCAGTGCCGGTCCAGCGTCTCGCCCGCCACGGTGAACGCCTCGACGTTCCAGTTGTCACCCCGCCCGCCGGCGATGCGGTCGAAGGCGACCTCCGGGTTCTGGTGGTCCGTCAGGCTGTTGCCGATCATGAAGGTGTTCAGCGAGTCGGTCTGCGCGGCGGCAGACTCCAGACCCGTCGTCATCACGCCCGCCAGGGCGACGGCGACAGCAACTCCCTGCACAAAAGCGCGGCGGCATCCGGTCATTCTCTCCCTCCCTCGTTGTCAGGAATCGGTCCCGCCCGGCGGAGCTCCTCGCTTGGAGGGCCGGGAGGACGTGGTCTACCCCTCAAGGCCCTGCCAACAAAAGACAGGCCCCCTGAAAAGATACCACAGCAGTGCAGGATCGCGAAGGAGTTTTACGGAACTGCGGCTGCTCCCCGTTACCTGCGGTAGCGGCGGGGGAGGTGGCTGGAGAGTCGGCAGAGCATTTCGTAGCAGTGCGAGCCCGCCAGTTCCGCCAGCTTCTCGAGCGCGTTGGGAGCGTCCGGGTCGTTGCTGATCACCTCGACGTCCGCCCCGACCAGATTGCCCGGCATGGCGGTCTCGAGGTCGGTCAGGTCCACGACGATCTGGTCCATGTTCACCCGCCCGAGTACCGGCGCCTCGTGCCACGGTGCGTCCTCGGCCGGGCGAATCCGCACGCTCGCCTTGTTGCTCAGCCCCAGCGGATAGCCGTCGCCGTAGCCCACCGGCACGACGCCCAGCAGGCTCGCCCGGCCAAGCCGGTGCGTCTGGCCATAGCCCACCGACGAGCCGGCCGGGTAGCGGTGCACGTCCACGATTCGGCTCATCCAGCGCATGATCGGCCGCACGTCCGGCAGCGCCGCGGCGGCAGGCGGGTCCACCAGCATCCGCGGGCCGTACCCCAGCAGTCCCAGCCCCACGCGGACGAGGTCGAGGTGGTACCGCGGGTCGCGCATCGTGGCGCAGGTGTTGGCGAGGTGCCGCGTCACGCCGGCGGGCAGCTCGGCCGCGTCCACGGCGGCGCTGAAGCGCTCGTACTGGCGGTGGGCGTACTCGCTATCGAGGTCGGCGGTCGCGAGGTGGGAGTAGATCCCCGCGAGCTGGACGTAGCGGTGCCCGGGAAGTCGGCCGACGATCTGCCGCAGGTCGGCGTCGCTGAGCCCGCCCCGGCTCATGCCGGTGTCGAGGTAGAGGTGCACGGGGAGCTTCATGCCGAAGCTGCGGCCGATCTGGGCGATGCGCTCGAAGTGCTCGGCGCTGTGGACCGAAAGGTGCAGCCGACCGGCCATGGCGGCGCGGTGCAGCCGCCCGGCGCGGTCGATGTGGCGAAGCGGCATCATCAGCAGCAGGGGGCAGGCGGGGCCTTCGGTGACGAGCTGCTCGGCTTCCTCGGGGGTGTAGACCGCGAGCATGCAGCACCCGACGCGGGCCAGGCGGTGGGCGATCGGCCCCACGCCCAGGCCGTAGGCGTTCTTCTTGACCACGGCGCACAGCCTCGGCCCGCCGGTGGTCTGGAGCGCAGCGAGCAGCGTCGCCGCGTTGGACTCGAGGCGGTCGAGGTCGATTTCCAGCCAGCTCGGCCCGGGGGGAGCAGGCTGTCGGGAATGCACGTCACGGGCAGCCATCGCAGTATTGAGCGTTTGTATCATGGCCGGGCGGCTCCTACAATTCCCTTGTGCAACCCGTACGGTTGCCCCAGCTTCGGTACCGGCGGCGGCAGAAGCCCGGACGGGCGCCGCACGGGCCGGCAGGGGGCAGGCGGGGAGCCGTGAGCGATGCTGAGTGCTGCGATTTGTCCCAGCCCTGAGCACAGCGCACAGCGCCCCGACCTGCCCCGCTTCACTGGTCATCGGCACCTTGGCCGACGTCCGATTAGGAATTATGCCTCAACCCGCCGAACCGCCGGCACCCGCCCGTCCAGGCCGGGCCGTTCGGCTGGAGAGCCAGCTTTTCAACATGAGTGAGCAGGACCTTTTTGACACTTCCGTCACGTTCAAGGATCTCGGCCTGCGCGGCAGCGTGGTCAAGGGCCTCACGGAAGCCGGTTTCGAACATCCCACCACGATCCAGGCCAAACTCATCCCGCCCATCCTCGAGGGCAAGGACGTGATGGGCCAGGCGCGCACCGGCACGGGCAAGACCGCCTCGTTCGCGCTGCCCATCCTCCACCTCATCGACGCGGACGTGCCCCAGCAGGCGCTCGTGCTCGCGCCGACGCGCGAGCTCGCCGCCCAGGTCGCCGCGGAAATCGAGGAGCTGGGCAAGCACACCCCGATCAAGACCGCCTACATCGTCGGCGGCGAGTCGATGCGCGCCCAGCAGCGGGCCATCGAGGGCGGCGCTCAGATCCTCGTCGGCACGCCGGGCCGGATCATGGACCTCCACGGCCGGAGGCAGCTCGATTTCTCCAACATCCGTTTCGCCGTGCTCGACGAGGTGGACCGGATGCTGGACATCGGCTTCCGCGACGACATCAAGAAGATCCTGGGCAAGATCCGGAACGATCACCAGACCATCTTCGTCTCCGCCACGATCGACGCCGAGATCGAGACCCTCTCCCGCGCCTTCATGAAGGAGGACGCCGAGAAGGTGACCACCGTCTCGGGCTCGCTGACGGTCGCCATGGTCGACCAGAAATACCTCCCCGTCGAGCCGTGGGACAAGAAGCAACTGCTGCTTCACATGCTCAAGCACGAGGAACCCGAGACGACGCTCGTCTTCTGCCGAACCAAGGCGACCGTGCACAAGCTCACCAGCTACCTGCGCGGCAAGGACGTGGCAGTGCGCGAGATCCACGGCGACCTGCACCAGAAAAAGCGCACCAGCGTCATGGAGTCGATGCGCAAGGGCAAGGTGGACGTGCTGATCGCCTCCGACCTCGCAGCCCGCGGCCTCGACGTCGAGCACATCACCCATGTGATCAACTACGACCTGCCCGACGATCCGGAGGTCTACATCCACCGCATCGGCCGAACCGCCCGCGCCGGGCGCAAGGGCACGGCCTGGTCCTACGTCACCCCCGAGCAGGGCCAGCTTCTTACCGAGATCGAGAAGCTCACCGGCACGCTCATCGAAAAGCTCGAATACCCCAGCTTCAAGCCCGGCCCGGTGCCCAGAGACATCCAGGCAGAGCGCGAGCGCGAAGCCGCCTCCGAGCCCGGCGAGCCCGAAGACCTCGGCCAGCGGCTGAGCAAGCGGGCGCTGCCGCCCGAGCTCGAGGGCCTCAGCGAGGAAGAGCTCAACGCCATGTTCCCCGGCGGGAAAATCCCCAGGAACCTGCCCAAACGCACCCTCGGCTCGCGCCTGCGAAGCAAGCGGGGGCGGTGATCCGCCAGGCGCGATTTCGTTGATTCGCCCCAGGCCGCGGCCCGACGCCGCGGCTTTTTTCGTGGCCGCGTCCGGGCGCCACCGGGCCCGGTGCGCCTCCTGACTCCCCGAGCCGGAGCATGTCGCAGCGCCGCTCCGGGGATGGCTGCGGCGCGCCTGCACTCGGGACCCGGGGCGGCGCTGCGCTTTGCCCGGCTTGCGGACGCCTGCCTCACCCCGCCTGCTGCACGGCCGCGCTGCCGAGCAGTTCCCGCGTGCCGGGGATGGGGCCGAAGATCGATTCGGACATTTCGATCAGCTCCTCGTCGAAGAGCATGCGGTACTGCGCGTCCGCGGCGTAGTGCTTCCAGCGGCTGAGCACGCCCATCTGCTGGGCGTCGCCGTCGTAGGCGAGCCCGTCGAACGAGCTGCCCCCGTGGCAGGCCGCGACCTCGCGCAGGCCGGCGTCGGTGAAGGTCAGGCCCAGCCGATCCGCGAGCGCCCGGCGGTAGTCGCGGTCGGTGAACCACTGGTTGTAGCGGATCAGCACCGGGTCGTGCCGCAGCCGACTCGGGCCCTGGATGAACTCGCGGGCGTGCTGCTTCCAGATCCGCTTCGCGACGGTCAGGCCCACCTCGGCCGAGCCGGCCCGCAAGCGGGAGGCGAACAGGTTGAACGGGTCGCGGAGGATGAGCACGTCCCGGCGGCGGCGCGTGGGGCCGACCCAGCCGTCGTGCTCGCGCTCGTAGGCGTCACTGACCGCGTTGCCGAGGAAGTTGTCCTCATGGCTGAACAGCAGCAGGTTCTTGGCTGACAGTCTTCCCCGCTGCTCGCGCTCGAGGTCGAACTCGTAGTTCGCCCGGTACGGCCGACCGGAGTCCATCGGTCTCGCCGTCAGAAAGGGGTTCTCTTTGCCCTCCGCGCAGTTGAGCAGGCAGGTGCGCGGGGGCGCCTGCGCGAAGATCCAGTTCAGGATGGCGTGGTTGCCGCTGCGCGACATGCCGATCACGCGCATTTCCTGCTCGTTGGTGTATCCGGATCCCAGGTTCGCCGACGGTCGAGCCATGCGTGGTTCGTCTCCTCTCTGCCATGCGGCTGCAGCACAAGCTGCTGATATTTCATAACTTGCAGCGATCTGCCTTGTATTGTAAGCCCTCTCCGGAAGCCGGCAAGACAGGCCGCGGCTGACCGGGTCAGCGAGCAAACACCGGCCCGGGAGGCGAGGTGGCAGCGGCCGGCTGAGATCGGCTGTTCGCGGGGGATAAGAACCCGGCGACGGCGCGGGTCAGGGCGTGCCCACCAGGGTGAGCACGAGAAATCCGCCGACGTAGAAAAGCAGCATGAGCACGCTTTCAAATCCGATGTTGGCGATGCCCCGCTTTTCGCGATGCACCAGGCCCATCACCAGCACCGAGGTCATGATGATGCTCAGGGCGACGAGGAACCGCTGCTGCGGACCCACGGCGTGGTAGATCGATCCCTCGCGATAGGCCACGTCCGCCGCCGCGGCGAAGAGCACGTCGAAGGCGTTGCCGCCGATGATGTTGGTCACCGCCAGGGTCAGCGCCCCCTGGCGGACGGCCGCGATCGCCGTGACCAGTTCGGGCGTCGAGGTGCTCACCGCCATCAGCAGCCCGCCCACGACGGTCGCGCTGATGCCGGTCTGCTCGGCGATGCCGGTGCCCGTCTTGGCGACGAACCAACCCGAGAGGGCGGTCGTCACCGCCGCGGCAACGAACCAGATCCACAGCCCGCGAAGCGTCTCGCCCTCGGGGGGCTCGTCGGGCACGTCCTGCCGGGTCTGGCGGGTCTGCCTCGCCAGCCACTGCGGCTGCTGACCGCTGCGGCGGACCAGGTGTATGCCGCCGAGGTAGGCCAGCACCAGCAGGGGGGTGACCGGGTGGATGCTCAGCCAGGTCACATCGGGTGAATCGCCCGCCAGGCTCACGCCGGCGAGCATCGCCACCAGCAGCGTGCCGTAGATGATGCTCGGCACGCTCGCCGCGGCGTGCTCGAGGTTGGCCCCGCGGTTGAAAAAGTCGGCGACCCCCAGAAACGCCGTCTGCGCGGCGATGCCGCCGATCGCGTTGCTGATCGCCAGGTCCGCCCGGCCCGCCAGCGCGACCGTCACCGACGTGGTGATGCCCGGCAGCGAGGTCGTCGCGCCCAGCAGCACCGCCCCGGTGATCGCCTCCCCCATGCCCGTGCGGTCGGCCAGCCGGTCGGCGATCCGCGCCAGCTTCGTGCCCACGACCGCGATCACCGCGCCGGCCGCGACGAACACCACGATGTTCAGCCAGAGCGGCCAGTTCAGTTCCACCATCGCTTCACACCCTCGCCCGCCGGGATCGGGGGATTGTAGGCCCTGCCTTCCGGGCGATCCTCCGCGGCCGGGGCGGTGGACTTCGTCCCGGCAGCCCTCTAGAACTCCGCGCCGCGATTCGTCCCGGCAGGAGACCACGAGGCCATGGCGAATACCTCGCCCCAGGCTTGGAACGCCGCCCGGCCGGCCGGGTACGTCGTGTTCTACGACGGCCGCTGCCAGATCTGCCGGGCCATCCGCACCGCCCTCGAGTGGCTCGAGGCCGACGCGCCGCTGCGCTTCGTCGACGTCAACGACCGCAAGGCGCTCGCGGCCTGGCCCCGAATCGACCCCGACGCGGCGCAACGCGAGGTGTCGGTCATCGACCCGCGCGGCCGACTCACCCGGGGCTACCGCGCAAGCCTCGTGCTCAGCTTCGCCACCATGCCCGCCCTGCGCCCGCTTCGCCCGCTGCTCGAAAGCAGCCCCGCCGAGGCGGTGGGGCAGCGGCTCTACCGCCTGGTCTCCGACCGCCGTGACCTGCTCAGCAATTTCCTCTTCCCCTTCCGCGAACGCCGGCCCGAACGCGAGGCCCGGCCCGACCGCGAAACTGGAGGCGTCATGCCCATCGTCACCCGAGATCGCAGCACGCAAGCTCCCAGCCAGCCCACGCCCAAGCCGCATCCCGCCCCGCCCCAGCGCACCGAACGCGGGCCCGCCACGCTGCCCCCGGCCGGCGACGTCGCCCGCGGCGTGCTCGCCGGGGCGGTTGCCGGCCTCGTCGGCTCCTGGACGATGAACCAACTGCACACCGCTATGAGCAAGCTCAGCCAGTCCGACGTCGGCGAACAGGAGCAGTCCGAGCAGCAGGAGGACAAACCCGAGCCGGCGACGGTCAAGGCGGCCAGAAAAATCGTCGAGGACGGGCTGGGCCATCCCATGAGCGACCGCGAGAAGAAGATCGCCGGCCCGGTCATGCACTACGGCTTCGGCGCGGCGGTGGGGGCCCTCTACGGCGGGCTCGCCGAGCTGACGCCCGTGGTCACCCGCGGCGGGGGCACCTTCTACGGCGGAGCGGTCTGGGTCGGCGCCGACGAAATCGTCGTGCCCGCCTCCGGGCTCTCCGGCCCGCCCACCGAGCAGCCGGCGTCGGTGCACGTCGAGGCGCTCGGGGCGCACCTGGTCTACGGCGTGAGCCTCGAGCTGACGCGCAAGGCGATTCGCCGATGGCTGCTCTGAACGCTCCCTCCGCCGGTAGCGGGCCGGCAGGGCTTTGGGTACCTTGTGGGCCATGACTCCCGGCTGTGCCAGCTCGATCTTCCGCCGCCCCCGCGTCCTCTTTGCCGGGCTGCTGGCTGCGCTGCTCGTTCTGGCAGCCGCCGGGGCCGTGGCGCGGGCGAGCCTGCCCTTCGCCGGCAGCGGCGAGCACCTCTGGCTGGTGCTGCCAGGCGGTGAGCAGACGATCGCCGTCCTCCACCGCGGCCCCGGGGACGATCCGGGGCTCCGGCAGGTCAAGGAAGCCCGCGGCCGAATCGCGCCGCGCGGCATCGCCGCTGACGGAAACCGCCTCACGCTGGTCTACCGCGACGGCACGCTGCAGAGCCTCGCCGCCCGCCCCGGCCGGGTGCCGGAGAGCTGGCAGTACGACCCGAGCCCTGGCAAGCCGCTGCCCGACGGGGTGACCCTGCGGGCGTTCGCCGGCTCGGCGCGTCGGCCCTGGGCGCTGGTGCGGGCGACCGATCCGGACGTCCTCGCCGAGCTGGACGGCACCGAAGCGTCCGCGGACCGGTCTGCTGAGGCTCAGAGCGCCGATCGCCTGCTGACGCTCCGGCAGGGCAACTGGCGGCGTGCCGAACTGCCCGACGACTGGCCCGGCCGGGCGGCGGCGCACCTCGTCGTGCTCGGTGAGGGCCGGGCGCGGACCCCGCTGCTGCTGGCCGTGCTGCCGGACGAACTGCGCACGTGGCACCGGGCGGACGGCGCGTGGCAGGGCCGAAGCTATCCGCTGCCCGACGGTGCCCGCCTGGCGGTGAGCCGGGTGGACGACCAGCTCGCCCTGGCGTGGGCGCAGCGGACGGACGGGGGCCGACAGATCAGCCTGGCGCTGCTTCGCCCGGGCCGGATCGAGCGCATCGGCGAGGTGACGCTGCCGGTGTCGAGCGGGGCGGAGTGGGGCCTCGCCGGCGGCGGGCAGCGGCTGGTCGTACTCGCTGCCGAGCCGGCCAGGGCTCCGGATCAGCCCCTGCCGCGGCTGGTCTGGGCGTGGATGGGGTTTGACGGCCAGCTCCTGGTCGAGCCGGGCGAGGTCGATCTGCTCGACCCCAGCCCGCCGTTCTGGGCGGCGGACATGATCCTGCACGTGAGCGTGGTCGGGCTGGCGGTCGTGCTGCTGCTGCTTTTCTGGCGGCGCGACCCCGAGAGCAACCAGGTGAAGCTGCCCGAGACCCAGCAGCTCGCCCCGCTGGCGAGGCGGACGGTCGCGGCCCTGGTCGACCTGGCGCCGTTCATCGCCCTGGTCATGTTCATCTACCAGCTCGATCTGCGCGAGCTGCTGCTGGTCCGCTGGCCCGGCGGAAGCGGGCAGATGGGCGGCTGGGAGTCGATGGCGCCCGGGCTCGTCGTCATCGGCCCGTTCCTCGTCTACGTCACCGTCGCGGAGCTGATCTTCGCCCGCACCGTGGGCAAGCTGGTCGCCGGCCTGCGCGTGACCGATCTGCGCGGCAGTCGGCCGCGGTGGTGGCAACTGCTCGTGCGCAACCTGCTCAAGGGCTTCGACCTGATCGTCTGGCTGCTTCTGATCCTGGTGGTCATCGGCCCGTACCGCCAGCGGCTGGGCGACCTGCTCGCGCGCACCATCGTCACCGCCCCCGCGCCGCCGCCCGTGCAGGAAGAAGCCTCCAGCGAGTGATACGCCAGCGAGACCGGATCATGGCCGAGCCGACACAATCCGCCGTCGTCCTGCTCTCGGGCGGCCTCGATTCCGCCACCGTGCTGGCGATCGCCCGCAGCGAGGGCTACGCCTGTCACGCCCTGAGCTTCGACTACGGCCAGCGGCACAAGGTGGAGATGGAGGCCGCCCGCCGGGTCGCCCGCGAGCTCGGCGTCGCCTCGCACCGCTGGGTGACGATCGACCTCCGCGCGCTGGGCGGTTCCGCCCTGACCTCCGACGAGGCGGTGCCCAAGGATCGCGAGCAGGACCAGCTCGGCAGCGACATCCCCGTCACCTACGTCCCCGCGCGGAACACGATCTTCCTGAGCTACGCCCTGGCGCTCGCCGAGGTGATCGGGGCCGGCGACATCTTCATCGGCGCCAACGCCGTGGACTACTCCGGCTATCCCGACTGCCGACCGGCCTACCTCGAGGCGTTCGAGACCATGGCCAACCTCGGCACCCGCGCCGGCACGCAGGGCGAGGGCATCCGCATCCGCGCCCCGCTGCTGGACCTGCCCAAGACCGAGATCGTCCGTCGGGGGCTCGAGCTGGGCGTGGACTTCGCGATCACCCACTCCTGCTACGACCCCGAGCCCGACTCGGCCGCGCCGCTGGGCGTGCGCCCCTGCGGCCACTGCGACGCCTGCCTGCTGCGGCAGCGCGCGTTCGAGGCCCTGGGCATGACCGACCCGGCAGGGGGCGGGGGGAGCGGGAGTAGTTAAAGGAGTTAAAGGGAGTTAGAGGGAGTTAGCCCCCGGCTCTGCCGGGGGGCGAGCTGCGCTCGCGGGGGAGGGCCACAGATGAACGCGGATGAACACAGATGGGAGTTGACAGGGGGGGAAGGTGTTCAGGACCCCCAAGCCGGGGCAGAGCGGAGCGCCGCCCCGGGTATCGCCGGGGTTTTTGTGGAACCGTTAGCGCCTGGACCCCAGCTTCCAGCCCCTAACCTCCAGCCTCTAACCTCTAACCTCTAATCTCTAATCTCTAACCCCATGCCTCCCACCGCCCGCTCCCGCCCCCGACCCGACCTGCCCGCCCCGGCGTGGCTGCGGTGGCCGGTGCGCCTGCTCGCCTGCGTGGCGATCGGGTTCACCATCGTCCTGCTGCGCGAGTCGCTGGTCGGCGGGGTCAGCCTGCCCGGCTGCGCCCCGGGGTCGGGCTGCGACGAGGTGCTGAGCAGCCCCTGGTCCTACTGGCTGGGCGTTCCCGTGTCAGGGCCGGCGCTGGTGGTGTACGCCAGCCTGCTCGGGGCGTCATTGCATGTCGGGCCCGCGGCCGGGCCGGCGCGGCGGCGGTGGGCGTGGTGGATTCTCGCGGCCGCAGCCTTCGCGGCCGCGGCGTCGGCGGTGTGGTTCATCATCGTCCAGGCCTGGCTGCTCGGGGCGTGGTGCAGGTACTGCTCGGCCGTGCACGGCTCGGGGCTGGCGATCACGCTGCTGGTGGGCGGGTTCTGGCTCACGCGGATGCGCCGCGCTCCGCTCATTGCCGCCGCCGGGACGGGGCTGGCGGTGACGGCCGTGCTCGTGGCAGGGCAGTGGCTCTTCCCCTCGGCCGGCAGCCGAACGGTCGAGCTCCACGCCCGGGCGGGGTGGAACCCGCAGGACCAGTGGGTCTTCCCGCTGCCCGAGGGCGGCATGGTCGCGGTCGATCCTGCTCCGATGCCCCGGCTCGGGCCGGCGGACGCGCCGGTCATGCTCATCGAGCTCTACGACTACACCTGCCCGCACTGCCGCATCCTGCACGACCAGCTCGCCGCCGCCCGGGACCGCTACGGCAAACAGATGGGCGTCATCCTCCTGCCCATCCCGCTTGACGCTGAGTGCAACCCGCGCATCCGGTCCACACTGGACATGCACCGCGGCGCCTGTGAGCTCGCCCGCATCGCGCTCGCGGTTTGGCGGGCCGATCCCGACGAGTTCGCCGCTTTCGACCGCTGGCTCTTCTCCGACCCCTGGCCCAGGTTGCCGAGCGTGGCCCGCAACTACGCCCGGACGCTCGTGGGCGAGGATGCGCTCGCCGCGGCGCTCGCGGACCCGTGGGTGGACGCTCAACTTCAGCGGAACATCACTCTCTACGGCCGAACGGGCGGGGGCTCGGTGCCCAAGCTGGTGCTGGGCACGATCTACCTCGAGGGCCGGCCCGCCTCGGCCGCGGACCTCTTCGAGCTGCTCGAGGCCCGCACCCGGCTCGAGCCGGTTTCCCGCCCGGGCGTTACAATTCCGGACGAGGACCAGACCACGAACCCCCGGGGCGACGCCCCGCGCGAGGATGCCGAAGATGACCGCTGACACTGCAAGCAAGCTCAAGACCCGCCTCATGGTGGGGCTGGAGATTCACGTCGAGCTCAACACGCGCTCGAAGATGTTCACGAGCGCCCCGAACGTGGCCCATCCCGACTTCTACGACGCCGAGCCCAACACGCTGACCGACCCGGTCGTGCTGGGCATGCCCGGCACGCTGCCGGTGATCAACCGCGAGGCGGTGCACAAGAGCATGCTCGTCGGCCTGGCGCTGGGCTGCCGAATCGCGAAGCGGACCAAGTGGGACCGCAAGAGCTACTACTACCCCGACCTGCCCAAGAACTATCAGATCAGCCAGTACGACATGCCGCTGTGCGAGGAAGGCGAGCTGGAGATCCCCCTCACCGACGAGCCCGGCGCTGCCGAGTCGGCGGGAACGAAGACCATCCGCATCCTCCGCGCCCACCTCGAGGAGGACGCCGGCAAGCTGCTGCACGAAGCGCCGGGCGGCGGGAAGATCGACTGCTCCATCGTCGATCTCAACCGCGCGGGCACGCCGCTGCTCGAAATTGTGACCTATCCCGACTTCGAGACCCCGGACCAGGTGGTCAGCTTCGCCCAGCAGCTCCGCCGCATCGTCCGCCACCTCGGCGTGAGCGAGTGCATCATGCAGCAGGGGCACATGCGCTTCGAGCCGAACATCAACGTCATCATCGAACGCGGCGGCGAGACCTGCAAAACCCCCATCGTCGAGATCAAGAACCTCAACAGCTTCCGGGCCGTCTACGGCGCGGTCGCCCACGAGTATGAGCGGCAGGTCGAGGACTTCCTCGACACCGGCGAAGTCTCCCGCCCCGGCGCCAAAAGCACCCGCGGCTGGGACGACGCCCGCGGCGTCACCTTCCTCCAGCGCGAGAAGGAGGAGGCCCACGACTACCGCTACTTCCCCGATCCCGACCTCGTCGAGCTCACCGTCGAGGACGGCTGGCTCGAGCAGGTGCGAAGCGAGCTGCCCGAGCTGCCGCTGACCCGGGAGAAGCGGTACGTCGAGGAGCTGGGGATCGACCCCAGGGACGCCCGCTCGCTGGTGGAGGAGCCGCGGGTGACGCGGTTCTTTGAAGCGGTCATCTCGGCCGGCGCTGCCCCGCAGCGGGCGGCGACGATCCTGCGCAACAACCTCGCCCGCCGGGCCAACGAGCAGGGCGCGCAGGTGGACGAGCTGGGCATCGCCCCGCAGCAGGTGGCGGATGTGATCGCGCTGGTCGACGCCGACCAGATCGGCTCGAGCGCGGTGGACGATCTGCTGGGCTACTGCGCCGAGTCGGACGACTCGGCCGAGGCGCTGGCGAAGGGGCACGGCCTCGTGCAGGTGAGCGACGCCGGGGCGCTCGAGGGCATGGTGGACCAGGTGCTCGCCGACCCGAAAAACGCCAGACCGGTCGAGGACATCAAGGGTGGCAAGGACAAGGCGATCGGCGCCCTGATGGGCCAGATCATGAAGCTCAGCAAGGGTCAGGCCAACCCGAAGATGGTGCGGGACCTGATCAAAGCGAAGCTGCAGGGGTGAGGCGGCGGGGCACCGCATGCCAATGCGGTGCCTGCCGCAAGCGAACGATTCCGGCGCTTCGCCCGGGCGGGTGTGGGTGCTAGCATTGCCGGAGGCGTCGCCGCGGGGCTGGGGGGCCTGATGACCGACCAGTTGCCGATTGCCTTGGGCGGCGCGGGGCTGCTGGTTCTGGCGGCGCTGGCGTTGAAGTTTCTGCCCTCGAACCGCAGGGAGGGGCCTGACGATGTCCAGGAAGACGCTTTTCAATCTCGGGCGTGAGGCCGCGGAGCGTGTGCCGTGGGAGAAGGTCGCGTTCAAGGCGTGGCAGATCTACGAGGACACGCGCAAGCGGTCCGAGGCCGCGAAGGCCGGCGCCGCCCGGCCCCGCTCGACGGGGGAGGCGTCGCTGGAGGACGTGCTGGGCGAGCTCGACCGCCTGGAGAAGGAAAATGCCGAGCAGGCCGAGACCTCCCGGCGGCTGGCCGAGCAGCTTGCCGGGCTGACGGACCGGGTGCAGCGGCTGGGGCGGTGGCTGACGGTGGCGCTGATCGCCCTGGCCGTGACGCTGCCGGTTGCGCTGGCCGGGCTGATCGTGGGGGCGATCGCGCTGGCGACGGGCTGACACGTCGATTCGCTTTTCTGTGGAGCATGCATGCTGACGTTTTACGGTTCCGGCGGTGCGGCACCTGCCGAAAGGCCCAGAAGTGGCTCGACGAGCCGGGCATCGACGACGATCGGGGCGGTGAGCTGGCTGACCATGGCGCGGGCGATCGGCGTCGGTCCGGGGCGGACGCTGCGGGTTCGCCTCTTACCGAACCTCGCCGGGCCGATTATCGTATATACCACCCTGACCGGGCCGGCCGCGATCCTGCAGGAGTCGTTTCTCAGCTTTCTGGGCATCGGCGTGCAGGCCCCGCTGCCGAGCTGGGGCAATCTCGCCGCCGACGGGCTCGACCAGCTTGACGCCGTGACGGCGGTTCGGCCGAGCCAGTGGGGGCTGGTGGTTTTTCCCTGTTTGCTTTGGGGAATGACCCTGATGGCCCTAAACTTCCTCGGCGACGCGTTGCGCCGCCGACTCGATCCGCGAGGCGGGTAGCCTGGCGGACCACGACACGCCCCGGCAGCGGAGGGGCATCGGCTGCCGAATTCGCTTTGTGCATTCTGACGTTATCCTGCCCGCCCCGGCCGCTCCGTCGGCGAGGCAGGCAACCGAAACGAGACCAGCAGAGGCCCGTCCATGGAAAACCGCTTTGGCGTCAAGGATCTGATCTTCACGCTCCTGCTGATCGCCTTCATCGTCACCGTCTGGCTGGCGATGTACCAGTTCGACCGCCAGTGGGAGACGCTGCGAAACATCGAGTCGAGCCTCGACGAGCAGCGGACCACGCTGATGACGCTGTCCGAGCGGCTTCGCAGCGGGGCGGTCGCCCCGGCCGGCAACCCGGGCGAGGTGGACGACAGCGCCTACAACCCCGAGGACGACCCGTTTTACCGCATCCGCGAAGCCCGTAAGCAGTCGGATTTCGCCTTCGGGGGCTGGTACATCGACAACTTCAAGTCCACCCTGGGCAAGCTCACGCCGCTGGTTTCGACCGATGCGGCCCAGACCGTCGTCGAGGAATATGTGCTCGAGTCGCTGATCAAGCGGGATCCGGAAACCTTCGAGTGGCGGCCGTGGATCGCCGAGCGCTGGGAGGTCGCCGAGGACGGCCTCACCATTACCTACGACCTGCGCGAGAACGTGGTGTTCTCCGATGGTGAGCCGCTGACCAGCGAGGACGTGGTCTTCACTTATGACCAGATCATGAATCCGGAGATCAACGCGCCGGCGTTGCGCGTCTACCTGGAGAACGTCGAGTCGGTGGAGGCCGATGGACCGCACCGGGTGATCTTCCACCTCAAGCGGCCGTACTTCCTGTCGCTGGGCGTCACCGGCGGGATGGCCATCCTGCCCCGGCACTACTATGAGCGGTTCACGCCCGAGGAGTTCAACACCGAGCCGGGCCTGCTCGTCGGGTCGGGGCCCTATATGCTCCCGGGCGACCCCGAAAACTGGCAGCCGGGCACGGGCAAGGTCGAAGTGGTGCGCAACGCCAACTACTGGGGCCCCCGGCCGAGCTTCGATCGCCTGGTCTGGCGGGAGATCACCGACGAAACCGCCGAGTTGGTCGCGTTCCGCAACGGCAAGATCGACCGCTACAGCGTGCCGCCGGAGAAGTACGAACGCCTCCGCGACGACGCCGACCTGCTCGCCCGGGCGGAGAAGTACGAGTACATGGCTCCGACCTTCGGCTACCGCTACATCGGCTGGAACCAGAGTCGCTCGGGTGAGCCGACGATGTTCGCCGACCGGCGAGTTCGCCGGGCGATGACCCTGCTGGTCGACCGGGAGGAGATGGCCGAGCAGCTCATGGCCGGCCTCGCGGTGGTCGCGGACGGGCCGTTTAATCCGCTGGGCGAGCAGGCCGCCCCGGAGATCGACCCGCTCCCCTACGACCCGGAGCGGGCGAAGGAACTGCTCGCCGAGGCAGGGTGGGTCGACCGCGACGGCGACGGCGTGCTGGAGAACCAGGCGGGCGGGGAGTTCCGCTTCGAACTGGTGTTCCCGGCCAACCTCGGCAACTATGAGCAGATGGCGTTCTATCTCAAGGACGCCTACGCCCGGGCCGGGATCGTGATGAGCCTGGGCAAGACCGAGTGGAACACCATGAAGCAGCGTCTCGATGAGCGCAGCTTCGACGCGATCACGCTCGGCTGGACCGGCAGCATCGAAGGCGATCCCAAGCAGATCTTCCACTCCGACTCGATCGCCGGCGGCGGGAGCAACCACGTCTCCTACCGCAGCGAAGAGCTCGACCGCTTGATCGATGAGGCCCGGCAGACGCTGGACAAGGACGAGCGGATGGCCATGTGGCACGAGGCCCACCAGATCCTCCACGAGGACCAGCCGTACACCTTCCTGTTCTTCAGCAAGGCGGTCGTCTTCGTGGATCAGCGCATCCGCAACGTTGAGGTGACCCAGTCGGGCATGAACGAGCGGACAGAGCTGTACGTGCCGGCCGAGTTGCAGCGGTGGAGCGACTAGACGACGCGCCCGTTTGATCCGCTGCCGAGTCCCCCGCAACCGACCCGACGAAAGACGCATGTTCAGTTACCTGCTTCGACGCCTCGTGCTGATGGTTCCCACGCTGCTGGGCGTGCTGGCGGTGGTGTTTTTCATCATGGCCTTTGCCCCGGGCGGCTTCGGCGGGGCGGCGCTGAGCCAGGAGGGCGCCCAGGCCGAGGGCATGGACGCCCGCCGCATCCGTAAGCAGTTCGAACGCCGCTACGGGCTTGATCAGCCGAAGGTTGTCCAGTTCGGCCGCTGGCTGAACCAGGTCTCGCCGCTGGGCTTCCGCATGTCCAGCGACGTCGCTTTCCAGGAGGAGGTCCGCGCCGCGGTGCGCCGCAGCCTCGCCGACCTGCCGATGAACACCCGCCCCGCCCGGCTGGAGCGGGCGACCGACCTGACCCTGGAGATGGCCGCCTACCTCGACACCCCGCCGCCCGAGGTGGCCCGGCGGCTCGAAAACGAGCTCCGCCACCCGCTCGAGGCGATCGAACTCTTCGCTTTCGCCGAGCTCGAACCGTCCGACCGGCTGAAAACGGAGCTCCGCGAGCGCATCGAGCGCCTGCTCGTCCGCGAGAACGGCCTCGCCCGGGCGCAGAACGCACTGCTGGAGGAACTCGACTTCGAGTTCTCCGGCGTCTCGCGGGTGCGCTTCGACCAGCCCGCCTTCAAGGTGCCCGACCTCGGCGAATCGCTCAAGGGCAGACGGGTCACCGACCTGCTCGCCGAGCGCGTGCCCATCACGGTGCTGCTGAACCTGCTGAGTCTGCCGCTGATCTACTCGATCGCCATGGTCACCGGCGTCTACGCCGCGCGGCACCGCGGGAGCTTCGTCGACTGGGGCAGCGGGTTCCTCTTCGTCGCCCTCTGGTCGCTGCCGGTGATCTGGGTCGGCGTCATGGCGATCAACTACCTCGCCAACGAGGAGTACCTGCGCCTCTTCCCGACGACGGGGCTGCACGCGCTGCAGGCCGATCAGATGCCGTTTTTCCCCCGCGTGACCGACGCCGGCTTCGAGCGCGGCTGGCTGCTCGACGCGCTGTGGCACCTCGTGCTGCCGGTGTTCTGCCTGACCTACGGCGGGCTGGCGGTGATGAGCAAGGTGATGCGCGGTTCAATCCTGGACAACCTCAGCTCCGACTACGTCCGCACCGCCCGCGCCAAGGGCGTCGACGAGCGCGTCGTGCTCTGGCGGCACGTGTTCCGCAACTCGGTGCTGCCGCTGATCACCATGGCGGCGGGCCTGCTGCCGGCGCTGTTCGTCGGTTCGGTCGTCGTGGAGACGATCTTCAGCATCAACGGCATGGGCCGGCTCGCCGTCGAAGCATCGTTCAGCAAGGACCGCGAGGTGGTCATGGCCACCACCTTGATCGCCGGCCTCTTGAGCCTCACCGCCCAGCTCGTTCGCGATATCTTCTACGCCCTGGCCGACCCGAGGGTGAGCTATGAGTAGCAATCCATCCACGATGCCCGACGCCGGCCCGGCAACCGCGCCGCCCCAGGAGAACAAGCCTGGCGCCGCGATGCGCCGGCGCAGCTTCCTCGCCCGCCTGGCGCTCGACGTGCTGGGGCGGTGGGGGGCGCGGATCGGCCTGGCGTGGATCGGGCTGCTGATCCTCTTCGCCGTGTTCGCCCCGTTCCTCGCCAGCTCGCACCCGCTGCTCTGGAGCTATCAGGGCGAGGTGTCGAGCCCGATGATCGAGCAGCTCGGCGTGGTGGACGTGATCCTGTTGATCGCCTTTTTCGCCGCCGCGGTGCTGGCGCCGGTCCGCCGGCTGGCCGGGGGCACCCGTCTCGCGGCGTGGGCGTGGCTGGTGGTGTGGTCGGCACCGTTCGTGGCCCACGAGCGGATCTGGGACTGGCTGAAATCGCCCGCGGCGGCGGTCGAGAACGTGCAGTCCGCAATGGGCTGGGGGCTCCTCGCCCTCGGGCTGCTCGCGGCCCTGGCGGTGGTGATCGCCATCCCCGCCCTGTTCCGCCGGCACAAGTGGCTCTGGGTCTCGATGGGCGTGGCGGCGGTCGTGTTGGGGGGGCTGCTGACCCGGTTCCCCGTGGGGCAGGACGAGACCATCGTCTACTCGAAGTACCGCGAGGCCCTCGCCGCGGACGAGGCGGAGTGGGCGGTACAGCCCCTGATTCCCTATTCGCCGGGCGACCGCCAGCGTGACGCCGTCCGCCTCGAGGGCCGGGACGCCCGGCTGCTCGCCCCGAGCACGCAGCACTGGATGGGCACGACCAGCACCGGCGCCGACGTCGCCAGCCGAATGATCCACGCCTCGCGTATCGCGCTCGCCATCGGCCTGATCGCGACGGGCATCTCGGTGGCGATCGGCATCCTCGTCGGCGGGATCATGGGCTACTTCGCCGGCTGGGTCGATCTGCTGGGCATGCGGCTGGTCGAGATTTTCGCGGCGATCCCGGTCATTTTCCTGCTGATCATGATCGTCGCCTTCTACGGCCGCAGCCTCTACCTGATGATGGTCATCATCGGCCTCACCGGCTGGGTCGGCTACGCGCTGTACATCCGGGCGGAGTTCCTCAAGCTGCGCAGCATGGACTATGTCGACGCGGCGCGGGCCCTGGGCCTGCCGCTGCACTCGATCCTCTTCAAGCATATGCTGCCCAACGGCGTGACCCCGGTGCTGGTGCTGATGAGCTTCGGCATCGCCAGCGCGATCCTCACCGAGTCCACCCTGAGCTTCCTCGGCCTGGGGCTGGTCGAGGAGCCGAGCTGGGGCCAGATGCTCAACGAGGCCCGCCAGGCCACCGGGCAGTGGGGGCTGATCGTCTTCCCCGGCCTGGCGATCTTCCTGACCGTCTTCGCTTACAACCTCGTCGGCGAGGCCCTGCGCGACGCGCTCGACCCCCGGGCCGTCTCCGCGGGCACCTGATCCGCCGACCGACCGCCTCCCCGCCACGGAGAGCCGAGCATGTCCGAATCCAACCCGATGCTCCAGATCGAAGACCTCACCGTCAGCTTCCCCGCCGGCGACAAGGGGGAGCGCCTCCGGGCCGCCGACGGGGTGCGCCTCTCGATCTATCCCCGCCAGACGCTCGCCGTCGTGGGCGAGTCGGGCTCGGGCAAGTCGGTCTCGGCGATGAGCGTCCTTCAGCTCATCCCTACCCCGCCCGGGCGGTACGAGCGTGGGAAAATCCACTGGGACCGCGCCGCCTCGGGCGAGGCGATCGACCTGCTTCGCCTGAATGAGAAGCAGATGCGCCGCATCCGCGGCAATCAGATTGCCATGATCTTTCAGGAGCCGATGACCAGCCTGAACCCGGTCTACACCATCGGCGAGCAGATCCTCGAAGCGGTCCTGCTGCACCAGAAAGTGTCCCGGCAGGAGGCGGTGCAGATTGCCGAGCGGGCGCTGGCGGACGTCGGCATCGCCGACCCGGCCTCGCGGCTCCAGGAATACCCCCACCAGCTTTCGGGCGGAATGCGGCAGCGGGTCATGATCGCCATGGCGCTGGCGTGCCAGCCCCGGCTGCTGCTCGCCGACGAGCCGACCACGGCCCTGGACGTGACCATCCAGGCGCAGATCCTCGAGCTGCTGCGCGAGCTTCAGCGGACGCAGGACATGAGCGTGCTGCTGATCACGCACGACCTCGGGGTCGTCGCGGAGAATGCGGACGTCGTCGCCGTCATGTATGCCGGGCGGATCGTGGAGTATGCTTCGGTCTACGAGCTCTTCAAGAGGCCGCTGCACCCCTACACCCGGGGGCTGCTGAGGTCGATGCCCCTGCTGGGGCGAAACGTCGACCGCCTGCCCACCGTCACCGACGGGGCGACGATTCCCGAAGACTTCCCCGCCGGCTACGAGGTGGTGCCGCACGTGATCGACCCCAACCCGGCCGAGGGATACGGCGGCCGGGACGCCCGGCTGTACGAGGTCGAGCCGGGCCACTGGGTGCTGTGCAAATCCACCAGCGACGCCACCCGCGAGAAGGACACCTTCCCCCGAGTCACGTTCCGCCGCGAGCAGGCCGCGGCCGCGGGCGCGTGAACGCGGCCGAAAGTTTTCCGCAATCCGCCTGATTGCCTGCCTCGAGCAGTGGCCCTCATCCTGTGTGCGCTCCTATGCTTGCAGGGGAGGAGAGGGCGTGGCCGAGTCGGCGACGCCGGCACGGAAGTCGAGGACGGGGCTGTCATGCGCCTGCTGGTGATCGAGGATAACCCGAAGTACGCCGCCGCCCTGGAGAAGGGCCTGACCAGCGAAGGCTTTACGGTCGAAGTGGCTTCCCGCGGCCACGACGGCGAGGACCTCGCCGCGGTCGAGTCGTACGACGTGATCATTCTCGACCTGATGCTGCCGGACCACGACGGGGTGCGCCTGTGTCAGAACCTTCGTCGGCGGGGCGTGGAGACGCCGGTGCTGATGGTCACCTCGCTCACGGATACGCGGGACAAGGTCAGCGGCCTCGAGGCCGGGGCGGACGATTACGTCACCAAGCCGTTCGATTTTCAGGAGCTGGTCGCCCGGGTGCGGGTGCTGCTTCGCCGATCGCGCGGTTCGGGGCCGGCCGTGCTGGAGTACGGCGATCTGACGCTCGACCTCACCCGCCACGAGGTCGAGCGGGCGGAGCAGCCCATCGACCTGACCCACAAGGAATTCGCGCTGCTCGAGTACTTCATGCGCAACCCCGACCGCGTGCTCACGCGCACGGCGATCGGCGAGCACGTCTGGGACATGAACTTCGACCCGTTCAGCAACGTGATCGACGTCTACGTCTCCATGCTGCGGCGAAAGATCGACAAGCCGTTCGACGAGCCCCTGATCCACACGGTGATCGGATCGGGGTACCGCTTCGGCAGCGCCCCGTGAGGGCGCCCGGGCGGCGCGGATGAAAGGTGTTTAATTCGCATTTAAGGATCCTTTCATGCCTCACACCTATGCTTTCAGTGGCGGGTCAGCGGGGACGATGGCAGCCAGGGAGCAGCCCCGTCGCGACCGGCGGCAGGCAGTTCGCCCGCAACAGCCCGTGCGGGCTCGAGGCCGAGACGGCCCGCCCGGCCAGGAGCTTGATCGGACCTCCTGACCCGCCTAAGAAAGTCGAAGTGGGCCTGCGGGCCCGGGAACCTTCAGCAGACCAGGAGCTATCAGGAACGGTTTGGAAAGGAGAGACCGATGAAGCGGATCACGACGTTGTTGTCCATGCTCTTTGCGGCTTCCGTCATGGCGGCCCCGAGCGTCATGCTCACCGGCTGCGACCAGCAGGAAGGCGTCCAGGAAGAGGGCGTCTACGAGGAAGAAGGCCTCTACCAGGAAGAGGAGCCGATGGGCACCCAGGAAGAGGACATCTCCCAGGAAGAAGAGATGGGCGGCGAAGAGGACATCTTCCAAGAGGAGGAAGAGCCCCTCGGCACGCAGCCGGACATGCAAGAGGAGGAGCCGCTGACCGATCAGGAGCAGCAGCCTCAGCAGCAGCCCGAGCAGCAGGAGCCCGAGGAGCAGGAGGGCGAGCAGCAGGAGGAGCCGCTGACGCAGTGATGCGGTCATGCTCCGTGCTGCAGTTCGGCTGAGCGATCAGCGGACCTGCCGGCAAAACCGAACAGCGGACCTGGCTGAGTGCCGGGTCCGCTGTCGTTTACGGGGTTGATCCGCAATGGCACGAAGGCGGAGTCGCCCCCGAGCCGGGGGGGCTGGGCTTCTTGCGGGACCTCAAGCAGGGTGGCCTCTCATCCACAAGATTCAGTCATAGCTCGGCTTGGAGATCAGGAAGTCCGGATGACGAGCCCCGGGCCCCATCAGAAAGAGCGCGCAAAAAAAGCCTCCGCATGACTGCGGAGGCTATGCTTGTCGATCGTTGACAAGTGAACAGTTGGTTTGCCTTGGCGATACGTTGCCGCATCGCTATCTCCAGTTGTCTGAACTCCGGTGATCGCCCTGATCGGCCGGCAGACGGTTGGAGGCGAGGTTGTGTTGACGGGTCACGGGCTGGGATCGCTCCCAGACCGAGTCTAAATTATCCCTTAGAAAGGAGGTGATCCAGCCGCAGGTTCCCCTACGGCTACCTTGTTACGAC
>JBKHFW010000011.1:0-59542 GCA_046540025.1 Phycisphaeraceae bacterium
GGCGGGGGCAGCAGCCCGGTGCGGGCCTTTTCGATGTACCGGCTGTGGCGGTCGAGTTCGAGCGGCGCGCGGGTGAGGTCGATCAGCACTCCGCTGGTGGCGCGCTCCGCCGCCTCCTCGGCCGCGGGCGTGCCGGCCACGCAGCAGCGCCACGTACAATTCTGCCCGCTGGGAAGCTGGTGGAAGTAGGTGTCGAAGGTGACGTCCCACCGCCGCTGGGGTGGGAGCAGGGCGATCGCCTCCTCGATGAGCCCGAGCACGTCGCTGCCGGGCTCGTAGATCAGATAGGCCGGCTGATCCGGGTCGAGCAGGAACGCGTCGACGAGTGTGCCGGCCCAGCCGGCGTCGCCGGTGGCTTGTTCCCAGGCGTGGCAGATCCCGGCCGGTCGGCTGCCGCCGGGCAGCGGCGAGCCGGGCGGAAGCTGCTGAGGCGGGCCTTCCCACGCGTCGCGGACCACGCCCTCCTGGAGCAGGCACCAGGCCGGGCCGGGCGAGACGCGCTCCGCCGGCTCGACCACGCGGTGGTGCGCCAGCTTGTTGGTTCGCCCGCTGTAGTCGGCCCCGGCATAGCGGACGGCGGAGAGGACGCTGTAGCTTTCCCCGCCCTGCTCGATGCGCCAGTGGGCGTAGCTGACCGGGTTCTCGTCCGAGCGCGGATGCCCCGCCCGGTAGAGCGGGCGGTAACCGCTGAGCGATTCGAGGCGCTGAACCATCGGGGCCGACATGCCCGCGGTGACGGCGACGGTGCAGAACCCGAACCGGCCGGGGAAAAGCCCCCTGGGCGCGGACGTGTAGATGAGCTCCATCATCGCCTCAGCCCTCCGGCAGGTCGATCAGGCCCTTCGCCCATCGCGAAAACGCGTACAGCACCGGCACGGTCACCCACGACGGGCGGATCCGCTCGGGATGCACCATCAGAAGCTGCTGCTCGGGCAATACCACCGGCGAGCAGCCCAGGGCGCTCACCGGCAAGTAGACCACCGGCTCGGTCTCGTTCTCCGCCATGGCGACGAACTCCGGCGCCACCTGCTGCATCAGCCCGCGAAGCTGCGCCGACGCGGCGTCGATGCGCTCGATGTCCAGCTCCGTCCGCCCGCCCTCGCGGGTGAGGATCGGCTCGGTGCGCAGGTCGTCGTCGATCAGCGGCGCCCAGATGTCCGACTTGGCCACCAGCACCACCAGCGGCCGCTGCAGCCGCTCGCCCGGCGGGGTGTTCGTGTGCTGGCGGATGCGGCGGAACGCCTCGTTGAGCACCGTCTCCTGCCGACGCGTCTGCGCGTGCGGGCCGAGCTGCGGATCGTCGCTGAGCCCCCGGCAGAGTTCGCGGAAGCGCGGGTCCTTGGTCGGGTCGTAGAGGAACATCAGCATCCGCGACCGCGCCAGGTGCTGCGTCCCCGGGGCCGCGGCCGTGTCCGCGCCGGGCAGAAAGTGCTCGCCGGCGTTGTCGTAGAGGCAGATCGCCCGTCCGGTCTTCGAGATGGGCTGCTGCTCCAGCCGATGCCCCCGGCCGGGCTTGAGGTCGAAAACGAACGGCCGGGGCAGGCGCACCGGCTGGTCGCGGAGGTTCACCCCGACGTAAAGGTGGCCTTCGAGCTCGGTCTTCTCGATGGCGACCGGCTCGCCCTTTCGCTCGCCGTAGAAGAGCACCTGCTCGTAGTCGTTGAGGATGCGGTTGAGCTGGGTATCGACGTCGGAGAAGTGCAGCGCGAAGCGGTTGGGCAGCAGGTGCCGAAGCTGCCAGGTCATCGCGGTCAGGAAGTAGCTCTTGCCGCTGCCCGGCACGCCGATCGTGGAGAGGATCACCATCTGGTGGTGCAGCAGCGTCCGCGGAACCTCCTGCCGACACTGCGGACAGGCGAGCTTCTGACATTTCATGCCGCGGGCGTCGAGGGCGTCGCCCTGCGGACTGAAGCGGGTGGGCAGAAAGCGGCGGAAGGCCTCGCCCCCCAGCACCGGATCGCCACGCAGGTCGTCGTGGTGGGCGATCCACAGCAGCTCTTCCGGCGGGAACCGCTCCCAGCAGTAGGGGCACAGAAGCTGCCGCAAGAGCGGTTGCGGCCGCTTCATGGTCGTCGCCGGGTGCATCGCGCCTCCCCCTTCCGCCACGTAAACACAGGCTCATCCATATCATACCTGATCATCGGGATGATGCGGCACCAGACATGAATCCCCCCGCGCCGCATCGCCCCCCCCGGCCCGCGTCGGCCGCGGCGCGCAGAAAAAAAGCGGCCCGGAGTGCTCTCCATGCCGCTTCGATCAACTTGAACTGGCCCGCCAGGGCTCGAACCTGGAACCTCCTGATCCAGAGTCAGGCGTTCTGCCAATTGAACTACGGGCCAAAGCTGACGTCGCCCTCAGCGACGGCGGGACATTATACTGACCCTGTCTCCGATGTAAAACGCAAAAGGCCGCTTTTTTGACCCGCCCCGGCCACTTGACCCGGCCCCGGCGGCGGCGTCGAATCATCCCGAGCCCCCGCCAACGCCCCTGCCGGAGCCTGCCATGCCGCCCACCATCCTCCTCGCCACACTCGGCACGCACGGCGACGTGGCGCCGTTCCTCGCCCTGGGCCAGGCGCTCCAACACGCCGGCGCCCGCCCCATCCTGCTCATCAACCCCGCCGAACGACCCTGGGTGGAGCAGGCCGGGCTGGAGGCGGTCTGGGTCGGCGAGCCCTACGACGTCCGCGAAGAGCTGCGCAAACGCCCTGCCTACCTCTCCAGCCTGCGCGGCGGCACGCTGGTGATGCGCGAGATCTTCGTCCCCGCCGCCGAGACGTTCTACACCGCCACCCGCGAGGCGATCCAGCAGCACAAACCCGCGGCCGTGGTCGCCCACATCGCCCTCGCCGGGCCGGTCTGGGCGGCACGCGAGGCGGACGTGCCGCTCGCCATGGCCCACCTCACGCCGCTCACCTTCGCCAACCCGGCCGACCTCGGCCACTACGGCCGGGCCACCCGAGCGGGGCTGCGCCTGGCGCTGCCGATCGCCATCCGCGGGTTCGCGCACTTCTTCGGCATCGCGGCGAAACGGCTCGGCCTGCCCCGCGAGTGGGCAACGTTCGACCAGACCGTGCTCGGCGGCGACGCCCAGCTCGGCATGTGGTCGCCCACCTTCCGCCCGCCCGCCCCTGGCGATCCGCCCGGCGCCGTCATCACCGGCGACGCCCGCCCCGCCGGGCCGGTCGAGGCGCTGCCGGTCGAGGTGGAGGCGTTTCTCGCTGCCGGGCCGCCGCCGGTGGTGGTCGGCCTCGGCTCGAGCGCGGTGCACGTGGCCGAGAAACTGCACGCCCGCATCGTCCGCGCCTGCCGGGACCGGGCGCTGCGCTGCGTCGTGGTCGGCGGCGAGCCGCACGACATCGAGCCCGGCCCGGATCTGCTCACGCCGAGCTGGACCCCCTTCGCCGCGATCTTCCCCCGCGCGGCAGTCGCCATCCACCACGGCGGCGTCGGCTCGACCCAGACCGCCCTGCGCGGCGGGCGGCCCGAGATCGTGCTGCCCTTCGCCCACGACCAGTTCGACAACGCCGCCCGGGTGCGCCAGCTCGGGGCGGGGGCGTGGCGCTATCAGCAGTTCGCCAGCCGGCGGCGACTCAGGAGACTGCTCGAGCGGGCGATGGACCCCGAACGGGCCGAGCGGGCGAGGGAGGTCGCCCGGCAGATGGCCGCGGAGCCGGACGGGGCGAGGGAGGCGGCAAAGGTGGTGCTGGAATTGGCGGGGACGTGAATGCCCGTGCCGATGAGCTTGCAACCGGACGTCTCGAACGCAGCGAGACGGATGGGTGGCACCCGGAAGCGGAACGGGCATTTGCCGCCGGGACCGCCTACTTCGCCGCGTTAGCCGGGGCGGACTGTCCATTGCCCGCCGCCCGCTTGCTGCGCACGGCCCAGCTTTCGCGGGGGTCGGCGATCCGGAGCTGGCGCACGGCGAAGCGGGACAGCAGCTTGTCGTATTCCGCCTTCTTCTGCTCGGCCAGGGTGGGGTCGGGGTCCACCGGCGTCCACTCGTGAAGGTAGACGATCTCCTTGATCGCGCACTGCAGCGCCTCCTTGGCGCAGCCGAAGCAGGGCTTCATCGTCGTGTAGAGCGTCGCCCCGGCGACGGCGATGCCGAACCGCGCGGCCGTGAGCATCGCGTTCTGCTCGGCGTGAACGCAGATGCACAGGTCGTAGCCGGTGCCCGAGGGGAACTGCCCGCCGGGATTCGTGCAGCGCAGGCAGCCGCCGTCGAGGCAGTTGGTCATGTGCTCGGGCACGCCGTTGTAGCCGGTGGAGATGATGCGGTTTTCCCGCACGAGCACCGCCCCGACGCGGTTGCCGGTGCAGTTCGCCTTCTCGCGCACGGCGAAGGCGATGCCCATGTAATACTCGTCCTGCGTCGGGAGCGTCTCGGCCATGCTGGGGCTCCGGAGGGAAAGGCGGGACCGATCCGCCCATTCTGCCAGCGGACCCCGGCAAGGTCAACGCAATCGCGCCACTCCCGCCCGCTCATGCGCAAAACGGTGAAGCTGCCCGATTGAGCGGTGCGTGAATCCCACGGCCTGCCGCTGGTGCGGTCAGGCCCGGGCGGGGGGCTGGGGCTGGTCGGGCAGGGGGGCGCGGTGGCAGGCGAAGCAGCAGTCGGGGCAGCCGTTGACGGTTTTGAAGCGTCGGCGGGCGGCGTCCAGGGCGGTGAAGCAGCTGCCGTGGTTGCCCAGCGGGTAGCAGTCGACGAGGTCGGGCAGACGGTCGCAGCCGTCGGTGTGGACGAGGTGGCAGCCTTCCAGGGCGGGCTCTCGCGTGACGAAATAGGGGCGCATGGTCGATCTCCGGGAGGTGCGATGCAACACAGCCGGCAGCGCTCCCCGGCAGCGGCGGCTGACGGGCAATGGTTGGCGTCTGCGAGGGCGGGGTCTGCCAGGAGTTTCCCCCATGTCGGTCCGGGGGCGCTGGCGGTGCCGGGTCGGCGGGGGAAGATCCGGCGGCACCCGGCCTGATGGCGAGGGGAAACCCCTATTGGAGCAGCTTCCGGGGTGCGATAGGCTAAAGCGGTAACCCGAGCACTCGACCTTTCGACGGTTGGCCCGCCTGGGGTGAGGAGCAGCGGGAGGGGACGAGCGGTCGCGGCCTGCACCTGTCTGATCGGGTGCTCCGGCAGGCCTCGGCGGGTGGACGTTGCCGGGGAATCCGGAGGCGCCGGAGGCACCGGGGCGCACGGGCTTGGGGGGCTGGCTGCGGGGCGGTTCTCTGGTCGGGGGCCAGGGGCCGGGCCTGGGCTTGAGGTTCGGGGGCTGGAAGTTCCGGGGCAGCGGGCGCTGGTCGGGCGTTCGCGGACGACGGCGACAGGCGGTGTGGCTGCGCGGCGGCGCGGGCCCGGTCCCGGAAGGGGGTGGCGCCGGTGATCGCATCGCTGGGGGCGGTGCCGGGAGGAGCGGGCCGCCGGCTTACCTGTCTTACCCAGGGCGCAGCGCTGTGTGCCGCTGCGGTGTGTTGGACATTTCCTGACGGCTGCCGATGAAGGAGATCTGGGCCGCGACCCGATATTGAGTTATACTCAGGGGGTCCCGAGGCCGCTTTCGCTGGACCCGAGCGGGCCTGCCCGCGAAAGGAGTAGCCGGTATGGCAACCATCCTTGTCCTGTGCGGCCAGAACGAAGGCGAGTGGTATGGTGTGCCGGATCATCGGCCGCTCGTGCTGGGCCGCGACGAAACCCTTCTTGCCGCGATCCAGGATCCCTGCGCCTCCCGGCGACACTGTGAAATCCACTTCGATCAGCGCGACGAGCGCTATTACGCGGTCGATCTGCACAGCCGCAACGGGGTGAAAGTGAACGGCGAACGGATCGATCACTACACCGAGCTCTGGGAAGACGACACGGTGCAGATCGGTCACACGCTGTTCTGCTTCACGCTCGAGCAGGTGCCCGACGACCGCCGGGCGCAGCAGCTGATCGAGGCGAGCAAGACCCGGCACCGGGAACTGGTGGAGAAGGTGAATCGCCGCAAGTCCCGCAAGGAGAAAAAGGCGGTCGGCGCCGGCGCGGAAGGCGAGCACCGCGGCCTGGGCAGCCTGGTCGCCAGCCTGTTCCACCGGAGTCACTGACGCAGCGCCCCGGGCGGGTTTTCGTGCACGCCGGGGAGCCGGGGGTGTGGGGGAAGTGATCGGGGACGTCCTCATCAGTCGCCCGATCCACGGCAGCGCTGCGCTTGCCACGGCTTGAGAGATACGATTCCCTGGACCGACCCTGGACCCGAGACCCTGGACCCTGGCCCCTGGACCCGGTGAAAAGTCCGGACCCATACCCGGGGCGGCGCTGGCGCTCTGCCCCGGCTTAAGATGTACGATGCCGGCGCCTCTAGCCTCCAGCCTCTAGCCTCCAGCCCTCTGCGCCCCACGCCAGGGCGGTGCGCAACTCGTTGGCGGCGCAGGTCCAGGGGTCGAAGCCCGGGGCGCGGGTCGGGCGCTTCGTCGCGGCGATGAGGCGTCGCCACCGATGACGTCCGCGGGCCGGGTCGAGCAGGTCGGGATCGACCGCGACGCCCCGCTGCGCCAGTTCGCGGGCGCGAACGAGGGCGCGGTCGCGCAGGGCGGGCGAATCCACCAGTTCATTCGGCGAAACCAGCTCGGTCACGATCTGCCCCAGCGTCACCGTGGTCTGCCGGGCGATGGCGGCGGTGACGCGCTCTTCCAGTTCGTCGCGTGTCCAGCGGTCGACGCCGCGCAGCTCCGGGCCCGCGCGCAGAAACGCGCCCGGTCGGCCGGTGGTGAGCCAGTCGTAGGTGATGTTCACCGGCAAAAGCGTCACCTCCCGCCCCAGCCCCAGCGCCAGCCGGGCGAGGCCCGCGCGCACGCCGGCGGGTCGGCCGGTGGCGTTGAGTCGACCCTCCGGCGCGAGGAAGAGGTCGTCGCCGCGGCGCAGCAGCTCGCGGAAGCGCTCGAGGCAGTGCTCGATGTGGGCGAGGTGGTGCGCCCGCAGGTTCCGCCGCCAGGGATCGGTGAAGATGGAAAACCCCCGCTGATGGTCGAGCGCCGGTCGGTGGCGGTAGCGCAGGGCCTGCCCGGCCGACTCGTCCGGGTCGCTGCCGGGCAGGAGTTCCGCCGGTTCGCGCAGCAGCTCGCCCAGGGGCGGATCGCCCCAGTCGCTCGCGGCGGTGCGCAGGTGGGCGCGAAGCTGCCGACGACTCGAGGCGGGCACCGGGTAGGCGCGCATGGCGAAGAGCACGCGTTCGAGGTCCAGCGGGTGCAGCAGTCGGCAAAGCGGGCGCCGGCCGCCGAGGACGTAGCTGGCGAGGTAGCCCGGCTGGAACATCGGCTCGGCCGCGGCGAAGGCGGTTCGCCCCACCGGCCCCCGGCCGCGGCGGGCGCGGTAGATCGTCGGGCAGAGCACGGCGAGGTCCCAGTCGCTCTTGTGGCTGGAGACGAAGATCGTGGCCGGGCGGTTGGTGAAGTGCTCCAGGCCGCTGGCGCGCACGCGGAACCGGCTGCGGGCGATGGCGGTGAAGCTGGCGACGAGCAGTCGGCGAAGCGCCCCGCCCCACCAGGGCGGCTCGGGGCAGCGCGCGGGCGGGGCGCGGTGTTCGGCTGGGGGCGCGTCGGGCTCGGCAGGCAAAAGGTCCTCCTCCCCTCGCTCGGCCCGGGGCGATCGGCCGCGGGTGCGTTACACTCTAGGCGCGGGGAGCCTGGCGGGCGGGCGTCCCCCTTGCTGACCGCGAACCCTCGTCTCGAGGACAGCGCATGGCCAGACGCATCCTTTTCGGCACGAGCAGTTGGGGCCTCGGCCACGCCACCCGCGACCTCGTGCTCATCCGCGCCCTGCTCGAGGCCGGCTGCGAGGTGACCGTCGTCGCCACCGGCCCGGCGCTGAAGGTGCTGCGCGGCGAGCTGGGCGAGCGGTGCGACTACCTCGACTGGCCCGACATGCCCAGCACCATCTCGCGCTCCACAATCGGATTCTACGTCAAGACCATCTCGTTCATCCCCCGCATCTTCCTCGCGTGGTTCGACGAGAAACGCCGGCTGCGCAAGCTCCTGCGCGATCGGCCGATCGACGTGGTCATCTCCGACCACCGCTACGGGCTGGTGACCGACGCCGTGCCCTGCTTTTTCATCAGCCACAGCCCGCGCTACATCGCCCCCTGGCGAAGCTGGTTCATGGAGACCTGCATGGAGCTGTTCGTCGCCGCGTGGCTGCGCCCGGCGGAGAAGCTGCTCGTGCCGGACCACGACCAGCGCGGCCTCAGCGGCGACATGAGCCACAAGACCCGCTTTTTCCCGCGGGAGAAGATGGTTTTCCTCGGCCAGCTCTCCAGCCTGAGCCTGCCCGACGACCCGCCCGGGCAGGACATCGACACCTTCATCAGCATCTCCGGCCCCGAGCCGCAGCGGACGCGGTTCCAGGCGAAGGTGCTCGGCCAGCTCGGCCGGTTGAAGGGGCGGACCGTGGTCACCCTGGGCCTGCCCGGCCGCGAGCCGCCGCGGGTGAAGGACGTGCCGGCGAACGTGGAGATCCACGCCTATCTCGGCCGGGCCGAGCAGCAGCGGATGATGCTGCGGAGTCGGCTGGTGGTCTGCCGCAGCGGCTACACGACGCTGATGGAGCTGGCCGAGCTGGGCCGACCCGCCCTGCTGGTGCCCACGCCGGCGCAGACGGAGCAGTTGTATCTCGCGAAGACGCTGCGCGAGCAGGGGCTGTTCCACAGCGTGAAGCAGAGCGAGCTGGACCTCTCGCGGGACATTCCGCTGGCGCGGGAGCGGCCGGGGTATCAGGGCCCCGCCCCGACGCGGACGTCGGCGGAGCGGTTTCTGGAGACGGTGCTGGAGGTGGAGTCAGCGGGAGTTAGAGGGAGTTAGCTCCCGGACCTCCAAGCCGGGGCAGAGCGCTGCGCTCTGCCCCGGGTGTGGCCGCGGCGTTCTCGCTGTTCCGGGGTGCAAACAGACCCCACGCAGGGGCTGCGCGGCTGTGTGGGGCAGGATCTGCGAGACCCGCCAGCCGAGACCCGGTGAAAGTCCGCACCCTACCCGGGGCGGCGCTGCGCTCTGCCCCGGCTTGGGGCGACGGCTTCAGGACATCCGCCATCCGCCATCACATTTCCGTTGCTTGCCAAGTAAGAATCCTTATCCTGTACGGGATGCTTCTCAGATCCTTCAGCTCAGGAAGGCGCCGGCCTTGAGTGAGTCATGCAGTTACGATCTTCGCCGCGATCCGCGGATGCGGCGGCTGGCCCGCAGGATGGTTCCGCTCGTTGAAGAAACCCCGCTTTGCCCGCTGGAGACGGCGCGGGGCGTGGTGCTTTCGGTGCTGCGCTGGGTCGTGCACCATGCGCCGGGCGGTCGGCTGGACCGGTACGACCCGAGCCTGATCGCCGCGGGCGTGGGCTGGGAGGACGAGCCGGGCGAACTGGTCGCGATGCTGCAGGAGGCTGGTTTTCTCGATGACGAGCGGCGGTTCGTTCGGCTGGCCGAGATGCGCCGCGGCTGCGGGCCCTACCTCGGCCCCGGCATCGGGTAGGATAGCGGCGGGACGTCCGGGCCGGGGGAGCATACCGACCTTGATTGCCTGCAATCGGAGGAGCAGCCCATGCTCTATCGACGCTTCGGCCGAACGGAACTCGAGATGCCGGTGTTCAGTTGCGGCGGCATGCGCTATCAGCACAAGTGGCAGGACGTGCCGCTGGACGAGGTGCCCGAAGCGGGGCAGAAGAACCTCGAGGACACCATCCACCGCGCCCTGGCGCTGGGGATCAACCACATCGAGACCGCCCGCGGGTACGGCTCGAGCGAGCGGCAGCTCGGCCTGGTGCTGCCGAAGCTGGACCGCGAGAAGCTGATCGTCCAGACCAAGGTCGGCCCCGAGGACGAGCCGGACGCGTTCCTGGCCAACTTCGAGGAGTCGCTCGAGCGGCTCCAGCTCGACTACGTGGACCTGCTGGCCATCCACGGGATCAACGACGAGAAGACCCTCGAGCAGTCGATCCGTCCCGGCGGCTGCCTCGCCGCCTGCCGCGAGTTGCAGAAAGAGGGCAAGGCCCGGCACATCGGCTTCTCCACCCACGGTCCGCGCGACGTGCTGCTCAAAGCGGTCCGCCACGAGGAAGACGGCGGTTTCGACTACATCAACCTGCACTGGTACTTCATTTTCCAGCGCAACTGGCCGGTGATCGTCGAAGCGCGCCAGCGAGACATGGGGGTGTTCATCATCAGCCCCACCGACAAGGGCGGCAAGCTCTACGCGCCGCCTGACAAGCTGCGGCAGCTCACGACGCCGCTGCACCCGATCAGCTTCAACGACCTGTTCTGCCTGAGTCACGACGAGGTACACACGCTGAGCATCGGCGCGTCGAGCCCGGGCGACTTCGACGGGCACATCGACACGCTGGACCTGCTGTCGAGCGCGGAGCGGGTCCTGCCGCCGATCCTCGACCGCCTGAGCAATGCGATGGCGGAAGCGATCGGCGAGGCGGACCCGGAGGCGATGAGCGACACGCTGCCGTCCTGGCAGCAGATGCCGAAGGATCTCAACGCGCAGATCATGGTGTGGCTGCGCAACCTCGCGAAGGGGTGGGGGATGACCGAGTACGGCAAGATGCGGTTCAACCTGCTCGGCGGCGGCAGCCACTGGTTCCCCGGCGCGAAGCCGGAGGTGCTCGACGAGGTCTCCGACGCGGAGATCGTGGCCGCGGCCGGCAAATCGCCCTGGGCCGAGCAGCTTCCCGACCTGCTGCGCGAGTCGCGCGAGCTGCTCGAGGGCGAGGCGGTGAAGCGCGCCAGCCAGGGCGGGTGACGCCGGGTCTGGCCACGAAGTCCCGCAGGACGCGACGGGGCACGAAAAAGTGACACACGACAGCCCGGCCCATGCGGCCGGGCTTTTTCATGCGCGGCAGAGGTCAGATTCGTCAAGCCGGGGCAGAGCGCAGCGCCGCCCCGGGTATGGCGGCGGGTTCTTGTGGACTGCGTCGCCCGATCCGCGGCAGCGCTGCGCTTGCCGCGGCTTGAAGAGGACGATTTTCCAGACCCTGGCGCGGCTCCGTCTTTCCCCTTCTTTTTATCCGTGTCCATCCGTGTTCATCTGTGGCGATTGCGTTTCCCCCCGCTTCTTCGTGTCTTCGTGGTTCTCCCCGGCTGCTCCGCCGGGCAGCCGCTTGAAGTGCCGCCACTCGAAGCCGGCGAAGAGGAGCATGGCGATCAGCAGCGGCGAGAGGTGGTAGATCAGCCGGGTCAGGGCGAGGGCGCCGATGAGCTCGGCCTGATCGACGCGGGCGGAGAGCAGGACGAGGACGCCGGCGTCGAGAATGCCCAGGCCCGCCGGGGCGTGGCCGAGCATGGCCAGGAGCATCGCGGCCGTGTAGACGGGGATGAACCACCCCAGGTCGCCCAGGCTCAGCGAGGGCAGCAACGCGAAAAAGAGCAGCACCTGCGCCAGCCAGTCGCCGAGGCCGACAAGCATCATCCCCGCCGCCTGGCGGAAGGTGGGCAGGCGGAGGTGCCACTTCAGCAGTTTGAGCGCGTCGCGCCACGCGCAGAGGGCGAGGAACCCGGCGAGTCCGACGAGGACCCCGGCAGCGCCGCCGCGCACCCACACGTCGGCGGGCACGGCCTCGACCTGCGGGGGATGGACGATCGCGCTGCCCGAGGCGAGCAGGAGCAGCCCCAGCCAGGCGGAGACGCCGACGAAGGCGATCAACTCGCCGATCTGCCGCGGGCTGAGCCCGGTGCCGGCGTAGAGGCGCAGGCGCATGCCCCCGACGCCGACGACGGGGACGGCGATCGTGTTGGAGAAGGCGGTGCTTACGTAGCCGTTAAAGAGGATGCGGCGGGTGGGGAGCCTGCCGCCGACGTAGCGCAGGGCGAGGAAGTCGTAGCCGAGGATGACCACATAGCCCGCGAGGCAGAGGCCGGCGGCGATGGCAAGGCGGGCGGCGGGCATCTGCTGGATGTGCCAGCCGACGCGGGTGAGGTCCATCTCGCGCAGCTCGCGCTGCAGGAACCACACCGAGACGCCCAGCAGGGCCAGTCCCAGCAGGGAGCCGAGGATATGGAGGGGTTTTCTGCCCAAGGTCGGGTTTGCTCCCAATCGGCCGACAAATGGCTGGCCGGGTCTTGCCTGCCCCTGGCCGGGGTCCTAAACCAAGCGCTGGAGGGCGGTCTGCTTCGCGAATGGAGAACGCGAACGTGACGCGCGCCGATCCCTGAAGCAATTCGAGCCGCGGACGAGCGCCTGGCCGACGTGGGCGGGCGTCGCGGCGGGGTCGCGCCTGGACTGGTTCATTGTGTCGTGCAGTTGGACGATGGCAACTTTGACCGGGGAAGGAGCTTTCGATGATTCTCAGGCAGGATCAACCGGTGACGGAGCAGGGCTGGATGCGCGAGGCCGGCGGCCCCGAAGCCGTGCGGGGCGAGGAGGCGCAGCCGACGCGTCGGCGCGAGCCGTCGCGGGCCGAGCGGCAGACGAGCCTGACCGTGGCGAGCGGTTCGTTCGCCGAGGCGGTGTGCGGCCTGGCGGGTCTGGTGCTGACCACGATCGGTCTGGCGGCGGTGCTGCCGGGGTTCATGGCGACGATCGCGACGATCGTGCTGGGTGTGGGGCTCACGGCCCGGGGCGGCAGCCTGGCCGGGCGGATGCGCCAGCTTCGCGAGGAGCTCGACGCCGGGACGCTGGGCTATGCGAGCGTGGGCAGCGGCGCGGGCTTGCAGGTGCTGGCCGGGCTGGCCGGGATCGTGCTGGGCGCGATCGCCCTGGTGGGGATCATCCCGGCGATCCTGGTGCCCGTGTCGATCATCGCCTTCGGGGGCGCCTTGTGGCTGAGCAGCGTCTCGCACGCCCGGCTGGGCATGCTGGGGCTGACCAGTCGGGACGAGCACCTCGAGTTCGCTGCGCGCGAGGCGATGGTGAGCTTCGCCGGCCTGGACGTGTACCTCGGCATCGCGGCGGTCATTCTGGGCATTTTGGCGCTGACGGGCCTCAACGTGCTGGTGCTGTCGCTGATCGGCCTGACGGCGGTGGCGGCGGCGACGATGGCGGGCGGCTCGGTGCTGGGCGCGCGGATGGTGAGCATCCTGCGGTGAACGCGGTTCAGGAGCGGCGGACCCGCGGGCCTGCCGGCCGGTACGCCCGCGGGTTTCGCGTGCGCGGGGCGGGTGAGGAGTTAGAGCGAGTTAGAGGGAGTTAGGGGGAGTTAGCCCGGGGGGCGAGCTGCGCTCGCGTCATCAGCACCCCCAAGCCGGGGCAGAGCACAGCGCCGCCCCGGGTATGGCCGCGGCGTGCTTGTGGTTCCCGTTGTGGGGAGCCGCGGTGCAAAATCCGGCCCCCGACCCGGGGCGGCGCTGGCGCTCTGCCCCGGCTTGGCATGTACGATTCCGGCGCCTCCAGCCTCCAGCCTCTAGCCTCTCGTCTCGCTCTTCGCCGGGCGGGCGGCTTTTTCGAGGACGTAGACGAGGCTGTCGGTCAGTTTTTTCATGTGGGAGTTGTAGATGGGCGGCTTGAAGTCGTTGAAGAGCACGCTGAAGGCGATGGTGCGTGGCGGCTGGCCCGACTCGCCGGGCACCTGGAGGTAGCCGCTCAGGGCGGAGACGCCGCGGATGTAGCCGGTCTTGGCGAAGACCCAGGAGCCGGGTTGGAGGCGGCGCAGGCGGTGGCCGCGCTCGAGCGTGCCGGCGTCGACGCGTTCGCCGTCCGCGGTCTTGCCGACGTAGGCGAGCGAGTCGCGGAAGAGCCTGGCTTTTTCGAGGGCGGGGTCGTGGTGGATCGACTCGAGCAGTTCGACCATCAGCCGGGCGGTGACGCGGTTGTCCCGGCTCATGCCGCTGCCGTCGGAGATCCGGACCGCCGCGCTGGCCGGACCGAGCCGGCTGCGCAGGAACTGGCGGATGGCGGAGGGGCCGTTGCTCCAGCTCCCGGCCATGCCGGTGTAGACCCGCCCCATGCGTTTGAGCAGGGCCTCGGCGAACATGTTCTGCGAGTCGCGGTTGGTGCGCAGCATCACCAGCGGCAGGCTGGTGCGGACGACGTGCAGCAGGCGGGCGTCATCGAACATCTCATCTCGCTCCACCCGGACGACCTCGCCGACTTCGATCCCCCGTTCGCCCAGCCGGGCCGCGAGCATGTGGGCGAAGAGCATGGGCGGGTCGTACATGGCGATCTCGAGCGGCGCGTACGCCTGGTTCTTCACCGTGCCGTGATAGACGAGCCCGGGGCTGCCGGGTTCGCGGCTGACCCAGAAGGCGTCGCGGTTGCCGGTGACGGCCCGGTTGCCGGTGGCGGGCCAGTTGACGCGGCGGGCCTCGCCCGGGGCGAGGTAGCTGGCGTGGGGAAAGAGCTCGACCTGCGGCGGCTGGCCCGGGTCGGTGGGGATGGGCAGGACGTTGAAGCGGTTCTGGTGGATGTTGATCCCGGCGACGGGGGCGCACCACCAGTTGATGAGCTGGTCCTTCGGCCAGGCGTCGTGGACGAGCTGGCGGTCGAAGACGCGGTCGTCGACGACGAGGCGGGCGAAGCGGGTTCGGCCGGTGCTGCTGACGGCGTCGGCCCACTGGTCGAGCAGGTCCTCGAGGTCCTCGATGCCCTCGCCGAACTCTTCGAGCAGCCGCGGGTCGCCGAAGGCAGGGTCGCCGCCGCCTCGCACGAGCAGGTCGGGGTGCTGCCCGGGTTCGGCGGGCTCGACGAGGGCGAGCTCGGTGCGGAAGACGAAGTCGCTGCCGAGGATGTCCAGGGCGGCGGCGGTGGTGATCAGCTTCATGTTGCTCGCGGGGCGCATGGGCTGATCGGCGCCGATGCGGGCAAGGGGCTGTCCGGTGGTGAGGTCGGTCGCCATGACGGCGACGCGGGTCTTGCCGAGGTTGGCGGCGTGGATGAGCCGCCTCATCTCGCTTTCGACGTCGGCGAAGGCGGCGGAGGCGGTCAGCAGCAGGGCCAGCACGCCGCCCAGCCACTGCGAAAAACCCATGCGTCGGCGCTGCCCCATGGTCGAGGACTCCCCGTCCAGAAGTACTGTTCGTGCCTCACGGTTATCGGCCAGTGTCGCCGCGTCTCTTCATTGGAAGCGGTAGAAATAGCCCAGTTTACCGCGAAACCCTGACCGCGGGGCCTGGGGCAGTTCGGTTCGGCGGGCGCGGGCCGCTACAATGGCCGGCCATGGAAGCGATCTACCGCGAGCAACTGCCCAACGGACTCTGGCTGCTGGGGGAGCCGATCGAGGCTGCCCAGTCGTTGTCGATGAACTTTCTGCTGCCGGCCGGCACGTCCCAGGAGCCGGCCGACCGGCTGGGCGTGAGCTCGATGCTGGCGGAGATGATGATCCGCGGCGCCGGCGGGCTGACCGGCCGGGAGCACAGCGAGGCGCTCGAGCGGCTGGGCGTGCAGCGCGACACGGCGGTGCACACCCGGCACATCCAGTTCAGCGCCACCATGATCGGGGCGAAGCTGGGCGAGGCGCTGCCGCTCCTGACCGATATGGTGCGCAGGCCGAACTTGTCCGAAGACGCCCTCGAGCCCAGCCGGGCGCTGTGCGTGCAGTCGATCGACGCCCTGGCGGACGAGCCGCAGCAGCGGGTGATGCTCGAGATTCAGAACCGGCACCACCCCGCGCCGCTGGACCGCTCGCCGCTGGGCCAGCGCGAGCACCTCGTGGCGATGAGCCTGGAGGACGTGCGGGCGTTTCAGCAGCGCTGCTTCGTGCCCACGGGGTCGATCCTCGCCTTCGCCGGCAACTTCGACTGGGAGCAGCTTCGGGCGCGGGTGATCGAGCTGCTGGGCGACTGGGAAGGCGCGATCGACGAGGCGAAGCCGGCCGAGGCCCCGCAGCGCGGCTATGCCCACCACGACGCGAAGACGACCCAGGTGCACATCGGCCTGGCGTACGACGCGGTGCCCGAGTCGAGCGAGGACTCGATGAAGCAGCGGGCCGCGGCGGCGGTGCTCAGCGGCGGGATGTCCAGCCGACTGTTCACCGAGGTGCGCGAGAAGCGCGGGCTCTGCTACGCGGTGATGGCGGCGTATGCCGCCCAGCGCGACCGCGGGGCGATGCTGGGCTACGCCGGCACGACCAGCGAGCGGGCGCAGGACACGCTGGACGTGTTCGTGGGCGAGCTCAAGCGGCTGAGCCGGGGCGTGGAACAGAGCGAGTTCGACCGGGCGGTCGTGGGCATGAAGTCCCGGCTGGTCATGCAGGGCGAATCGACGCGCGCCCGGGCGGGCGCGATCGCGCGGGACCAGTTCGTGCTCGGCCGACCCCGGCCGCTGGCGGAGCTGGAGAAGAAGGTGGACGAGCTGAGCGTGGAGCAGCTCAACGCCTTCGTGGCCGCGCATCCGCCGACGGAGCTGACGATCGTGACGATCGGGCCCTCGCAGCTGCGGGTGGAGTAGAGGCTGGGGGCTGGCGAGCTGCGGACGGCGCGCAGGCGGAGTTACGAATGCACTTCCTGATCACGGCCGGTCCGACACGTGAGCCGATCGATGCGGTGCGGTACATCGGCAACCGCTCGAGCGGGCGGATGGGCTTTGCCCTGGCGCGGGCCGCGGCCGAGGCGGGGCACGCCGTGACGCTGTTGCTCGGGCCGGTGTCGGCGGCGGAAAAGCTGCCGGGCGCGGTGCGGGTGGAGCGGTTCGAGTCCACGGCCGACCTCGAGCGGCTGCTGGCGGCGCATTTCCCGGCTTGTGACCGGCTGATCATGGCGGCGGCGGTGGCGGACTACCGCCCTGCCCGGGTGGAGCGTGGCAAGCTCAAGCGGCAGGAGTCGGGCGGCGCGGGGCTGACCTTGCACCTCGAGCCGACGCCGGACCTGGTGGCGGGGGTCGCGCGGAGCAAGCGAACGGATCAGCGGGTGGTGGCGTTTGCGCTGGAGCAGCCTGACGAGCTCGAAGCGCGGGCGGTGGCGAAGCTTCGCCGCAAGGGTGCGGATGCGATCGTGGCCAATCCGCTGGTGACGATGGAGTCGGGCGCGGTGCGCGGGACGTGGCTCACCGCGGCGGGTGAACGCTGTTCGCCGGGCGTGATGCGCAAGCTCGACTTCGCGCGCTGGCTCGTCGAGCGGGTGGCAGAGATGTAGCGGACGGGTGGAGATGCCCGCGCCGCAAGCCGGGGCGGGCTCCTCTAACTCCCCTTAACTCCCCTTAACTCCCTCTAACTCCTTCGGCTCCTCCAACTACCTCTCCTCCCCCTTTTGCAGATCCTCCCGCAGGTGGCGGCGGAGGATCTTACCGGTCGGGCTGCGGGGGAGCTCGCTGACGCGGTGGATCTCGCGGGGGACCTTGAACTGGGCAAGATGGTCGCGGCAGAAGCTGCGGAGCTCGGTCGCGTCGAGCTCGGCGTCGGGGGCGAGCTCGACGTAGGCGATGGGCACCTCGCCGCGGGTCGTGTCGAGCTGGCCGATGATGGCCGAGGCGTGGATGGCGGGGTGGCGGTTGAGGACCTCCTCGATTTCGCGGGGGAAGACGTTTTCGCCGCCGATGATGAGCATGTCCTTCTTTCGGCCGGTGATGAAGAGAAACCCCTCCTCGTCGACGCGGCCGATGTCGCCCGTGCGGAAGACGCGCAGCGGCTTGCCGCTGCCGGGGTCGGGCAGCTCGAGGAGCACCTCGCGGGTGAGCTCGGGCAGCTTGTAATAGCCGATCATGACGCCCGGCCCGCCGATGGCGATTTCGCCCACCTGGCCGGGGGGCAGCGGCTGGTCGTGCTCGTCGAGGATGAAGGTGCGCACGCCGGGCAGGGGCTGGCCGACGCTGTGGCGCTTGTGCTGGTCGGGGGTGGACCAGTGGGTGACGGGCGAGGTTTCGGTGAGGCCGTAGCCTTCGAGGATGCGGAGGTTGAAGCGGGCCTCGAAGTTTTCGTAGACGGCGTCGGGCAGCGGTTCGCCGCCCGAGATGAGCAGCCGGAGCGAGCTGAGGTCGTCAGGCCCGGCGTCCTTGGCGGTGAGCAGGGCGCCGTACATGGAGGGCACGGCCATGAAGATGTCGGGCTGGTGCTCGCGGATGAGTTCGATGATGCGTTTGGGGATGAACCGGGCGGTATAGATGACGCGGCTGCGCAGGAAGAGCGGGATGAGCGTCATGGCGGTGAGGCCGAAGGTGTGGAACTGCGGCAGCACGCCGAGGAAGGCGTCGGCGCGGGTGAGCTGGGCGTGCTGGATGCTGGCGCGGACGTTGGACTCGAGGTTGGCGTGGCTGAGCAGAACGCCCTTGGGTTTGCCACTGGTGCCGGAGGTGTAGAGCAGCACGGCCGGGTCTTCGTCGCGGGGGCGTGCGGGCCAGCGGGGCCTGGGGAAGCCGGTGAAGTCGACTTCTTCGATGCGGAGGATGCGGATGCCGGGCGGGATGGCCTGGTCGCCGCCGACGAGGTCGAGCAGCGGGCCGGCGGTGATGAGCAGGTCGATGTCGCTGTCGCGGAGGACGTAGGCCAGTTCGTCGCGGCCGAGCAGGTAGTTGACGGGCGCGACGGTGCGTCCGAGCAGCCAGACGCCGAGCATGGCCATGGGAAACGCGCCGGTGGTGGGCAGCATGATGCCGACGTGGGGCCGGTCGCTGGCGCGCTGGACGGCGTCGGCGACGAAGAAGGCCCCGCCCACGAGTTGGGGGTAGGTGTACTGGCGGAAGTCGTCGACGACGGCGACCCTGCGCGGGGCGCGGAAGGCTTGCTTGAGGATGGGCCAGAGCAGGCTCATGGGTGTCTCCCGCGTGAGTCGGTTCCGCAGGCATGTTACGCTAACCCCGGCCGGGGTTCTGCTTTAGCTTCGTTCCGGGCTGCCACGCGAACCGTTTACAGGTTAGACTAACACCCCCACGACCCTGTCGCGACCAGGAGAGTCGAATGAGACGCATGGCCAGTTTGTGGATCCTGCTGCTTGCCGGGCTGCTGGCGGCGGGCTGCGAGGCGACGCCCACCGCGGCCGACGGGCCGGGCTACGGCGAGCTCTACCGTCAGGGCGACCATGCCCGGGCCTACCAGGCCGCGGCCGAGGCGGCGGCCTGGTCGAGCGGGCGATCGCGCGACACGGCGAACTACGTGGCGGGGCTCTCCGCCCACCACCTGGGCCGACTGGACACGGCCGAGCGGCACCTGAGGGAGGCGCTGGGCACGTCGGACGACTCGCTTCGCGGCGACGTGCGGGCGGAACTGGGGCTGGTGCAGCACGCCCGGGGGAACTACGCCCAGGCCGCGGCCGAGCTCGAGGAGGCGGCCGACCAGCTCGAGGGCAACGACAAGGCGCAGGCGCACCTGTTCGCGGCGATCAGCCTGCAGAAGCTGGGCCGCTGGTCGTCGGCGCGGACGCACCTGCTGCTCGGCCGGGCGTCGGCGAGCGACCCCACGCTGCGCAGCCGAATCCGCGAACAGCTCGACGTGACCGGCTACACGCTGCAGCTCGGGGCGTTTCGCGACCGGCGCAACGCGCGCCGGCTGGCGGCGGAGGTGGCTTCGACCGTGCAGCGGCTTCGCCTCGGGCCGCCCCGGCTGGTCACGCGCGACGGGCTGACCATCGTGCAGGTGGGCCAGTTCACGCGGTTCGAGACGGCGAGGCGGATGAAGGACCGGCTGGGCCGACAGCAGGCGATCATCGTCCCGCTGGCGGGCCGGTAGGGCAACCCGAGACGAAGGAAGGGGTTCGTGATGGAGATTGGCTGCGTGTGCCTGCCGCTGGGCGGACTGGTGGCGCTGGCGGGGTTCGTGCTCTGGATCTGGGCGCTGATCGACGCGATTCAGAACCCGAAGCTGGACGACACGATGCGGATCGTGTGGGTGCTGGTGATCGTGTTCACGCAGATCATCGGGGCCGCGATTTACCTGCTGATCGGCCGGGACGGCTGATCGGACGAGAAAGGACTGTCCGATGCAATCGGATGCGACGCCTTACGTGATGTTCGGGTTCATGGCGCTGATGATGCTGGTCGGGCTGGCGGTGGTCGTCGTCAGCCTGGTGATCTGGATCTGGGCGCTGGTGGACGCGGTGCGCAATCCGAACCTCGACGACAACACCCGGCTGGTGTGGGTGCTGGTGATCATCTTCACGCAGATCATCGGGGCGATCATCTATCTCGTCGTCGGCCGGTCGGGCCCGCCCCGCCGGTGATGCACCCGCTCCACCCCCCTGGCCGGGCGGAGAGCCGCGGGGGGCGTGAGTCGGTACACTGCCGATCATGAGTCTTTTCGCGACGATTCCGGCCGGGGCGGCGCTGGAGGTATTCGGCGAACTCGGGCACATCGCCTGGTTCATCGTGCTGCCGGCGCTGATCCTGGTCGGCGTGGGCTACGCGCTCCAGCGGAAGCTGGGGATGGACATGGCCACGCTGACCCGGCTGAACTTCTACGTCCTCGTGCCGGCGATCATTTATGTACTGCTGGTGAGCAGCGAGGCACAACTGGCGGTGGCGGGGAAGATGATCGCGTTCCTGCTGGGGTCGATGCTGTGCTGGGCGCTGCTGGCGCTGGCGCTGGCGGCGGCGACGGGCATGCCGCGGGACCAGTGGCGGGCGATCGTGCTCGCGGGCACCTTTCAGAACGCGGGCAACTACGGGCTGCCGCTGCAGCAACTCGCCTTCCGGCAGGCGGGGCTGAGCGGGCCGGCGGTGGCGCTGCACGTGTTCGTCATCCTCGTGCAGTCGACGACGAGCTTCACCATCGGCGTCGCCCTGGCGGCGGGCGGCGGCGAGAGCCGGTGGCGGGAGAATCTGGCGCACATCCTGCGGTTTCCCCCGCTGTACGGCGCGGCCGCGGCGGGGCTGACGATCCTCCTGCGCGAGCAGGTGCTCGGCGGCCACGCGGTGACGATCGCCGGGGCGCTGGATCCGGTGTGGAGCGCGCTGGAACTGGCCACGGACGGGTACATCGCCGTGGCGCTGGTGACGCTGGGGGCGCAGCTCGGCACGGTGTCGGCCGGGGGGCGGAAGTACCCGGTGACGCGGACGGTGGTGCTGCGGCTGCTGCTGGCGCCGATGGTGACGCTGGGGCTGCTCTGGGCGGTGAATCTGTCGGGCCTGATGCAGATCGAGGGGTTGGCGGCCCAGGTGCTTCTGATCGCCTCGGGCCTGCCGTGCGGGGTGAACGTGATGCTGCTGGCGCTGGAGTTCGACAACCACCCGGACTACCTGGCCCGGTCGGTGTTCTACTCGACGCTGGTGTCGCCGGTGACGATGACGCTGCTGATCCTGGTCAGCCGAACGGGCCTGGTGCCGTGATGGGGGAGGGCCAAGGGGCGCGGGCTGTAACTCCTGCAACTCCCCCTAACTCCCCCTAACTCCCCCTAACTCCCCCTAACTCCCCCTAACTCCCTTTAACTCCCTCTAACCCCCTCTTCCCCCAAGGACACGCCATGGACGATCGTCATAAGCCGGACGTGCTGGCCGGGCGGGTTACCGACGCGATGAGCTTTTCCGAGCGGGTCTGGGCGGTGACGGCGAGGATTCCGCGGGGAAAGGTGGCGACGTACGGGCAGATCGCCCGGGTGCTGGGCACGAAGGGGTACCAGGCGGTGGGGATGGCCCTGCACTGCAATCCCTGGGCGCCGGAGGTGCCCTGCCACCGGGTCGTCGGCTCGGACGGTCGGCTGACCGGCTTCGCGGGCGGACTGGCGAAGAAGCGCGAGCTGCTCGCCGCGGAGGGGGTGAGGTGCGCGGGGGATCGGGTGAATCTGCGGCAATGGGGGATGGACGCTGGCGAATGGCGGACGGGCTGAGCCAGGGGGGGCGCGGGCGCTCTGCCCCAGCTTGAATCCACGACCATCCAGATGCGACTGGGGCGGGCGGATGGCGTAGCGGACCGGCCGATCATGGGCCACGGCAGCCCACGATTGGGGACACGAAAGGCAGGAATGGGCGCTGCCCCGAGACGTTTTGGCCCAATTCCTGTTCAGGCAGTAAACTGGGTCGTTTTCGACGGGTCAGTGGACCGCCGATTCAGGAAATCACATGAGCAGCAGACAGATCGTCATCACGGGCGTGGGGCCGGTCAGCGGGCTGGGCCTGGGCATTGAGCCGAGCTGGGACCGGCTGACGGCCGGCGCATCGGCGCTGGGGCCGATCGAGGCGTTCGACGCATCGGGCTTCGACAGCCGAATCGGCGCGGAAGTGCAGGGGCTCAAGGTGCGCAAGATCGTGCCCAAGAGCTACCGCAAGGCGACGAAGGTGATGGCGCGGGACATCGAGCTGGCGGTGGCCGCCGCCGACTTCGCCGCGCGCGACGCCGGGCTGGTGACCAGCGGCACCGACGGCGACGACGCCGAGCCGAGCTACCCCCCTCAGCGCGTCGGCGCGCAGATCGGGGCGGGGCTGATCGCCGCCGACCTCGACGAGCTGACCCTGGCGCTGCGCGAGTCGCTCGACGGCGACGGCGGGTTCGACATCCACAAGTGGGGCAAGGAGGGGATGAACAACCTCACGCCGCTGTGGCTGCTCAAGTACCTGCCCAACATGCTCGCCTGCCACGTGACGATCATTCACCAGGCGAAGGGCCCGAGCAACACGATCACCTGCAACGAGTCGTCGGGGCTGCTGAGCCTGGGCGAGTCGGTGCGGGCGATGCAGCGCGGCGTCGCGGACGCCTGCTTCTGCGGCGGGCTGGAGTCGAAGCTGAACCCGATGGCGTTTCTGCGTCAGCAGTTCGCCGGTCGGCTGAACACGCAGGACAACGACCGCCCCGGCGAGGCGGTTCGGCCGTTCGCGCAGGACGCGGCCGGCGGGGCCGTGGGCGAAGGCGGCGGCATTCTCATCCTTGAAGCCCGCGACACGTGGGAGCAGCGCCCCGGCGCCGGCGAGGCGTACGCGATCGTGGCCGGCTTCGGCGCGTCGCAGACGGTGAACCGCGAGGCGCGGAACCTGAGGCCCGACCCCGAGGGCCGGGGCATTGCCGGGGCGATCCGGGCGGCGCTGGCGGACGGCTCGACCTCGCCCGACGAGATCGACCTCGTCGTGCCGTTCGGCTGCGGCGACCCCGACTGGGACGCCGCCGAGGCGAGCGCACTTAAAAGCGTGCTGGGCGAGCGGGCGGCGGAGGTGCCGATCGCCTCGACCAAGCCGCTGGCGGGCAACTGCGTGGCCGGGGCGGGCGCCCTGGACCTGTGCCTGGCGGCGAAGGCGGTGCGGGAGCAGCGTCTGCCGGCGACGATCAACTGCGACGCCCCGCTGGCCGGCCTGGAAGGCGCGCGGACGCAGCCGGCGCGGGAGGCGGAGATCCGCACCGCGCTGGTGTACACGACCGGCATCGGCGGCCAGAACGCGGCCGTGGTGCTGCGGCGGCTTGGCGGCTGACGGGCCGCGGCATGATGCCCCCCCCCACCGCCGCGAGCGGGCCGGGCGCGGAGCGGGATTTTCAGCGACCGAACCAACGGATCAGAGCGAGTTATGGCTACACGAATCGTCATCACGGGCATCGGCTGGGTCACCCCGCTGGGCTGGGACATCGAGGGCGTCTGGCAGCGTCTGCTGTCGGGCGACTGCGGGATCGGACCGATCGGCCGATTCGACGCCTCGACCTTTCCGACCACCTTCTCCTCGGAGGTGAGCAAGGACTACGACTATCGGCCGTTCGTCTCGCACCCCGGCGTGCACGAGGGCGTGGGCGTCAACACGGCGTTCGCGCTGGGCGCGGCCGGGCAGGCGTGGCGCGGAGCGGGGCTCAGCGGCTTCGAGGGCCTCGACGCCGACCGGCTGGGGATCTACCTCGGCTCGGGCGAGGGCGCGCTGGACTTCGAGAACTACGTCAGCGCCAACCTCGCCGGCTGGGACGAGGACCAGCGGGCGGTGGACGCGGTGAAGTGGGTCGAGCAGGCGGCGAAGCACATGCAGCCGCTCCAGGAAATCGAGCAGGACCCGAACATGCCGCTGACGCACCTGGCGATGGAGTTCGGCGCCCGCGGCCCGGCGTACAACTGCCTGACCGCCTGCGCGGCGAGCACCCAGGCGGTGGGCGAGGCCGCCCAGATCATCCGCCGCGGCAACGCCGACGTGATGATTACCGGCGGCGCCCACAGCATGATCCACCCCTTCGGCATCACGGGGTTCAACCGCCTCACCGCCCTGTCCAACCGCAACGACGACTACAAGACGGCCAGCCGCCCCTTCTCAGGCGACCGCGACGGGTTCGTCATCGGCGAGGGCGCGGGCATGCTGGTCATCGAGACGCTGGACCACGCCCGGGCGCGCGGGGCGACGCCGCTGGCGGAGATCGTCGGCTACGGCAGCTCGGCCGACGCGTACCGCATCACCGACATCGACCCCGAAGGCCGGGGCGCCATCGCCTCGATGCAGCAGGCGCTCGACGACGCCGGGCTGACCACCGACGACATCGACTACCTCTCCGCCCACGGCACGGGCACCAAGGAGAACGACGCCATCGAGACCAGGGCGGTCAAGGGCGTGTTCGGAGAGCGGGCGAAGGACGTGCCGGTGAGCTCGGTCAAAAGCATGCTGGGCCACCTGATCGCCGCGGCCGGCGCGGTGGAGCTGATCACCTGCGTGCTGGCGCTGCGCGACCAGAAGCTGCCGCCGACGATCAACCTCAACAACCCCGACCCGGCGTGCGACCTCGACTACGTGCCCAACGCGGCCCGGGACGCGAAGGTGGACGTCGCCCTCTCCAACAGCTTCGGCTTTGGCGGGCAGAACGACACGATCGTCCTGAAGCGGGTGGCGGAGTAGTCGCCCGTGTCGGACAAGTCGGACCACGAAGACGCGAAGAAGGCACGAAGGCCACGACCAGGCGCGGGCCCCGGCTTGCCCGATACGCCGCGCCAGCCCCTGGCTCTGCCCCTACCAGCGCCGATAGCGGCGGCGGGAGGAGTAGCCGCTGCCGGAGAGGGAGCCGAGGTCCATCAGCACGGCGAGGGCGAAGACGAAGAGGTACACGCCGCGAACGCCCCCGGCCTGGTTCATGGCGAAGGCGTAGGCGAGGGTCGTGAAGGGCAGAAAAATGAACCCCAGCAGCGGCCAGAGCAGCGTCTGGTACGCGCGGTCCAGCCAGGCCGGGTTGAGCACCCAGAGCAGAACGATGAAGATCCGGGGGAAGAAGACGGCGATCAGTGCGGCCAGACAGGGCATCGGGCACCTCCTTGCCGGCCATGATAACCCCTGACGGCGGCGGTGTGCGCAACCCCCGCGCAGATGCTCCGCTCCGCGCCGGCCTTTTCGTTACTTCGTCTGCTTCGACTTAGCCCGGCGGGCCTTCGCCTTTCTGGCCGGGGGCTGCTTCGGCTCGAGTTCACCCGTGCTGAGGGTGAAGACCGGCTGCTGGCGAACGTCGCTGTAGATGCTGCCGATGTGTTCGCCGATCGGCTCCCATGTGCCGGGCAGGGCGAGCAGCTTTTCGAGGCGGCTTTTGGCTTTGCCGATGCCGGTGTAGGTGCGCAGCCGGCCCCTCCAGCTCAGCGGCAGCGCGGGCTGGACGACGTCGAACTCCCAGGGGTGGAAGTAGAGGATGGCGGGGCGCTGCTTTTTCGCCGCGACGGCGAGGGCGCGCTTCATGACGAACAGCGGGAAGATGCGGAAGTAGGCCCCCCCGGCCGCGGGGATGTTCTGCCCGAGCTTGCGCCAGACCAGCGGCGGAACTTCGAGGATCGGCTTCTTCCCCGGGGCCGAGCGGACGAGGTAAGGCGCGACCGGCGCGTCCGGCACGCCGTAGCCGGGGTGGCGGACGGGGAAGATCGACGCGTCGTAGGCGAAGCCGGCCTCGATGAGCACGTCCAGTGCCCAGGCGGTCTGGCGGGTGATCGACCAGCTCGGCGCGCGATAGCCCAGCACGGGCTGGCCGATCTGGTCTTCCAGGCGTTTCTTGGCGGCGGTGACGTCTTCGCGGAAGTCGCGCTCGCCAAGGCGGGCGAGGTGGTCGTGGTTGTCGCCGTGGCAGGCGATCTCGTGCCCGGCCCACGCGCAGTGGCGGGCGAGGGCGGGGTGTTCTTTGGCGACGTGGCCGAGGAAAAAGAGCGTCGCCCGGCAGTTGGCTTCGCGGAGGATGCTGAGCAGCTCCTCGAGCATTTCCTCGCAGCGGCGCGGCCAATCTTCCCAGCGCACGCGGCCGTGCGCGGCCTCGATGTGGAAATACTCCTCCACGTCGATGGTGACACACCGGACGGGCGGGGGCTGGGTGGCTTGGTCAGCGGACACGGGGAGGTGCTCCTGCGGACTCAGCCGCCGTCTTCGAGGCCGAGGTCGAACATCGCGTCGAGGTCGTATCGGCTGTAGGCGCGGAAGCCGATGAGCGTCTCGCTCTTGGTGATCGGCTCGTGCTTGAGCATGTGGTTGGTGACCACGTCGGCGAGGTGCTCGTTGTCGCGGCAGCGCAGGACGGTGACGAGGTCCCACTCGCCGGCGACGGAATAGACTTCGCTGACGCCCGGAATGTCGAGCAGGTTCTGCGCGGTTTCGTTGATCTTGTCCCGCCGAACCTGCAGCAGCGTGATCGCGGTGACCATGAAGTGCGGCTCCTTTCCTTTGCACTGAAAGGATAACCGCATGCGGCCGACGATGCGACGTGAGGGGGGCGTTGCGCGGCGGCACGCGGCGACGCTGCGCCATGTCCCGGCCCGGGGGTCAGCCGCCCTGCCCCACTTCCTCGCCGCCGCGGGTGGCGATCTCTTCCTGCGCTTCGCGGGCGAAGGCCTCGAGGTCGGTCGCGCCGAGGTCGCCGCGGTGGCGGTGGCGGACGCTGACGGTGCCGGCCGCTTCGTCACGGCCGCCGACGACGAGCATGTAGGGCACCTTCTCGTCCTGGGCGACCTTGATCTTCGCGTTCAGGCGGTCGTTGGAGTCGTCCAGCTTCGCCCGGAAGCCGGCGGCGGCGAGGCGCTGGTGAACCTTGCTGGCGTAGTCGAGGAACTTGTCGCTGATCGGCAGGACGCGCATCTGCTCGGGGGCGAGCCAGAGCGGGAACGCGCCGTTGTAATGCTCGATGAGGATGGCCATGAACCGCTCCATCGAGCCGAACGGGGCGCGGTGGATCATCACCGGGCGGTGCTCGGCGTTGTCGGCCCCGACGTAAGTGATCTGGAACCGCTCGGGCAGGTTGTAGTCGAGCTGCACCGTGCCGAGCTGCCACGATCGGCCGATCACGTCCTTGACGATGAAGTCCACCTTGGGCCCGTAAAACGCGGCCTCGCCGGCGGCCTCGGTGAAGGGCACGGCCATCTCCTCGAGCACCTCGCGCAGCTCGCGCTCGGCGCGGTCCCAGACGGCGGGCTCGCCCGAGTACTTGGTGCTGTCCGGGTCGCGCAGCGACAGGCGGATGTTCACCTCCGGGAACCCGAAGGTGCCGAAGACGAACTGGATCAGCTCGATCGTCGCCCGGAACTCGCCCTTGAGCTGGTCCTGGGTGCAGAAAATGTGGGCGTCGTCCTGCGTGAAGCCGCGGACCCGGGTCATGCCGGTCAGCTCGCCCGACTGCTCGAAGCGGTACACCGTGCCGAACTCCGCCAGCCGGACCGGCAGATCGCGGTAGGAGTGCTTGTCGCTGGCGTAGATCTTGATGTGATGCGGGCAGTTCATCGGCCTGAGCAGGTACTGCTCTTCCGAGTCGCGCATCTGGATCGGCGGGAACTGGCTGTCCTGGTAGTACGGGAAGTGCCCGCTGGTCTTGTAGAGGTCGATCTTGCCGATGTGCGGCGTGTAGACGACGTCGTAGCCGCGCTTGAGCAGCTCGCTTTGGAGGAACTCCTGCAGCAGCGAGCGAACCATGGCGCCTTTGGGCTTCCAGAGGATGAGCCCCTGGCCGACCTGCTCGTCGATGGTGAACAGGCCGAGCTTCTGGCCGAGGGTGCGGTGATCGCGCTGGCGGGCCTCTTCGAGGCGCTCGAGGTGGGCCTCGAGGTCGGGCTCGGTGAAGAAGGACGTGCCGTAGACGCGCTGGAAGGCGTCGGAGGCGACGTCGCCGTGCCAGTGCGACTGGGCGACGGACATGACCTTGAAGGCGCCGATGTGTCCGGTGCTGGGCAGGTGCGGGCCCATGCAGAGGTCTTCCCAGTGGCCGTGGCCGTCGCCCTGCGGGACGGGGTAGGGTGAGTCGGCGGCCTCGGGCGGTTCGCCGGTGACGTACCAGGAGAGGCAGTCGGCACCGGCCTCGAGGGCGCGCTCGGCGTTGTCGAGCTTGTACTTGTTGCCCTCTTCCTCGAGCTTGCGCATGCCGGTTTCGGGGTCGAGCTCGTAGCGCGTGAAGGGGCGGTCCTCCTCGACGATTTTCTTCATCTCGGCCTCGATCTTCTCGAAGTCGTCGGCGGAGATGGGTTCGTCGAGGGCGATGTCGTAGTAGAAGCCGTTTTCCAGCGGCGGGCCGTAGGCGAGCTGGGCGCCTGGCCAGAGGCGCTGGATGGCTTCGGCCATGACGTGGGCGGTGGAGTGGCGCAGCAGGTGGAGGGCGTCTGGGTCGGCGTCGCCTTTGGATTCGCCCTTCTTGTTCGTGCGCGGGCGGGTGACGATGGCGACCTCGGCGTCGCGGGCGATGGGCCGATCGAGGTCGGTCAGCTCGCCGTCGATCTTGGCGCCGATGGCGGCTTTGGCGAGCCCCGGGCCGATGTCCTCGGCGATCTGCCGGGCGGTGACGGGGGCGGGGTACTCTTTGACGCTGCCGTCGGGCAGGGTGATTTTCATGGCTGGCGCTCCGCTGGTGCGGGTGGTCGGCCGAGGGCCGGGGCGGCTTGCCCTGATCTTGTCGGTTCAGCCCGCAGGGTACTTATACAAAAACAGCCGCCTCCTGGGGCGGCCGCCGGGTGATCGTTTCCGCGTCGTGAGGAATCGTCAGCCGATCGCCCGCCCCGTGCCGCCGGTTGTGGCGGTGGTGGTCGTCGTGGTCGCGGTGGTGGTGCGGGCGGCGGTCATGGATGTTCCACGTGCTGATCCTGTCTGGAGATATCACGTTATCCGCGATGGCCGCGGTGTCAAGTGGCGAGGAGGCCACGCGGCATCGGGGGTTGGGGCGGGTACCCGGGGCGGCGCTGCGCTTTGCCCCGGCTTTTGGATGGGCTACATCTGGGCTGCCCAGGTTTCGCCGGTCTGCTGCTCGGCGTCGGTGAAGGCCTGGCGGATTTTTCGCACGGCGTCCTCGGCGAGGGGGCCCTTCTGGGCGGCGAGGAGGTTGGCGCGGGCGTTGACGCTGCTGGTCGTACCGGCGATGGCGGTGTGCACCCCCTCCAGCGAGAGCACGAAGCGCAGGGCGAGCTCGGGCCATTCGAGCTCGGCGTGGCCCTGGAAGCCGAAGTCGTGCGGGCGCAGGTCCATGGCGGCGAGCCGCTGGGCGTAGGTTTCGCCATACTCGCGGTAGAACCCGGGCCGGCGCTCGGGCTCGCGCCAGGCGGCGTTGGTGAGCGGCCGCTTGGCGATGACGCCGAGGTCGCGCTCGCGGCAGACGGGCAGGACGTCGTCGATGTTGTGCTGGTCGGCGATGTTGATCGAGGTCTGGATCACCTCGGTTTCGGGCAGCGCGGCGGCGTAGGCGGCGGCGTCGCCGTCCCCCGAATAGCCGACGTGGCGGACCTTGCCGGCGTCGCGGGCGCGGACCAGGGCGGCCATGGCGTCGCCCTGCTCGAGCACCTCGCGGGGGCAGGAGTGCAGGAGGACGACGTCGAGGTGATCGGTGTTCATCCGCTTCAGGGAGCGGTCGATGGTCTTTTCGATGAGGCCGGGCGACCATTCCTCGCCTTCGAGGTCGGGCTGGGTGTGGCCGCACTTGCTGACGAGGAGGCAGCGGTCGCGGCGGTCGGCGAGGGCGTGGCCGAGCAGTTCTTCGGAGCCGGGGTAGCAGGCGCCGGTATCGACGAGGTTGACGCCGGCGTCGAGCAGTTCGCCGAGGATCTGGCGGACTTTCTCCGCGGGCGTGTCGAGGAAGCCGACGGGCGCGGCTCCGAAGCCGAGGCGGGTGACCTGGAGCTCCGTCTTGCCGAATCTGACCGTATTCATGATGCGCAGTGTACCCTATCGCGGCGAAGTGCGGTTCGTTTCGGCCGGCGTGGCGTCGCGGAGGTAGACGCGGACGCTGCTGAACGGCTGCTCGATGCGGGTGTCGAAGGTCGCCTCGAGCCGGGCGACGCCGCCCACCCAGCCGTTGCCGTCGTGTCCCTGGGCGGACTCGGTCGCGGTGACGATCCACAGCCGACCCTGGCGGGCCCGGAGGCCGGCGGGCGTGTCGGGCATGGAGTCGACGTCGGGGCGCTCGAGGTAGTACCGCCCGGCGAGGGTGAAGTTGGTGGCGATCTGATCGCCCGGCTGGGCGTGCCGGGCGACGTAGGCGAAGGCTTCGTCCCAGCGCGAGCGGAAGCCGGCGGCGCCGCGATGGTAGTAGTAGCTCACCTGGAGCACGGCGACGGCGGCGATGATCAGCGGCGCGGCCGCGAGCACCCGCCCCACGTGCGGCCGGGCGGCGAGGTAGAGGCGGTCGATCCCCACCGCGGCGAGCGCCAGCCAGGCATAGAAGGCGAAGAAGTTGTAGCGCACATGCACGAAGCTCTGGTAGGAGAGCACGACCAGGATCACCAGCGGCACGGCCGCCGCGAGCAGCAGGTACCAGCCCAGCCGCCTGCCCCGGGCGAGGAGGTGCCAGCCCGCCAGGGCCGCGAGGGCGACGATCACCGGCTGCACCATATAGACGGTCCCGAGCACGAGCGTCGCCGCATCGTGGCTGCGCGGCTGGCTCTCGACCCGGCCCCAACTGGCGGCACGCTGGTGCATCTCCCACGCCAGCAGCGCCAGGCAGGCGCCCAGGGCGAGGGTGACCGCCAGTCGGCCCGCCTGGCCGAGCGGCACGGGCCGGCCGCGGAGGTGGGCGACGAGCCAGTCGGCGGCGAGGATGGCGAAGAGGAAGATCGCCGGCGGGTGGATGAGGTAGGCGACGACGGCGAAGACCATGCCGGCGACGAGGTGCGGCCGGCTCTGGTGTCTGCTGCCGAGGTAGTAGAGGATCAGCGCCAGGTTGTAGAAGAGGAACAGCAGGATGTAGAAGCGCGCATTCTGGGACCAGTACAGGTGCCAGGGTGAGACGGCCAGGAGGATCATCAGCACGGACGCGCCGCGTGGCCCGAGCAGGCGCAGGCTCGCCAGGCCGAGCAGGGGCACGGTGAGGATGCCGACGATGGCGGGCCCGATGCGGGTGGAGGTTTCGTGGATGCCGAGGCTGCGCCAGTCTTCGGGGCGGTCGATGCGGGCGCGGTCGATCTCGGCGCCGCTGGCCCAGAGGCCGAGGCGGACGGGCAGGTGGGAGGCGAAGCGCCACAGCTCGAGCGGGTGCTCGCGCTGGTAAACGATGCTTTCGACGCTGTAGAGCTCGTCGGCCCAGAAGCTGGCGCGCGGGAGCTGGTAGAGCCTCAGCCCGGCGGCGAGCAGCATGGCGACGGCGAGGCTGGCGGCGAAGACCGCCAGCGCGGACCGACTGCCGACTGCCTGTTCGGCGCGGATTGGGGCCGGGGCCAGGTCGGGGTGTCCTTTTCCGCTCACGGTCGTCTGCGACATCCGCCTTCACTCCCGGCGCAGCAGCGCCAGCCTGCTCGGTACCCCGCAAAGATGAGGATTCAGCTGCGCTCGTAAGTGCCGACGAGTTCGCTTTCCGCGAGGATGTGGCCCTGCATGGCGTGGACGAGGGCGTCCTTGCTGATGCCGGGGCCGAGGTTGACCGGCTGCTCGAGGGCGAAGAGGCGAAAGCGGTAGTGGTGCATGCCGTGGCCCTTGGGCGGGGCCGGGCCGCGGTAGCCGAGGCTGTTTTTGGGGAAGCTGTTGCGTCCCTGGGTGGCGCCCTGAGGCTGGGGCAGGGTCTCGTCGCGCGGGGCGGCCTCGGGCAGGCCGGTGGCGCTGGCGGGGATGTTGTAGACCAGCCAGTGCACGAACGGATCCTGCCGCGGGGCGTCGGGGTCCTCGACGATCAGGGCGAGCTGCTCGGCCCCGGCGGGAACGTCCTGCCACTGAAGCGGCGGGGAGACGTTGTTGCCGTCCTCGGTGTAGCGCTTGGGGATGGGGCTGCCATCCGTGAACGCGCCGCTGGTGATGCGCATGATCGGCTCCTTTCTCCGAACTCCGTTTCCCCGAACTCCTCGATCGGCTTGTCAATGCTAGCGCGCCGGCGGATGAGGCAAAGCGGGGCGCGCGTTTCTCTACCCCACCCCGAGCAGGGCGTAGAATGTGGCCCCGACCGCGTCTGGGGGGAGAGCTTCCCATGCCCGACCGGCGACGACATCGCGGGCCGCATCCGGAGGATCGTCGGCTGTTCGCTGCGCGGTCGCACCCGGCGCTTCGCCGGGCGGTGGCGGAGCTGAGCTGGCTGCTGGGGCGCGGGTATGCCGAGCCGTCGAGCCTGAAGCTCGTGGGCGACCGCTACCAGCTCCACGCCCGGCAGCGGCTGGCCGTGATGCGCTCGTCGTGCTCGGACGCCCAGCGGCTCGGCCGACTGGCGAGGCGGGTCGAGCCGGCCGCGGTGGCCGGGCGGGCGATTCTGATCGACGGCTACAACGTGCTCACGAGCCTGGAGGCGGCGCTCGCGGGCGGCGTGCTCCTGCGCGGGCGGGACCGCTGCGTGCGGGACCTCGCGAGCATGCACGGCAGCTACCGCAAGGTGGCGGAGACGGTGCCGGCGCTGGCAGCGGCGGGCGAGGTGCTGGCGGAGCTCGGCGGTGCGGGGGCGACGTGGCTGCTGGACCGGCCCGTATCCAACAGCGGCCGGCTGAAGAAGATCATCGAAACGGTCGCGGCCGATCGGGGCTGGGCCTGGCAGGTCGAGATCGTGACCGACCCGGACGCCCTGCTCAGGCGGCACGACGGCCTGATCGCGACCGCGGACGGTCCGGTGCTGGATGCGGGGGCGGCGTGGGTGAACCTGGCGCCGCGGGTGATCGCCGCGATGGACGCCGAGCCGAGGTGGGTGGACCTCGACGCAAGCGCGTGACCGGCGGCGGGGTCGACCTGCTCGGCGAGAGGCCCTAGACTCACGGCTGCGACTCAATTCTGAGCCGGGAGGAGAGCGGGCATGGCCAAACAAACCAAGCGGCAGGCGAAGCAGCGGCGGGACCACGGGACGGGGCTGATCGACACGGACCCCCTGCTCGAGCCTTACGCCGACCGGCTGCGGCTGCGCTGGCAGCGATACCAGCAGTTCCGGGACCGCCTGGAGCAGGCGGGCGGGCTGATGGGCGCAGCGACGCAGGGGCATCGCTACTTCGGGTTCAACCGCGGAGAGAAGGACGGCGAGCCCGGCGTGTGGTACCGCGAATGGGCACCGGGGGCGAACTACCTCGCGCTGGTGGGCGACTTCAACGGCTGGGACCGCGGCGCCGAGCCGATGACCCGCGACGACTACGGCGTCTGGCACCTGTTCCTGCCGGACGCGCAGTACGCCGACCGCCTCACCCACGGCAGCCGGGTGAAGGTGCACGTGGGCAGCGATTTCGGAGGCCTCGACCGCATCCCGGCGTACATCGAGCGGGTGGTGCAGGAGGAGAACTCGGCCCACTTCGTCGGGCAATACTGGCAGCCCGAAACGCCCTATCCGTGGCAGCACGCCCGGCCCCGCCTGTCGGGCGGGCTGCGGGTGTACGAAGCGCACGTCGGCATGGCCCAGGAAGAGGGGAAGGTGGGCACGTATGCGGAGTTCACCCGCGACGTGCTGCCGCGGATCCGGGACCTGGGCTACAACGCGGTGCAGCTCATGGCGGTGATGGAGCACCCCTTCTACGGGAGCTTCGGGTATCACGTGAGCAACTTCTTCGCCGCGAGTTCCCGCTTCGGCACGCCGGAGGAGCTCAAGGCGCTGATCGACACCGCCCACGGGATGGGGCTGGTGGTGATCATGGACATCATCCACAGCCACGCGGTGAAGAACCTGCACGAGGGGCTCAACGCCTTCGACGGGACGGAGCACCAGTATTTCCACGCGGGCGGCCGGGGGCAGCACCCGGCGTGGGACTCGCTGCTGTTCGACTACTCCCGATTCGAGGTGCAGCGGTTTCTTCTGAGCAACGTCCGCTACTGGCTGGAGGTGTTCCAGTTCGACGGGTTCCGCTTCGACGGGGTGACGAGCATGCTCTACCTCGACCACGGTCTGGGGCGGGACTTCACGGGCTATGACGACTACTTCTCGCCCAACACGGACCTCGACGCGGTGGCGTATTTGATGCTGGCCAACGAGGTGGCGCACGCGGTGTATCCGGGGGCGATCACCGTGGCGGAGGACATGAGCGGCATGCCCGGCACGGCAAGGCCGGTGGCCGAGGGCGGCCTGGGCTTCGACTACCGCCTGGCGATGGGGGTGCCCGACTACTGGATCAAGCTGCTCAAGGAGAAGCCGGACGAGGCGTGGCCGATGGGGGCGCTTTTCGGGACGCTGCTCAATCGGCGGCACCAGGAGAAGCACGTCGGCTACGCCGAGAGCCACGACCAGGCGCTGGTGGGCGACAAGACGCTGGCGTTTCGGCTGATGGACAAGGAGATGTACACGCACATGAGCGTGTTCACCCCCTCCACGGTGGTGGATCGGGGGATCGCGTTGCACAAGATGATTCGGCTGATCACCTTCGCGCTGGCGGGCGAGGGGTATCTCAACTTCATGGGCAACGAGTTCGGGCACCCGGAGTGGATCGACTTCCCCCGGCCGGGCAACGGGTACAGCTATCAGCACGCGCGTCGGCAGTGGTCGCTGGCGACCGCGGAGCACCTGCGCTACAAGGGGCTTCAGGCGTTCGACAAGGCGATGCTGGCCCTGGACGCGCGGCATGACCTTCTCGAGGCGAAGCTGATCGAGCACCTGGCCGAGCACGAGGAGCACAAGCTGCTGGCGTTTCGGCGGGGGCCGCTGGTGTTCGTGTTCAATTTCCACCCCTCTTCGTCGCAGTCGGACCTGCGCGTCCCGGTGCCGGACGCGAGCGACTACCGGCTGGTGCTCAACAGCGGCGCGAAGCGGTTCGAGGGGCACGGGCACGTCGAGGAGGGGATCGTGTATCCCTGGCAGGACGTGCCGGCGGGTGAGCGGAAGCAGTCGGTGCAGCTTTACCTGCCCAGCCGAACGGCGCAGGTGCTTTGCCCGGTGGAGCTTGCGGATCAGGCGGCGGACTGAGCCCGGCGGGGTTGGCGGGGCCGGGCCGAGGCGGCGATCTGCCGCTGGTAGAGCTGTTGATAGCTGGCGTGCATGCGCTGCTGGGTGAACTCGGCGAGCAGCCGGGCTCGGCCGGCCTGCCCCATCGCGCGGGCGAGGTCGGGTTCGCGGAGCAATCGGAGCAGGTGGCTGGCGAGCGCGGCCGGCTGCCGGGCGGGGCTGAGCAGGCCGGTGGTTCCGTGCTCGACCAGCTCGAGGGTCCCCCCCACCGCGGTGGCGGCGACGGGTTTGCCCGCGGCCATCGCTTCGAGCACGGTGACCGGCATGCCTTCGCTGGTGCTGGAGAGCTGAACCACGTTCGCGCCGGCAAGCAGGCGGGGCACGTCGCTTCGCAGGCCGAGCAGGTGGACCCGGCCGGCGAGGCCGAGGTGGTCGATGTCCCGCTCGATCTGCGGCCGAAGCGGGCCGTCGCCGACGAGCGCGAGGTGGGCGTCCGGCTGCTGGAGGGCGACGAGGCTGAACGCCCGCAGCGCAGTGGCGTGATCCTTGACCGGCGCGAATCGGCCGACGTGGAGAATGACCTTCGCCGCCTCGGGCAGGCCCAGCGCGGCCCGGCCGAGGGCGAAGTCGCAGCTCGTGAAGCGGGCGGGGTCGATGCCGTTGGGCACGACCTGCACGCGCCAGGGGGCGAGGCCTTCGTGGTCGATCAACGCCTGGCGGACCCAGCCGGCGACGGCGGTGACGTGGTCGCCGCTTCGCAGAAGCGCCCGGTTGGCCCAGACCCGGCGGGTTCGGCGGCGGTCGCCGCGATGCCGGCCGTGCTCGGTGAACAGCAGCGGCGGCGAGCCGCGGAGCCCGCTGAGCGACCGGCCCGCCGCGGCGTAGAAGAACGGGCTGTACTGGTGGGCGTGGAGCAGGTCGACCTTTTCCGTGCGGATGAGCCTGGCGACGCGACGGACGAGGCGGGTGTCGACGCCGGGCCGGCGGCGAAGGTCGATGGTGGTAAACCCTTCATCGGCAAGCTCTTCGGCGAGTGGGCCGAGGCCGTCGAGGCAGAGGAAGACGAAGCGGTACTGATCGCCCAGCTTGCGGGCGAGCTCGGCGACGAGCACTTCGGCGCCGGCCCGGTCGAGGCGGTGCAGCACGTGGGCGATGGTGGGTCGAGGCATGGGTGTGCTCCTGCTTGCATAGATCGGCTGAATCGGGGGGGCGGGTTGAAACGGGGGAAGCGATAGCGGTGGAACGGGTGGCAGGAGTTGGAGGGGTTTGGGGGCGGGAGTTAGAGGGAGTTAGGAGGAGTTAGAGGGAGTTAGGGGGGCCAGGCCGGGGCGGAGCGCGGCGCTCCGGGTATCGATAGGGGGTGCGGACGCCGTCGCGCAATCAGATCCCACAGAAGACGCGCCTGGACCCCAGACCCCAGGCCCCAGACCCTGGCCCCCCTGCCCGAGGAAACCCGGAGGGGGGCGGGCTACAGTTTCGGCGACGGGAGGTGCGGCTGATGCGTGAGAGGCTGATCATCAATCCGACCGCCGGCCGGGGCGATCAGGCCGAGCCGGTGCAGGAACTGGCGGCGCGGCGGTCCGGGCTGGAGGTCACGGCCACCGAGGGCCCCGGCGACGCGGCGCGACTGGCCCGCGAGGCGGCGGAGGCGGGGGTGGACCGGCTGATCGTGGCCGGCGGCGACGGCACGGTGAGCGAGGTGATCAACGGCGCGGCCGAGCGATTGAACGACGTTCAGTTTCTGCTGGTGCCGCTGGGGACGGGCAATGATCTGGCGCGGACGCTGTCGCTGCCGGACGAGCCGGAGGCGGCGATGGCACTGCTCGACGTGGGCGTGGAGCGGCGGGTGGACCTGGTGCGGGCGGAGCTGGGCGGGCAGGTGCGCTGGTACGTCAACGCCGCGACGGGCGGTTTCAGCGAGCGGGTGCACGAGAAGCTGACGCCGGCGGTCAAGGCGGCATGGGGGCCGCTGGCCTATCTGCGGGCGGCGGTGGAGGCGGCGCCGCTGATCGAGGATCACCAGTTGCAGCTCGAGCTCGACGGCGAGCCGCTGTCGCTGCGAGCGTCGAGCGTGGTGATCGCCAACGGCCGATTCGCCGGGGGCGGGATCGAGCTGGCGCCGGAAGCGTCGATGCACGACGCGGCGGTGGACGTGCTGCTGGTGACGGCGAAGACGTTCCTCGAGCGTCTGCGGGCGGCCTCCGACTTCGCCGCGGGGCTGCTGGAGGAGTCGGAGGGGCTGGTGTCCCGCCGGGTGCGGCGGCTGGAGATCGCGGCGGAGCCGGCGATGACGATGGTCGTGGACGGTGAGCCGATCGGCCAAACGCCGGCCACGTTCGAGGTCGTGCCGGGCGCGATGCGGATGCTCGTCCCGGCGGACGGGGAGGCGGCGTGAGGGGCTGGCTGCGACGCATCAAGCCACCGAGGCGTCAAGCCACCGAGCCGCCGAGGCATTGAGGCGCTGAGGCTTGGGGCATCGGGGCAGGCTGAAACGCGCGGGCGTGAACGGCGTTCACTTCTTGATGGCCGGGTCGGCGACGCCGGCGAGCTGGAAGGCGCGCTGGCGGCGCTGGCAGTTGGGGCAGGTCTGGCAGGCGGGGTGCCGGCTGGCGAGGCAGGTCCAGGCGAGTTGCCAGGGGACGTCGAGCTGGCTGCCGAGCTCGACGACCTGGGCGTCGGTCATTTCCAGGAGCGGCGCTTCGAGGCGGGGCATCTCGCCGGGCTCGAGGTCGCCGAGGTGGGAGGCGAGGAGCATCTGCTCGCCGGCGCGGGCGGCTGCGCGGACGTCGCCGGCGCAGGAGAGCGGCCAGACGAGTCGCCCGGCCTGCTCGAAGCGGGCCTGGGCGAGGCCGGCGAGAAGCATCTGGGCGGCGGCGAGGTGCCCCATGGGGGCGCCGTCGCCCTGGGCGCCGTGGCCGTGGCCGAAGAGGTGCGGCAGGCTGAGCTCGCGGAGTCGGCCGATCTGGAAGTGGCGCGCCTGCTGCTGGCAGTGGGCGAGGCGGAGGGCGCCGCCCCGCCTGCCGTCGGCGACGTGGATGAGGGTGATCCGCTGCCGGGCGGTGTCGCGCAGGGCGAGTGCGGTGGCGACGAGGCTGCGCAGGCCGCCGCTGTGGAGGATGGCGATGTGGGCTCCGCTCATGGGAGATTTATCGGCTGGGCGGCCGGCGGCGGTGCAGAGATGGGGCCGGGGAGGGGCACACCGCACAACAGCACCCTTCGTCCCAACCCGGCTTCCGGATGGCGGGGCGCGAACGGGAGACACCCGACTCGCGTGCCCGATCCGCGGCAGCGCAGCGCTTGCCGCGGCTTGAAATGGACGATTCGCTGGACCAAAGAAAGCGAGCCGGGGCCTTTGGGGCTCCGGCTCGCGGGTTCGGGGGTGATGGGTTCGAGGTTTAGAAGTAAGGCGGCGGCTCGTTGCCCTGGGGCTGCTGGCCGGGCTGGACGGGTTGGCCGGGTTGGCCGGCGGGGCCCTGGAACTGCTGGATCGTCTCGCGGACGAACTTGGCGGTGTCCAGGGGCACGTAGAACCGGACGGCGAGGGAGGAGTCCTCGATGGCTCCGCCGTAGGCGAGCGGCGGCAGGTTCTCGGGCACCTCGATGGCGGGCATGCCCATCATGGGCATGAAGTTGTTGGCCATGCGGGCGATGCCGTCGAAGCTGACGTAAGTTTCCAGGGCCGGGTTGTTCGGCAGGGCCTGCTCGCGGATCTGCTGGATCGCCTGCTGGCTGCCGAGGCCCTTCTGGTCCTGGGCGGCGGCGACGGCGGCCTTGAGCAGTTGGAGGTCGGTGCCGGTGGTCTGGATGGCGTGGTGATCGAGGGCGACGACGTAGCCCTGGTAATTGAGCATGCCGCCGAGGAAGCCCGCGGCGGGCCCCATCTGCTGCATTGCTTCGGGCGGAAGCTGGACGCGGAAGCTGTACTGGTCGACCTCGACGCCGTCGATGGTGGCGGCGTTTTCGGTGTAGCTGGTGCGGAAGGTCATGCTCGGGCCGCCCTGCTGGTTCTGCTGGCCCATGCCCGGCATGGTGGGGCCGAGGGAGACGGTCTGGTTGTTGAGTTCGGTGACGTAGGTCTGGATCTGGTCGACGAACTGCTGTCCGTCCTCGACCTGGTAGACGTTGATCACGTTGAACGGTATGCCGCCCATGGCCATGCCGCCCGCGGCGGGCGGGTACCAGGCGCTGGCGACACCGTCCGCGTTTTCGAGCAGCTCCTGGCTGGCCTGCATGTTCATGGCGAGGAAGCCGGCCTGCTCTTCGCTCAGGTTGCCGAAGAGCGTGTCGAGCATGGCGGGCAGGTCGAGGGCCCGGGTGTCGACGCCGGCGGCGAAGAGGTAGGGCTGGTCGGGCAGGGCGTCGAGGATGGTCTGGGCGCCCTGGTCGCTGCCGGGCAGGAGCTCGGCGAGGCCGGAGTCTTCGCGGTAGTCGAACGCCTGGGTGATGCCGACGCCCTGGTCGGTGATGTCGAGGGTGACCACGGCGGCGGTGGTGGAGTCGAGCGCGGTGCGGATGAACTCGTTGTAGCCCTGCATCATGGCGAGGGTCATTTCCTGCTGCTGGGCCATGCCGGGCTGGGCGGTCTGCTGCTCGAACAGGGCCATGCCCTGCTCGAGCATCTGCTTGAGCGCGGGGGCGAGGGCCTCGACGTCGACGTAGACGGCGGCGTCGGCGTCCTCGAAGTAGCGCCGGCCGAGCGTGCCGAGCGACTCGAGGATCTGGCTGGCGTCGTCGACGGCCTGGTACTGCTGGACGGCCTGCTGGTCGTTGCTGATGAGGGCGAACGCCCCGGCCTGGCGGACGAACATGTCGCGGTCGCCGTTCATCATTCCCTCGCCGTCCTCGACAGGCTGGAGTCCGTCGAAGGCCTCGAGGAAGGCGTCGTAGTCGCTGACGGGGAGGAGCGTGAGGTAGGACGGCTCGCCCTGCTGCTGCATGGCGGCGGGCAGGTTGCTGATGGCGAAGATGAGGCTGCCCTCGTCGTCGAGGCCTCCGTCGATGCCCGCTTTTTGCTTGAACTCGGCCAGCACGTCGCCCATTTCGGCGATGGGGATGTTGAGCTCCTGCTGGAGGGTGGCGATTTTCTGGTTGAGCTGGGCGAGGCTGGGGACGACGATGACCACCTCGGCGTTTTGTGGCACCTGCTGGATGGCCTGCTCCATCTGGGCCCGGGCCGGGGCGGCGCTCGCCAGGGTGACGGCGGCCACCAGCATGAGCAGGGTGAGTCGCGTCATGGTTCGGAGTCGGGTCAGGCGGTTCATCTTCGCTTCTCCTTCCGCGAGTTCGTTTGTGACCGGGCGGGTACTCCCTCGTCCCGGGTCGGTCTGCCTCCCCCCTGGGGCGGCAGTGAAAAGCTGGACGGTGGTTGGTCGCGGCTCTCCGCTTCTCTGAGATAGACGGGCGTGCCGGGGCCCGGATTTCAGCCCGGCCGGGGGAAAAGGCGCCCGCGGGCGCGGCCCGGCCAGCACCATCCTACCCAGGCGCCAAAACTTTGGCCAGCAGGTGCCGTTTTCCGCATCGGTCGGCGGGCGATTGTAGGCGCGTGCGGGCGGGATCTCTCGCGGCTCGGTCCGGGCCGGCGGGCACGGCTGTCGAAGGCGGGTGACACGATGGCGGTCGGCCGCGCGAGAGTCTAGAATGACTCTCTTATGAGTTCGCTTGCAGGCAGGAAAGTGCTGGTCGCCATGTCGGGCGGCGTCGATTCGTCCGTGGCCGCGGCGCTGCTCCAGGAGCGGGGCGCCCAGGTGGTCGGCTGCTTCATGCGCCTCGGCAGCGAGGACGCGGCGGAGGAGGCCGAAGACACCTGCGACCCGGCGAAGACCCGCAGGCAGGGCTGCTGCTCGGTGAACGACGCCGCCGACGCGAGGCTGGTCGCGGCGAGGCTGGGCATCCCCTTCTACGTGCTCAACTTCAAGGCCGACTTCGGGCGGATCATCGACTACTTCGTCCGCGAATACGACGCGGGGCGCACGCCCAACCCCTGCGTCCGCTGCAACGACTGGCTCAAGTTCGGCAAGCTGCATCAGTACGCCCGGTCGATCGACGCGGACTACGTCGCCACCGGGCACTATGCGCGGATCGACCATCGCGGGGGGCAGCCGCGGCTGCTCCGCGGGCTCGACGCGGGCAAGGACCAGAGCTACGTGCTCTTCGGCAGTCCGCTCGAGCGGCTGGAGCAGATGCTGCTGCCGATCGGCGAGATGCACAAGCCCGAGGTGCGCGAGCGGGCACAGGAACTGGGCCTGGCGGTGCACGACAAGCCGGACAGCCAGGAGATCTGCTTCGTCCCCGACAACGACTATGCCGGGCTGGTCCGCCGACAGAGCCCGGACGCCGTGCGGGAAGGGGCGATTCTCGACCGCGAGGGGAACGTGGTGGGCAAGCACCCGGGGCATCAGCATTTCACCATCGGCCAGCGGCGCGGCGTGGGGGTGGCGCTGGGATACCCGATCTACGTCACCCGGCGGGACCCGGCGGGCAACACGATCACCGTGGGGCAGAAGCAGGACCTGCTCGCCGGCGGGCTGGTGGCGAGCGAGGGCAACTGGCTGGCGGAGGAGCCGGGCGACTGGCGGGCGTGCGGGGCGCAGGTGCGCTACAACGGTCGGCCGCAGCCGGCGAAGGTGCGGTCGCTGGGCGCGGGGCGGCTGGAAGTGCGCTTCGACGAGCCGGTGAGTGCCGTCACGCCCGGGCAGGCGGTGGTGTGCTACGACGGTGAGCGTGTGATCGGCGGCGGGTGGATCGACGAAGCGCGGGACTGAGGACCCGGCATTGGAGGAGCATTGCGTGGCGGACGAAACCGGAAAGACATCGGCTGCGGGAACCGCGGCGGCGCTGCTGGAGGACCTGCACGTGTCGCATGAGCCGGACGCCCCGCTGGGCGAGCGGACGTGGTACCGCGTGGGCGGACGTGCGGAGGTGCTGGCTCGGCCGAGCTCGGTGGCGCAGCTCTCGGCGGTGGCGTCGCGGTGTCATCAGCAGGGTGTGCCGATGCGGGTGCTGGGCCGGGGGGCGAACCTGCTGGTGCGCGAGGCGGGCGTGCCGGGCGTGGTGGTGGACCTGAGCGACCCGGCGTTTGCGCAACTGAAGATCGAGGATGAGACGATCACGGCCGGCGCGGGGTACGACCTGTTCAAGCTGGTGCTCGCCGCGGCGAGAGCGGGCCTGGGCGGGCTGGAAGTGCTCGCGGGCATCCCCGGCAGCGTGGGCGGGGCGGTGCGCATGAACGCAGGCGGCGCGTACGGCGACATCGGCCAGTCGGTGCGGCGGGTGCAGGTGATGAGCGGCAGCGGACAGGTGTACTACCGCGACCGCGACGACCTGGACTTCGGGTATCGGCGGACGAACATCATGGCCCCGGTGATCCTGGAGGTGGAGTTCGAGCTGACGCGGGAGGATCCCGACGAGTTGGCGAGGCGGGTGAAGGAGATCTTCTTCTACAAGAAGAGCAGCCAGCCGATGGGCGCCCGGTCGGCGGGGTGCGCCTTCAAGAACCCGCCCGGCACGAGCGCGGGCAGGCTGATCGACGAGGCGGGGCTGAAGGGGTACCGCATCGGCGGCGCGCGGGTGTCGGAGGTGCACGCGAACTTTGTCGTCGCCGAGGAAGGGGCGAAGGCGGAGGACATCGCGAGGCTGATCGAGCACGTCAAAGAGGTGGTGCGGGAGCAGACGGGGGTGGAGCTGGAGCGCGAGGTGGTGGTCTGGCCTTGAGAGGCAGTGGGCGAGTGGTCGAGCGCGGAGGAGCAGAGATTCCGGGTGGCACGGTCTGACCGCGACCGCGGCAGGCCGTGGGGCGCCAGTCGCCGGGCCGGATGACCATGGTCTGCGTGGCACGGCTTGCTCGCCAGGCCGTGGCGTGACGACCCGCGCGGCTTGCGAGACAGGACTCGGGCGGCGCGGGGCGGCTCAGTCGCTCTTGAGGTTCTGGTGCTTCTCGATCAGTTCGTGGAACGGGCCGAAGTCGAGGTTGACGAAGATGGCGGCGAGCTCGGGGTCGAACTGCTGGCCGGCGCAGTTGGTGATCTCCTCGAGCACTTTTTCGAGCGGGCGGGCCCGGCGGTAGGTGCGGTTGCTGCTCATGGCGTCGAAGGAGTCGGCGAGGCCGACGATTCGGCCGAACAGCGGCACCTCCCGGCCGGCGAGGCCGTGGGGGTAGCCCCGGCCGTCCCAGCGTTCGTGGTGCTGGAGCACGCCCGGCAGCAGGTCGCGCATGGGGCGGATGTCCTCGAGGATGCGGGCGCCGATTTCGGGGTGGAGCTTGATCAGGGCGTATTCTTCGTCGGTGAGCTTGCCGGGCTTGCAGAGCACGGTCTCGGGGACGCCGATCTTGCCCACGTCGTGGACGAGGCCCGAAATGTAGACGCGCTCGCAGGCGGCGGCGTCGAGGCCGGCGGCCTCGGCGAGCATGCGGCTCATCAGCGCGACGCGTTCGGAGTGGCCCCGGGTATAGGAGTCTTTCGCGTCGATGGCGCTGGTCAGGGCATGGAGGGTGCCGAGGAACATGGCCTCCATGTCCTCGTACAGCATGCGGTTGTCGAGGAAGATGGTCAGCGTGTGCGCGAGCGAGTCGCAGAGCTTGAGGTCGACGCTGGAGTGGGGCTGACCATCGAGGCGGTCGCCGCCGATGATGAGCCCGAGCAGGTGGTGGTCGGAGACGAGGGGGACGACGAGCAGCTCCTGGGCGAGCTCGCCGGCACCGTCGAGATCGAGCTCGGCGGGGTCGGGGATGACGGTGGGCCGGAGCTCGCCGTCGAGTTTCTGCGTCGCCAGCTCGGCGAGGCGGATGAGCTGCGGGGCGCCGAGGTTGAGGCTGCCGGCGGTGAAGCTGGCGCCGGCGAGCTCTTCGAGCCGGGTTTCGTCGACGAGCTGGAGCGCGAGCCAGCGGAGCGCGGCGACCTCGCGGAGCTCGCGGCAGGCCTCGCCGAGGAAAGCCTCGGGCGGCTGGTCCATGGTCATCCGGCTGGAGAGCTTGTAGAGCAGGCTGAGCTCTTCGTAGGCGTCGGAGAGCTGGACGCTGATGGCCTGGATGTCCTGTCCCGAGCGGTCGAGCCGGGTGGTGTCGTGGTACATCCACGCGAGCATGGTGGCGAGTCGGCTGGCCTCGGCGGGGCCGAGCAGACGGTCGGGCTCGAGCCGGGCGCAGATGGTCTGGTAGTCGACGCCCTGGCTGTCGCAGACGAGCCGGAGCTGGTCGGCGTGGAGCAGGTCGGTGCCGAGGATGATGGCGGCGGGGATGGGCCAGTCGGCCTTGCGGGCCCGGGCGAGGGGGACGACCCAGGTGCCGGGCCAGATTTCCACGAGTTCGCCGACCTGATTGGGCAGGTCGGGCCAGTGTTGTCGGATGGCGGCGTGGAACGGCCGGGCGTGGGCGATGAGCCGCTGGACCTCGTCGGGCTGGCCGAGGCAGTGGGCGCGGCCGTCGGAGGCGAGCTGCCACAGGGACAGGCCGAGCGATTCGAGTCGCTGGCGCAGGCTGTGGGTGCCGGCCGTGGCGGTAGCGGGTTGCTGCATGAGACTCACCGGACCGTCTCCGTTTCAGCGGGGGAGGTGGAGTTGAGGATGGTCTCCACGCGGTTGACGAGATCGCGCGGGCTGAACGGCTTGCCCAGCACGGCGGCGATGTTGGCCCGCATGAGCTCCTCGGGCGGGAGCTTGAAGCTGCGGGCGGTGAGCAGCAGCACGGGGACCGTGCAGGTGGACGGATCTTCGCGGAGGGAGACGGCCATGGCCATGCCGCTCATGAACGGCATCTGGTAGTCGGCGACGACGAGGTCGGGCTGATGTTCGCGGGCGAGCGCGAGCCCTTCTTCTCCGTCGTCGGCGACGACGACCTCGTGGCCGGCGGAGCGCAGCTTGAGCGCCACGATGTGACGGATCGGAGCCTCATCATCGACAATCAGAATGCGAGACACGGGTACCTCCCGGCGACGTCCGCCTTGTCGGCTGGATCGGCCGCTGCAAATGGGGACGCTGGTGGCAACGAACTTCGCCTGGATCAGGGCCAGCTGTCCTCAGTTGTTTGTCGGCTCTTGCTGCCGGGGTTATGAGCGATGGTCCGCAATTCCCCGAAGCGGATGGGGAGGATGGTTCGGGTTGTGCGGGTTGGGGGGTGGAGGAGGGAGTTAGAGGGAGTTAGAGGGAGTTAGAGGAGTTAGAGGAGTTAGAGGAGTTAGAGGGAGTTAGAGGAGTGAGGTGCGGGGCGCTCGCGGGCGCGGGAAGGGGGAGAGCCACAGATACACACGGATGAACACAGATCAGGGAGTCAGAGGGAACTGGAAGGAACTGGGATCGCAAGCCGGGGCAGAGCGTAGCGCCGCCCCGGGTAGGGCGGCGGCGTTCCAGTGGGTTTGGAACGTGAACAGATCCCACAGAAGGGCTGCGCCGATCTGTGGGCCTGCGTCGCACCGCGACCCTGGTCCCCGGACTCTGGGGCCGCGCGCAAAACAGGACCCCGCGGCGGGAGCGGCGGGGTCCTGAGGTGAAGGTTCGGCTGACGGGCCGGCATCAGTTGCTGGCCGGCATGGCGTTGAGCAGACGCTGGGCGCGGGGGTCCGCCGGGTTGCGGTCGAGCGCCTGCTGATAGGCGTCGGCGGCGGCGGCGATGCGGCCGGCCTTCTGGAGGCTGATGCCGCGGAGAATCAGCGGCGTGGCGCTCTTGTCGCTGCGCTCGGCAGCGAGGTCGAACATGCGCAGCGCCTCGTCCAGCCGATCACGTTCCCGCCAGACCAGGCCGGCGAAGAGGTAGCCTTCGTGCCGGTCCGGGGCGTAGCGGATGACGCGGTTGGCGGCGGTGAGGGTCGCGGCGAGATCGTCCTGCTTCCACGCCAGCTCGGCGAGACGCAGCCAGTCGGTGGCGTCGGGGTCGGGCTTGCGGGCGAGCTTGAGGTAGATGTTCCGGCCCTTGTCGACGCGGCCGCTGGCGACGTACGCCCCGGCCAGCGCCCGGCGAAGGCCGTCGCGATCCGCGTGGTCCTCGCGGGCGAGCAACTGCTCGAGGTTGCTGATGGCGGCGTCGTGTCGGCCGGCCTCGATCTGGGCGAGCGCGAGCTCCTCGCGCAACTTTTCGCTGTCCGGCGCGAGCAGGGAGGCCTGCTTGAAGTAGTCCGCGGCGTCCTCGTGGCGGTCCTGCATGCGGCAGAGGTGCCCGAGGGCGGCGCGGATGCCGGCGTTCTGGTCGAAGTAGGTCAGCTTGCTCTCGAGCAGCTCGATCGCCTGGTCCACCTGCTGCATCTGCACGAGCATCTCGCTCATGGCCATCAGATAGGAGCCGTTGTCGGGCTGGGCCTGGTAGGCCTGCTCGTAGGCGGCGTGGGCGCGGTCGAACTGCTGCCAGCGCTGAAGCACGAGGCCCTTGTAGTAGTGCGGCTCGGGCAGCTCGGGGTTGAGCTTCCCGGCCTGCTCGAACAGGTGGAACGCGCGCTCGAGTCGGCTGCGCTCCAGGGCGATTCGGCCGGCGAGAACGTACAGATGGGGGTTGGTCTGGTCCATCTGCATGGCGTCCTCGACGCTGCGCTCAGCCATCTCGAGGTCGCCGGTGTCGAAGTGCTGCTGGGCCATCTCGAGCATCAGGCCCGAGCGGACGCCGAGCCAGCGCTGGTTGGCCTCGGCAACGTACTGATCGTGCTGCTCCTGGCTGGCGGCGCAGCCGGTGAGCCCCGCGGCGGTGAGGCCGGCAGCGAGGGCGAGAATCGGAAGCTTTCGCAGGCGGTGGTTCATCATGCGTCTCCTGGTTCTTTCTCCCCTGCGAAGGGTCCGGGGCGGGTACGGGTTGGGGTGGTGAAAAAGCGCGGCGATCGGCGGTCGGCGCGCCCCGGGTGAGGCTGCCGACCGCCGATCCGCGCGGGCAGTTCCTGTCAGCCGCCGATCAGTTCCGCTTCCACCGACTCCGTCACGTCGTCGGCGATGTCGTTGGCGGTCACGTCCGGACTGGCGACTTCTTCTTCCTCGGCCGAGGTTTCGTCGACCGGCTGGTCGGCGCCCCGGGCGGCCGGGGTTTCCTCGGCGGGCTCGGCCTGGGTGCCGGGCTCAGCCGGCTCCTGGCCTTCCTCGGGGGCGACTTCCCCGTCCTCGAGGGGGAGCACTTCGTCCATCTCGCTCTCGATGAGGGTGTCGATGGCGTCGTCGAGGATGCTGCGATCCTGGACGTAGGTATCTTCGCCCGAGAGATGCTCCTTGAGTCGGAGGGCGTCGACCATGGTCGGGTCGAGGTAGAGGGCGAGGTTGGTGTACCAGAGGGCCTTTTCTTCGTCGCCTTCGCGGATCTGGTCGTGGGCCTGCTTGACGTAGCTGCTGGTGAGCTTGGTCTGCGACCAGGGCAGGAGGCCTTCGCGGGCACCGACGCGGGCGAGTTCGACGTTGTCGGCGGCGCGCTGGCCGGCCTCGCCGAGCGCCTTGTCCTTGAGGATGGTCGGCTTGATCAGGAAGATGACCTCGCTGCGTCGGACGTCGTCGTCCTGGCCCTTGAAGGCGTTACCCACGATGGGGATGGAGCCGAGGCCGGGCACCTGGCGTCGGCCGATACTGGTGTCTTCCTTGAACAGGCCGCCGAGCACGACGGTCTGGCCGTTTCGGACGATGACGTTGGTGGTCAGCTTCTGGGTGGTTTCGTTGGGGATGACGAAGCCGCCGACGAGCTCGGTGTCGCCGTCGCTGACGTGGGGCTGGAGCTCCATGCGGACGAAGCCGTCATCGCTGATGAAGGGGCGCACGGTGAGCTGGGTACCGACGTCGAGGAATTCGACGGTCTGGGTGGTGCTGGTTTCGGTGGCGGTGGTGGACAGATAGCCGAGGCTGGCACCGACGTGGAGGTCGGCGGCCTGTCGGTTGAGCACGGCGATTTTGGGCGTGGCCAGCACGGTGGTGTCGGTCACGGCGTCGAGTGCGCGGATGAAGACGGCGGCGTCGTTGCCGAGGAAGCCGAGCTTCATGGTGGACTCGCCGCTGGCGACGTTGCCGGGGCTGGCGGTGACGGCCCCGCCGGTCTCGCCGCCGGTTTCGCCCTCGATGAGGTCATTGACGGCGCCGAGGGGGTTGGTGAAGTCGGTGACGTCGAGGTCGGCGAAGAGGGCGAAGTCGACGCCGAAGGCGTTAGCCTCGCTGAGCCGGGCCTGGAGGATGGTGGACTCGATGAGCACCTGCCTGGGGCGGGTGTCGAGTTCGTCGATGAGGGCCCGGATTTCCTCGATCTTTTCTTCGTAGTCGCGGATGACGAGGGTATCGGCGTCGGCGTAGTCGTTGCCGCCGTTGCCGGAGAACGCGCTGCCGCCGGAGCCGCCGGAGCTGGCGCCGCCGCCGCCGAGGCTGATCTCGCCCGCGTCGCCGGAGATGGCGATGGAGCCGCCGTCGGAGAGCAGGGACTTGACGAAGGTGGAGGCGTCGGCGGCGTTGATGTAGTTGAGGCGGATGATTTCGGTCTTGCGCTGCCGCTGCGCCTGCTCGAGCTGGGCGAGTTCTTCCTGGGTGTAGACGTAGATGAAGTTGCCCTTTTCGACGTACCCGAAGCCGTTGGTGGTCAGGATGGCGTCGAGGGCCTCGTAGAAGTCCACGTTCTGGATGTTGGCCGAGACGGTCCCGGTCACGTTTCGGCTGGTGATGATATTGCGCTCGGCCTTCATGCTCAGCAGCCGGAGGACGGTGGTGATGTCGAGTTCGTCCGCGGCGAGATGGATATCGCCGAAGGCGCCGACCTTGACGGCCTCGCCCTGCCTGGCGCTGTCCTGCTCGTGCACGTCGGACTCGGCCTTGGGCGCGTCGTCCGGAGCCGGCGCCGTTTCGGGCGCGTCGTCCGGAGCCGGCGCCGTTTCGGGCGCGTCGTCCGGAGCCGGCGCCGTTTCGGGCGCGTCGTCCGGGGCCGGCGCCGTTTCGGGCGCGGGCTGTTCGGGCTGAGCCGGCGCGGAGGGCGCGTCGGTTTCGGGCATGGGCGAGACGCCTTCCTGGGCCATGGCCGCGGTCGTGCAGACAGCGGTGGCACAGAGCAGGCTCAAGCCCCATCGGCGATAGGTGGTGTGCTTGGGCATGACAGACTCCTTACAGGCCTCCGAGTGCGCTGGGTTCGGTGTTCTGGGCGGATCAGCGGTGGATCGACTGCTGGGCAGGTCCCAGGAACCGGCGTCGCGCCGGCGTGCGCCCCCTCGCCACGGCGGTGAGGCAGGCTTTGTTCTGCATCGGCGCGCCAGAAGGGCAACTTTGCCAAGCCTGACAAAATAGGCAAGATTTTTTGCGCTCGCGGTCAAGGCGGTCTGGGGGGGCGATGCGCGGAGGCTGGGCGGGATGGGCAAGGCGGGGGCAGCAAAAAGGCCCGAAGCGGGGTTCGCTTCGGGCCTGGGGGTGTCGGGATCGGCCTCGAGGCCGGCGGCCGGGGCGATCAGGCGTTGTAGGTCGCGGCGCGGATCGCCTCGGCGATGCGGCGGGCGTTGGGCAGCATCTCCTGCTCGAGGTTGCGGTTGTAGGGCGGCGGCACGTCGTGGGCGTTGACGCGGTACACCCGGTTGTCGAGGTAGTCCATCACGTTCTCGTAGATCTGCGTGGCGATCTCCGAGGCGACGCTGGCGAACGGCCAGCTCTGGTCCACCACGACGCAGTAGCTGGTCTTCTTGACGCTGCGGGCGATCGTCTCGATGTCCAGCGGGCGGTACGTCCGGCAGTCGATCACCTCGACGTCGATGCCCTCGGCCTCGAGCGCCTCGGCCGCTTCGAGGGCGAAATGGACCGGCCGACCGGCGGTGACGACGGTGCAGTCGGCGCCTTGCTTCTTGATCTCGGCCTGGCCGAAGGGGATGGTGAAATCGTCGTCGTGTTCGGGCGGGGCCCAGGTGTCCTTGAGGTAGTGGGAGAAGTCTTTTTCGCCGCGGGCGCCCATGCCGAGCATGCGTTCGGATTCGAGGAAAAAGACCGGGTCGTCGTCGCGGATGGCGGTTTTGAGCAGGCCCTTGGCGTCGCGCGGGGTGGCGGGGATGGCGAGCTTGAGCCCGGGCACCTGGGTCCAGAGCGACTCGACGGACCAGGAGTGGGTGGAGCCGAGCTGTCCGCCTGCGCCGTTGTTGCCGCGGAAGACGATGGGCACGCCGAACTGGCCGCCGGACATGTAGAGCATTTTGGGGGCGTTGTTGACGATCTGGTCGGCGGCGACGAGGCAGAAGGACCAGCTCATGAACTCGATGATGGGGCGCAGGCCGTACATGGCTGCGCCGATCCCCAGGCCGGAGAAGCCGGTTTCGGAGATGGGCGCATCGACGATGCGGCGGGGCCCGAACTCGTCGAGCATGCCCTGGCTGACCTTGTAGGCGCCGTTGTACTCGGCGACTTCCTCGCCCATGAGGAAGATGCGGTCGTCACGGCGCATTTCCTCGGACATGGCTTCGCGGAGGGCCTGGCGGTATTGAATCTTTCGCATGGTGTTAGCGCTTAGCGTCTAGGGTCTAGGGTCTAGACCGGTTCTTCTGAAGCTGGAGGATGTGGGGGCGCGCCCTTCATCCTCCGGATCATCTGGGTCAGCATCTTGCCGGTCTCCTGGCAGAGTCGCTACCCTGGGAGCACGGCGTCGCGCTGGAGCAGTCGCAACCGGACGGCGATGGTCAGATGCGTTTCCAGTTCCATCAGCGATCCGCGGGCGATGACAGATGCCGCAGATAGTCGCCCTGGTGCGTTCTCCCGTATCCTTCTGCAATGTTCGCGGGAATCGAGACGGCGGCACGCTGCATCTGGCTCGTCAGGCCGAATCGCTCGGCGTCGAACATCTTTCGGCCAGGGCGGTAAACCTCTTCGACAAGCTCCATGGCTCGCTGCCACGCGTTCAGCCGACGGTACGCCCTTTCGTCCACGATTCTCCCCCCTGCCAGGCGCTGTACGCCAGATGCCAGGCGCTGCTCTCACTCTCCGCTGTTGTCGTGGGTGATGATTGCCGGCTGGTCGCCCTTCTGGAATCGGCCGAAGGGCTGGGTATAGACGTCGGTGTAGAGTTCGTCCATGCCGGGCTCGGGGGACTCGTTGGCGTACTTGACGCTGTCCTGGGCGGCCTTTTTGGCCTTTTTGTCCAGTTCGTCGATCTTTTCCTGACCGGTCATCTTCTGCTCGATCAGGTGGTTGACGAGGAGGTTGATCGCGTCGCGTTCCTGCTGCTCGGCGACCTCCTCCTTGGTGCGGTACTTCTGCGGGTCGGACATCGAGTGGCCCTGATAGCGGTAGGTCTGGACGTTGATCAGGGCCCCGCCGTCGCCGGCGTCGGGCAGGCCGAGCGCTTCGCAGGTGGAGCCGCGGGTGGCGTCGACTTCCTTTTTGAAGGTGTCGTAGACCTCGAGGACGTCCATGCCGTCGCACTCGGCGTATCGCAGGCCGTAGGCGTCGGCCTTGACGGAGAGGTCCTCGGCCTTGGAGGTGCCGCGGGCGATGTGGGTGCCCATGGAGTACATGTTGTTTTCGAGGACGAAGATGACGGGCAGTTTCCAGATGCCGGCCATGTTCATCGCCTCGTGGAGGGCGCCCTGGTTGAGCGCGCCGTCGCCGAGGTAGCAGAGGGCGACTTTTTCCTCTTTGTTGTACTGGATGGCGAAGCCGAGCCCGACGCCGAGCGGGGTCTGTCCGCCGACGATGGCGTGTCCGCCGTACATGTGGCGGGGCTTGTCGAAGAAGTGCATGGACCCGCCCTTGCCCTTGGCGCAGCCGGTGAGCTTGCCGAAGAGTTCGGCCATGGCGTAGTTGGGGTGCATGCCGCGGGCGAGGCCGTGGCCGTGGTCGCGGTAAGCGGTGACGATGGGGTCGTCGTGCTCGAGTGCGGCGACGGAGCCGACGGCGACGGCTTCCTGGCCGATGTAGATGTGGCAGAAGCCGCCGATTTTCTGCTGCATGTAGCTCTGCATGGTGCGCTCTTCGAAGCGCCTGATGAGCATCATCATGTAGAGCATGTCGAGCAGCTTCTCGGCTTTAAGCTGGCTCGACGGCCTGGCCTTGGCCTTGGTGGCGGTGGTCATGGCAGGTCCTTCGGGGGTCTTGAGGTCCGGTTGGGCCGGGTCGACACGCGGGGCGGCCCGGCCGGGGCTGCCGCATGGCAGGGCTTTTTTCAGCCATGTCAGTCTAGGAGCCCCCCCGGCCCGCAGCAACCGCGCGCGGGGGCGGGGGAGAAGGTCAATGTAGAACGGTTCCAGGGGGGAGTCAAGCAAATGGGGGCTGGCCCCCCTACTCGCCCTGGGCACCGCGGGCCTCGGCGAGGAGGCGGCGGGCTTGCTGGCGGTCGAGGGTCTCGACGGTCTCGGCGACGAGGCGGGGCAGGTCGGTCGGCCGGCCTCGGACATCGCTGGTGGCGCACTCTCTGCCGTCGCGGCTGAGCACGCGGACGCGGAGGCGGAACCAGTAGGCGTCGTGCTGCCGACGGCTGGTCTGGCCGGGCTCGACCGGCTCGCAGAGCACGGCGATCGGGGAGTGGCAGTCGGCGATCAGCTCGGCGACGACCTCGCGCTCGGCGTGGACGGCGGCGGCGGCGGCGGGGTCGTTCAGCGGCAGGCAGCGCGTCAGGGTGACGTGGTCGTCCGTGCGGCACTGGATGCCCAGGGCGCCCTGGCAGGCGGCGGGGAGCATCACGTCGGTCGCGATGGCGGTGGCGAGGTGTTCGCTGAGCCCCAGGCGGGTCAGTCCGGCGGCGGCGAGGAGGGTGGCGTCGTAGTGTCTGGCGCCCTGCTCCGGCTCGAGGACCTTGCGGATGCGGGTTTCGACGTTGCCGCGGAGGACCTGGACCTGGAGGTCGGGCCGAAGGCGTCTGGCCTGTCCGGCGCGACGGGGGCTGGAGGTGCCCAGGACGCTGTTTTCGGGCAGTTCGTCGAAGCTGACGGGCTGGCCGGGGGCGATGAGGCAGTCGCGGACGTCGGCGCGGGTGGGGATGGCGGCGAGCGTCAGGCCGGGGGTGTTTTCGCTGGGCAGGTCCTTGAGTGAGTGGACGGCGAGGTCGGCTTCGCCGGTGAGCAGTGCCTGCTCGATGGCGGAGGTGAACAGGCCTTTGCCGCCGAGGCTGGCGAGCGGCTGATCGAGGACGCGGTCGGCGTGGGACTCGATCCAGCGGTACTCGACGCGGACGCGTGGGTGGAGGCGCTGGAGCGCCCGGCCGATGGTTTCGGCCTGTGTCCGGGCCAGCCGGCTTCGCCTCGAGGCGATGACAATGGGCTTTCGACTTCTTCGCACAGCCAGAACTCCAAGTAGAGCCGGATACTATAACACGATTCACCGACCCGGCGGGAGGGAAAGCGGCCGACCGTTCGCGGGGGGCGAGTTCGGATAAGCTGGAACGGTTATGATGAAGAGACCGGCGCGGGGCGACGGCGCCTCGGGCGGTTTCGGCGATTCGGGAGCACGTGAGCAGAGGAGGATCTCATGGCACGCATGGTTCGGCACGAGGCGACGGGTCCGCAGGAGATTCCACCGCAGCACAAGAGCGCGTGGATCTGCATGTGCGGGCTGAGCAAGGACCTGCCCTACTGCGACGGCTCGCACAAGCTGGCGCGGCAGGAAGAAGCGGGCAAGCTGTACGTCTATGACCGGTCCCGGACGACGGTGGAGCAGGTCCGCGAGGATCAGCCGGGGCTGGATGAGGGAAGTGCGTAGTTGGAGGGAGTCAGCGCGTCCGGACGCGGGATCCCGCAGATGGGCGCGGAGCGTCCTTCTGTGCGATACCATCGCGCCCGGCCCCCGGCCCCCGGACCCCGGCCCCTGGACCCGAGACCTGAGACCCGAGACGAGTCATGGATCCGATTCGCGTTGCGGCGCTGCAGTATTACATTCGTCCGGTCGAGCGGTTCGAGCAGTTTGCCGACCAGGTCGAGGCGCTGGTGATGACGGCGAGGGATTACCACGCGCATCTGCTGGTGTTTCCTGAGTACTTCGCCTGCCAGCTTCTGACGCTGACGAACATCCGCGAGCCGATTCGGGCGCAGATTCGCCACCTGGCGGACTATCGCGAGCCGATTGTGGAGCTGATGAGCCGGCTGGCGACCGAAAGCGGGCTGTACATCGTGGCGGGAACGCTGCCGGCGATGGTGCCGCCTGACAAGGACACGGTGTACAACGAGAGCTACCTGTTCAGCCCGTCGGGCGAGTTCGACGTGCAGGGGAAGCTGCACATGACCCGCTTTGAGGACGAGGAGTGGGTGGTGTCGCCGCATCGGCAGCTCAAGGTGTTCGACACGGCGCTGGGTCGGCTGGCGATCAACATCTGCTACGACGTCGAGTTTCCGGAGCTGGCGCGGGTGGCGGCGCGGGAGGGGGCGTGGCTGCTGGTCGTGCCCTCGTGCACGGACGACCGGCACGGATTTCTGCGGGTGCGCTACTGCGCCCAGGCGCGGGCGATCGAGAACCAGATGTACGTGCTGCATGCGTGCACGGTGGGGTCGATTCCGCAGGTGCCGGCCGTGAGCTTGAACTGGGGGCAGGCGTCGATTCTCTCGCCGAGCGATTTTGCCTTCGCGCGGGACGGGATCGCCGCGGAGGGGACGCCGAACCAGGAAACGATGATTCTCGCCGACCTCGACCGTGATAGAATCATGGAGGCGCGGGAGACGGGGACGGTGCTTCCGCTTCGCGACAGCGCGACGACGGCGGAGGTGATATCCAGCCTCGAAGTGGTCCGTTTATGAGTTCAGAACCTGATTCGCGGTCTGACCATTTCCAGGAGCCCCCCCGCCGGGGCGAGGTGTTCATTCGCCGGGCGACGCCTGGGGACATCGAGCCGATCATGGCGATGAGTCGTCGGATTTACGCCATGCCCGCCCAGCGGTGGACGCGGGCGGAGCTGGAGTCGCATCAGCGGGTGTTTCCGGAGGGGCAACTCGTGGCGGTGGATGCCGAGAGCGGCGGGGTCGTGGGGATGGCGGCGAGCCTGATCGTCCTGTGGGACGACTACGACGTGGCTGACAGTTGGCGGGACTTTACCGAGGGCGGTTATTTCACCAATCACGACCCGGACGGGCACACGCTGTACGGGGCGGAGGTGATGGTGGACCCGCGGATGCAGGGGCGTGGGATCGGCAAAAAGATTTACGCGGCGAGGCGTGAGCTGGTGCGTGAGCTGGGGCTGCACCGGATTCGGGCCGGAGCGCGGCTGCGCGGGTACAGCCGGTTTGCGGACCAGTTTCCGCCGCAGGAGTACGTGGCGCGGGTGATGGCGGGGGACATTGGCGATCCGACGCTGAGCTTTCAGCTCAAGCAGGGGTTCACGGTGCTGGCGGTCGTGCCGGACTATCTGAAGGACGACCCGGAGAGCATGGGGTACGCGGCGGTGATCGAGTGGCTGAACCTCGAGCAGGTGACCGAGTCGGGGCTGCCGATCGGGGAGGACGTGGCGGTGGAGCCGGAGGGGGAATGAGGGGTGTGCCACCCGGGCACGGCGGGCCCTTTGCGAGCCCGGCGTGTGGCGGGCGTTATTTCTTTCCGGGTTCGGTGTCGGGGCTGGGGGCCCCGGGGGCCTGGCGCCAGGCGCCCATGCGGGGGGCGGGGCGGCGGAGGGCGAGCCAGGTGACCAGGAGGCCGGCGAGGAGGACGAGGGCGCTGAGCCACTGGCCCCGGGTGACGCCGAGGGCGGCGAATTCCTGATCCATGATGTGCAGGTCGGGGCGGCGGAAGAACTCGTCGATGATTCGGCCGACGGCGTAGGCGATGCCGAAGAGGCCGGCGATCACGCCGGGCTTCTGCGGCTTGCGCCAGGCGAAGGCGAGGACGGCGAAGACGAAGAGGCCCTCGGCGAAGGCGGCGTAGATCTGCGAGGGGTGCCGGGCGGGGAGGATCTCGGCGACGTAGCGGGAGATTTCGGGGTGGTCGGCCTGGACGCTGGCGATGATGCGCGGGACCTCGGCGGGCAGTTCGTTGACGGTGGTGTAGAGGCTGCGCGCCAGGCCGCGGGCGGCGTCGGGGTGCTGCTCGACGGCGTTCTGCCAGCGGTCGGGGGTCCAGTCGAAGAGTTCCTGGGGGAACTTGACGGCCCAGGGGAGGTTGGGGGAGGCGATGCGCCCGAAGAGCTCGCCGTTGATGAAGTTGGCGATGCGGCCGAAGCAGAGGCCCAGCGGTGCGCCGAAGGCGAAGAGGTCGAGCAGGTGGAGGGGTGAGTGGTGTTTGCGCCAGGCGTAGAAGAGGCAGGCGAGCAGTCCGCCGACGATGCCGCCGTGCGAGGCCATGCCGCCGTCGTTGATGGCGATCGCGCCCCACCAGGGGGGGCCGTCGAGCCAGGTGACGAGCAGGTCGGGGCTGTAGAGGAAGACGTATCCGAGGCGTCCGCCGACGACGACGCCGACGGCGACGGCGAGGACGAAGTCGCTGGCGTGGTGGGTGGTGAGGGTGGAGATGCCGGCTCGGGCGACGCGTCGGATGAGCAGCCAGGCGACGAAGAATCCGAGCAGGTAGCTCATGCCGTACCACCGCGGGCCGAGGGTATCGGTGACGCGGAAGATGAACGGGTCGATGTCGTGCAGCCAGGCGGCGAGGGTCATGGCGTGTGTGTCCGGTGGGTGCGGTTTGGGGGGGGCGGGAAACGCAAAGGGCCCGGGGAGGTGAGTCCCAGGGCCCTTGGGAAGCGTGGTGGATTGGCTGGGCGCTTTACTCCTGGGGGGCCTGCCCGGCGTTGGGGTCGGCCTCCTGATCGTCGGTTTCTTCCTCGTCCTGGGGCGGAGCGGGGATGCTCAGCTCTTCCTGGGAGAAGTTGAAGGGGCTGGCCTGGAGGGCGCGCTCCCACTGGTCGGCCCGCTGGAGGACGGTCTGCCAGTTTTCGCTGTTGATGAGCGAGTCGAGGCTGCCGGGGTGGTCGACGCTGGAGTTGCGGTTTCCGTGGACGAAGCGCAGGGCGTTGTCGGCGACGCGGACGGTGCCGGCGTAGATGTCGGCCTGCTGTCCGCCGACGCGCTGGCTGTCGAGTTCGCGGGCGGCGAGGCGGAGGTAGCGCAGGGCGGTTCGGCCGAGTTCTTCGACGAGGTCGGGGTCGGCGTCGCCGGCGGCGGCGAGGTCGAGGTAGAACTGCCTGAGGGCGACCTGCTCGGCGAGGACGGACTGGCCGGGTTTGCGGGCGATCTGGTTCAGCCGATCGTTGAGGATTTCGAGCATTCTGGTGGCGTCGATTTCGCCGGCGGCGAGCAGGATCTGCTGGCAGACGGCGGCGGTTTCGTCCTCGTTCAGCCGGGTGAGCAGCGTGTCGAGCAGGTCCTGGCGGCGCTGGGTGGTGAACTGGTTTTCGCCGGCGAGGCGGCCGATGGCCTTGGCGGCCCAGTAGCGGACGGCGGGGTTGGGGTCTTCGAGGGCGTCGACGAGCAGGTCGATGCTCTGCTGGCCGGGCAGGTTGGTGAGGACGATGATCGTGTTCAGCCGGGTGGCGAGGGGCTTGTCGCTCTGGAGGCCCTGGCTGAGGACGGGGCCGTCGGCGCCGTCGTCCTCGGGCTGAAGGGCGGGGGCATAGATGGAGAGGAAGCTGTCGCTGGGCTCCATGTTCAGCGGCTGGAGCAGTCGGGAGCGGGCCTGGGGGATCTGCTCGGGCTGGCCCTGGAGGAGCACCTCCAGCCACTGGGCGGCATAGTCGCGGATCTGCTGGCGCTGGGGCTGGTCGTGGGCCTCGGCGGTGACGAGGTCGGCGCTGAGCCGGTCCTGGGCCGCGGCGGGGGCGGCGAGGAGGAGGCAGGCGGCCAGCAGGATGATCATCTGCGGGAGCAGACGGTGTTGCATGAGCGGGTCTCCGGTCGGGCAGGAACCTGGGCGGGCCGGGTGCGAACGGGATCCGGACCGGCCGCGGAGCAATGACAGAATCGGCCCGGCGATCGCGCGGCTGGCGGCCGCGTCGAGATCGGGCCTTGCTGGAAAGGTATCAACGCGGGGGCGGGGTGTCAAATGCCGGAGCGGGCCGGGGCGGGGCCCAAGTTATGTCACGCTCAGGGGTTACATGGGTCGTCGGCGGTCGTCGGCGAGGTTGGCGGCGGCGGAGACTGGAGCGGTCGGGCGGGAGGCATACACTGGGAGAAGATTCTGAATGAGCACACGCAAGCGCAGGAAGGGAGCGGACGATGTATCGCCAGATCGAGATCGCGGAGTCCGGCGCGGCAGCGCCCGGGGCGGTGGCCGTATTCGTGCTCGAGGGGGCGGACAGGCTCCCGGCCGGCTACGGCGAGGTGGACGAGGCGTCGGGCGGCGCGCTCGGCGCGGCGATCGGGCGGAGCGAGTTCAGCGGCGGCGCGGGCAGCGTCACGCCGGTGTATCCCGGGCGCGGCCCGGCGCGGGTGTATCTTTGCGGGCTGGGCAAGGCGGACGAGCTGACGGGCGAGGCGGTGCGCAAGTCGGCCGGGGCACTTTGCCGGGCCGCGGCGTCGGGGAAGGTGACGCGGCTGGCGGTGCGGTTGCTGGCGGGGGTGGCAGGGCGCCTGAGCGCCGCGCAGGCGGGGGCGGCGCTGGCGGACGGCCTGGAGCTGGCGAACCTCGAGTTCGACGCCTTTCGCGGCGCAGCGGCCGGCGGCGGCAAGCAGGAGCCGCTGAGCCTGTCGGTCGAGGTCGAGCCGGAGCTGCGCGGCGCGCTGGAGCGGGCGCGGGTGGCGGCGGAGGCGGCGAACACGGCGAGGCGGCTGGGGGCGACGCCGCCCAACGTGGCGAACCCGGCGTGGGTGAGCGGGCAGTGCCGGTCGCTGGCGGAGCGTGTGGGGCTGGAGATGGAGGTGATCGACGCGGCGCGGGCGAAGGAGCTGGGCATGGGCGGCCTGCTCGCGGTGGGGGCCGGCGCGGCGGTCGAGCCGTCGATCGTGGTGCTCAAGTGGCGGGGGAAGGCGCTCGAGGGCGAGCCGCCCGTGATGCTGGTGGGCAAGGCGGTGACGTTCGACACGGGCGGCTATTCGCTCAAGCCGGGCAAGTCGATGGTGGGGATGAAGTACGACAAGCTGGGCGGCATGGCGGTGATCGGCGCCATGGAGGCGGCGGCCCGGCTGGAGGTGGACGTGCCGGTGGTGGGGCTGGTTCCGCTTGCCGAGAACATGGTGGACGAGCGGGCGTACCGGCCTGACGACATCCTGACGATGAGCAACGGGGTGACGGTGGAGGTGACGAACACGGACGCGGAGGGCCGGCTGATCATGGCGGACGCGCTGGCGTGGGGGACGAAGGCATACCGGCCGCGGGCGGTGCTGGACATCGCGACGCTGACGGGGGGCGTCGTCGTGGCGCTGGGGACGGCGTGCGCGGGGGTGTGGTGCAACGACGCCGATCTGCGCCGGCGGATCGGGGCCGCGGCGGACTGGACGGGCGAGCGGGTGTGGGAGATGCCGCTGTGGCGGGAGCACCGGGACCTGCTCAAGAGCGCGCACGCGGACGTGGTGAACTCGGGCGAGCGCGAGGCGCACCCGATCCAGGGCGCGGCGTTTCTGAGCTACTTCGTGGGCGAAGGGGCGGCGGAGCGGCTGCCGGCGCTGCCCTGGGCGCACCTGGACATTGCCGGGACGGGGAACGTGAAGTCGGATGGGCCGGTGTTCGCGAAGGGGCCGACGGGCTGGGGCGTGCGGCTGATTGCGAAGGTGCTGGAGGGGTGGGGGGAGTGAGCGGGGCAGGGCCTCGGGTTGTGGCCCGGCGCAGTTGGAGGCACAGCTTCTTCAGAAACGGTATCCGACA
>JBKHFW010000012.1:0-58141 GCA_046540025.1 Phycisphaeraceae bacterium
GACCAGACGGACCAGACGCAGGAGGATCCTCCCTCCTGGGAAGACTACGAGTAGGGACGGGGCGGTCGCCGAGGACACGGCGACAAACGCCATCGCGACAGCAGATGACGACGAGCCTGGGAGACAACGATGAGACAGCATACGATAGCCGCTTGCGTGACCGTGCTGGCCGGCATGGGCACACTCGCTCTGGCCGCCGGCTGTGAGCCGCAGCGGCAGGCTTACGACACAGAGGCATACCAAAGCCGGTACATGCAGCCGGAGGCTCAGCAGGAGCCGGTCCAGCAGAGCCAGCCTCAGCCTCAGAGCCCACCCGTACAGCCGCGGCAGGAGTCTGACGACGATCAGAGCCCGCAGTTGCCCTCACAGTGATTGAACTTCAGGATATCCGGGCGGGCCTGCCCCACCCCGCACCGCGATGCTGCCCCGCCGGGCAGCCAACGAGTTGGGGCGTGAATCAGAGACAGGAGATCATGTTATGTTCGAACGCACGATGAGCCGTTTTGCCTGCGGCGTCGCACTGCTGGCGGCGGTGGCCGTTGCCGGAGTCACGCTTGTGGGACAGGACGGAGCACAGGCCCAGATGCCCGCGCCCCAACAGGGCTCGGCTGGGCAGCAGGAGACAGCGAGCGGGCCACCGGCTGACGAGGCGAGAGTCGTCGTCGGCACCTACCAGCCGCAGGCGGTGTTTCAGGCGCATCCCGCTCAGGAGGAACTTCTCGAATCGCTCAGGTCCACGCAGGAGGAGATGCAGAAGGCCCAGGACCAGGGCGACATGGAAACCGTGCGGCAGATCCAGCAGGAGTACGACAACGAGCGACAGAAGATCGTCGAGGAGTTCCAGACCGACGTGGAGCAGACGCTTCCCGAACTCGCCGAGGATGCCGACATCGACATCGTGGCGCTGGAAGTGACCTACAGGGCCGACGACGTGCGGACAGAGGACATCACCAGCGACCTCGTTTCCGCCCTCAGCGACGAAGAGGAACAGCCGGAAGCGGAACAGCCGGAAGCGGGCGAGATGCCGCGCCAGCTCCCTGGCCAGTCTCAGTAACGTCCCTTGGCTGCTGGTAGAACCAGCGGTCTCTGCCGCCCCTGTCTTCCCTCCCCCCGGGACAGGGGCGGTTTTTTTTGGTTCACCCGGCATTGGCGCGAAGGCTGACTCGCCCCCGAGGCGCGGACCACCAACGGGTGCCGAGCGCGAATCCGTCCCCCGGCAAAGATGGGGGCCAAGGCAAGCGATCAGTTTCCGCGCCAGTGCCGGATGAACCCCTTTTTTGATGGTCGGCGTAGCCGGCTCTGCCGGCGGGAGCGTTCGCCTTTCGCTTTGAAATCGGTCAGGAACAGTGCTATTCTGACCGGTTTGGAGGATGGGAACGGGCGTCGGCCGGTTTGCCCGAAGCAGGGTCGATCGCAGTTTGCTAACCAGGGGGCGAGTGACAAGACCTGGAACGATGAAAGAACAGCCCCGGAATCTTCCTCATCCCGGACTTCGGCTCGGCCTTTACACGGCCGCCCTCGCAGGCCTGACCTGGTGGATGACGAGCATCGCCACCATCGACGCGAGCGACGCGTCGTTCAGCGAGGGCCGGCTGGTGGAGGTCGTCCAACTGCTGCTGCTGCTCGCCTCGGCGGCGGGCTATGCCCTGGCGAGCCGACGAGCGGGCGGGCTGCGCTGCGCACTGGTGCTCGCAGCGGGACTCGCGTGCATCGGGGCCATTCGCGAACTGGATTCGGCGCTGGACGCCCTTCTGCCGATCATCGGCTGGCAGGGGCCGGCGGCGCTGGTGCTGGGACTGCTGGTCACTTTCAGCTACCGCCAGCGGGACGTACTCGCCTTGAGCGTGGGTGCGATGCTGCGGTCGCCTGCCGGGATTCTGGCCTGGACGGGGTTCGTCTCCGTCGTCGTCTTCGCCCAGATTGCCGGCCAGGCCGAACCATGGAAGGCGATCATGGGCGAGTCCTACAACCGTGACGTCAAGCGCACGCTGGAAGAGATGATCGAAGCGTTCGGCTACATGCAGTTGCTGTGCTCAGCCCTTGAGGCGTGGTGGGCACCGTTGCCTACCCCGAAGCCGGCAGCGGACCAGGCCGAAGCAGTCGCCGCCGCGACAAGCGCCACTTAGCACCTCCGAGCCCGAGTGAGGATGCCTCCGGTTCTGTCCGGACGGCGACGGCTGGATCGACAGGATCGGATCCCTCTATTCAAACCCGTCGTGACCGCTGGCGTTGCGGAGCAGCCAGGCTGCGATGTCGCGTGCCTCATCCTCGCTGACCCCGAGACCGGGCATGGCAGTCTCTGGAGAGTGCCCCTGCGGATCCGCGATCCAGGCGGCGAGGTTCCCGGGCCTGTTGGGAAGCACCCCCGCGATGTAGCTCTGCTCGTGCAGATCCGTGAGACGCGGGCCGAGCCGGCCTCTGGCCTGGCGGATGCCTTCGACAACGTGACAAGCGCCGCAGCCGGAGTGCTCAATGAGTTCTCTGCCCCGGACCGGGTCGCCCTGCGTCGGCCAGACGGGCCGGCTGCGCCTTCAAGCCGGTCGTTGGTGACTCGTGCGTCGCCTGGAGATGGACAGGGCCCCTTACATCGCAGTGCTGATTGATCGGCACCGCGGCGATACCATCGGCACGGACGAACGGACAGACCGACAGCGATACGGCGATCTCGTCACAGCGACAGGAGGGGACGATGCAGAGCGGCAACCTGTTCAAGAACATCCCGCCGGCCGCGGCAGAGGAGGCGGTCGAGGTGCTGCTGAATCGCCCCGGCGTACGGCTGGAGCGCATCGCGTCACACGGGCACGCGACGCCGCCTGGCGAGTGGTACGACCAGGAGACGGACGAATGGGTCGTCCTGCTCTCCGGGCGCGCCTGGCTGAGGCTCGAAGATCCGGAGCAACTGCTGGAGATGGAGCCGGGCGACTGGATGATGATCCCCGCCCATCGGCGGCATCGCGTGGAGCGGACGCAGGAAGGGGCGGACTCGGTATGGCTGGCGCTGCATGTGGTGCCGGCGGGGTAGCCTCATTGTGCGAAGGGTGGCCGGTGCTCTGGATAGCACCCATCCTTCTCGGGCAGGGTCCCTGCGCTCAGGACCTGCGGCCCCGTGTGCTCGCGCAGCGCAGGCTGAGGCGCTGCAGGTTCAACACCGGTCACGCCGCGCCCCGTCACTCCTCTTCTCACACCGCCTCTGCCACCATCGGCAGGCACTCGCGATCGACCGCCTCGGCGATGCGGGCGAGCTGGATCATCAAACCCGTCAGCGTGCCGGGCGTGATCGACTGGGCCCCGTCCGTCATGGCGTGCTCGGGGTCGGGGTGCATCTCGATCGCCAGGCCGTCCGCGCCCGCGGCGACCGCCGCCTTGGCCATCGACGGCACCAGCCGCGCGTGCCCCGTGCCGTGCGAGGGATCGACCACGACCGGCAGGTGGCTGCGGTGCTGAAGCTCCGGCACCGCCGAGAGCGAGAGCGTGTTCCGCGTGTGGTCCTCGAAGGTGCGGATGCCCCGCTCGCAGAGGATGACCTGGGAGTTGCCTGCCGCGAGAATGTACTCCGCCGCCTGGAGGTACTCGTCGAGCGTCATGGCCATGCCGCGCTTGAGCAGGACCGGCCTGGGCTGCTCGCCGCAGGCTTCGAGGAGCTTGAAGTTCTGGCAGTTGCGCGTGCCGACCTGGAGGCAGTCGGCGTACTGGCTGACCAGCTCGACGTCGCTGGGCGTGAGCACCTCGGTGACGATGGGCAGGCCGGTCTCGGCGCGGGCGGCGGCGAGCATCTTCAGCCCGTCCTCGCCGTGGCCCTGGAAGGCGTAGGGGTTGGTCCGCGGCTTGAAGGCCCCGCCGCGGAGGGCGTGGGCGCCGGCGGCCTTGACCTGCCTGGCGGCGGTGAGGATTGCTTCTTCGCCTTCGACGCTGCACGGGCCGGCGATGACGGGCACCTGGGCGCCGCCGAACACGCAGTGCTCGCCGATGCGGACCTGGGTCTTCACGTCGCCGCGGGTGATTTTCGCCGCCATCTTGTAGGGGGCGAGCACCTTCATGACGCGGTCCACACCCGCGGCCTGTTCGAGCTTGCTGCCGTCCTTCTTGCGGTCGTCACCGATCACGGCGACGACGGTGAGGTCCGTCCCTTGGATGACGTGGTCGCGAAGGCCCATCTCGCGAATCAGCTGCGCAACGTGCTTCACCTGTTCCTCCGTAGCCCCGGGTTGCATGACGACGATCATGGCGTTTCTCCTTCGGTGATCCGGGCGGCGGCGGCGGGGCTATAAAAAAACCCTGACGCTTGCCGCGTCAGGGTCTTGTGTGGTGTGCCTTGGCTTCAATCAGCTATGGCAGCACGGCCCCTGGCGCGGCATTTGCCGGCTAAACCAGAACCAGAAGCCAGAATAAGCGAAGTTGCTGCGGTGCATAGCTGCTTTGAGTATGACGCGCTTCGGCAGCGTGTCAAGAACCAGTTGCCATTTTCACCCTCGGCACACGATCCCCGCAGGGCGGATCACCAGTTCTGCGGCGGGTCCTGCTGCTGCATCTGCTGCTGCTGCATCTGCTGCTGCTGCATCTGCATCTGCATGAACACGCCCATCGCGGCCGGGAGCATCTCGGCGATCTGCCCCAGGGCCTCGTCGCCGATTACCAGCGTGAGCTGATCGCCGTCCTGCTGGAGCTGCATCGACTCGAACAGGCCGGAGACCTGCTCGGCGTCGGGGAGCTGAACCTGGCCCTGCATCTGCTGCTGGAGCATCTCTACCTGCTGGTTGACCATCTGCTCGGCACTGCTCAGCATCTGACTCCAGGCGTCCTGGAACTGCGTCGCCGCCTGCTCGTCGGCGAAGTTCATCACCTTGCGAAGCTGCGGGCCGTCGCCGAACTGGATCGACGCCGTCGCCGTCTCCAGCCCTTCCATCGCAGGCAGCAGCGCCGCGGCCGGGCCGGCCTCCTGCGGGTTCTGGGCCACCTCCTGAATTTCCTGCTTCATCTCGTCGGTCATGACGAACGCAGCGTGGATCGCGGCGTCTTGCTGCGCCTCGGCGAGAAGCTGGGCGAGTTGCTCGGCCTGCTCGCTCGAGCCGCCGGCGACGCGGTCCGCCTGGTCGACCGCAACGAGCCAGTTGCCCGCCAACTGCTGGAACTCAGCCGGCTGATTGGGCACCTGGAACGTCTCGGCATCGGTGCCCTCCTCGACCTGGACCACGGCGAGCGGCTCGTTGCCCTCAATCAGGTCCTGGCTCGTCGCCAGCATGAGCACACCCTTGCCGCCCGCCTCCTGGAACTGCTGACGGAACTGGCGGAACTGGGCGATGCCCATGTCCAGCTGCCCCTCGATGGGCATCTGCTCGCGGAACTGCTGGGGCAGCTTCTCGATGACCGCGTCGGCCGAGGCCTGCAGGGCCTCCGGCGTCAGGGCGGACCAGTCCATGTAGACCGCCACGTTCGTGTCGTCGCTCACCGCCTCCTCGGGCAGGTCGAGCTGCTGGGCCTGGACCGGCACAACCGCTGCAAGCAGCAGGAGAAGCGGAACAAGCGAGATCTGTTTCAGACGCATCAGGCTTCCTTTCGCCTTCGTGGATGACATGGGGCGAGCCTCCCGAGACCTCCCCGGAGCCTCCCCTCATTCAACACTATAGACGGCTTGGAGCCGAGAAACCACCGCTCCCCGGCCCGGCGCGTCACCGCCCCCGCCCCAATCGGCGAAGCACGCGCGGCGGCAAGGCCCACGCAAGCATCCCTCCCGCCCCGCCCGGCTCACCGGGTCCGATCCGGGCCTCGACCGCCAGGCAACCCGCCTTTTTGAGCTCGATCGTCGGCGCGCCGCCGCCCCGGGAGCAGAGCCGACCGGCCACCGCGCTGAGCGCCGGCTCGTGGCCGACCAGCACGAGCGTCCGCTCGGACCGACTGCGGATGAGCCCGAGCACCGCGTCCGGCCCCGGCTCGGCGAGCGGGGCGCAGACCTCGGGCGCAAGGTGAAGCGATCTGGCCAGCAGGTCGGCCGTCTGCCGCGCCCGGCGGAGCGGGCTGGTGAGCAGCGCGTCCACCGACAAATCCATCGTGGCGAGGCCGCGGGCCGCCTCGGCCGTCTTCTGCTCACCTTCGCCGGTGAGGGCCCGGTCGGCGTCCGGTCGGCCGGGCTGCCGGGGCTCGGCAATGCCGTGACGGAAGAGCACGATGAGCATGGCCTCTCCTCGGGTTCGAACCGGTCTGCCGGAGCGTCCTAGTATGGTTCGGAAGGATCGGCCGATGGGCAAGATGCACGAGGAAGTAAAAAAATGGCTGACGCGCCCTGCCGACCGCGCCTGTCCGGTCGTGGGACGGATGCTGCTGGAGCGGATCGAACGGGCGAGGCCGCGGCTGAATGATCCCGCCGACGCCGAGGCGCTGCACGACTTTCGCGTGGCGACGCGTCGGCTGCGCTCGTTTCTGCGCAGCTACCGCCCCCATCTGCCGACCAAGCTGGGCGGAAAGCTTCGCAAGCAGCTCGGCGAGGTCTTCTCGAGCACGAACGCCGCCCGGGACGCCGAGGTGCACCGGGCGTGGCTGGAGAAGCAGCTTGCCGAGGCGGAACTGCCCCACGACGAGCGGCGGGCGCTGGCGCTGCTGGCCGAGCGGCTCGCCCCCGACTCGCCCGCCCCGCTCGCCGAGCTCCGCAGGCAGGCGGGCGAGGGGTTCGCCCGGGTCGCGGACAAGCTGCGTAAACAGTTCGACAAGGCGGCCGGAGATGCCGGGGCCGACCGGTCTCCCCCCTTTGCCCAGGCGGCCGCGGCCGAGCTGCGCAAGCAGGCGGAGCGGCTGGGTGAGCAGCTCGGGCAGGTGCAGTCCGCCCTCGATCCCGAGGACCACGCCCACGAGGCCCGGCTGCGGGGCAAGCGGGTGCGGTATCTCATCGAGCCGCTGATCGGCGTGGTGGACGGCGCGGAGGCGTGCGCCGCCCGGCTCAAGCAGCTCCAGGACCTGCTCGGCGACTGGCACGACCTGCGGACCCTGCAGGCCGAGCTGCGCGAGCGCGTGCGCGAGTCGGCCGTGGCGTGGGCGGACGAACTGGTGAGCAAGGCGGCGGCGAAGTCGGCCGGCGACCAGACGCTGCGCGGGCCGGAGCTGGCGAGGCAACTCGCCCCGGCGGCGGGGCCGATCCGGGCGGGTCAGCAAGCGTGCTACGACCGGCTGTGCCGGCAACGCGAGGCGGGCGAGATCGCCGCGTTGCTGGAGGACCTGGAGAATCTGGCCGGTCGGCTGGAGCAGGCGGGTTAGGCTCTGTCCGACGGATCGGATTTCACCGACTCGCCCCTGGCTCCCGTCAGGTCGACGCCTGGGTGCCGTCGGCCCTGTCGGTGGAGGCCGGCTCGCCCCCTTCCTCCTCGCCGAGGTGGCGCTGCACCTCGTCAAAGATGGCGGTCGTGGCGTCGCGGTCGAACTTCCAGTCATCGAGCTTGAGCCGGCCCGGTCGGCCGCCCTTCTCGTAGTGCACGACGGCGATGCCCTTGGTCTTCCAGCGACTGCGGTCGATCGACTGGACGGCGTCCCAGGGCACGAACTCGCCGCTGCTGGTGCGCAGGCCTTCCTCCTCCGCGGCGACCCAGCGTGAGCCGGCGGCCAGCCAGGACCAGCCGAACACCAGGCCGATGGGGATCAGGATGACCGCGAAGATGTACTGGGTGGTGATGTCCAGCGGCGACTTGAGCTGCTTTTCGTTGGCATCGACCAGCAGGTCGTTCTCGCGGGCGTGCTGCTCCCAGAGCAGGCCGAAGTCGGGCGCGTCGGCGTGCTCCTCGCGAAGCTGCTCGCGGGCGTCGATCGACTCCTGAATGGCGGCGTTGTGACCGGGGTAGCCGATCCAGCCGTCATAGAGGAAGTACAGCCCGAACAGGAAGCACATCAGACCGATCGCGGCGAGTCGCCAGCGATACCCCTTGCTCATGTTTGCCTTAGCCGCCATTTCAAGCCTCTCTCACGAATAGAAATGCCCCCGGGTCCAAGCTGACGGGACATCTAGCCCAACTGATCCAGCGCCCGCTGCCACCACCGGGTGACCGCGGCCCGGGCGCCGCGGTTCAGCCGGAGTTCGGCGAAACCGCCTTCATCGACCCGCCGCGTGGGAATACGCGGGACGTCGCGGCGGTGCCGCAGCGCCCAGGTCAGGAAGGTGCTGGTTTCGTCGATCATCTGCTGGCGCACATCGCCGGGCAGACCTCGTGATCGTCCGAATCCGCGACGGATCAAAGCGTCAGGTTCCCAAAACGCAAGTTAAACCGGTCAACAACCGACACATGACGTGCAGGAGCGGGGCCGCCGGGGGCGCTACGCCGTCAACGCCCCTATCCTACCTCATTGACCAGGCGAAGGGAAAGCCTGTTTCCCCGCCAGATCGCGTCGGGCGGCGGATTAACGCTCCGCCCAGATCCCGCGGTTCTCCTTACGGACGCGGGCCTCGACCTGTTCGAACGCTTCGAGATGACTGTGCTTCCAGCGCTCGTCCGACTCGGCCAGGCCGGCCGCGACCAGTCGGCGGCCCAGCAGCGTGCCGTCGGGCAGTTCCACATGCGCCAGCAGCCGCCCGTAGTGGCCGCGCAGGCGATCCTCCTCCAGCCGCAGCGTGACCTCCCGCCCGAGCGTGAGTCGACGGGTCAGTTCGGTCGCCTCGTCCGCAAACGGCTCGGCCGGGTCGCCGAACAGCGCCTTCTCGGGTGTGTCGACGCCCCAGAGGCGGATGCGCGTGTGCGGGTCGTCGCCGTCGGGCGCGGCGACGTCGAGCGTGTCGCCGTCGATCACCCGCACGACCTCGAAGCTCCGGCCGTGATAGCGGTCCCAGTCGCCGGGACGCGGCGCGGCCCCGGGCTCGGCGCTCTCCCGGCCGAGGAAGAACGAGCCGAGCAGCCCCGCCAGCACGACCAGCGCGATCAGCAGGCGACGGGTCTGCCGACGACGGGCGAATTGAGTCGGGCTCGGCCCCCGGCGGCGCGGTCGGCGAGGCATCGGCAGGTCTCCCGGCAGAAGTGCGGATCAGGCCATCACGTCCAGCAGATTACCAACTCCCGGCCCGCCGAACACGCCCGGCAGTTCGGCCGAGGCGGAGCCGTCGGCGGGCGGCACGGGGCTGCCCGCCTCGCCCGGCACGATCTCGCCGGGCACGTGCGCGGCCTCCTGCGGCTCGAAGCAGTCCCCCCCCAGCGGCCCGACGGCGAGCGAGCGGTCGCAGACGTCGCCCGGCACGACCCGGACGCGCTCGGCAGCGCAGAACTGATCGATCGGCACCTCCCGCCGGGGCACGGCGCCGACCAGCCGGTCGCTGCCGAAGAGGTGACGCTCGAGCAGGGTGATCGTCAGATTCTCGTGGGGTTCGATTCGCATACGCCCGGCAGCGATGCGAAGCCCCTGCCAGCGGCCGGGGCCGGCGATTTGTGTTATTATCCCTCGCCTCTGACGAGACTTACGCCATGGTTCGGATTCTGCCGTCTGTCCTGCTCGTGGCGCATGTCGCCCGCAGGCACCACGGCTGTTGCCTCACGCCCCGCCGGCGTTAATATCGCCCCTCATGCGCAGTGACCAGCTCGACTACGTTCTGCCGCCCGAGCTCATCGCGACCCGCCCTGCCGAGCCGCGTGACGCCGCCCGTCTGCTCGTCGCCCGCCGCGAGACCGGCGAGGTGCAGCACCACCGCGTCCGCGACCTGCCGGGGCTGGGCATCCTTCACGAGCACGATCTGCTCGTCGTGAACCAGACCCGCGTGCTGCCGGCCGCGTTCCGGGGCGTGCGGGTGGCGACGGGGGGCCGGGTGAAGGGGCTGTACCTGCGCTCCGACGAGGCCGGGCGGTGGCAGGTGATGCTCGAAACCCGCGGCAAGCTGGGCGAGGGCGAGCGGATCGCGCTCGACGAGCGGGCGTCGCTGGTGCTCGAGGAAAGCCTCGGCCGGGGGAAGTGGCTTGCCCGCGGCGAGGCCGGGGAGCCGGCGGAGCGCGTGCTGATGCGTCTCGGCGAAGCCCCCCTGCCGCCGTACATCCGCAAGGCGAGGCGGCACGAGCATCGGCCGGAGGTCGAGGCGTCCGACCGCGAGCGGTACAACACTGTTTTCGCCCGCGAGGCGGGGTCGGTCGCGGCCCCCACGGCCGGTCTGCACTTCACGCCCGAGCTGCTCGCGACCCTCGAGCGTCAGGGCGTCCGCCGGGCGAGCGTCACGCTGCACGTGGGCACGGGCACGTTCATGCCGGTGCGGACGGAGAATCTGGAAGAGCACCGGATGCACGCCGAGTGGCTCCACGTGCCGGGCGAGACGGTCGAGGCGATCCAGCGCACCCGCGAGGCGGGCGGGCGGATCATGCCGGTGGGCACGACCAGCGTGCGGGCGCTCGAGAGCCTGCCCGAGCCGCTGGAGATTGCCGCGGGCGGGTTCACGACGGAGACGCGGCTGTTCATTCGGCCGAACTCGGGGTTCGAGTTCCGCTTCACGGACATGCTGCTGACGAATTTCCACCTGCCGCGCTCGACGCTCCTGGCGCTGGTGTCCGCCCTGCCGGGCGTGGGGCTGGATCGGCTGAAGCGGTGGTACGGCGAAGCAATCGAACAGGGGTATCGGTTCTACTCGTATGGGGATACGATGCTGGTATGCTAGGTGTTTTCCGCCACCCGGCGGCGAGGCGTCCGCGCTCCCGGTGAGACTCTGCCCATGGCCCTGGATCAGATGCAAGCCCTGCCCGACCGCCAAGGCGAAGCGGCTGAAGCCGGCCGAATGAGCTTCGGCGATCACCTCGAGGAGCTTCGCCAGCGGATCATCTACGCCCTGGTCGGCATCGTGCTGACGAGCGTGGTGACGCTGTTTTTCGGCCGGGACATCGTCGGCTGGCTGGTGCAGCCGCTGGCGCGGACGCTGCGGAGCATGAACCATCCGCCGCACACGAACTTCCTCAACCCGGTCGAGCCGTTCGGGGTGTACCTCAAGGTGTCGATCATCGGCGGGCTGATCCTGGCGTCGCCGTGGGTCGTGTACCAGCTCTGGAAGTTCGTCAGCAGCGGGCTTTACCGCCACGAGCGGCGGGTGGTGTTGACGCTGCTGCCGTTCAGCTCGGGCATGAGCGCCCTGGCGGTCGTGTTCATGTACTGGGTCATGCTGCCGGTGTGCCTGGTGTTTTTCATCGGCTTCGCCGCGAGCTACCCCCCGCCGCAGGTGGACGTCAACGAGCGAGGCGGCGGGCTGGTGGGCATCGTTTCCGACTGGGCCCGCAGCTTCAGCGGCATGCCCGGCGGCAAGGAGGCGGCGGATCCCGACGCCGGCGCGACTGCCGGGGCGACCGATGGAACGGCAAGCGGGTCGGGCGAGGCGACGGAGCCGCCGGTGCAGACCGTGGAGATCCGCCGCTCCGACCCGCTCGAGCCGGTGGAGGGGCAGATCTGGCTCAAGCGGCCGGAGATGGAGCTGCGCACCTTCGTGGACGGGCGGACGCTCAGCTACGCCTCGCTGACCGGCGGCTCGCTGGTGCAGCCGCAGATCAAGCTGGGCGACTACATCTCGATGGTGACGTTTCTGACGCTGGGGCTGGTGCTCGCCTTCCAGCTTCCGGTGGTGCTGCTGGTGCTGGGCTGGACGGGCCTGGTCGACCCGGCCGTGCTGGCGCGGTACCGCAAGTACGGCGTGTTCGGCTGCTTCGTACTGGGGGCGGTGTTCACGCCGGCGGACCCGATCAGCATGTTCGTGCTCGCCCTGCCGCTGTGGGGCCTGTTCGAGCTGGGCCTGCTGCTGATGCGCTGGGGCTACAAGCCGGCCGACTTGGACGCGGAGAACGCGTAGCCGGGGCTGCGGGAGTCATGGACTCAGGGACACCGCGTTGGCATGCGGTGCCCGTTGCCGGTGCAGCGTTTCGGGGAGGTGATCCTCACCCCCCGGCTTCGGGCGGCGGGAGCAGGTCGTCCGGGGTGACGCCCTGTTCGACGACGCGGTCGAGCTGCACCGCCTTGTCGAGGTCGTAGGGCCCGACGGCCGTGCGGCAGAGCGAGGCGAGGTGGCCGCCCGTGCCGAGGACTTTGCCCAGGTCCCGGGCGAGGCTGCGGATGTAGGTGCCTCGGCCGCAGTGGATGCGGACCTTCGCGATCGGCCAGTCGTATTCGAGCAGCTCCATTTCGTAGATCACGACCGTGCGGGTGGGCATCTCGACACGTTTGCCCTGGCGGGCGAGCTTGTAGGCGCGCCTGCCGCCGACCTTGACGGCCGAGTGGGCGGGCGGGGCCTGCTCGATCTCGCCGACGAACTGCTCGCAGGCGGCCTCGACCGCGGCCCGGTCGGGCGGGGACGGCACGGCGAGCTCCTCGCGTTCGGATTCGCGGTCGTCGCTGGCGGTGAAGGCGGAGAGGTCCACCTCGGCGACATAGGTCTTGGGCAGGCCCATGATCGATTCGACGAAGCGGGTCGCCTTGCCGAGGCAGCACACGAGGATGCCGGTGGCGAGCGGATCGAGCGTGCCGGCGTGGCCGGTCTTGGCGCCGCGGGCGGCCTTGCGGACCCGGCGGACGACGTCCATGGAGGAGAGGCCGAGGGGCTTGTCCACCACGAGCAGTCCCATCAGCGGATCGGCGGGTCTGGAAGGCGTGTTGCTCACCGGGACACCTTTACTTCTGGCGGTAAATCTCTAGGATAACGTTCCTGCCAACGGTTGCCGCGCAGGCGTGCAACCCGGTCCGGAGAGGTGACCGAGTGGCTGAAGGTGCAGCACTGGAAATGCTGTGTACGGCTTTGTCCGTACCGAGGGTTCGAATCCCTCCCTCTCCGCTTCATTTCCCGCTTTCGAGGGCCGATGCGCCTTAAATAGCGCCTTTTGAAGAGGCCACCATGGGCGCATGAACGGCCCTCGAAAGCGTGGACGCCCGCCGAAGCCCTACCGGGCTTCCTGGGGCGAGCACATCAGGGCATTCGTTCACGGCGTTGCGTGCGCCCCCTCAATCCCCCAGCAGATACCCGAACACCAGCGGCGAGACGAGGGTCGCGTCGGACTGGATCATGAACTTGGGCGTGTCGACGTCGAGCTTGCCCCAGGTGATTTTTTCGTTGGGCACGGCGCCGCTGTAGCCGCCGTAGCTGGTGACGGCGTCGGAGATCTGGCAGAAGTAGCCCCAGAAGGGGACGGTCTGCATCTCGAGGTCCTGGATCATCATCGGGACGACGCAGATGGGGAAGTCGCCGGCGATGCCGCCTCCGATCTGGAAGAAGCCGACGCTGGGGCAGGTGGTTTCGCCGGTGTCGGGGTTCGTGCCGCAGTTCTCGAGGTACCAGGTCATCAGGGCCTGCATCTGCTCGGTACCGGTCTTGACGCACTGGTGGTGGGCGACGTCGCCGCGGTAGACGGCGGCGGCGAACATGTTGCCGGTGGTCGAGTCCTCCCAGCCGGGGGTGTAGACGGGGATGCCCGCTTCCATCGCGGCGAGCATCCAGGAGTCCTCGGCAGGGATCTGGTAGTGCTTTTCGAGCTCGCATGAGGCGAGGATGTCGAAGAGGTATTCGCTGGGGAACTTGCGCTCGCCCTGCTCGGCGGCCTTCGACCAGCGGTCGATCAGGCGCTTTTCGAGGTGGCGCATGACCGTTTCGGGGATGCAGGTGTCGGTGACGCGGTTGAAGCCGCGGCTGTAGAGGTCCTTTTCGTCGCGGGCGGAGAGGGCGCGCCACTGGGGGCAGGGTTCGTATTCGTTGTAGGCGACGAGGTTGAAGACGTCCTCCTCGAGATTCGCGCCGGTGCAGGTGATGGCGTGGACCTTCCCGGCCCGGATCATGCGGGAGAGGATCTGGCCGATCCTGGCGGTGCTCATCGCCCCGGCGAGGGTGACCATCATCTTGCCGCCCGCGGCGAGGTGGTCCTCGTAGGCCTGCGCGGCGGCGAGGGTTTCGCGGCTGTTGAAGTGGAGGAAGTGCTTCTGCATGAACGCGCGGACGACGCCGGTGTTCTGCGGGGCGTCCTGGCGGGTGGGGACGGCGGTGTAGCTGGAGGTCATGGGGGGTACCTTTCGGGCAGTGGAAGTCGGGGCATCATATCGCCATCCGGGCGGGGTCCCCAAACGAGAAACGCCCGCCGCATCCCGGGCGGGGATCTGCGGCGGGCGTTGCTGTTTTGCGCGTGCGGGCGTGCTTTAGAGCCCCAGCACGTCTTTCATGGCGTATCGGCCGGGCTGCTGGCCGGCGAGCCATTTGGCGGCCTTGAGGGCGCCGCGGGCGAAGATGTCGCGAGTGCTGGCCTTGTGGGAGAGCTGGATTTCCTCGCCGAGGGTGGCGAAGCAGGCGGTGTGCCTTCCGACCTCGTCGCCGAGGCGGAGGGCGTGCATGCCGATTTCGCCGCGCTGGCGGGGCTGCTCGCCGTGTCGGCCGTGGACGACGTCCTTGTCGACGCTCTTGCCGGTGGCGTCGCAGATGGCCTCGGCGATGCCCAGCGCGGTGCCGGAGGGGGCGTCCTGCTTGAAGCGGTGATGGCCTTCGATGATTTCGATGTCGTAGTCGTCCCCGAGCCTGGCGGCGACCTGGCCGGCGAGGGCGAAGAGCAGGTTGACGCCGAGGCTCATGTTGGGCGCCTGGAGGACGGGGATGTCCTTCGCGGCGGCGTCGATGAGCTGGTGGTCGTCGGCGGTGAGGCCGGTCGTGCCGACGACGAGGGGCACGTCGTGGCCGCGGCAGATTTCGATCGCCTTGCGGAAGCCGGCGGGCAGGCTGAAGTCGATCATCGCCTCGGGCTGGGCCTCGAGGACGCCGCTGAGGGGGATGCCGAGTGCGTCGACGCCGGCGATGGCCCCCGCGTCCTTGCCGAGGAGTTCGTGTCCTTCGTGGTCGACGGCGGCGACGAGTTCGAGTTCGGGGTCTTCATGGGTCAGAGCCACCAGCCGCTGCCCCATTCGGCCGGCGGCGCCGTTGATTGCGATTTTCGTCATGATTGGGATCCTCTGGCTGTTGCGGAGCGAGTCTTCGACCATACGCGCTGGTGCGACGGCGGGCAAGCGGGCCCGGCCGGGTGGGGGCGGGTTGGGGAAGTCCTCCCGGCCGATTTGCGATCCGACTGTGTTCGGACGGGATAACCTGAAGTATACTGGTCATTTGCTGCCTGAGTGGGTAAGCTTCACGGTTGGATCACTCCCTGTTTCCATTGCCCCGGACCGAAAGTGTGATGAGTCAGAACCCCAGTTCACCAGAGAACCCGTCGTCGCAGGCTGACAAGGATCTCGAGCGCGAGGTCAACGAGGCGCTGGGCGGACAGAGTATCGAAGAGCTGATGCAGGCGGCCGAGCAGGACCAGGCCGACGAGGCAGGCGAACAGGCCGCCTCGGCGGAGCAGTCCGGCGGCGAGCTGCATCACGACGTGCGTCGCGGCCGGATCGCGGCCATCCGCGGCGAGGATGTTTTCGTCGAGCTGGCCGGGGAGGCGAACAAGCTGCAGGGCATCGTGCCGCTTCAGCAGTTCGACCGCCCGCCCCGGCTGGGTGCGATCATGGACTTCGTGGTCGATCGCGTCGACGAGGGCGAGGGGCTGGTGTACCTCTCCCGGGAAGGCGCGGTGAGCCGGGCGACCTGGGATCAGCTTCAGCGCGGCACGGCCGTCGAGGCCCGGGTGATGGGCACGAACAAGGGCGGGCTGGAGCTGGAGATGGTCGGCGGGATCCGGGCGTTCATGCCCGCGAGCCAGATCGACCTGCACCACGTCGGCGAACTCGAGCCGTTCGTGGGCCAGAAGCTCGAGGCCGCGGTGCAGGAGATCGACCGCCGGAGCAAGAAGGTCGTGCTCTCGCGTCGTCAGCTTCTCCAGACCCGCCGGGAGCAGGCGAAGGAGAAGGTGCTCGGCGAGATCGAGCCGGGCCAGGTGCGCGAGGGCACGGTGTCGAACATCGTGCCGTTCGGCGCGTTCGTCGATCTCGGCGGCGTGGACGGGCTCGTGCACGTTTCGGACATGAGCTACACGCACGTGGACAAGCCGCAGGACGTGGTCAGCCAGGGCGAGAAGGTCCAGGTGAAGGTCCTGAGCGTGGACAAGGAGAACGAGCGCATCAGCCTCGGTCTCAAGCAGGTTCAGCCCGACCCGTGGGAAGGGATCGAGAACCGCTACCGCGTGGGCGACCAGGTGTCGGGCAAGGTGGTGCGGACGACGAACTTCGGCGCGTTCATCGAGCTCGAGCCGGGCGTCGAGGGCCTGCTGCCGATCAGCGAGATGAGCTGGCGGCGGATCGGCAAGGCGGAAGAGGTGGTCAAGCAAGGCGACACGGTCCGCCTGGCGGTGCTGAGCATGGATCCGGAGAAGCGCCGGCTGTCCCTGAGCCTCAAGCAGAGCCAGGGCGACCCGTGGGTGGGCGCCGAGCACAAGTATCCCGCCGGCGAGGTGGTCGAGGGCAAGGTGATCGGCACGACCGATTTCGGCGCTTTCGTCGAGCTCGAGCCGGGCATCGAGGGGCTGGTGCACATCAGCGAGCTGGCGGATCGGCGGGTCGGCAAGGTCGAGGACGTGGTCAAGCCCGGGCAGACGCACAAGTTCCGCGTGCTGGAGATCAGCGAGGAGGACCGCAGGGCCCGCCTCTCGATCAAGCAGGTGGACAAGCTCGAACCCGAGAAGGCGAGCAAGGCGGACATCGAGCAGTACAGCGAGAAGAAGGCCGCGCCGAAGCAGCCTCGTCGGGACCTCAAGGGCGGCATGGGCTCCGGCGGCGGCATGGGCATGGGCCTGGGCGACCTCAAGCTCTGAGCGGCGGCCCGAATTCGTGCATGACCAGTCCCGTCGTCCTCGGCGGGGCTGTTTTTTGACCCGTGAGGCGGGGAATCACCCGGAGAGGGAGCAGGCATGGAATCGAAGGACTTGATCAAAGGCTGGAAGCTGGGGCACACGGCGATTGTGATCGCGGGCGTCGCGACCCTGATCGCCCTGGCGGTGGCGGCGCTGGCGTGGCCCACCGCCGACGGACAGCTCCAGGCGCCCGTGCGGGTGTGGATCGGCAGTGCGGCGACCTGGGTGCTGATGCTGGCCGGTGCGGTGACGGCCACGGCCGGGGTGGTGGACCTGGGCTTGCGTCTTCTCTCGGAGAGGGGCGAGGCGGTCGGCAAGCTGGTGACCAGCCGGCTCGTGCTCGTGCTGATCGGCGTGCTGCTGATCCGGCCGCACTGGACGCCGATCTTCGCAGCGGTGATCCTGGCGCTGGGGCTGATGCTGTCGCCGTGGCTGGAAAGCCGGGCCGGCAGGCAGGTTTCCGCGGCGTCCGACACGCCCTGACCCGCCCCGCCGCTATCATTGGCGATCCATGAGTGACAGCGAGCGCAAGTATGACCTGGTGATCGTCGGGGGCGGGGCCGCGGGGATGACGGCGGCGATCTTTGCGGGGCGTGCGGCCGGGCGGGAGCAGCGCATCGCCCTGCTCGACGGCGCGGCGAAGCTGGGGGCGAAGATCCTCGTCTCGGGCGGCGGGCGGTGCAACGTCACCCACGACGTCGTGAGCGAGCAGGACTACTTCGGCGGCCGGGCTAACCATGTCCGCCGGGTGCTGCGAACGCTGAGCGTGGAGAAGACGATCGACTTCTTCGCCGAGCTCGGCGTCAAGCTCAAGCGGGAGGAGACGGGCAAGCTCTTTCCCGTGACCGACCGGGCGAAGACGGTGCTGGACGCCCTGCTCGGCGCGGTGGAGCAGGCGGGGGTGGAGATCCTGCCGGGGCACCGGGTGAGCGGTATCGCCCGCGACGCGGCGGGTTTCCTCATCGAGACCTCGCAGGGGCCGATCGCGGCTAAGCGGGTGATTCTCGCCACCGGCGGGCGGAGCCTGCCGAAGACGGGCAGCGACGGTCAGGCGTACGGGTTTGCCCGGAAGCTGGGGCACACGGTGACGGAGACGACGCCGGCGCTGGTGCCGCTGGTGCTGGAGGACGGCTGCTGGCTGACGAAGCTGAGCGGGATCAGCTTCGAGGCGGAGCTGACGCTGGCGGGCCCGACGGGAAAGCTGCTGCACCGCGAGACGGGGCCGACGCTGCTGACGCATTTCGGGCTCAGCGGCCCGGCTCCGATGAACCTCAGCCGACACTGGATCGCCGCCCGCGCGAAGGAGCCGGGGGTGACGCTCGCGGCGAATCTCGTCGGCGGGCGGAGCTTCGAGGCGGTCGAGCGGGAGCTGATCGAAGGTGCCCGGCGCCGGCCGCGGGCGGGCGTGGCGAGTCGGGTGCAGCGGTGGCTGCCCGAGCGGCTGGCGGCGGCGCTGGTGGAACAGGCAGCGGGGACGGCCCCCTCGGCACCGGCGGGGCAGATGACGCGGGACGCGCGGCGGGCGATCGTGCACGGCCTGACCGCCCTGCCGCTGCCGGTGGTGCGCGACCGCGGCTGGCTGCACGCCGAGGTGACGGCCGGGGGCGTGCCGCTGGAGGAGGTGAACCTTCGGACGATGGCGTCGAAGCGGTGCGAAGGGCTCTACCTCTGCGGCGAGATCCTCGACGTGGACGGGCGCATCGGCGGATACAACTTCCAGTGGGCCTGGTGCAGCGGGCGGCTTGCGGGGCAAGGCGCGGCGTCGTCGTGAGTAGCTCGGCTGGCCTGGCCGGAGATGGGACTCGGTTGCTCCCCCCCCCGGTTTCGCTCCCGAGCGTGGAATCGGCTACGATGGCGGCACGGCCCCCGGGGGCGAGTGACTCATGAACTACCGCCAGATTCCCAACCAGCTCACCGTGCTGCGGCTGTTTCTCGCCGCGGTGTTTTTTCTGGTACTGAACCGGTACCGCTATCCCGTCAGTGCCGAGTGGCCGCTGGTGGTGGCGACGATCCTGTTCATTCTCGCGGCGATCACGGACACGCTCGACGGCTACTACGCCCGCAAGTGGCAGGTGGAGTCGACGTTCGGGCGGATCATGGACCCGTTCTGCGACAAGGTGCTGGTGATCGGGGCGTTCATCTACCTCGCCGGGCCGCGCTTCGTGGACCCCGAGGCGGTCGAGCAGGGCCACTTTTTCACCATGATCAGCGGGGTGTACCCGTGGATGGTGGCGGTGATTCTCGCCCGGGAGCTGCTGGTGACGGGCATCCGCGGCGAGCTCGAGGGTCAGGGCGTGCAGTTCGGAGCCGGGCCGGCTGGCAAGCTGAAGATGATCCTCCAGAGCGTGGCCGTGCCGGTGGTGCTGCTGATCGTGCTGATTGATCCGCGCGGCGACGGCTGGCGGTGGCTGAGCTGGGTGCGCGACGCGATCGTCTACCTCACCGTGTTCGTCACGGTGGTCAGCGGCATTCCCTACGTCTTCCGCGCGGCGAGCTCGATGGCGGCCGCCGGCGAGGAGAAGTGACCTCCCCTTCTGAATCCGATCCGGCTCGATGGCTGTCGGCCGGCGCGGCGCCGGCGCGGATGGCGTCGAGCAGGTTCTGGTCGGGATCGCTGCTCACGGCTTCGTCCGAACCGGTGGACGAAGTCACACGATAGGAGCGGTGGGCCGATCAGCCAGCCGACACCGGGCTTTCCCCAAGCGGCGGCGGTGCCGCTCGGAGCCAGGCCAAAAGCGTTATACTGGCAGGCTCGACATCTCCTGAGCTGCACCGCGAGGTGGGAGACGGAACATGAGCAAAGGTTATATCGCGTTCGATCTCGGGGCCGACTCCGGCCGGGCGATGCTGGCGGTGGTCGACCAGGACCGCGTCAAAGTGGACATGGTCCACCGCTTTCCCAACCAGCCGCAGCGGCTGCCTTCGGGGCTGCACTGGAACCTGCTCGAGCTCTGGCGGAACCTCGTCGAGGGCCTGGGCAAGGCGGTGGCGGCGGCCCGCGAGCGGAACGTGGAGCTGGTGAGCCTGGGCGTGGACACCTGGGGCGTGGATTTCGGGCTGGTGGGTAAGTCGGGCCAGCTTCTGGGTTTGCCCTACGCGTACCGCGACGAGCGGCATCCGCCGGCCATGGAGAAGGCGGCCGGGAAGCTCGGCTATGAAGCGATCTACGAGGCGACGGGCATCCAGTTTCTGCCCTTCAACAGCGTGTACCAGCTTCTCGCCCAGCAGGAGGCGGAGCCGAGCACGCTGGACGCCGCCAGCCGGCTGCTGACCATGCCCGACCTGCTGCACTACTTTTTCTGCGGCGAGATGGTCAATGAGGCGACCAACGCCTCGACGACGCAGATGGTCGACCCGCACACGGGCGAGTGGCACAGGGATCTGCTGGAGAAGCTGGGGCTGCCTTCGCACTTTCTCCATGGCATCGTGCCGGCAGGGACGAAGATCGGCAAGCTGCGTGAGGACCTCGCCCGGAAGGCGGGGGTCGAGCCGCTGGACGTGATCGTGCCGGGCACGCACGACACGGCGAGCGCGGTCGCCTCGGTTCCGGCGGGCGTGGAGGGCGCCACGTGGGCCTACCTCTCCAGCGGCACGTGGTCGCTGATGGGGGCGGAGCTGGACGAGCCGATCATCAGCGAGGCCTCGCGCCAGGCGGGGTTCACCAACGAGCGCGGCGTGGCGGGGAAGATCCGCTTCCTCAAGAACATTGCCGGCCTGTGGCTGGTGCAGGAGAGCCGCCGGGACTACGCCAGCCGGGGCGAGGACTACAGCTATCCCGAGCTGGAGCAGCAGGCGATCGAGGCCGAGCCGTTCCGCACGCTGGTGAACCCGGACTACCGCCCGTTCGCCACGCCGGGCGACATGCTGAGCAAGATCGACGGGTTTGCCGAGAAGACCGGCCAGCCCAAACCCGAGAGGCCGGGCCAGTACGTGCGCTGCTGCCTGGAGAGCCTGGCGCTGAGCTACCGCCAGACGCTGAAGGATCTCGAGCAGCTTCTGGGCAAGCGGGTGGACGTGCTGCACATCGTCGGCGGCGGCGGGCGGGACGATCTGCTGGACCAGATGACGGCGGACGCGCTGTTCCGCCCGGTGGAGGTGGGCCCGTTCGAGGCGACGGCACTGGGCAACGCGCTAACCCAGGCGCTGGGCGCCGGTCAGGTGCGGGACCTCGACCACCTGCGGGCGATCGTGCGGGCGAGCTACCGCCCCCAGACCTTCATGCCCCGGCACCCCGACGGGTTCCGCGCGAACGTGGAGCGGTTCACCGGGCTTTGCGAAATCAAAAGCTGACGGCCGCGAACACGCCGCGGCGATGAAGCAGACAGGCACCGGTCCGCCCATTGGCGAGCCGGTGTTTGTTTCATGAGGGGGCGGTGGGCAAATACGCGTTACACTGGAAGCTGATTCTGATCCCGCAGCGAGAGAACGACGCCATGACCGACCGGGAACTGCCCCTGACGCCACTGATGCAACTCGACCTGGGCGAGCCGCTGGGTCAACTCCGGGCCGCGCCGGTGCGGCTGGGCGGGCAGCGGGCGATGCTGCTCGTGCACGGCCGGGACGCCGACGTGGACCCGTTCGTCGAGATGTTCTTCTACCCCGAGGGCACGCTGAAGCTGACCCTGGTGAGCCTGGCCGGGGGGATCCTCTGGCAGAAGGACCTCGGCCCGGGGGTCGTGCCGGGGATGTGGTTCTGCCCGTTCCTCGCGTGGGACCTCGACGGCGACGGCGTGGACGAAATCTACTTCGTGAACAACACCGACGCCGAGCACCCGCTGCGGCTGACGCGGTACGTGCTCGAACGACTCGACGCCCGGACGGGCGAGACGACCGGGCAGTGGCCCTGGCCCAGCGAGGGTGATCAGCGGCTGTCGCACGTCTTTCGCAACTTCATCGTGGCCGGGCGGGGCAAGGCCGGCGACGTGCTGGTGACCGCGCAGGGCACCTACGGCGACATGTTCCTGCAGGGCTGGGATGCGAAGATGAACCCGCTGTGGGAGCGGACGATCGCCGCAGACGAGCCCGGGGCGCGGGGCAGCCACATGGCCCCGGTCGTGGACATCGACGGCGACGGGGCCGAGGAACTGCTCTGGGGCGAGCGGTGCCTGCGCCTGGACACCGGGGAGGAGCTTTTCTGCGCCGCCCGCGACAGTTGGCAGGGGCACTCGGACATCATCTGGCCGTTCCGCGACGAAGAGAACGATCGCTGGTGCTTCCTCGCCACCCGCGAGAGCGAGGGGCAAGGCGACCGGGTCGCGGTCTACGACGACCGGGGGCAGATGCTCTGGTCCGACCTCGACGAGGGGCACATGGACATGGGCTGGGTGGCGCACCTGGGCGAGAACGGCCGGCCGGTGGCGATGGCGATCCGCATCGGCGGCAAGTCGGCCGGGTCGGCCGGCCGGTTCCACTCGGGCGTGGAGGAGTTCGTCTACGACGCGCTGACGGGCGAGCGGATGGAGCTCGATTTCAGCGTGTACGAAGCGCTGCCGGTGGATCTGGACGGCGACGGGATCGACGAGTTGGTCCGTGGCTACCGCCGGGGCAGCGGCGAGGTGCTCAGCCCCGCCGGCGAGGCGATCGGGCAGATCCGCGGCATCGTGGCGGTGCGCGGAAGACTGACGGACCACCCCGGCAGGCAGATGCTGGCGTTCGAGGAAAACGGGCGGGTCACGCTGTGGGGCGCGGCGAACGGGCGCGACAGCAAGCTCGACCGCGGGCACTACCCGGCTCCGCTGCGCAATACGAGCGGGTATGACCTGTTCTACGAGGGGGCCGTGGAGCCCATGGCGGAGCAGTTTCATCTGCAGCTATAGGGGACTTCGCCGCCGGGCGCGCCTGGCCTGCCCGCGTGACTGACCGCGCGGGCGGCGCCGCGGGGTGGGCGGCGGCTCACCCCGCTCCCATGCCCGGCCACTTCCGCTCACGCTTCGACCGGGTCGAGTTCGGCGACGGCCTGACGGCCGGCCTCGAAAGCCTGGAGGTTGAGTTCGACGAACTTCGGCTTGACCGCCTTGTGGATGCCTTCTTTCCAGGCCTCCTCGGGCAGTTCGATGCCGCGGGAGAGGCCGCCCATGACGACGATGTTGGCGGCCTTGAAGTTGCCCAGCCCGGTGGCGATGCGCACCGCGTCGATCAGCCCGAGGCGGGGAAAGACCCGCCGCAGCCGATCGTCGACGTCCTCGGGATAGGTCGCGAGGCCGCTGGAGACCGTGGTGGGGATGAGCGCGTAGTCGGCGACGACGGCGAGGGCGCCGGCCTTGAGGTAGTGGGCGTAGCGCAGGGCCTCGACCTTCTCGAAGGAGGCGATCACGTCGGCGCCGCCCTCGGGGACGAGGGGGCTGTGCACTTCGCTGCCGTAGCGCACCTGGGCGATGACGGAGCCGCCCCGCTGGGCCATGCCGTGGACTTCGTTGGTCTTGACCTCGTGGCCGGCCGCCATGGCGGCGCGGGCCATCACCTCGCTGGCGAGGAGGATGCCCTGGCCGCCCACACCGGCCAGCACGACGTTCGTGGTGTCACTCATACCGCCAGGCCCTCGTCTTGGGGGGTGGTGATCAGGTTGAGGTAGCAGGCTTCTTCGCAAAGGCTGCACCCGGTGCACATCGTCGGGTCGATGTGCGGGTATCCGCCGCGATTCTCGATGGCGGGGCAGCCCAGCGAGACGCACTCGCCGCAGGCGATGCAGGCCTGCTCGTCGATCTGGCGGGGCGTTTCCCAGACGCTGCGGTCGGCGAGGACGCAGGGCGAGCGGGAGACGATCAGCGAGGGCGCGTCGGCCTCGAGCTCTTCCTTGAGCGCGGCGACGGTCGCCTCAAGGTCGCGCGGGTCGAGCGTGCGGACGCGGTCGACGCCGCAGGCCTTCGCGACGGCTTCGATGGAGACCTCGGCGGTCGGCTCGCCCAGCAGGGTCTGCCCGGTGCCGGGGTGGTCCTGGTGGCCGGTCATGGCGGTCGTGCGGTTGTCGACGACGATGAGGACGGAGGCCCCGCGGTTGTAGGCCATGTCCAGCATGCCGGTGATGCCGGAGTGGAAGAAGGTCGAGTCGCCGAGCATGCCGACGATCTTGCGGCGGTCGCCCGCCTTCTGCATGCCGTGGGCCATGGAGAACCCGGCCCCCATGCAGAGGATCGTGTCGAGTCGCGCCAGCGGCGGCTGGACGCCGAGGGCGTAGCAGCCGATGTCGCCGGTGACGACGACGTCGAACTCGCGCAGGGCGGCGAACATGCCGCGGTGCGGGCAGCCGGCGCAGAGCACGGGCGGCCTGGCGGGGAGGTCGGCGGCCTCGGGCACGGGGTTCACCTCGGGCACGGGCTGGCCTTCGAGCTTCGCCTTGACCGCTTCGAGGCGGTTGGGGGTCAGCTCGCCGATGCCGGGCACGAGCTCGCGTCCGACGCATTCGATGCCGAGCGCTCTGATGTGCTCCTCGAGCAGGTCGTCGAGCTCTTCGACGACGAGGAGCTTCTCGACGCCGGCGGCGAACTCGCGGATTCGGTCGTCCGGGTAGGGCCAGGAGAGGCCGAGCTTGAGCGTGCTGGCGTCCGGGAAGACCTCGCGGACGTATTCGTAGCTGATCGAGCCGGTGACGATGCCGAGCTGGCGGTCTCGCCATTCAATCGGGTTGAGCTCGGTGGTCTCCGCTTCCTGGCGCAGGCCGGCGATGCGGTCCTCGAGGCGGACGCGCATGCCGCGGGCGAAGGCGGGGACGGGGACGAACTGTTTCGGGTTCTTCTCGAATCCGATGACGCGGTCGGGCACCTGACGGCTGCCGAGCTGGACCATGCCGCGCGAGTGGCTGATGCGGGTGTTCGAGCGGATGAGCACCGGCGTGCGGTGTTTTTCGGAAAGCTCGAGACCGCAGGCGACGAAGTCGCAGGCCTCCTGGGAGCTGGAGGGCTCGAGCATGGGCAGCTTGCCGAAGCGGCACCAGTGGCGCGAGTCCTGCTCGTTCTGCGAGGAGTGCATGCCGGGGTCGTCGGCGACGACGATGACCATCCCGCCCACGACGCCGGTGTAGGCGAGGGTCATCAGCGGGTCGGCGGCGACGTTCAGGCCGACGTGCTTCATGGTCACCAGGCAGCGAGCGCCGCTGAGGGCGGCGCCGGCGGCGACCTCGAGGGCGACCTTTTCGTTGGGCGCCCACTCGGCGTAGAGCCCGGGTTCCTTGTAGGTGACCAGGGACTCGAGGATTTCGGTGGAGGGCGTGCCGGGATAGCCGCTGGCGAAGGTGACGCCTGCTTCCCAGGCGCCGCGCGCCAGGGCCTCGTTGCCGGACAGTAGATCAAACATCGGGGGAACTCCCTCAGGCGACGCCGGCGCACCCGGCAAAACGGGACCAGTTTATCTTCTTTTGGCTGGAGCGCCAACGCTCAAGTGCTGCCGAGAGGCGAGAAAAGAAGAGGAAAAAGAGGCCACAGATCGACACGGATGGACACAGATGAGACCGGAGACCCGTTGGGGTGAGCAAGCGGCATCGTTCCCGGGACGCGGGCCGTTAGTGGGCGCCGCCTCCTTTGAGACCCCGGCTATGCCGGAGGCGAGCCGCAGCGATCTTGTGTGGCCGCAGCTCGCTCGAACTCAGTTGCTGCCCCCCCCCGGCAGAGCCGGGGGCTAAGGCCGGTGATGAGCCTCCCGCCCATGCTGGATGAACCTGACTCATCTGTGTTTATCCGCGTTTATCTGTGGTTGTTTCACTTTCCGCTCTCGCGGTGATCGATCACCCGTTTCGCCTTGCCGGCGAAGCGTTCGAGGGTGCGGGGCTGGACGAGGTTGATCTTCGCCCGCACGCCGGCCGTAGTGTGCACCTCGCGCTCGAGTCGGCGGCGCAGGGCGTCCATCTCCCGCATCTGGTCGGAGAAGAATGACGCTTCCACCTCGACGTGGACGCTGAGCTCGTCGAGGGTGTTCGGGCGGCTGACCTCGATCTGGTAGTGCGGCTCGGTGCCCTCGACGCGGAGCAGGGCCTCCTCGATCTGGGAGGGGAAGACGTTGACGCCGCGGATGATGAGCATGTCGTCGCTTCGGCCGAGGACCCGGCCCATGCGCCGGCCGGTTCGGCCGCAGGGGCAGGGTTCGTCGCTCAGGCAGGCGAGGTCGCGCGTGCGGTAGCGGAGCACGGGCATCGCCTGCTTGGTGAGCGTGGTGATGACGAGCTCGCCCACCTCGCCGGGCGCGACCGGCTCGAGGGTTTGCGGGTCGAGGCATTCGACGAGGAAGTGGTCCTCGTGCAGGTGCATGCCGCTGTGGCAGTGGCACTCGCCCGCGACGCCGGGGCCGAGCACTTCGCTCAGGCCGTAGTTGTTGAACGCCTCGATGCCGAGCTCGGCCTCGATGCGCTGGCGCATCTCCTCGGTCCAGGGCTCGCCGCCGAAGTGGCCGACCTCGATGGGCAGTTCGTCGGGGCGGAGGCCGAGGCTTTTCGCCGTCTCAGCGATGGTGAGGGCGTAGCTGGGCGTGCAGACGATGGCCTCGGGGGCGAGGTCCATCAGCAGCATGATCTGCCTCCGGGTGTTGCCCGACGCGGCGGGGACGACGCCCGCGCCGACGCGCTCGACGCCGTAGTGGAGCCCGAACCCGCCGGTGAAGAGCCCGAACCCGAAGGCGATGTGGGCGAGGTGGTTTTTCCGCAGCCCCCCTGCCGTCAGGAAGCGGGCGCAGAGGTCGGCCCAGGTTTCCAGGTCGTCCTTCGTGTAGAAGGCGAAGGTGGGTCGGCCGGTCGTGCCGCTGCTGCCGTGCACGCGGGCGACCTGCTCGCGCGGCACGGCGAGCAGGCCGGTGGGATAGTGGGCGACGAGGTCGGCCTTGCTCGTCAGCGGCAGCTTGCGCACGTCCTCGAGCGAGGTGACGTCGGCGGCGATGACGCCCGACTCGGCGAAGCGGTCCCGGTAGAACGGCACGCCCCCGGCCCGGGCGACGGCTTCGCGCAGACGCTCGAGCTGGAGCGCCTCGAGCCGCTCGCGCGGCAGGGCCTCGGCCTCGTCCCAGAGGCGGTGATCAGCGGCGGTTTCGGTCATCAGCGGCCTCTCGCAAAAAGGGGCATGACGGGGTTCGGGCGGGTTCGGCGGTCCGGTCAGCCGGCGGCGCTCTCGAGCAGGTCTTCCGCGGCGAGCGTGCGGATGCCTGCCTGGTCGAGCGTGCTGATCGCGGCGTCGGTATTCTCGAAGCGGACGATCAGCACGGCCTCGTCCTGCTTCGTGCAGGGGAAGAGGTACATGTACTCGACGTTGAGCTTCTGCTGTTCGAGCTTCTCCAGCACGCCGGCGAGGCCGCCCGGCTCATGGGCGACGGCGAGGGGGACCACCTCGTTAGCGCTGACCACGAAGCGGTTTTCCTCGAGGATCCGGAGCGCCCGGTCCGGCTCGCGCACGATGAAGCGGAAGATGCCGAACTGCTCGGTGTCGGCGAGGCTCATCGTGAGGATGTCGATGCCGGCGTCACCCAGCGCCCGGCAGGCCATGGCGAGCTGGCCGGGGCGGTTCTCAAGAAACAGGGACAGTTGGCGAACTCTCATCGCTGCTCTCCTGGTCGTGGCGCTGGTCGATGACGCGCTTGGCCTTGCCCTCGCTGCGCTGGAGGGTGTGCGGCTCGACCAGGCGCAGTTTGACGCGCAGTCCGATCGTATTTTCGATGGCCTTGGCGAGGCGGGTCTGCAGCCGCTCGAGGGCGCCGATCGTGTCGCCGAAGACGTCGGAGGTCACTTCCACCTGCACCTCGATCTGGTCGAGCCCGCGGTCGCGGGTGAGGCGGATCTGGTAGTGCGGCAGCGTCCCCTCGACCTCCAGCAGGGCCGACTCGATCTGCGAGGGGAAGACGTTGACCCCGCGGATGATGAACATGTCGTCGCTGCGCCGGCCGATGCGGCGGATGCGGCGGACGGTTCGGCCGCAGTCGCACACGTCGGTATAGAAGGCGGTGATGTCCCGCGTGCGGTAGCGGATCATCGGCATCGCCTCCTTGGCGAGGGTGGTGAGGACGAGTTCGCCCTCTTCGCCGTCGGCGAGCGGCTCGCCGGTGTCGGGGTCGATGATTTCGGGGTAGAACAGGTCCTCGAAGATGTGCAGGCCGTCTTGGGCGCAGCATTCGCAGCCGACGCCGGGGCCGATGATCTCCGAGAGGCCGTAGATGTCCAGCGCCCGGATGCCGGTGAGCTGTTCGATGCGGGCGCGCATGGCCTCGGTCCAGGGCTCGGCGCCGAAGATGCCGACGCGGACGGGCAGTTCGCGGATGTCCACGCCCATGGCCTCGGCGCGTTCGGCGAGGTGGAGCAGGTAGCTCGGGGTGCAGCAGATGGCGGTGACGCCGAAGTCTTTCATGACCATGATCTGCCGGGCCGTGTTGCCGCCGCTGGTGGGGACGACGGTCGCACCGAGGGCCTCGGCGCCGTAGTGGACGCCGAGCCCGCCGGTGAACAGCCCGTAGCCGTAGGCGTTCTGGATAACGTCGCCCTCGTGGAGCCCGGCGCAGGCGAAGGAGCGAACCATCACGTCCGCCCAGACCTCGAGATCCTTCTGTGTGTAGGCGACGACGATCGGCTTGCCCGTCGTGCCGGAGGAGGCGTGGAGGCGGACGACCTTCTCCATGGGTCTGGCGAGCAGGCCCAGCGGGTAGGCGTCGCGAAGGTCGGTTTTGACGGTGAACGGGAGCTTGGCCGAGTCCTCGAGCGAGCGGATGTCGCCGGGCGTGAGGCCGCGCTCCTGCATGCGCGCCTGGAAGATGGGCACGTTCTGGTAAGCGTCGGCGACGGTGGCCTTGAGGCGGGCGAGTTGAATCTGCCTGAGCTGCGCGGGGGGCAGGAAATCCGCCGCACTGGCCGGGTGGAAGGTCGCATCCGCGGTAGCGCTGGGATCCATGGCCGGGGTTGCTCCGATCTCGAGGGGCGCAGGCGGTCCCCCACCGGGTCCGCATCCTGCACAGGATGCCCGATCGTGCGGGATAAAGCAACCTTATTATCTTTTTTGTAGCCGTTTCCGGATTGGCCCGGCGGGAGCTGCCGCGGGAGGCCCTGCGGGCGGTCCGCATCGGACTCGTAGGCAGCTCACGGCCGTGGGTCTGCCGCCCCCTCCTGCCGCCTCCGGGTGTAGCACCGCGGGAGCAGGAGTTGAGGCAAAAGGCGCAAGAAAGCGGCAGCGGAGCGGCCCGATCAGCGCTTCGCGAGCAGCTCGTAGAGGAAGATGCCCGCCGCGACGGCGACATTGAGCGAATCGGTGCCGCGGTGCATGGGGATGGTGAGCTGCGCATCGCAGAGCGCGAGCCAGTCGTCCGCGAGGCCGGTCGGCTCGTTGCCCAGCAGGAGCGCGAGCTTGTCCGGCCGGCGGTAGTCGGCGAGGTCGTCGGCGTGTTCGTCAAGCACGGTTGCGGCGAGCTCGAAGCCGTGCTCCTCGCGGAGGCGGAGGAGGTCGGCCCGGAGGTCGGGTGACTGCGCGACCGGCAGCGTGAACACGGCTCCCATGGAGACGCGCACCGTGCGCCGGCCGAGCGGGTCGGCGCCCTGGTCGCCGAGGAGGATGCCGTCCGCGCCGAGAGCCGCGGCCGTGCGGATGATGACGCCGAGGTTTTCCTCGTTTTCGAGTTGCGGGCACACGACGAGCGTCGTCGCGGGCAGAAGCGCGCCCGCACGCACCGGCTTGGGGCGTACGCCGCAGGCGAGGACGCCGCGGTGAAAGGGGTAACCGACGATGTCGGAGAGCAGGTCGGCCGGGGCGGCGAAGACGGGAACGTCCGCGGGAGCATCGGCAGCGATCGCGGCCGCGCGGTGCGCCGCGGCGAGGATGCTGTGGGCGTTCAGCGGCGAATCGAGCAGGCGGCGGGCGAGCGGCTCACCCTCGCAGATGAACAGCCCGTGCTCGCGGGCGAGCTGGCGGTCCTTGAGGTTCCGGTACGGCTGAACCCGCGGGTCATCGAGACTGGTGACGGGATGGATGGGCACAGTGGAGGTCACCACAGAGGCGAAGAGAAAGAGAGAGAAGAAAAGGGTTAGCCACAGATGAACAGAGATAGACACAGATTCGGAAAAAGACAGAGAAAGAGAGCGTAGAGGGAGAGGCGACTCGCCCTGCGTCCCCACTCCGGGTGGCACGGCTTGCAAGCAAGCCGTGGGGGACGCCATTCGGGCACCGCGTTCACATGTGATCGTGATGCACATGAAGGGAGCATTGCTCGGGAGCAACGGGTTCCATGAAGAGCACCGCCCCCTCTCATCTTCGCTTTGTATTTATCTGTGTTTAACTGTGTTCATCTGTGGCCGACATCCGCTTTCTTCTCTGCGCCTCCGTGGTTGTCGGATCAGTTCTCTACTTCCACGCTCTCGCGCCCCTCGAGCATGGCGGCGAGGCGGTCGCGCATGGTCTTGTGGCCGTTGGCGGACGCCTCGGCGGGGGCGGGCTCCGGCTCGGCCGACTGGGCCGGTTCGGGCGCCGGCTCGGGCTGGGGCTCGGCGGCGTCGGCGGCCTGCTGGTGTTCGATCGCTTCCTTCGCGATCTGGCCCGACTCGCCGACCTGGTCGAAGCGGACGGCGACGCGCTTGGAGACGCCGCGCTCCTGCATGGTGACGCCGTAGAGCAGGTCGCACACCTGCATGGTGCGTTTGTGGTGGGTGATGACGATGAAGTGCGAGCGGTCGAGGAAGCCGCCGAGCACCTGGGTGAAGCGTTCCACGTTCGCCTCGTCGAGGGCCGCGTCCACCTCGTCGAGGATCGCGTAGGGCGAGGGGCGGGTCTTGAAGATCGCCATCAGCAGCGCGACGGCGGTCATCGTCTTCTCGCCGCCCGAGAGCTGGCTGATCGAGCACGGCTCCTTGCCCGGGGGCTTGGCCATGATCTCGATGCCGCTTTCCAGGACGTCGACGTGCCCCTCCTCGTCGGGCTGGAGATAGAGGTCGGCCCTGCCGCCGCCGAAGAGCTTGCGGAACAGGCCCTGCTGGCCGGCGAAGTGCTCGCGGACCTCGTGGAAGGTCTCCTCGAACCGCTGGCGGGATCGCTCGTTGATCTGCTCGATCAGCGCCTCGAGCTGCTCGCGGGCCTGCTCGATGTCCTCGACCTGGTGGGCGAGGTCGTCGTGCCGGCCTTCTAGCTCGTCCTGCTCCTCGATCGCGCCGAGGTTGACGCTCCCCAGCCGGGCGATCTTGCCGCGCAGCTCGGCGATCTCCGCCTCCACCGCCTTCCAGTCGATGTCGAACGGGTCGGCAGGCGCCTGCTCCTCATCCGCCGCCTCGGCGTCCTCCTCGACCACCTCCTCCTCATGGTCGTCGGCGGCGGCCGCGGCCGACTCGCCCTGCGGCTCGATCAGCTCGCGGTAGCGCTCGGCAAGGTCCACCTCGAGCTGCTCGTGGGCCCGCTCGCGGACGCCCTCGGCCTTCACTTCCTGCTCGCGCTGGCGAACCTGGAGCTGGTGCAGCTTCTTTTCCGCCGACTCGCTCTCGCGGCGATGCTCGCGCACCGTCTGGCGGAGCCCGGACATCTGCTCGTCCGTCTCCTGGAGCTTGCGCTCGATCAGCTCGCAGTGCGTGATCAGCTCCTGGAGCTGGCGGTCGGCGGACTCGGCCTGCGCGGCGGCCTCGTCCCGGCTCTGCTCGAGCTGCTCGGTCCGCCCCTGGTAGCTGTCGAGCTGCTCGCCCAGGTTCTTCCGCTGACGATCGACGTCGGCGGCGGCGATCTCGAGCTGACGCACCTGCCGACGGGCGCTGCTGAGCTGCTCGGCCGTCTTGCCCGCCTCGATCCGCACGGCCGTCACCGCCTCGCGGGCCTGCTCGGCGGCGGCCTCGTCGCCCTCGAGCTCGGCCTTGAGCCGGTCCACCTGCTCCTGCCGCTCGTTCGACTCCGCCTCCACGCGCCCGGCCTCGTCGCGGTGGCCCGCCTGCTTCTCCCGCGTCTCACGAAGCTGGGCGTGGATCTGCTCCGCCTCGGCGGCGATCTCGGGACGTTCCTTCTCCAGCGACTCGATCTGCCCCGCCAGACCGTCCAGCCGGCTGGTCAGCTCCACCCGCAGCGAGTTCGCCTCGTAAATCGACTGGCGAAGCTCGTTGGTCAGCTTCTCGACGTGCGCGGCGTGGTCGGACAGCTCGGCAAGCTGCCGCTGATCCTCGCTGATCGCCGCGTCGAGCTGGGCGATCTGCTTCGTGAGCGAGGCGAGTTCGCTTCGCCGACTGATCAGCCCGCCCGACGCCTGGCCTTCGGGGCCGGCGAAGACCCGGCCGTCGCCGTCGATCAGCTCGCCCGAACGGGTCACGACGCGATACCCCTGCGGCAGCGCGGCACGAAGCTTCAGCGCCCCGGCGAGGTCGTCCGCCACCACGGTCCGCCCCAGCAGCCGCCAGACGATCGGCCCCAGCCAGCCGGGATAGCGCACCTGCTCGATCAGCGCCGGCCCGGCCTGCTTCGCGGCGGCGGGCCGCCCCAGCGGCGGGAGCATCGGACGATCCAGCGCCAGCAGCGTCACCCGCCCCGGCAGCGACTCGAGCGACTCGAGCACCTCGGGACGGCCGAGCTGGTCCATCCGGTCCACGACCAGCGCCTGCTGATAGTCGCCCAGCGCGGTCTCGACCAGCGGAGCGTGGTCGACGTCGGTTTCGATCAACTCGGCGAGCAGGCCGCGGACAAAGGAGAACGCGCCGCCGACGTCGTCGGTCGACGCATGGGCGAGCACCGCCTTGACCGGGTCGGAGAGGCCTTCCTGCTTGTCCTGCATCTCCTGGAGCAGGTTCCGCCGCGAGTCGAGGGCGGAGCGCTGCTGCTTGGCCTCGCCCAGCCGTTCGCTGAGTTCGCGCTGCTGCTGGTCGAACTGCTCGGCCCGCTGCTTCTGGGTCTCGAGCTCGGTGTTTTCCTTTTCGAGGATTTCGCTCGCCTCGGTGAGGCGGGCCTCGGCATCGTCGCGGGCGGTGAGCAGCTCCTCGAGTTTTTCGCCGACCTGGCTGGCCCGGCGGTCGAGCTTTTCACGATTGCCGAGGAGGTTCTTCTCGAAGGTTTCCAGCGAACGGATCTCGCTGTGCAGGCTGTTGACCCGCCGCATGAGCTGGCTGATGCCGGCCTGCTCGTCGCCGATCTCGCTGCGCTTCTCGTTGAGCTGGTGCTGGAGGCGGCGGTATTCCTCCTGGGCGGCGGCGAGCTTCTGCTCCCCTTCCTCCTGGAGCTTCGTCAGCCGGTCCACCTCGGCGGCCTGCTCCTCCTGCTCGCGCCGGAGCTGCTCGGCCCGCTGGGCGAGGTCCTGCTGCCGCTTGCGGTCGCGCTCGATCTGGCGCTCGAGCTCGCGGAGGCTGGTGCGGGCGAACTGCTCGCGCTGCTGCGCCTTTTCCCTGGCGGACTGCTGCTCGTGGCGCTGCTGCTCGTACTGTTTCTGCTTGTCCTGGACGGCCTGCCGCTCGATCTCGGCGTCGGCGAGGGCCTGCTCCTGCTCGCTGAGCTGGCGGACGAGCCGGGCGCGGTCGGCCTCGGCCTGCTCGATCTCTTCTTCGAGCGCCTCCAGAGCCGTGCGATACTTGTGGAACTCCGCGAGGGCGTACTGCATCCGCAGCTCGCGCAGGCGGGCGGTGTGCTCCTGCCAGGAGCGGGCGCGGGCGGCCTGCATTTTGACGCTGCGCAGGCGGCGCTCGGTCTCCTCCAGCCGGGTGCGGGCGAGGGCGAGGTTCTGCTCCGTGCGGTCGAGCTTGCGGCTGGCTTCCTTCTTGCGGGCCTTGAACTTGGAGATGCCCGCGGCCTCTTCGAAGATCTCCCGCCGCTCCATCGCCCCGGCCTGGAGCAGCACGTCGACCCGGCCCTGCTCGATGATCGAGTAGGCATCGGTGCCGACGCCGGTGTCCATGAACAGCTCGCGCACGTCGCGGAGGCGGACGCGCCTGCCGTTGATGCGGTATTCGCTGGTCCCGTCGCGGTACAGTCGACGGGTGACGTCGACCAGGTCGGCGTCGATGGGCAGCATGCGCTTCGGGCCGCGAAGCGGGTTGTCGGCCGCGGTTTCGGGGGCTTCCCCGTCGGCGTCGACCTCGCCGGCATCCGCAGCGGCCTCGACGTCGGCTTCGTCCGGCTGGTCGTCACCGGGCAGGGCGGCGTTCTCCGCCTCGACCTGCGGGAGCTCCGCTTCGGCGTCGTCTTCCTCGAGGACGGGGTTGTCGAAGGTGAGGGTGACGCTCGCCATGCCGGAGGGCTTGCGGGCGGACGAGCCGTTGAAGATGACATCCATCATCGCCCCGCCGCGGAGCGACTTGGCGGACTGCTCGCCGAGCACCCACTTGATGGCGTCGACCACGTTGGACTTGCCGCACCCGTTGGGGCCGACGATGCCGGTGATCGGTGCGTCGAAGCGGATCTCGGTCTTGTCAGCGAACGACTTGAACCCGGCAAGGGTCAGCTTGGCCAGTCGCATGCGATGTGACCTCCATGTCGTGCCATCGGCCGATGCGCGGACCGGCGATGAAATGCTTCCTGCTGCGTCTTCGCGGCGCTCTCCAGCGCCGCCCCCACCTGCAGGCCTCCCGCCCCCTCTTGGAGCGGCGGCTGCAGCATACTCGATTTTCGCCCCGCCGGGGGCTCAGCGCTGCGGTACCATGCCCACCCGCAGCTCCTCGTCGGCGGCGTCGGTCGACGTTTCCGGCCTTCCGCCGGGCGTGTCGCGCTGCTGCTCGTACTCGGCGATCCGCTTCGCCAGCGGACTCAGCCGAACCTCGACCGGCGCGGGGATGTGGTCCTTGCGGCAGAGGTGGTGGATGACGTCGATCACCTCGCTGTAGCTCAGCCCCAGCCCCTCGTCGGGGTCGTGGCGCGACGGCTGGTGGGCGAGCTTGTACGCCAGCCAGGCGACGCTGGGCTGAATCTGGACGATGTCCGGCTCGGTTGCGTCGGGCTTCTGGTAGAAGAGCTCGATGGGCTGGTCCGCCCGCTGGCTCTTGACCATCAGCCGATTGTCCCACAGCCGGGCGAGGCGATCCGGGCTCAGGCTGAGCTCTTCGCCGAAGATCACCAGCCGGGGCACGCCCTCCTGGGCGATGTAGACCAGCGGCTTGTCGGCCGGCACGCGGTCGATGATCAGCTTCACCCCCTCGACGTCGGGCACGACGACGCGATCGATCATCGGCGAGCCGATCGAGGCGAGCGACTCGTACGCGGCGATGCGAACCGTGCGGCTGTCGTCGTCCAGCAGCGCCCGCAGGGCTTCCTCGCCCCGGAAGCTGCTGGGCAGGTGGACCAGCGCCTCGGCGACGCGCCGGCGGACCTCGGGCTTCTCGTGATCGGCGAGGCGGTACAGCGACCGGCTGGCCCGCTCGTCCTCGAGCCAGGCCCCGGCCTCGAGCGCCATCAGGCGGATGTCAAGGTGCTCATGCTGGTACGCCTCGCGCAGCACCGGGGTGGCCTGCTTGCCCAGCGCCCGCCAGGCGAGCAGGATCCGCCTCGCCTCGTCCCGGTCCGACGCCATCTCGGGCCGCTCTTCGAGCAGCGCGAGCAGGTCGCGGGTCTTCTGCGCCTCGAAGCCCGGGGCGCGGTCGATGTAGAGGTGGCTGATCAGTTCCAGCAGCCCCCGCGGGTTGGCGGCGTAGTCGCGGGGGATGTTGATTTCGATCTTCCGCGCCGTCTTGGCCGCGGCCGTCGGCTCGCGCTCGTCCGGGGAGGCCGGGAAGCGTTCGTTGATGCGGTCGGAAACCTGCCGACTGTAGCGCCAGCTCGGCTGGTTGAGGATGAGCTGGATGGACTGGTCGCGGGTCGCCCGCCCCCCGGCGACGACGATGCCCTGGGTGAGGAAGTCCTTCTTGTCCTGCGTGGAGGACTCTTCGTCGTAGGGATTGATGTAGATCGGCCCGTACGCCCTCGCCTGGGTCTGCATGTCCATGGTGACGGCTTGGGCGCCCATGATCGACAGATCGGTCGTCCACAGCCGGGCACCGGCGAGGCTGGTGGTCTGCGAGTCGACCGCGGAGACCAGCACGTCGAACGGCGCCCCCTTGACCGCGCCGGGCGGGACGAGCCCCTGCACGGCGACCACGGCGGTGTCCTTGCTGGCGAGGAACTGGTCCGGACTCATCCGCATGAACGCTTCGTAGCGTTTGGGCATCCGCGAGCGCAGCCGGGCGCTGCCGATGCCGCGCTTGCGCATCATGTTGACCAGCCGCTCGCGCAGCTCGGCGGGCACTTCCGAGGAGCCGGCGCCTTCGCCCGCCGGCCAGACGACGATGCCGTAGCCCGAGACCAGCAGCGGGCTGTAGTTGCGGAACTTCGCCAGCGAGCCGACCGTGTTGCGCAGGTGCTCGGGCCCGGTGTAGGTCGCCGTGGGCGAGACCACGACCGGCTCGGCCGGCTCCTTGGGCTGGCAGCCGAGGGCCGTGACCGCCAGCAGAGTCAGCAGCAGCGCCGGCAGCCGGCGAAGCCGCGAGGCGCGGGTGGAGCGAAGCGAGGCGGAATGAATCTGGTTCATGCGTGTTCGATCGGCAAGAGGAACAGGATCACCGAGCCCGCATTGTCCGGACTGGCGCGGGTGGGGTCAAGTCCCTATCTCCCACTGGCGTGGCGCGTTAGGGCCCGCCGGGCCCCTTGCCGGGCCGTCCCGCCCCGGACCCCGGTGGGCCGGGCGGCTGATGGGGGCTACACTGAGGGGCGAAGGCGAAAGAAACAGGCATGAGACGACCGGAAAACGACAACCAGGACCCGCCGATCCCGCCCGGCCTGAGCAAGTGGCTGCTGGCGAGCCTCGCCGCGGTGGCGGTAATCGTGGTGGCGAAGCTGGCGCCGTTCAACTTCTCGACCGGGGCCGGGCCGCTGTTCGGGTATGAGGCGCGCCACCCGGCGGTGGTGCTGGGGCAGGTGGCGCTGTTCCTGCCGCTGGGGCTGTGCGAGGCGCAGGTCGTGCGGCGGATGCTGCCGGGCATGTTCACGCTGGGCCTGGCGGTGACGGCGATGGACGCGGTCGTGCTGAGCCTGGCGGGGGAGACGGCCCAGCACTGGCTGCCCGGGCGAACCAGCGCGGCGATCGACGTCCCCGCCAACGCGCTCGGGGCGATCGCCGGGCACCTGTTCAGCCTGCGGGCGCTGGGCTCGAGCGGGTGACGGCGGCAGTTGACAAGCCTCGGCCGGCCCGACAGACTCGCGGCCCCCGAGGCGAAGGAGTCCGAGCATGGCAACGATCATTTTCGAGCATCATTCCCAGGAAACCCCCGCCCGGCTGGGGGCGATTCTTCGCGATTACGGCCACCACCTGCGGGTCGTCGAACTGCACGCCGGCGACAGCGTGCCGGTGGACCTCGACGACGTCGACGCCGTCGTCAGCATGGGCGGGCCCATGAACGTGGCCGACCGGGACGAGCACCCCTGGCTGGCGAAGGAGATGGAGCTGATCCGCGAGGCCCACGAGCGGGACCTGCCGGTGGTGGGCATCTGCCTCGGGGCGCAGATCGTGGCCGCCGCCCTCGGCGGCGAGGTCGCCCCGATGGACGAGCCCGAACTGGGCTGGCACACGGTCAAGCTCGCCTTCCCCGGCACGATCGACCCGATGCTGGCGGGCATCCCCTGGACGACGATGCAGGTGCACGGCCACGCCCGGCAGATCACCGAGCTGCCGCCCGGCGCGACCCCGCTGGCGGCGTCCAGGGCCACGCGCACCCAGGCTTTCAAGGCCGGGCTGCACACCTACGCCTTCCAGTATCACTTCGAGTGGACCCGCGCGGACATCGAAACCGCGGCCGCGTCGTTCGGCGCGTGGTTCGGGGCCGACAACAAGCCGGCCGAGGCGACCCGCCGGGGGATCGAGAAACACTACGAGCTGTACCGCCACCTCGGCGACCGGCTGTGCCACAACATTGCCAACCTGCTGATGCCGCTGGACAAACGGCTCGGCGGCCGGCGCGGGGCCGTGGAGCCGGTGCCGGTGAAGAACTGGAAGCCGGCGAAGTCCTGACCTGCCCCGGCGGCACGGGCGCCCCGCCCCCGGGAAAAACCGGATGCGGGCGGGGGTCGCTGCGCCCATGTTTTTTTCGCAACCCCTTGCCCGCCTCACCTGAGGTCGATAATGTCAACCCGGCATCCATGCAGGATGCGATGGGGACCGGCCATCTGGTCATGAGGCAAGAGTTCATGTCGCTTGCGAATCTCCCGGTCGCTCCGGCCCGCCCGCTCACCCGAGGGTTCGGCCGGACAGGAACAGGCTCTGATTCGGGTGAGGATCGAGGTTGATGGTGATCAACATTTACGTAGGGAACCTGCCGTACTCGACGGACGACGCCGAGTTGGAGTCGTTGTTTTCACAGTTCGGACAGGTGCAGCGGGCGAACGTGATCATGGACCGGGACACCGGCCGATCGCGCGGTTTCGGTTTCGTGGAGATGGAGGACGAGGAAGAGGGCCGAAAGGCGATCGACGATCTCAACGGCCAGTCCTACAACGGCCGATCGCTGACCGTCAATGAAGCCCGCCCGCGGGCGCCGCGCGGCGGCGACGGCGGCGACGGCGGTGGCGGCGGCGGCCGACGCGAAGGCGGCTTCCGCGGCCGACACTGACCGGCCGAACCAGCAGCAAACGAACGCGACACGACGCGGCAGCCCCCCTGCCGCGTTTTTTTGCGCCCCGCCTGGGAAGCAGGCTGCGTCCACTGCCGGAGCGGCCCGGATTGAAGATTGTTCATTCGGTTGTAAAGACCAGCGCGCCGGCCGGTGATGTCGGCCACCCCAGACACGCCTTGGATCCGGACGGATCCGGACGGGGGGCGACCCCGGCTCGCCCCTCCGGCTTTTTCGTGCTCCGGCCGCCGGTGTCGATGAGGACTTTCCATCAGGGCAAGCCCCCTGGCACCCGGCTTGCCAGAGGTTCCGCGACTGCAGTGCGCCTGCAGATCGGCTGCCGGCCGCGGCTCGTGGGGGGAGGTGGCGGCCGGGCTGCAGACTGGGGAGATGCCCATGCTCATCGTCGAACGCAAGCTCAACAGCAGCATCCGCATCGGCAGCGACATCCGCATCCGGGTCGTGGAGGTGCCGGGTCGGCGGCGGGTGCGCCTGGGGCTGGAAGTGCCCGCGCACACCCGGATCTGGCGCGAAGACCGCGGCACCCCGGACAAGCTCACGCCGGCCACGGACCTCAAGCGGACGCTCCAGGCGATGGTCGTCTGCGACGACGCCGCCCGGCAGACGCTGATCCAGCGCGGCTTCCGCCAGGCGGGCAGCGTCGAGCAGACCCACCTTGCCGACGCGGACGCAGCCTGGCAGCATCTGCTGGCGCGGGAGCACCCGCCCCACCTGCTGCTGATCGACGTCGGTCAGGACGCCGCGGTCGCCCTGCTGGAGCGCATCCGCCAGCGCCGCCGACTGCGCAGCCTGCCGGCCGTCGTCCTCGGCGAGCAGCAGAGCGAGCAGGCCGTCGCCCGCTGCCTCGACGCCGGCGCCACCGCCTACCTCCACCGCCCGGACGCCCCCGACGATCTCGCGGAAATGACCATCCGCATCGCCGAGTTCTGGCGGCAGCATCATGGGGTGGGCTAGAGGCTGGAGGCTGGAGGCGCCGGAATCGTACAGCCCAAGCCGGGGCAGAGCGCCAGCGCCGCCCCGGGTATGTTTGCGCTCCGGGAAAGCAAGCATGCCGCGGCCAAACCCGGGGCGGCGCTGCGCTCTGCCCCGGCTTGGGTCCGGGAGGTGCGAAGATTGCGAGCGCAGCTCGCCCCTCTCTCCGCGGGTTCGCGTCTTACTGCTCGAGCCGAAAGATGCGCGTTTCGAGGTCTTTCGCGTCGAAGTTCACCTCCGTCGCGGCCTTGGCAACTACTTCGTCGGTCATGGCGTCGACCACGTCGGCCGGGGCGGGCAGGTGCAGCGTGCGCGGGCCGTCGCCGCCTCGGACGCAGAAGATGACGTGCGTGGAGTTGGCGTAGACCAGGTCGTTCGTCCGCGCGTAGCGGTGCACGCCCGCGTCGTCCATCAGGTTGGTCAGCAGCTTCAGCGGCGGCATGGGGGCGCCGCAGTAGACCGACTTCGCCCGGCCGACCTCCTTCACCGCCAGCGCCGGCAGATCGGTTCCTCGGTGGGTGCCCAGGACGGCGGCATCCTCGTCGGTCACGAAAAACTTCGGCGACCAGCGGTAATCCTCGCGGTTCAGGCTGAACCACGGCGCCCACTCCTGGTGGGCCTGGAACCAGTTTGGGTCCATGTCGCTGCCGAAGGAATCGACCTCGACGCCGGCGAGCAGCGGGTGGTCGCTGCGGGTGAGCTCGATGTGCAGGAAGTCGGGCGCTGAGCCGGCCTGGCCCAGCGTGAGGCCGGTGAGGTCGCGCGTGCGGTCGGGGCCGGCGCCGCTGTCGTCGACGTAGCCGGGCGCGAAGAACCAGAGGGCGGTTGCGCCGTCGCGCTGGAGCTTTTCGCGGATCTTCCGCCGCAGGTCCGCCGACATGTAGAAGGCGTTGGGGAAGAGGTAGAGCTTGTACGCCTGATCGAAGTCGGGCATATCCTCGAGCAGGAAATCGTCGAATGGGGCGCCGACGTAGGGCAGCAGGAACTGCCGCAGCCCCTCGACGAAGAAGTTGCCGTAGGCCTGCTCCATCTTGCGGTAAAACTCGCCCGTCTGCGTGGAGACGAAGGCGACCTCGCTCGTGCTGGTCGGCCGAGTGGCGGCGGCGCGGTCGGCGACCCGCTGAAGCCTGCCGATGAGCTCGCGGATCTCCTGCGGGTCGTAGGTCAGGTCGCGCCACTCGGCGGGGCCGTTCTGGCCGCGGAAGGTGGGCACGGCCATTTCGTACCAGTAGTGGTGGCAGTTTTTGGCGATCGCGTGCCCCACGTCGCGCTTGAGAATCTGCTCGGACTCGTAGGGCGTGCGGGCGTTCGTGTTGGGCGGCGGGTGGACGTGGGTCTTCGTGTCGATCTGCGCCAGCAGCGCCTTGCCGTGCAGGCGGATCGAGTCCGGCGTCTGCTGGGAGTAGTGCACCCCGCTGACGCTGCGGTTGAAGTAGTCGTAAGGCGAGTGGAACGCGTCCACCCAGGGCGAGGCGTAGACCCGCTGCGCCGCCATCGTCGTGGAGGTGTGCGGGCTGGAGAGGTGGTACGGCCCGCAGTAGGAATAGCCGTACATCAGCAGCGTCAGCTTGCTGCCGCCCGTCGTCTCCTTGATGGTTCGGCAGTAGTCGATGACCAGATCGGCGGTGATCTCGCTCATCGCGCGGTAATAGTCGGCGATGCGGGCGCCCTGCTGCTCGATGAAGTCGAACATCCCGCCGCGGCCGGCCGCCTCGCGATCCTCCACGCTGGGCACCTGGACGCTCTCGAAGCTGACCTCGGCATCGCGCCAGGCAGTGCGGAGGGCCTCGACGTCGCCGCCGTAGTGGCCGCGCAGCCACTCGCGAAACGCCCGGCGGGTGGGCTGGGAGAAGTCGGCGTAGCCGCCCGTGCCGTCGATGCGCAGCCGCCACTCGTTGTCGATGAGGATCGGCTGGTAGCCGACGATGTTCTCCGCGAGCTCGGAGTTCTCGAAGTGCTCGACGAAGCGGCGGACGGCTTCGAGGCTGTCGTCGCGCCACTTTTTCGAGCCCGGCGAGCCGAGCTTGATGCGCCGGCCGCGGTGGTCGAGCACGAGCTCTTCCTGGTTGTTCTTGCACCAGAGATAGGGGCTGCCCTGCCGGCCGCCGACGAAGGGGATCAGGCGGATGTCAGGCTTCGCCTCGACGAGCTGGCGGATGTGGGTCTCGTAGACCTCGTAGTCGTAGCCGTCGACCCCGTCCCAGCAGAACATGTTGGGCTCGAAGATCGAGGTCATGTAGAGGTCGATGTGGGCCTCGCGGTACTGGCGCAGCTTGTCCACGGCCATCCAGCCGGGATAGCCCGCGCGGGCCAGGGTGCGGGAGGCGGGCTTGCCGCCGAGATAGATCTCGGCCACGCCGTGGGGGGTGCGGATTTCTGCCTGCATCGTCTGCCTCTGGTAGCGGGAAACAAAAAGCCCGGAAGGGTCCTACTCGAGCCGCATCGCCTTGAGCAGGCGGGTCTCGCCCGGCTTGAAGCGAAGGCGGAACCGCTGCGTGCCGACGCTGACGACCTCGGGCCCGAGCATCTCGTGAATCTCCAGCGGCCCGGGGAGACGGATCTCCCGCTCGCCCCCGGCGGGCGAGGTGATCGCCAGACACCCCCGGCCGGCGCAGACGATGTCGCCCGCCCAACTGTACAGATGCACGCCGGCCTGCTCGGCCACCCCCGCCAGCCACGAGCGGGGAAGCCGGGGCGTGGCGCTGTAGATCGACCCGCCCTCGCCGAGCCGGCGAAGCACGACCGCCGGTCGGCCGCTCTCGAAGCGGGCGAGCACCTCCACGCCCGCCTGCTCCTCGGCCGGGGCGAACGGGCACGCCGGCTGCGGCCCGGCAGCGTTGAGCCCGGCGGCGAGAAGGTGGGCCTGCTCGACCAGCGCCCGGCCCGGCTCATCGACGCGCTCGACGGCGATGCCGGTCAGCTCGGCCGTGTGCGCCAGGTCCCAGCCCTGCTCGTCCGCGAAGCCCGGCGCGTGCAGCCAGAGCGCCCAGGCCCCCTGCCGCTCGAGCCGCTCGCGGATGCGCTGCCGATCGCCAGCGGGGACGAACTCGGCGTCGAGAAAGACATACAGCCGATAGTGGTCGGGCACCTCGGCGACGTCTTCGAGCAGGTATTCGTCGAATGACGCGCCGACGTACGGCAGGACCTGCCGACGCAGGTGCTCGACGTACTCGCGGGTGAACTCCGGGTCCGGGTTGCGATAACAGCAGGCCTTCGCCGAGCTGATCACCGCAATCTGCCGGGGCAGCTCGGCCGAGCCGGTCTCGGCGGCGGTGAGCTCGCCGATAAGGGCCTGCGCCGCCGGGGTGTCGTAGGCCATCGGGCCCCAGTGGTCGTAGGTGAACCAGTGGCCCCAGATCGGCTGCTGGTAGTCCATCCACAGCGGGGCCGCGCCGGCGGCGAAGGCGAAGCCGGCGTCGGCGAGCATGAGCTGCTGAAAGTCCCAGACGTCGGCCGCCTCGGCCTGCCCGGGCCCGGCCGATCCCGCCTGGGCGACCTGCCCGTTCGTCTTCCGCGGCGACGCGTGCGTCGCGCTGTGAATGCCGTGCAGCAGCACCTTGCCCGCGAGCTCGGCCGACGCGGGGGCGTGCTGGCTCAGCCGCGGCTCGCCCAGCGCCTGGCCCTCCGGATGGGACGGGGAATAGAGAAAGTCGACCGACGCGGCGGCGAGGATCCGCTCGGCCATCGCGTGGCCGCTGCCCTGCGGGCACGGGGCGTCTGCGGGCCAGCCCCATAGGTAGCCGTGCATCAGCCCGACCACCTTCTCCCCGCCCGCGGCCTCCTTCACGGCGTCGCAGCAGGCGACGGCGAGGTCGGCGTTGAGCTGGTTGTAGTAGAGGAAGTAGTCGCGAAGCGGCGCGAGCCGGGCCGGGTCGGCGGGGTAGGCGCCCTGCTCGGCGAGCTCGCGGCGGAGATCCTGGCCGGGCAGCTCGGCGGAGTCGAAGGTGACGTCCGGATCGCCCCACGCCCGGCGGAGCTTTTCGACGTCGCCGGCGTAATGCTCTTTCAGAAATGCGCAGAAGCCGGCCTGCATGGGCTCCGAGTAGTCGCCGAAGGCCTGGGGGATCTCCTGACTGGGGATGTCGCGCAGGCATTCGCCGAAGCCGTGCCACTCGCTACTGCTGAGGATGGGCAGGTAGCCGGCGATGTGCTCGGCGAGGTCGGAGCTTTCAAAGTGCTCGACGAAGCGGCGGATCGCGTCGAGGCTGTCTCGCCGCCAGATGTCGGAGGCGAGCGAAGGCGAGTGCAGCCGAAGGCCGTCGCCGCTTTCGACGAGCTCGCCGGGGTTCGCCCGGCACCAGTTGCAGGGCGCGCCGGGACGGGCGCCGACCTGGACAATGAACCGCGCATCCGGCTGCCTGCGCAGGAATTTACGCAGCTCGCCCTCATAGTCGCGATAGTCGTGACGGTCCGTGCCGTCCCAGCCGAGCATGTACGGCTTACAGGAGTTGGCGACGACGAAGAGGCGGACGCCGCAGCCCTCGTACTGCAGCAGCTTTTCGCAGGACAGGTCGCCGGGGTAGTCGAGACTGGCGATGCCGCCGGTGCAGGGTTCCAAGCCGATCTCGAGCGCCGGCCGACCTCCCGCGTGTCGAACTGAAGACCTCACGCGCTATTCCTTCTGATGGGTTGCAGAGACATGGGAACTTGTCCGGGTGCATTGTGCCACTCGCCGGGCGAGCGTCAAACCGGAAGCCGCCGAGGCGGAGGGGCCGAGCGCCGGCCGCGGCCTCGAAAGACGTGCATGTTTGCGCAGCCCTGCCCCCCGGTCTGCCCGCCGGGTCAGGCCATGGCACCCGGACTGAGCTTCCGCAGCCACCTGGCCCCTTACCTCTCGACCGCTCGCGGCGAAGCCGGCGCTACCTTGCCGCTTCGACCAGTTCGGTCACGGTCTGGCGGAGCATCTCGTCGCCGCCGAAGCGCATGCCCAGGGCCCGGATCCTGCTCGTGTCGATCTGGTGTTTCGGGCCCGGGTTGCGGTTGGTGATTTCGCTGGACGAGCCGGCGATCTCCTTCGCGATCTGCGCGACCTCCGCGTCGGCGATGTAGCGGTCATAGCAGTTGAAGCTTCGGCCGGCGATGTCGTCCGCCTTCGCCTCGAGCAGGAGCGTCACCGCCCGGGCGACGTCGGCGGCGTGGACCTCCTTGCCGCCCGAGGCGGAGTCGACGTCTTCGCCGCGCACGACCCGCTGGACGGTTTCGAACCACCGGCTCTGCCCCACGGGGCGGGCGAGGCCGTAGATTCCCGTCGGCCGCAGGGCACAGACGGGCCAGCCGTCGCCGAGGCCGTAGCTGTGAACGAACTTTTCGATGGCCGCCTTGTGCGCCCCGTAGTGGCGCATGGGCCAGAGCGGGTGGGCCTCGTCGAGCTTGCGGTCGTCGAGGATCACCTCGTGCACGGCGCAGGTGGAGATGAAGACGAACCGCTCGACGCTGGCGCTCCTGGCCGCCTCCATCAGCCGAATGCTGCCCACGACGTTGCGCTGGACGAACTCGACCAGCTCGGTCTGGCTCGGCCAGGCGAGCGCGGCGTGGACCACGGCGTCGACGTCGCGCACGAGCTGCTGCGTGGCTGAGGGGTCGTCGAGCTCGCCGATCTGCCACTCGATCCGGTCGGGGTGGTCGAACCCGCCGGTGTCGCTGGTCTCGCGCCGCCAGCATCGGCAGTCGTGGCCGAGGCGGGTGAGGTGGTTGACGAGGTAGTGTCCGAGAAAGCCGGTCGCGCCGGTGACTGCGATCTTCATGATTCCTCCTCCGGCGAAGTGTAGATCAGATCTCGGCCGAGTCGAGCCAGATCGTCACCGGGCCGTCGTTGTGGATCTCGACGTCCATCATCGCCTGGAACCGCCCCGTCTCCACGCGCTCGACGCCGAGGGTGCGGAGCCGGGCGGCGAAGTGGTTCACCAGCGGCTCGGCCACCTCGGGCCGGGCGGCCTGGATGAAGCTGGGGCGTCGGCCCTTGCGTGCGTCGGCGTAGAGGGTGAACTGCGAGACCACGAGCGCCCCGCCGGCCACGTCGAGCAGCGAGCGGTCAAACTTGCCCGCCTGGTCGGGGAACAGCCGCAGGTTCGCCACCTTCTTCGCCAGCCGGTCCGCCTCGGCCTCGCCGTCGCCGTCGCCCACGCCGACGAGCAGCACGTAGCCGGGGCCGATCTCCCCGATGGTCTCACCCTGGACGCGAACCCGCCCCTCGGTCACTTTCTGAAGCAGAATGCGCATGGCAGGAGTGTAAGGCGCCCGATTCGCCCCTGAAAGTCGAGCCCCCTCCAGCCCCCAGGCCCTTGGCCCTAATACAGCGTCCGCAGGTTGTACCGGCGCTGGAGTTCGCGGATCGCCTCGATCAGCATCGGCTCCTCGCCGAGGCGGATGATCTCGCTGTAGAGGTGGTGCAGCTTCCAGAAGCCCCAGCGGCGGGCGACCTGCTCATCGCCCCGGCTGGCGAGGGCGAGGTTGCGCGTGAAGGTGAAGTCCACCGGCTCGCTGCCGTTGCGGCCGGTGATGTTCATGGTGAACTCGCCGGGCTGAGGGTAGCGCCCGTAGAGGCTCAGCCGCTGGCCCTGGTGGATGTCGGGCAGGATGTGCGGGAACACCTCGCTCACCCCGGCGCCGGCGACCTGGAGGCGGGCGCCCTTGATCAGCGGGTAGCGTAGCCGACTGAGCAGGCCGCGGATCGTCGTGGCGACGTCGTCCCGGCGGCCGGCGAAGACGCAGAACCCCTTGTTGCGGTAGGCGAGGAACTCGAGCAACTCGCGGTTGGGGTCCTCGCCGATGCCGACGCAGTAGATGCTCGCGGCGAGGTCGTTGTCTTGGGTGATCAGGTTGATCAGGTCGCGTGTGTCCATGACGCCGCGCGTCGGCTTGCCGTCGCTGATAAGCACGAGGTCGTACACCCGGTCGGACGAGACGTCGCGGACGAGCAGCCGGCTGACGGCGGCGTTGACGTCGGTCCAGCCGCGCGATTCCGCCTGGTTGAGAAACTGCCTCGCGGCGTCGATGTTCACCTGCGTGGCGGGCACGTTGCCCTCGGGGCTGAACGTCGCGGCCCGCTCGTTGAAGAGCACGATGTTGAACCGGTCGCCGCGGTTGAGCGACTGCAGCGAATGCTCCACCCCGGCCCGCACCTCGTCGACCCAGTCCTGCGGCACGCTCGAGGAGGTGTCGACCAGGAAGACGACGTCCTTCTTCATCGCCGGCAGCTTGCGCAGCGACCGCTGAGCGATGACGTCCACCTGAAAATAGCCCCGCTCGCCCTCCGGGTCGTATCGGCTGACGTAGTAGCCGAAATCCTTGTCGAGGTGCTCGGGCACCTTGAGGCGGGTCGTGTCGGCCAGGGCGTCGGAGGCGAGGTCCATCTCCGGCGCCGCGGCCGGGCCCTGCATGAGCCGCTGATCGAGCACGGGCTGCTCCTCGATCGGCGGGAGCCCCGGGCTCAGCGGTCCGCCACCCGCGGAGCCCGCGCCTTCCAGACCGGCGAACCCGGCCTGGCTGAGCAGCCGCTGTGCCTCGCCCGCGCCGTCACCCGCGCCGCCCGACCCGCCGCCTGCGGAGCCGGCTTCGCCCTCGCCCGAGCCGGGGCGGTAGCTCAGGTCCTCCACCTCGGCTCGACTCACATCGGCGAGCACGGCGTCGGGCAGCTCGAACCCGCCCGGGTCCTCCGCGTCCAGCGGCTCCATCTCCGGCGCCGCCTCGGCGGGGTCGGGCACGTCCACCTCGGGGGCGTCCGACGCGAGCGTCGGGGCCTGGGCGTCACTCAGAAGCGCCTGGCTGACGTCCTTCAGATCCGGCGTCTCGGCCGCGTCGCGCGTGGGGCCGCCCGCGGCGATCTGGTCGTACGTCGCCCGGCGGACGCGGAGCGGTGAGTCCGGCTCGCGCATCAGCTCGGGATCGACAAAGCCCAGCGGCTGGCCGAACAGATACACCACCGCCAGCGCGTGCAGCACCACGCTGACCGCCAGGCCCATCAGCAGGATCCCCCTCGGGGCCCGGGCGAGCACGCTGGGCGCGACCGGCCGGCGCCGGGGGGCGAAGGGGTCGGGCTGTCGGTAGAAGCTGGACATCGTGGGCCGGGGGGTGCTGGAGGATTCCGTTCGTTACCGCCGCACGCGCTGCCAGAGGTCCTCCACCCGCGAGGCGAGGCGCGGGTCGAGCTGCTGGTCGCGCAGCGGGCGCAGCAGTGCGATCGCGTCGGCGAAGCGCTGCTGATGGGCGGCGATCGCCGCGCGGGCGTACCGCGCCCACGGGCCGCCGGGGTAGTTCTCTTCGAGATCGGTGAGGGTCGACTCGTAGTTGCCGGGGTTGTCGAGTTCGTCGGCGATGTCCGCCAGTTCGAGGTGCGCGAGCTGCGGCAGCGGGGTCAGCTCCTCGTGCGGGTAGAGCAGCACCATCCGCTTGAGCAGCTTGCGCGCCTCGCGGTTGGCCTCGTCCGCCCCGGCGGGGTCGCTCTGCCGACGCCGCTCGGCCGCCCGCTCGCGATAGATCATCGCGCTGGCGTAGTGGGCGCGGGCGGCGATCTCGCTGGCCTCGGCATTGTGCAGACCGGCGAACTCCATCAGCGCCTCGTCCTCCTCGCCGGTCGCCGCGAGCGTCCGGGCGAGCTCGAGCTGCGCCCGCCGCACCGGCCCCCGGCCCATCGCGACGACGTGGTGGAAGTCCGCCCCCGCCTGGTCGTACTGCCCCATCGCCTGTCGGCTGCGCCCGGCAAGGAACAGCGCCTCGGCCCGCTGCTCGGGCGTCACGCCCGGGCGCATCTCGGTGAGCCGCTCGACGTACGCCAGCGCCGTCTCGAACTCGCCGCGCTCCAGCCGATAGCGGGCGAGCCAGAGCCGCTCGTCCGCACTCAAGCGCTCCCGGCCGGCGATCTCCTCGAGCTTCGCCAGCGAGTCCGCCGCGGCGTCCTCCCGCCCCGCCTCGCGCTGACGCAGGGCGACCATCCGCCAGGCGTTCGCCCGCAGGCCGGCGGCAAGCGACTCCTGCGACGCCGCCTTCTTTAAGAGCTCGGCCGCCTCATCGGCTCGGTCGAGGCTCATCAGAAGCAGCCCGCGGTAGTAGTCCGCCTCCGCGGTGAACGGGTTCAGCGGGTACTCGCTCTGGAGGTGGCTCAGCGTCTCCAGTGCCGACTCGGCCTGATCGAGGCGGATCTGCGCAAGCCCCAGGCGGTACAGCGCCTGCTGACGAAGCGACGGCGCCACCCGGCTCTGCGAGAGCAGCTCGTCGGCGGCGGTCACCACGTTCTCGTAGCGCTCCAGCCGAAGCAGCAGGTCGATCCGCCGCAGGGCCGCCTCGTGCGCCTCGGGCCCGGTGTCGCCGGCGTCGAGGTACCGGGCATAGTCCCTGGCCGCGGGCTCGAGCTGGTCGTGCTGCTCGTACAGCCACGCCCGGCGGAGCAGCGCTGCGCGGTGATACGCCGCGTCCGTGCCCTGCTCGATCAGCCGGGTGAGCCTGGCCACGCCCTGCGACACCTCGCCCTGCCGCGCGTCGGCGAGGGCGAGCAGGTACTGCATCTGCGCCCGCACGCCGGCATCGGGACGCCGGCGGGTGAGCTCGCCCGCGGTCTCGCGCATCGCCTCGAAGCGTCCCAGCGAGAACTGGCTCGATGCGAGGCGGAACAGCAGCCTGGCCTCGAGGTCACTACCCGTCAGCGCGGGCCGGGCCTGCTCGAGCAGCTCGATCGCCCGCTCGTGCTCGCCCAGCTTCTGCCGCGCCGAGCCGGCGAGGTACACCGCCCGGCCGCGGTTCTCGCCGTCCAGCGCCTCGCCGAACTGCTCGTGGCTGGCGACCACCTCCCCGTACTGCTCGGCCGAGAACTGCGACCACAGCAGCCCCAGCACCGACGGCGCGAAGTGCGGCGAGCTCTGGTGGTTCCGCGCCACCCGGGCGTAGTAGCGGGCGGCGGCGCCGTACTGCTCGTGCTGATAGCTCAGGTCCCCCGCCAGTCGGGCCGCCTCGGCGACCTGCCCGGCTTCGAGCTCGACGACCCGGTCGAGCGTGGCGAGCGCATCGTCCAGCCGGTCCATGCGCACCTGCACCCGGGCGAGGTCGAGCAGCGCCTGCCCCCGCCGCGGCTCGCTCAGCTCGGCCGCCTGCTCGAACTGCTCAGCCGCGGCGGACAGATTCCCCGCCCCGCGGTAAGCGATGCCACGAAGATGATGCACGCTCGCGCCGACCTCCGGCTCGAGCTGGCCGGCGTCGATGCGCTCCAGCGCGTCGATCGCCTGCGGGTATCGCTTGAGATCGCTGAGCACCTGCCCGCGTAGCAGATTCACCGCGTACGGCGCGACGAGTTGCGGCTCGGCAACCTTCTCCAGCATGGCCGCGGCCGCCTCGTTCTTGCCCGCCCGGCGGTAGAGCAGGGCGCGGTAATACCGGGCGTCGCCTCGCTTGGGCGCATCGGCGAAGTCGCCGAGGTAGTCGTCGAACGCCTCCGCGGCCAGCTCGTCCTCGCCCTGCTGGAGCAGCTTGTAAGCGAAGAGGAACGCCTGGTGCGCCGGCTCGTCCTGCGCCACGGCCGGCGCCGCGGCGGCAAACAGCATCACCAGCGACAGCAGCAGCGCCGCCAGGGGGCACGGGAAGCGGGGTCGGGATGGGCTCAACGGACGGTTCATGGGCGGATCACTCTTCCATGGGGCGCACGGCCCCGAGCTCGGCGTCGCGGAACCCGGCGCGGCGGGCGACGTCGAGCACCTGCACGGCGAGGCCGAGGTCGCTGCCCTGGTCGCCGCGGATCACCACGGCGTCCTCCGGGGTCACCTCGGCCAGCTCCGCCAGCTTCATCTGCAGCTCGGCGAGGCTGGCGACCTGCGACCGCCCGAGGTAGAGGCTGCCGTCCTCCTGGATGGTGACGACGATCTGCCGCACGGCAGCGCCGCCGACCTGGGCCGACTCGGCCGCGGGAAGCTGAACGTCCACCTGCAGCTCCTGATCGCGGAAGCTCGACGCGGTCATGAAGAAGATCAGCAGCAGGAACAGGATGTCCAGCATCGAGGCCAGGGGCAGCACCGGGCGGGCACGCTCGCGGGTTTCGCTGGCGAAGCTCATTCAGGCAGACTCCGCAATCGCGGGAAGGTCGTTCACGGCTCGTCGATCTCGTAGCCGCCCGACGAGGGGGCGGAGCGGGGCTGGCGCACCGGGCTCGCGGCCGGGTTGTGGCTGGCCGAGACCGGGGCGCGGGCATGATCGCCCTCGCCGCGCTTGAGGTGGTCGGCGATCGAATGCACCGCCGCCTCCGCCTCGGCGAGCGTCCGCGTCGCCCGGCTCTTGACGATGGAGTAGAAGATCGTCGCCAGGATGCCCACGGACAGGCCCAGCAGCGTCGTGCCCATCGCGGTGGCGACGCCCTGACTCAGGGCCGCGGCGTCCACGGTGCCCGACTGATGCTCGAGCCCGAAGAAGGCCATGATCATGCCGATCACCGTGCCCAGCAGCCCCAGCATGGGAGCGACGTTGGAGACGTCGGCGAGGTAGCTGATGCGGTTCCAGACGATGTCCGCCCGCCGCCGACCCTCGCTGTCGATCATGTCCATGATGACCGAATGCCCCTTGCCGGCGTTCTCCACGCAGCGCTGCACGATTGTGGCGATGAACACCCGCCGATTCGCCCGGCAGAGGTCGCTGGCGGCCTCGTACTTGCCGCGAAGCACCAGCTTGGTCAGCTCGTCGACGAGGTCGGCGGGCACCATGGCCCGGCTGTTGATCGTCGCGAGGAAGTAAAGCAGCAGCATCAGCGCCAGGATCGAGAGCACGAGGATCGCGCCGGTGATGCCGACGGTGATCCACGAGTTCATGAACAGGTCGCTCAGCGTCGCCAGGGCGCCGGTCTCGAGGTCGAGGCCGGCGGGGCCGTCTCCAGGCGCCTCCTGGGCCGTCGCGGCGCTCGCCGCCATCGTCAACGCGGCGACGGACACCAGCGCCGGCAGCGTGCGGCCGAGCCGGCCGGGGGGACGTGCATCCTCTCGCATGGATCTTTCCTTGCTGGCCATGGGAACAAGACACCATCTTAACCGGTGACGCGCAGAATCCGCCACCAGGTGGCGCCTCATACGAAGAATTGCCCCCAAATGTTTGCAATTACCTGAGATAGCGCCGGCACGGGCGCCGTCCCCGGCTCGCTTCAACGCTGCCAGTCGACCTGCGGGGCGTCGCCCCACATCATCTCGAGGTCGTAGTGCGCCCGCGTGGCCGGCTCGAAAAGGTGGACCATCACCTCGACGAAGTCCAGCACCAGCCAGGTCGCCGCCTCGTCGCGGTCCGTGCCGAAGCGGTCCATGCCCATCGTCTTGCCGAGGTCGGTCACCTGCCCGGCGACGGCCTTGATCTGGCGGTCGCTGGTGCCCGAGGCGACGATGATGAAGTCGGTGATCTCGCTCATGCCCCGCACGTCGTAGATCAGGATGTGCTCGCAGTGCAGATCGCGCATCAGCCGGGCGGCCTCGATGGAAAAGTCGCGGGCCTGCTGCGCGCCCTCGCCGTCGCGTGCGGGGGGCCGGCGGTCAGCTCGCTCCTCGAGGTGATGCGGGGTCAGGGAGTCGTGTCGGCTTGGCTGCTCACTCATCATCCGCGACAGTTTAGGACAAATGCCCGCCGGTTTCCCGACTGGGAGGCGACACATCACGATTTCCTCACCCGCCGCTCAGTCCGCACAGCCGGACCGCCGGACAGGAAATGCCCTTATCCGGGGCGAATATTCTTGCAGAAAGCTGTTTTCCTGATAATTTTAAAGTGGCTTCTCGGGGAGAGCCGCACTCAGAGAGAAAGATCGGCAGCCCGCCCCCGGCTGCCCCATGGAGGGAACCCATGACGCTTCGCCAGATTTCCGTCCCGCTGATCGCGGGCGCGCTGCTGCTCACCGCGTTCGCCAATCCCGCCGAGGCTGCCGTGCTCGATCGCAGCACCACCGACGGCGGTGCCGACAAGCTGCGGGTCTCCATGCTGCGCGACGTGGAGACGCCGTGGGACCTGTTCCTCGAACTGCATCAGGGCGGCTCCGCGTTTGCCCTGCCCCCGGCCATGCTCGACCCGACCGAGACCCCCGCCTCGACCACCGGGCATATCGAGTTCTATGACCAGGAAGAAGGCCGCATCTATACGGTCGTCTTCGACCGGCTCGGCAGCGTCCGCCTGCCGCAGGTGCTGCACACCGATTACGTGCCCCAGGAGCAGGTTACCCCCCCCCGCGGCCGCAGCGAACCCAACGCCCGCTCCTTCCGCAGCAGCACGCAGGGGCTCTTCCCCAACGCCCAGCCCGCGATCGAATACGCGATGCCCGAGTGGGACTGGCCTGAGGAGCCGATCCGCATTCCGGTCCCGACCGACGACGACGGCCCGGACCCCTACGTGCCCAGCCCCGCCTCGGCGGTTGGCCTGCTCCTGCTGAGCCCCATGCTCCTCGCCCGCCGGCGCCGCCGGGCCTGAGCGGGAAGCGACAAACGAACATCCCCAAAAGCCGCGGAGCCGATCCGCGGCTTTTTTCGTGGGGCGATCGTGGCGCGGTCTGCTTGACGCGTCTCCCGCCGCTGCCGAACCTCAAGCCGGGGCAGAGCGCAGCGCCGCCCCGGGTATGGCGACGGCGTCCGCAGGCGGCGGGTTGGTGTGTGCCGCACCCGATCCGCGGCAGCGCTGCGCTTGCCGCGGCTTGGGCGTGCGTTTCCGATACAGTTTTGCCAGAGCCTGCGGACGGATGCGCCGGATCGCTGCGTGGGGTCCGCTTCGTCCCGAGCCCCCGCTCACACCTTTTCCATCAGGATCGTCGCGTCGTGGCCGTGGTGGAAATAGTCCTGACGGAACCGCACGGCCCAGGTGTGCTTGAGCGCCCAGTCGATCAGGCCCATCGTGTCGAACCGCCGGGCCGGGTGGGTCTGAGGCGTCGCCCGCTCGCCGGCGCGGTCGGAGAGGAAGTTGAAGATCAGCGCCTCCCGCGTCGCATCCCAGGCGCTTTCGAGCACCTTTTTCGCCGTCTCCAGCGGCATCGTGTTCAGCGAGCCGGAGATCGCCACCACCTGCGGCTTGCCCCTGGCCAGCAGTTTCCGGTCGGCCAGGAAGTCCCCGGCATGAAACTCGCTGCGCGGCAGGCCGCGCTGCCGGGCGTACTCGATCACCTCGGGCAGACCGTCGACGCCGATGTATCGGCCGTACTCGATCCCGGCCTCGAGCAGATACGCCGCCAGGTCGCCGCGGGAGCAGCCGGCGTCGAGGATCCGCTTGCCCCGCAGGGGGAGCATCTCGGCGAAGACCTCGAATCGGCGAAGCTGCGTCCGCCGGTTGGCCCAGAGCGTGACGTGGAAGTCGGAGCCGTGATCGCCCACGGCTTCGCGGTAGGGATCGAGATAGGTGTCGGGCGGTTTCTCACTCATGGCACCAGCTATCTTACCCACAAACCCCGCCGCCCGCAGAAGTTGCCCGCCTCTTCCCGCCGAAGCGGGGTTTCGGGTATCCTCTGAATCCCATGGCAGCGCAGGAACCGAACATGCAGTGGCTCGAGCGGCTTCGCGGCCGATTCGTCGTGTTCGACGGGCCCGACGGCAGCGGCAAGAGCACCCAGTTCCGCCAACTGCTCAAGCTCTTGGAAAGCCGGGGCATCGCCGTCTGCCAGGTGCGCGAACCGGGCGGCACGAGCGTGGGCGAGCGCATCCGCGACCTGCTGCTCGACCCTGAGACCGGCGACATGGACGTACGCTGCGAAATGCTGCTCTACATGGCCAGCCGGGCCCAGCTCGTCGCCCGGCGGATCGCCCCGGCCGTCGCGGCGGGCCAGCTCGTCCTCGCCGACCGCTTCATCAGCTCCACCCTCGCCTACCAGGGCACGGCCGGCGGACTGGACAAGGCCGACATCGTCCGCGTGGGCGAGATCGCTTTGCACGACTACTGGCCGGACCTCGTGGTCATCTTCGACGTCGACGAGCAGACCGCCGCCCGGCGCCTCTCCCCCCTGCTCGACCGCATCGAGCAGCGCGGCGCCGCCTACCACCGCCGCGTCCGCCACGGCTATCTCGAGCAGGCCGAGCACGACCCCGACCGCCACCTCGTCATTGACGCCCGCAGCGACGAGCACACCGTCTTCCAGCGCCTGCTCGACGGCCTCGAGGCGAAGCTCCGCGGGAAAGCGGGCTGAACCCCGGATCGGCGCCCGGCACGACGTCGGGTGGCACGGCCCCTCCCCCACTCGGCCACCAGGGCACTTGACCACTTCCTCTAAACGCCCCCGGGTCAAACGACCGATAACTTTCGTGGAGACCCAGTGATGTGGCAGATTCGAAACTGGTTCCGGGCGACCGGCGTGCTCATGCTCGCCGCGGCGGTGTGCGGGGCGGCGATCACCGGCTACGGGTTCGTCCGCTGGCAGATGGCGGCCGAGCTCTATCAGCAGCGGCTCGCGGAGCTCGGCAGCCGCTATGAGCAGCTCCAGAGCACCTACAACGACGCCGTGCGCAAAACCGCCGTCACCGAACTGCGGGTCGACGAGGCCGGGCGGGTTTCGCTGCGCATCCGCTCCGCAGCCGGCACGCTGCGGGAGCTCGACACGCCTTTCACCGCCAGCCAGGAACTCTACGTCGATTACGTCGTGCAGAACGGTCGGCTGTGGATCCGCCGCCTGTTCGACGCCGGGACTGCCCCGCGTGACGGGCTGCTGATCGACCCCGAGCTGGGCGACATCGACTGGGACGCGCCGGGCGTGCGTCATGGCAAGGCGGTTTACCGGGCGCTCGCGCCGGGCCGATGGGTCATCTCCGTCACCGGCGACGGCTCGCTGGGCCTGACCCGCGTTGCCGGGGAACCCGACCCGGACCTCGCCCCGCCCCCCGAGGTGCGCGAGTATCCGCCCATCGAGGAGCAGGCCCGGCAGGAGGCGTCCGAGATCGGCGTTGCCGAGGTGCTGCGCTATCTTCTGGGCTTCTGATCGCCCGCCGGCCAGGACCGCTCGCGGGAGACTCCGCCCACGCCCGGCCGAGCGGTGGATGCAGGTTCCGGCTCCGGCAGCATCGGCGGGCGAGGTCGTGTCGGCGCCGGACGGGCCTGAGTTCACGGCCCCCGGCCGGGCCTATTCGCCCGGGATGTAGCTGATCACGCCTTCCCACGGGCTCGACGCGGTGGCGTAGAGCTTCTTCTGGATCCGCCCGGCGAGGTAGGCGTGCCGGCCGGCCTGAAGGGCGTGGCGCATCGCGTGGGCCATCCGCACCGGGTCCTTTGCGTGGGCGATGCCGGTGTTCAGCAGCACGCCGTCGGCGCCGAGTTCCATGGCGATCGTCACGTCGCTGGCCGTGCCGACGCCCGCGTCGACGATGACCGGGTACTGCTCGTCCCCTTCCTTGAGCATCTCGAGGATGAGGATCATGTTGTTGGCGTTGAGCACGCCCTGGCCCGAGCCGATGGGCGAGCCGGCGGGCATCACCGCGGCAGCGCCGGCGGCCTTGATCTTGCCGGCCATGACCGGGTCGTCGCTGGTGTAGCAGAGCACCTTGAACCCGTCCTTCGCCAGCTCCGCGCACGCCTCGAGCGTGCCGACCGGGTCGGGCAGCAGCGTCTTCTTGTCGCTCAGCACCTCGAGCTTGACCCAGTCCTGCCCGGGATTGTCGAGTTGCTCGAGGATCTCCCGGCCGAGCCGGGCGACGCGCACGGCGTCATCGGCGCTGAAGCAGCCGGCCGTGTTGGGCAGAATCGTGTAGCGGTCGAGGTCGATGTAGTCGAGCATCGACCGCCCTTCCTGGTCGATCAGCCGCTCGCGGCGGACGGCGACGGTGATCACGTCCGCGCCCGAAGCGTCGAGGGCGAGCTGCATCTGCTCGTAGTCGGCGTACTTGCCCGTGCCCACGACGAGGCGGCTCTTGAGGGTCCGCCCGCCCACGATGAGCGGCCGATCCTGCGGTTCGCTGGGATGCTCCGGCGTCTGGGTGCTGCTGCTGGTCATGTCCTGCTACCTGTCCTTCCGCCTCGGGGGCGGGTGCAAAACTGAAAAGTAAAAAAGCCCGGCCCGCTCAGCCGCCGCCGACGAGGCTGACGACTTCCACCTCGTCGCCGTCGCGGAGCTCGGTCGATTCGTGCTGCTTGCGCGGCACGATCTCGCGGTTGACCTCGACGGCCACGGCCTGCCGGCCCAGCCCGAGCTCCTCAACGAGCTGTCGGACGGTGCGGGCGCTGGTTTCGCGGGTTTCGCCGTTGAGTTTGAGTTTCATATTGCCTGTTAGTGTAACCGATTATCCGTCCCCGCCCAGCGGGGACGGGGCATGATCGGACGGGTGAGGCATTTTAGGGGCCTGCCCGGCGCGGCGGGTGGCGTGGCGGCTGGAACTGGCCGGATTCCGCCGCTATTCTGGTGCGCCCTGAGACTTTCCCCGGAGCAGTGGCGGGCGATTTTCTTCCGCCGGTCCCAGCCCCGAGGCGACGGGAGCGAACCACCATGAAAATGCAGGAAGCGACCACCAGCCGGTGCTACGACCTCTGGTCGAGCATCTATGACCACACCTTCGGCGCGCTGGTGCACAAGCGGCAGATCAGGGCCGTCGAGGAGCTGCGCCCCCAGCCGGGCGACCGCATTCTCGACCTCGGCGTGGGCACGGGCATGACCCTGCCGCACTACCCCGACAACGTCACCATCGTCGGCATGGACCTCTCCGCGGGCATGCTCAAGAAGGCGGCGGACAAGACCGAGGAGGAAGGCCTCGACCACTGCCGATTGATCCAGGGCGACGCCATGTTCCCGCCCTTCGCCGAGCAGAGCTTCGACCAGATCATGATCACCCACGTCATCAGCGTGGTGAGCGACCCGCAGCGCCTGCTCCGCTGGGCGCGTCGGCTGCTCAAGCCGGGCGGGCGGATCGTCATGCTCAACCACTTCCAGAGCACGAACCCCGTCTTCGGCTTCTTCGAGAAAATCGCCAATCCGCTGTGCGTCAAGATCGGCTGGCGCAGCGACCTGGCGCTCGCCGACTGCCTCGAGGGCGTCGACCTGCACGTCAGCTACCGCTTCAAGCTGAGCCTGGTGGACCTCTGGCAGATCGTCGTGCTCACCGAGCACGAACCGGGCCTCACCCGCGGGGAAGAGCCGCAGCAGATCCCCCGCCTCGCGGTCGGCGGACGGTAATCCGGCCCCCGGGCGCCCCGGCTCGCCACGCTTTCCCGCGCCCATGCGGTTTGCCGCCCGCGCCGGCGGCCCGTATATTCGCGCCACGTCATACTTCTTCATGAGAAGGCGCGGCATGGGCGAAGCAAAGCCAAATGGTGTCGGCCGGCTGCAAGGCCGGCCCGGGCGATGGACGACGCGTCTGCTGCTGGCGGCGGCCGTGCTGCTGGTCTGCGTGCTACCGCAGTGGTCGGCCGCTCAGACCGGGCTGGAGCTGCCTGAAACCCCGCCGCTGGCGCCGCCCATCGTCGAAAGCGACGCCCTGCTCGCCGCGCCCGAAGCGGATGCCTGGCAGGCGGACGGCGCGCAATACCTCTACCTCACCGGCGGCGTGAGCTTCGAGGTCGGCGCCTACGGCTTCGAGGCCGAGCGGGCCGTGGTGCGCATCGAAACCGAGCAGCGCCCCGCCGGCCCGGTCCGCCACCTCGCGCTCTACCTCGACGACGCCCGGCATCTGCGCGGCGGCGGGGTCGTCTCGGCCGAAGCGCCCCGGCTGCTGGTCACCGTTTCGACCCGCGGCGCCGTCGATCTCGAAACCGACCTTTTCCAGCGCCGCGAGGCCGGGCCGGACCAGCCGCTGCTCGAGCAGGCGCTGACGCGGTTCGCCCGCTATGACCAGACGCTCGCCCAGCCGACGCTGAGCGTGTCGGACGAGCCGCTGTACGGGCCCGAGGCGGCCGAGCGGCGGGCCCAGCGGCAGGCGGCGATTCGGGCCGAGCGGGCCGAGGCGCTGCGCCCCGAGCCGGCCGCGCCGGAGGAGGTGGCCCGGGCCGAGGTTCTGCCGGGCGAGGCCGTGCTGCCAACGCGGGGCACGCTGCGATACAACGCGGATCGGCTGTGGGTAAAGAGCGACGC
>JBKHFW010000013.1:0-56927 GCA_046540025.1 Phycisphaeraceae bacterium
GCTCTGCCCCGGCTTGGATCAACGACAATCAGGCACGACTAACCTCTAGCCTCTAGCCTCTAGTCTCCGGCTCCCGCCCTCACTCTCCGAGGGGGCGATTCTCCTGGGGCGCTCGCGGCTGGGTGAGCTTTTCGTCAGCGACGAGCTGGAGGGGGATCGTGTGCTCGTCCATGCTGCCGCCGTGCAGGTCGGTGACGCGCACCTTGAGGCGGTACTTGCCTACGCCGAGGTTGGCTGGCAGCTCGATCGGGCGGGCGATGAAAAAGTCCCGTCGGCGGCTGCGGGAGAGGTCGGTGTACTGCACCGGGTCCTGTCGCCAGACGGCGAGGCCGTCGGCTTCGCTGTAGAGCACGACCTCGAGGCGGAGGCGCACCTCGAATCGGTCGTCGGCGGCCGGGGCGACGCGGAAGTGGTCGATCTCCAGGTAGAGCCCGAGGCGGCGGCTGTGGCCGGCGAGGAACTGGCGGCGGGCGAACGGCTCGTAGAGGCCGTAGTCGTCCACGCGTCGGCAGAGTTCCATCTTGCTGATTTCGACGGGCTGCTCGCCTGCCAGGGCGTCGAGCTGCTCATTGAGCGCGTCACGGGAAAGCTCCCCGCCGGCGGCGACGAGCTGCTTGCGCAGAGCGAGCAGGATCTGGTGGTACTGCTGCACGGCCCGCCGCTCGGGGCCGGTGAGCGGGGCGAGCGCTTCCTTGCGGAGCTGGTGGCCGGGATCGGCCATGCTGACCGCGGCGGCGGTGAGCGCCCGTGTCAGGGCCGGGGCGGACTCGTCGAGCAGGTCGGCGACGAGGCGTTCGAGCAGTTCCTCCCGCGCCAGGGGCGCCGGCTCGGACTCGGGCGGGTCGGTGGACTCGGCCGACTCGTCGGCCGGCGCGGGCTTCGGCTTCGGCTCCGGCTCAGGCTCAGGCTCAGGCTCGGACGCTTCCGCGGGCGTGATCTGCGGCGTGTCGGCGAAAGCGGGCGCCGGGGCCAACGGCTCGACCAGTTCGGCGGGGTTGGCGGCGGAATCGCGCGGCGGCTGGGGCTCCATGCGGGCGAGAGCGTCGGCGAGGCGCTGGGCCCGCTCGGCGGCCGCCCGAGCGGCGGACTCGGGGGAATCGGACGGAGCGGGGGCCGGGGCGTCGGCTGTCTCGGCCGGTTCGTCCGCGGAACTGACGGGCGGCGGGCCGGGCTCGGGCGCGGGGTCGGTCGCCTGCGGCGCGCTGCAGCCGGCTGCGGCGGCGAGCGCGGCGGCGAAGAGCATGGCGACGGCGCGTTGTTTCATCGTGCCTCCTGCACCTGGCGAGCCCCCGGCCGTCCATGGCCCGGGCACGCGGGAATCGACTGTCACCGACTGACCATTCGCACGCAGAACCCCTCGAGATTGCGCATCGGCTCGCCCAGCCCGGACTTGGCCTTGCGGTCGGCGTGGACGATGTCGCGGAACATGGCGGCGGCCCGCTCGGGGTTCATTTTCCGCAGGGCCGCGAAGAACATCTGCTGCCGATCGCCCCAGAGCTTGAGCTGCCTGGCGATCACGCCCTCGGGCACGCCGGCCTGCTTCATCATGAGCGCCACGTTGAACTTGCGCACCAGGTCGGCCACGAAGTAGGCCACCAGCACGTCGGGCTGATCGGCGAGCTCGACGAGCTCGTGCAGCTTGCTGATCACCGGGCCGGCCGAGCCGCGGGCCAGGCCGGCGAGCACCGCCTCCTGCACCGCCCAGGCCTGCTCCTCGCTCGACTTGCCCACCACTTCGCGGACGAGGTCGGGCCCAATGGGCTGGTCCGGCTCGACCATCAGGCTGAGCTTGCTCAGCTCGCTGTCGAGCTTCATCAGGTCCGGGCCGAGGCGGTCGATCAGGGCGTCGGCGGCGGCGGGCTGAAGCTGGCGCTGGTACTGGCTCTGGCTGCGCTTCGTGAGCCAGGTCTTCGCCTGCCCGGGCGCGGGCGGGGTGCACTTGACGATGCCGCCGTGCCTGGCGATCAGCTTGTCGAGCTTGCCCTTGTTCCACGTGGCGGAGCGGAAGACGAGCGTGGCGTGGTCGACCGGGCTCTCGGCGTAGCGCTCGAGCGCCTGGCGGTGGGTCTTGACGAACTGGTCGGCCTCGTCGACGAGCACCAGCTTGTAGGTCTGCATCAGCGAATAGCTGCGCAGCTCGTCGAGCACCTCGGCCAGTTCGGCCGACTTGCCGTCGAAGGTGAAGGTTTCCACCTCGCCGTGCTCTTTTTCGAGGCTCTGACGCAGCTCCTGGAGGTGCTGGCGTTTGAGCATCTCCTCCGGCCCGGTGAGAACGCAGATGCGGGTGGAGGCGTCGAGGCCGGGGTTGGAGCTGGAGGGGCGGCGGGCCATGGTCGCGATTCTAGATGGTGGGCGGCGAAGCGTCGAGGCCCCGGCCCGGGGTCAATCGTCCTCGTCCGCGGCCGAGGCGGCGGCGGATTCGAGCATCTGCACGTGGCCGTCGTCGTCGATCTCGGCGAGGCCCATCTCCTCGAGGGCGATGAGGGCTGCTTTCTGCTCGGCCTCCTTTTTGGAGTTCGCCCAGGCGGAGCCGAAGCGTCTGCCGCCGATCTCGACGCACACCTCGAACGCCTTGGCGTGGTCGGGGCCCTTCTCGTCGAGCAGCATATAGGCCGGGTTGGCCGGGAGATGCTTCTGGGCGTGCTGCTGGAGCACGCTTTTGAAGTTGCTCTGGTGGTTCGACTCGGCCGCGTCGCGGATGTAACGGACCATGTGGCGGAGGATGAACTCGCGTGTCGGCTCCATGCCGCCGTCGAGATAGATGGCGGCGATGATCGACTCGAGCACGGCGGCGGCGACGGAGTGCGGCAGTCCCGGTCGGCCGGCCATCCCCTTGCCGAGGCTGAGCATCTCGGCGAGGTTGATCGCCCGGCTGATTTTCGCACAAACCCGCCGGGAGACGACGGCGCTCTTGATTTTCGTCAGTTCCCCTTCGAGCATTTCCGGATAGTGCTCGTAGAGGTACTCGCAGACGACGAACCCGAGGATGGCGTCGCCGAGGAACTCCATCCGCTCGTTGCTCTGGAGGCGATTGCCGGCAATGGAGGCGTGGGTGAGTGCCTCGCGGAGCAGCGATTCGTCCTTGAAGGTATAGCCCAGAACGGCAGCAGCTTCTTCAACCATGGCACCTGGCCCGCAGCGGGGCGCGCCCGCCGACGACAAAAGAAAAGTCGGAAAAAGGCCGGTCCGGTGCCGCGGCGGGGCCCGGGCAAACGCCCAGACGCCGCTGTGGCAGCGAAACCCGTTGAACTCATAAGTCCTATTGACGTATAAGAATATCCTGGACGACGGCGTTCTTGTCAACGAGACACAAGCGAATTAGGCTTTTCTTCCATGAATCACTGTCTTCGACGCCCGCTCGTGGCTGCCATGCTTGCTCTGCTGGCGGTCCTGACCCCGCTCGCCAGCCACGCCGGCCCCGCCTCGCCGAGCCCGGACCTGCCCGACAGATATATGTCCGTCGACGAGGTTCGGATCGGCATGAAGGGCTACGGCCTGACCGTGTTCGCGGGCACGAAAATCGAGCCGTTTCCGGTCGAGGTGGTCAGCATCGTGGCCAACGAGGGCCCGCAGCACGCGGCGATCTGGATTCGCTCGGACGACCCGCGCCTGCTCAAGTCGGGCCCGGTGCAGGGGATGTCCGGCTCGCCGATCTACCTCTGGGACGAGGGCGAGGCGCAGACCCTCGGCGAGGGCGGCCGAATGATCGGCGCGTTCGCCTTCGGGTTCAGCCTGGTCAAGGACGCGCTGGCGGGCGTGCAGCCGATCGAGTACATGCTCGGCGTGGGCAGCCGAACCGGGGGCGAGCCGATCATCGCCGGCGCCGGCCCCGCCGCGAAGGCCGGGCGCGAAACGCTGGGGCGGATGCAGCAGATGGCCAGGCAGTTCCGCCTGAGCGAGAGCGAGCGTCTGCGCCTCGACGCCGTGGAGCGGATGCTCGGCGGCTTCGGTGCGAGCGACAGCCAGACGGCGGCCGGGAACGAGCTGGGCGACACGGGGCAGGGCCCGCAGCCGCTGATGCTGCCGATGGCGGTCGGTTCCCGGGAGATGGCGGACATTTTCGGGCCGCTGCTCGAGCCGATGGGCCTGCGGGCCGTCGCGGGCAGCGCCATGGCGGGCGGCGCCCCGCCGGCGGGGATGGAGACGCAGGACGTTCGGCTCCAGCCCGGCAGCGTGCTGGCGATTCCGCTGGCGCTGGGCGACCTGGACATGTCCGCGGCCGGCACGGTGACCGACGTGCTGCCCGACGGCACGGTGCTCGGCTTCGGCCACGCGATGATGGGCCAGGGCGACACCGCCCTGCCGATGGCCAACGGCTACGTGCACTTCGTCGTGCCGCGCATCAGCACGAGCTTCAAGATGGCGGGCAGCCTGGAGGTCGAGGGTTCGATTCTTCAGGACGAGTACGCCGCGGTCGCCGGCACGAGGGGGCGCACCGCCTTTTCGACCGCCCCGGTGAACGTGAGCGTGCGGATGCCGGACCTCGAGGAGCATGACTACAGCTATCAGGTGGTGGATCACCCGCTGATGACGCCGTCGGTGGCGTCGAACGTCATGCTCCGCAGCGTGACGGCGGTGCACAACCTGCCCATGGAGAACACGGTGTACCTCCGCGGCGAGATGCGCTTCAGCGGCGGGCGGACGATCGACATTGACTCGATGATCGCCGGCGGCGAGGCCCGCGGGCTGGTGATGGAGCTGATGCCGCCGCTGGTGGCGATGTCGCAGAACCCCTTCGAGCGGCTGAAGCTCGAGGGTGTGGACATCGAGGCCGAGGTCGTTCCGGATCTGCTTCAGGGCTCGATCGTCAACGCCCGGGTGGACGCGATGGAGGTGGCGCCGGGCGAGCAGGTCGGCGTGACCGTGTGGGTGCAGCCGTACGAGTCGGCCGTCGAACGGCACCGCCTGACGCTGGAGGTGCCCGAGGATCTGGCCGAGGGCGATTACCAGCTCTCGATCCACGACGCGGCGGGCGAGTTTGAGCGGATGGTTTCCGCCCGGCCGCACCTGCTGACGGCGATCGACTCGGTGGACGAGCTCGCCGACGTGCTCCAGCGGGTGATGTCGATCCGCAAGGACGCGATCTACCTGTCGCTGCAGGTGCCCGGCCGGGGCATCGCGGTGGCGGGCAGCGAGATGGCGGAGCTGCCGTCGAGTCGGCGGGCCATGGTGCTCACGCCGGGCAGCTCGGTGGCGGCGCCGTTCTTCGAGCGGGTGACCAGCTCGAAGCAGACCGAGCTCGCCGTCGAGGGCACCCAGGCGTTCACGATTCACGTTCGCGAGCCGCGCGGCTGACGCGGCAGCGGAAAGCCGGGGAGCAGTTGAAGCCGTGGGCCAGAGCCCGGGGATAGCCCTCCCCGGGCTTTGCCGCTAAGCTTCGGAAACACAAGACGCAACGACTGTTTGCAGCAGCAGAAGCAGAGGGATCTCTTCCATGACAGGCACTTTTTCCATGCGAGCGATGTTCGCGGCCGCGGCGGTGAGCGGGCTGCTGGTGACCAGCGCGCTGGCCATTCAACCCGAGCGCTGGGTACACACCAGCGAAGCCGACTTCACCGCCGGCGACAGCGAAGACACCGTGGTGACCAACCTCGGCGACATCAAGCTCGCGCAGGGGATGGAAACGCTCAGCGAGATACCCGAAGAGGCGAGCGTGGTGTACGAGATCGTCCGGGTGGACGGCGAGGTGTACATCGCGGCGGGCCCCGAGGGCAAGCTGCTGCGGAAGGTGGACGACTCGGTCGAGGTGCTGGCCGAGCTCGAGGGCGAGCAGATTTTCGCCCTCGCCCGGCGCGACGGCGAGCTGATCGTGGCGATCAGCGGCGAGACGAGCCGCATCGCCGCGTGGCGCGGAGGCGAGCTGGTCACGCTGGCCGAGCTCGAAGACGTGCGCTACATCTGGGACCTGATCGCCGAGGCGGAGAGCTTTGTGATCGGCACGGGCACCGAGGGCCGGGTGCTGCGCGTCACCCCGGGCGAGGGGGAGGACGCCCGGGCCGAGGTGGAGACGCTGCTGGACACGGAGCAGTCGAACGTGCTGGCGATCGGCCGGGACGACGCGGGCCGGTACTACGCCGGGACGGACACGGAGGGGCTGGTTTACCGCATTCGCATGACCGGCGCGGGTGAGCCGAAGGCGTTCGTGCTGTACGACGCGCCGGAGGCGGAGATCGGGGCGCTGTGGGTTGAGCCGGACGGCACGGTGTACGCGGGTACGGCGTCGGCGGAGCAGGCGCGTCCGGGTCGGCTCCTGGAGCCGGCCGAGGATCCGGCGGGCCGGCCCGAGGACAGCGTCGGCCGGGCGGTGGTCGAGGAAGGCGAAGAAGGGGCGGAGGAAGTTCCCGAGCAGGAGGATCTGCCGCAGGTTCCGCCCGGCAGCGAGCCGATCGGCGACGAGGAGCTCGATCCGGGCGAAGGCGAGCCGCCGGTGCCGGGCGAGGACGAAGGCGTCGAGGACGAGGCGGTCGAGCCGGGCGAGGATGAAGGCGGCGTCGAGGACGAGGCGGAAGCGGACGCCGAGGCGGACGCCGCGGCCGAGGGTGAGGCCGAGCCGACCCCCGAGCAGCGTGACGAGCTTCGCGAGGTGATTCGCGAGCGGCTTCAGTCGGCGCGGGAGACGGGCGAGATGCAGGTCGGGGCGGTGGGCCAGGCCGGCCCGCCCCGCCAGGCGAGCGGGGACGGCGGTCGGCGGGTGCGTTCGCCCGGCCGAAGTCAGCAGAACCAGGCGGGCAATGCGATCTACCGCATCGGCTCGGATGGGTTCGTCAGCGAGGTGTTCCGCGAGTCGGTCATGGTGCTGCGCATCGTGCGGGCCGGGGACGGCGGGCTGCTGGTGACGACCGGCAACGAGGGGCAGGTGTACCGCGTGGACCCGGCCGCGGACGAGACGACCATCCTCACCGACCTCCAGCCCGAGCAGGTGCCGGCGGCCGCGGTGATGGAGGACGGCGACATTCTGCTCGGCACGGCCAACCCGGCTGAGGTGATCCGCCTGAGCGATCGGTTCGCGGCTCGCGGCAGGTACACCAGCGAGGTGCTCGACGCCGACCAGATCAGCCTCTGGGGCACGATGAACCTGACGGCGGACATCCCCGAGGACACGAGCGTGCTGCTGGAGACGCGAAGCGGCAACGTGGAGGACCCCGAGCAGGCGCCGTGGTCCGAGTGGAGCGAGCCGCAGGCGTTCGTGTCCGATGGCGACGCGTCGCCGCTTCAACCGCGCCAGGGCGAGGTGGACGCCCCGCCGGCGCGGTTCCTGCAGTACCGCCTGACGCTGCTGGGCGATCCCGGGGCGACGCCGGCGGTGAACGAGGTGAAGCTGGCGTACGTGACGCCGAACATGGGCCCGGAGATCAGCTCGATCTCGGCGTCCTACCCCGAGCCCCGCGGCGATGCCGGACCGGGCACGGTGATGAACGTCGACTGGGAGGCCAGCGACCCCAACGAGGACACGCTGGTGTACCGCCTGGCGTACCGCCCCGCCGGTTCGGAGCGTTACATCCAGATTGCCGAGGACATCGAGAACCCCCGCTACGAGTGGCAGACCCGCCGCGTGCCGGACGGGCGTTACGTGCTGCGGGTGGTCGCCAGCGATCGGCGGGACAACCCCGGCGGCATGGCGAAAACGTCCAGCCGGGTGAGCGATCCGGTGCTGGTGGACAACACGGCGCCGCGTCTGGCGGAGATCGAGAAGTCGGTCGAAAACGGCGAGGCCCGGATTGCCGGCGTGGCGACGGACGCCCTCTCGGCAGTCGATTCGATGGCGTACGCGGTGGACGGGGAAGCGGAATATCACCCGATCCTGCCGCGCGACCTGATCTTCGACTCGACACGCGAGGCCTGGCGTGTTAGGATTTCCGATCTGGCCGAGGGGCCTCACGTGGTGACGCTGCGCATCAGCGACACGCGTGGCAACACGAGTTATCACACGGTACTGATTGACGTCAAGTAAGCAGCAGCGTGGCAGCGTCAGCCGAACGCGGGTTCGGCCGGGCTGCCCAGCCGCGGAGGAAGGTGTCCGATGTCGACTCACTATCCCAAGCGCCGCAGTCTGATCAAGCGTGCCCGCAAGCACGGTTTCCGCGCCCGCATGAAGACGCGGAACGGGCGGAAGATGCTCAACCGCCGCCGTCGCAATGGCAGCAAGCTCAACGTCCGCCGGGACTTCTGAGCGAGCGGTCAGACCTCGCAAGATGAATGGAAGCAGGCGTCTCCCGGAAGGGAGGCGCCTGCTTTTTCGTGCGCGGGGGGAGGGGGGTGAGTTAGAGGAGTTAGCGTTTCCGGACTCAGGTTTTCCCAAGCCGGGGCAGAGCGCAGCGCCGCCCCGGGTATCGGTGAACGGGACGCGCAGCAGACGCAGGGGCGATACCCGGGGCGGCGCTGCGCTCTGCCCCGGCTTGGGGAAGGTGGGGAAAATCGGGAGCCGGTGCTTGTTCACGCGAGCGGATGGAGGGATATCGAGATGGACGATCAGTTGCTGCGCACCTGCGTCGTGCTCGTGAACGTCGGGATCTGGCTCACGATCTGGGGCTGACGCGGGCCTGGGCGACGCCGTTCGCCATGGAAGGCGTCAAAGTGGAGCGGGAGCAGGTCCCGTCCGGGGCGCATGCGTTCACCTGATCGCACGGGGATCAGCCCCCGACCCCATGGGCCGCTGGAGCGTCATGTGGCGGTCGGTGTCGACGACCACTTCCCAGCCATCCAGATCCAGCTCGGACGCGAGTTCCCGCAGCTCGTCCGGCGTGAGGGCGGCGCGGAGGCTGTCGGCGAAGAGCTTGCGCTGCTCGGGCGTGTCGTTTGCGGCGTGCTCGGCGACGAGGGCGTCGAGCTGCTCCCGGGTGTCGGGGCGGAAGAGGTCGCGGATCATGAGCAGGCCGCCTGGCCTGAGCACGCGCACCGCCTCGCGGAGCATGGCGGCGGGGTCGGCGAGGTGGTGGAGGATCGTGTTGCTCAGCACGCCATCGAAGCTGGCGTCCGCGTAAGGCAGCCGCTTGGCGTCGGCGATTTCGAGCGTGATGCGGAGCTCGTAGCCGGCGCGGGCGATCTTCTCGCGGGCGATGTCGAGCATGCTCCGGGCCGCGTCGATCGCGGTGATGCGCACGCCGGGGAAGCGGTGGCAGGCGAGGATGGGGATGTGGCCCGGCCCGGTGCCGAGGTCGAGCAGGTGGCCGGTCGCCCCGAGATCGACGAGGCGTTCGACCACGGCCGCGTTGGGCACGGTGTGGTCCATGGCGTCGTAGGCGGCGGCGTCGCCCGAGCAGTCCATGTACTCGGGTTCCAGGATGCGGGTGAGCATGGGGCCCCCTTTCCGGGATGCGAGTCACTTCGCTAGGATACGCGCATGGCGGAGCCACTGCGAATCACCAGTCTTCAGAACCCGCGGGTCAAGCGGATGGTCAAGCTGCGCGGCTCGCGCGAGCGGCGGGAGTCGGGGCTGTTCATCGCGGAGGGCAGGCGCGAGCTGACTCGGGCGGTGGACGCGGGGCTGCATTTGCGCGAGATCTGGGTGTGCCCGAAGCTGCTGTCGCGGTTTGACGGGGCGCAAGCGGAGGTGGAGCGGATCATCGCCGCCCTGCCGGGGTCGGCGAAGCGGGTGGAGGTGTCGGCCGCGGTGTTCCGCAAGGTGGGCTATCTGCGTGAGCCCGAGGGGGTGCTGGCGGTGGTCGAGCAGCACCGCTGGACGCTGGCGGATCTGGCGGAGTTGCCTGCGGAAGGCGAGTGGTATCTCGTGGCGGTGGGGATCGAGAAGCCGGGCAATCTCGGGGCGATGGTGCGCTCAGCCGAGGCGGCGGGCTGCCGGGCGGTGCTCGCAGCCGGGGCGGCGGTGGACATTTTCAACCCCAACACGATCCGCACGAGCACGTGCGCGGTGTTCTCGCTGCCGGTGGTGGAGGCGGAGGAGGCGCAGATTCGTGACTGGCTGCTCGAGCGTGGCGTTCGGCTGGCGGCGACGACCCCGGCCGGGGCGGTCGCGCACACCCGGGCGGACCTGGCCGGGCGGGTGGCGATCGTGATCGGCGCGGAGGACGTCGGGCTCAGCGGCGACTGGCTCGCGGCGGCGGACGCGTCGGGCGGGGCGCGGGTGGTGATCCCGATGCGGGGCGAGGTGGTGGACTCGCTCAATGCCTCGACGGCGGCGGCGATCCTGCTGTTCGAGGCGAGAAGGCAGCGATCCGGTTAAACTGGGGCGGCTCCCGGCGGCGGGGCGAATCATTTCGACGCCGGGGCGGAACACAAGCTACGATCTGGTGCGGTTTTGCGGCGAAGGAGTGCCCACATGCGTGTTTTGATGCTCGGCTGGGAGTTTCCCCCTCACATCACCGGCGGGCTGGGAACGGCCTGCGCGGGGCTGACCCGGGCGCTGAGCGAGCTCGGCGACGAAGTGACGTTCGTGCTGCCCCAACCGGTGGAAAAGACCGGGGACGAGCCGGTGCGCGTGGTGGGCCCGGAGCCGGCGAGCCCGCGGCGGGCGCAGGCGGCGCCACCCGCTCAGCCCGAAGCGCCGATGGAGGCCCCCGCGCCGCCGGGCTACGAGCAGGTGGCGTTCCGGCAGGTGCCGGCGAGGCTGCCCTACCCCTATCCGGGCCGGGCGCCGACGGCGCTGTCGATGGGCATCAGCAAGAAGAAGCTGCCCGAGGACCGTCGGCGGGAGCTTCAGCAGCCCGAGGAGACGGACCGCACGTTCCGCGGCGACCCGATTTTGGAGACGCAGCGCTACGCGCGGATGTGCGTGCTGCTGGCGAGGCGGGAGCCGTTCGACGTCATCCACGCCCACGACTGGATGACCTTCCCCGCCGCGATGGCCGTGGCGCGGGCGTCGGGCAAGCCGCTGGTCGTGCAGGTGCACTCGACGGAGATCGACCGGGCGGGCGATCGGCCGAACCAGGCGATCGTGGACATCGAACGCCGCGGCATGCACGCCGCGACCCGGGTGATCGCGGTGAGCCGGCTGACGGCAGCGCTGCTCGAGCACCGCTACGGCGTCGAGCCCGAGCGGATCGCCGTGGTGCACAACGCGGTCGCGCCGGACTGCCCGGCCCCGCAGCCCAAGCAGGCGACGATCAAGCCGACCGACAAGCTGGTGCTCTTCCTCGGCCGAGTGACCGACCAGAAGGGCCCGAGCTATTTCCTGCACGCCGCGAAGAAGGTGCTGGAGAAGCACGAGCGGGTGAAGTTCGTCGTGGCGGGCGTGGGCGACCGGATCGCGGACATGATTGACCTCGCCGATCGGCTGGAGCTGGGCGAGCACGTCATCTTCACCGGCTTCCTCACCAGCGAGGACGTGGACCGGGTGTTCGAGATGGCGGACGTGTACGTCATGCCCAGCGTGAGCGAGCCGTTCGGCATCGCCGCGCTGGAGGCGGTGCAGCACGAGGTGCCGGTGGTGGTCTCGCGCACCAGCGGCGTGACGGAGGTGCTCAAGCACGCCTTGAAGGTCGACTTCTGGGACGCGGCCGACATGGCCGACAAGGTGATCGCGGTGCTGCGCCACCCCCCGCTGGCGGCGACGATGCGGCATTTCGCGGACATCGAGGTGCAGCGGCTGACCTGGAAGGACGCGGCCGAGCGCTGCGACGCGGTGTACCGCGACGCCGTCGAGGAGATGAACGCGGAGCAGAAGACGCGTCAGCGGAGGCCCGCGGGCGGCTGAGCGGCGAACGGCGATCAGAGGCAGTTCGGCGGGTCGCGCGGCCTGCCCCGCAGGGGCAGACCGGGTGATTTATCCCGTGGCTCCGGATGCCGCAGCTCAGTAGGTCCTGCCGCCCCGGGTCTGCCAGTCGCGGTAGAGTTCGAGGGCGTTTTCGCGGAGCAGGTCGGGGGTGAGCTCGACGCGGGCGCGGCCGAGCTTTTTCATCTGGCTGTTGGTGATGGGCAACTCGTTGAAGCCGAAGTCAGCGGCGTCGCTGACGCGGGCGGCGAAGACGATGCGGCCGATGCGGGCCCAGTGGATGCAGGCGAAGCACATCGGGCACGGCTCGGTCGTGGCATAGATGGTGGCGCCTTCGAGGTGGACGTCGCCGGTCCGGGCGCAGGCCTCGCGAACGGCGACCACCTCGGCGTGGGCGGAAGGGTCGGTGCCTGCCCAGACCTGGTTGTGGCTGACGGCGAGGACTGCGCCATCTTTCACGATGCAGGCGCCGAACGGGGTCTGCCCCGCGTCGAGCCCGGCCCGGCAGGCGCCGAGGGCGAGTCGCATGTAGTGCTCGTCGCAGTGGGTCTGCATGGGGAAAGGGTAGGACGGCGCGGCGGAGAGTGAAAGCGAGTCCGGGAAAGTCAGGCGAGTGGCGATGGGCCGGGCGGGCCCGGCTGGCTGGAGCCAGGCTGGAAATCTTCGCGGAAAGGGGCTGGCAAAACAGCGGCGGCCGTTACAATAATCGAGACTTCACTGTCTTTTATTCGTCGTTTGCCTCTCAGGAGGGCTGTCATGTCTACGACCCGTCGGGCATTTCTGACTCAGATCGCGGCCTGGTCGGCCGGGGCGCTGGCCGTGCCGACGTTCCGGATTTCGCCGGCGATGGCGGCCGAGGGCGCCGGCGCGCAGGTGGCGGTGGCCGAGGGCAAGGACTATGCGGCGCTCGTGCAGCGGGTGCTCGAGCCGCTGGGCGGGATCGGGCAGTTCGTGAAGCGGGGCGACCGGGTCGTGGTCAAGCCGAACATCGGCTGGGACCGCACGCCCGAGCAGGCGGCGAACACGCACCCGGAGGTGGTGGAGGCGATCGTTCGGCTGGCGCTGGACGCGGGGGCGCGGGAGGTGAAGGTGTTCGACCGCCCGTGCAACAACGAGCGGCGGAGCTACAACAACAGCGGCATCCTCCCGGCCGTGGAGCGCATCGGCAGCAGCCGGGCGCGGTGCGAGTACGTCAACCCGCGGCGGTTCATCCCGGTGAACATCGAAAAGGGCAAGGCCGTGCACGAGTGGGAGCTCTACGGCGACGCGATCCGCTGGGCCGACTGCTACATCAACGTGCCCATCGCCAAGCACCACGGGCTGACGAAGCTGACCCTGGGACTCAAGAACGTCATGGGCGTCTGCGGCGGTCGGCGGGGGCAGATCCACCAGAACATCGCCCAGAAGCTGGCGGACCTCAACACGGTCGTCTACGCCGGGGCGGAGCGGCAGCTCACGCTGATCGACGCGACGCGGATCCTCCTGCGCAACGGCCCGACGGGCGGCAACCTCGAGGACGTGGCCGAGCGCGACACGCTGGTGGCCTCGCCCGACATCGTCGCCGCGGACGCCTGGACCACGACGCTGTTCGACCACGACCCGAAGGAGATCGAGCCCACCGTCGCCGCTTACGAGATGGGCCTGGGCGAGATGGACCTCGACCGGATCGAGGTGCTCAAGGGGTGAGTCCCGGCCAGGCGTGTCGAACGGTTGGATGACGCCTTTTCAGCGAGGTGCGGAGCAGTGAGTGCACGCGCGAACAAGAAGGCCGGGGCGACAACGCGCCGCGGCTGGCGGTTTCCGTGGCGGTGGAGCCGTCGGCTGACGCAGTTGGGCTTTGTCATCGCGTTCCTGGTCATGTTCCGCCTGACGGAGCTGAGCCTCTACGGCGACGCCCCGCCGGGCTGGGTCAACGCCTGGTTCCGCATCGACCCCCTGGTCGCGGCGTCGGCGATGCTCGCGGCCAGGGCGTTCATCGCCACGCTGCTGGTGTCGCTGATCGTCCTCGCGCTGACCGCTCTGGTCGGGCGGGCGTTCTGCGGCTGGGTCTGCCCGCTGGGGACGCTGCTGGACTGGTTCGGCCCGGCTGCGCGGGTCGGCAAGGGCTGGCGGAAGCGGCGGAAAGCGAAGAGGCTCGGCCAGCCACTCGAGCAGCCGCCCCGGAGGCGGTGGTATCGCTCGCTGCGCTACATGCTGCTGGTGGCGGTGCTGCTGGCGGCGGCGGTCGGGCTGCCGCTGGTGGGGTATCTCGACCCCTTCGCGATCCTGACGCGCGGGCTGGCGTTCGCGATCGACCCGGCCTGGAAATGGGGCGTCGAGGAAGGGGCGAACTGGCTCTACCTCAACGGCTCGCCGAGCGTGTACGAGCAAAGCGACGCGGCGTACAGCTTCCTTCAGGACTGGCGGCTGCTGCCTTACGCGCAGGCGGCGTTTGCCGGGGGCGGCGTGGCGGCGGGGATGCTGCTGGTGATTTTCACGCTCGAGCGGGTGGAACGGCGCTTCTGGTGCCGCAACCTGTGTCCGCTGGGAGCGATGCTGGGGCTGGTGGCGCGGGTGTCGCCGATCAAGCGGGTGCCGGGCCTGTCGTGCCCGGGCTGCGGCGAATGCGGGAAGATGTGCCGAATGGACGCGTTCGACCCGGAGAAGAAGCGCTTCGAGCCGCAGGCGTGCAACCTGTGCATGGACTGCGTGGGCAAGTGCCCGACGGGGATCGCGACGTTCAGGTTCGGCAAGCCGGACTGGCTGAAGAAGCTTGAGTCGGGCCGGGGCGAGTCGAGCGGTCGGCCGCGTCCGAGGTCGCAGACGGTGCCGCCTCTGGAGGTGTCCCGCCGGGGGTTCCTGGCGGGCGCGACGGCGGGCGTGGCGCTGCCGGTGCTGGACCTGTCGGTGGGTGCGGTGACGGGCGGGCCGGAGCAGCAGCTTCGTCCGCCGGCGGCGGTGCCGGGGGCAGGGTTCCTCGACCAGTGCGTTCGCTGCGGCGAGTGCATCAAGGTGTGCCCGAACCAGGCGCTTCAGCCGGTGCTGCTGGAGGGTGGGCTGGCGGGGATGTTCGCCCCGAAGCTGGTGCCGCGGACGGGGTACTGCGAGTATGGGTGCACGCTGTGCAGCGAGGTGTGCCCGACGCAGGCGATTCAGCCGATGACGGCGGAGAGCAAGTGGGCCCAGCCGATCGGCAAGGCGGAGTTCGACACGAGCCGGTGCCTGCCCTACGCGGAAGGCGAGGAGTGCCTGTGCTGCGAGGAGCACTGTCCGGTGTCGGAGAAGGCGATCCGGTTCCACTTCGCCATGGTGGAGGGGCCGGACGGGGCGGTGCGTGAGCTCGAGCAGCCGTACGTGGTGCGTGAACTGTGCGTGGGCTGCGGCATCTGCGAGCACGTGTGCCCGCTGGAGGGCGCAGCGGGGGTTCACGTTCGGCCGAACTGCGACGGCCACGGCGAAGAAGGCAACTGCCGGCGAGACCACGGCCCGGGGCCCGATCTGCTGCCCGGCCAGTACCGCGAGCGGCGGCAGGAACGCCATCGCGGCGGCAGCGGGTACGGCGGCGGGTACGGGTACTGACCGCCCTGCCGGGACGGACCGCGAGCAATCCATGAGCCCCTGCCACGCGGCGGGGGCTTTTTGCGTGGGTGAGCCGCAAGGTGGGGAACGGGGGCAGCGAATGGCAGATGACGAGGCGCAGCGTTTCGGGTGGCACGCGACAAGACGCAGCCAGGGGCGCGAGCGCGGTGGGGGCAAAAGAAAAGCCTCCCGGGGGTGGGCCGGGAGGTTTGGGGTGTTGCGTGATGTCAGGCGGATCGGCTGATCAGGCGCTCTTGCGACGGCGGACGAGCTTGGCGCCGCCCAGCACGGCCAGCAGGGCCAGGCCCGCACCGGCCGCGGCCGGGGTGGGGACGGTGGTGACGGTGGCGGTGAGGGTGTTCGTCTCGCTGCTGAACTGGCCGTCGATCAGCCAGGCGGGGCCGGCGTCGGACCAGTCGAGCGCGACGTCCAGGTCCTGGTTCGGACCCCAGTCGTAGACCATGACCTCGTCCGGGTTGATGGTGACGTCGCCGGTGACGATGGCGGTGGCCCAGGTCTCGTCGTACCGGGCGGTCATGTTGAACGTGCCGCGTTCGAGGAAGTGGGGAGCGTAGTTCGGCGCGTAGAGATACCAGTCGCCGGCGTAGGTCAGGACCCGGTTGGTGTCGTCGACGTCGGTGACGGTGCCGACCATGCCCCACTTGTATTCGCCGAGGTCGTCGCCAACGCCGGGCACGCCGTCGGTGGCGTCGTAGGAGGTGATGTTGCCCCAGTTGAAGTCGGCGCCTTCGCCGGTGTTGAGGTTGACGTCACTGCCCGCGCCGGGGCCGACCTGCATCCAGTCGCCCGCTTCGCCGTAGCTCAGCCCGGAGTGGACTTCGCCGTCGATCTCCATGGCCACCGACTCCGTCGCCGCCATGGCGCCCTGGCCGATGGCGAGGGCCATCACGGCCGCACCGATCATTTTCCAGTTCATCCGTTTCATCGAGTGTCTCTCCCTTTCCTGAGTAGAGGATGTGGACCGAGTGCACACCATGCACAGAGACCGGGGCACCTCGGGCGCACCATGCCTCTGGCATGGAATAAACTGACTGGCTAAGGGATACTGCTGGAGATGCCCCCTCACAGATGGATCCCTCACGGAATAGGCCGAGTCGGGGAATGCCTGAACCGACCTGTGATCCAACTTACCCCACATCCGATGTGTGTCAAGGAAAAAACGGATTAACCTGTCCGATCTCCCAAGCGGGCCCGGCCGAAGCGCCCACGCAAGACGACCGGGCTTCCGTGGCGCCTTTTTCTTGACGCCGCCGATTCATGGGGTAGGGTTAGTTCACCCGTCCGGCGGCCTCGCCGGCACGTGGGCCAGAGGAGAGGGACATTCCGGGACCGGCCGACCGTTCGTTATCTCCGCGGGGAAATCGGCCAGGCCCACCTATTTTGTCAAGAGGGGTTTGTATGAAACGTTGCTTCGGACTGATGGTGATCGCAGCCGCCTTTTCGCTGATGGTGGCGCAGGGCGCCTCGGCGGCGAGCGTGCGGGTGAGCTTCGGCGAGACGTCGCTCGACCTGGACACGATCGAAACCAGCGAAACGCTGGCCGGGTTCTACGACTTCGGCAACTGGCAGTACCGCGGCAGCGGCGAGCTGCCCTACAGCCGACTGATCGACAGCGCCCTGAACGTCTTCGCCGTGCAGGCGAGCGACGGCCTGGGCCTCTTCAGCGTGTACAAGAAGGAGAGCCCGTTCGCGGTCGACACGTCGGTCACGTCGGAGCTGCCGTTCAGCGTGCCGGTGCGTGACGACACGGGCGGCAACGACGATTACGTCGCCGACTCGACCTACTTCTACGCCGATCAGTACACCAGCGGCGCCCCGACCGACGGCTTCGTCGTCAGCGGTCTGGCGATCGGCCAGGTGCTCGACTACACCTCGGACGACGCCCCGGCCGGGCAGGAGACGGCCGACGGAGAGTTCGACCGCGTGGTCTTCTACACCGGCGGCGGCTTTGAGATGAGCCTGCCCTACGACGAGGATGAGACGGCCGACTTCGACGCGACGGTCGTGCCTTCGCCGGCTGCGGCGACGAGCGGGCTGGCGATGCTGGCTGCTCTCGGCGTGCGTGCGGTGATCCGCCGACGCCGGCGGGCGTGAGTCAGGCAACCAGGCAGGCCCGCCCTGCCGGAGGACACAGATCCCCAGCGCCGCACCTCCGGGTGCGGCGTTTTTTGTTTCTCCCGGCCGTGGTGGGAAAGCGGCGTCGTCCCCGGGCACCGCCAGGGCCAGGCGGAAGGCGCGCAGAAACAGGAAGCGCCCGGGGCGGGGAGCTTCCTGCGTGGGGTTCGGGTGGTGGGTTCGCGCCGTCGGCGTCAGTCGCAGGACATGTCGCGGTGCCAGTCGGGCACGTCGTCGCCGAGCATGAGGACCATCGTGCCCAGGTCGTACATGCCGATGGACATCGCCATGCCGAGGCGTTCGCCCGTGGAGGGCTTGACGGCCCAGAGCTTGTCGTCGACGCGTTCGAAGCCCAGCAGCGTCTGGCCGGCGAACTCGAGGGCGAGCGTGTGCTCGTCGTCGATCTCGCCGACACGGGTTTCGCTCTGGTCGAGCACGTCGAGGCGGTAGAGGTCCTCGTCCTCAGTGGCGTAGAAGGTCGTGCCGTCGAGTGTGGCGAGGCTGTCGTACACCCGGCTGAGTGGCATCACGCGCATTTTCTCGGCGGTGCCGGGGTCAATCTTGTAGAGCGCCGCGGGCCCGCTGGCGGCCGGGGTCTGCTGGACGGCGAAGACGCTCCAGGCCTCGTTCTGCACGCCGTCGACGAGGACCCGGCCGTCGGCGAACTCGATCCACCAGTGGCCCATGGCCTTGCCGTTGCGCGGGTGGTCGTTGTAGACGCGGACCTGCATGTCGCCGTAGAGCTCGTAGATCCAGTTCGACCCGAGGCCGAGGGGGATGCCGTCGACGAGCAGGTTGGTGGTGCTGCGTTTGCCACTTTTGGCGCGGACGCGGACGTAGCTGGCGGAGCCCTGGTAGTAGGTGCCGTCGCCGCTGATGGGGGTCTTCTTGTGCAGCTCGTCGCGGCGGAAGGTGCTGCCGTCGCCGCGGGTGCAGACGAACTCCATGTGGTCGGCGTTGTTGGGGTTGATGTTCACTTTGCCGCTGATGGTGGCGACGCGGGCGCCGCGGGCGGCGACGGCGCCGGTGACCCGGCCTTTGCCCAGCGACTGGCCCACGACCGACACGCGGGCGCCCAGCGCCTCGTCGGCGGGATCGACGTAGAGCATCCGCGACTCGCTGGTGCCGGGGTCGGTCCAGAAGGCGATGAACTTGCGGTGTCCGGGGATGTATGCGCCGGCGTCGATCTTCTGCAGGACCGTGCCGTCCTTGAGGCGCAGCAGCGCGACGTGCCGCGGGCGCTCGGCGTCGAAGTCGTAGCGGCTGAGGTCGCCCGTGTTGCGGTTGATGCCGAAGAGCACCATGTCGTTGACGACGGGGTCGATCTCGTCGGTCGCCAGCACCGGCCCCGCGAGCAGACACCCGGCCACGAACGCGATGAGCTGTCGAAGTTTCATGGTATTGCCTCGTCCTCGCTGATCACCGCCGCGGCGGATTGCTCTGAAGACGTGACGGCAACAGGCTGTCACGGCCGCAGCGAGGTGATCCAGGGTCAACGCTACGATTCAGGTAACGCGAAGCAACGAAACCTCTTCGCCATCTTGCCAGAAGGCCCCCCCGCCGCCGGCACGACCGCTACACCTGACATGATCGGCGCTCGGCCAGGGCGCAACCTGCCCGCCTTGCCTCGCCGGCAAAACCCGCAGCGTTTGACACCCGCCCGGCCCAAGGCCGTCCTGACGGTGGGAAGCGGGTCGCGGCGGGTAGGTTTGGTCCTTGCCCTTCACCGGCGAACAGGCGATCGTGGGGTCCTGATATCGGCGCCGTCTTCCGCCCTTGCCGCGGTTCTATGAAAAAAACGCCTCCCACGCTGTCGCGGGAGGCGTTTTTCATTTGTCGGCGGACGGTCGGCGTCAGCCGATCACTCGGCGACGTTCCACTCGATGGCCAGGATCGTGCCCGGGGGCAGATCGACCTTCGTGCCGCTCTGGAAGCCCGAGATCTGCCCTTCCTCGATCTGGACGCGAGGACGCGGAGCCCAGTCGGGCTCGTTGGTGTCCTCGAGATCGGGCGAGTCGAGCAGCCAGGTGGTGGCGGTCGAGCCTTCGGGCTGGCCGTCGAACTGGATCTCGATCTCGCGCGTGTCGCGTGGGTCGGCGCTCACCAGGACGAGGCCGCGGCGGCCACCTTCCTTGAAGGCGTAGGTGTGGATGCGGGGGACGTCCTCGACGGTCATCATCTCCGGGTTTCGGCTCGGGCCGTAGCCGGCGCCGAAGCGGTTGGTGACGTCGAAGGCGAGGTCCGGGCCGGTGAGTTCGGTGGCGACGAGGTCGCCGCCGATGACTTCGTTGGCCACCTGGATTGCCTGGAAGCGCGGTCGGTAGCGGCGGGTATCGGGGTTGCCGATGTTGAGGATGCCGCCCCAGCCGCGGATGCGTCCGGGCAGGTTGCCGAAGGCGCCGCCGGGGCTGAAGGTGTGCTGGCTGAGGTTGAAGTTCTGCTGCGTGCGGGCGCCGTACTCCTTGAGGAGGATGAGCATGGTGTTGATGGCGGAGACGCCGCCGGCCTTGCCCGCGAGCATGTGGTTGATGCGGTCGATCGGCGCGTCATCCGGGGTGGAGAAGGTGGAGTGGTAGTTGCCGCCTTCGTAGATGCTGATTTCCTTGTCGTGCTTCTTCGACGCCTGGAGGTTGTTCCAGTTCTTGTTGTGGTCGGGCACCATCCACATGTGCCAGGCGGACGCGAAGACCCAGTCGTAGAAGCCGGGGATGTCGCCGGCCTTGTCGACCTGGTCGCGGTAGACGCCGAAGATGTGGTAGCCGTTGATCGTGCCGCGGTCGAAGTCGGGGTGGAAGCGGAACAGCCGGTCGAGCCCGGCGCCCTGCTCGTTGAGGTGGAAGACGAACTTGTCCGGGTCGTAGTAAGGCGAGTTCTTCGCGCGGGTGACGAGGGCCTGCCAGTAGTCGGGCCCGTAGTAGCCGGTGCCGAAGAAGGTGATCGCCTCGTTGCCGAACTGGAGGTGGATCTTGTCGAACACCTCGGTCCACGGCTCTTCCTGGCCGAGTTCGGCGCGGAGTTTGCCCTTGCCGACGTCGGCGGGGGCGGCGTGGTACTCCATCATGTCGTCGATGTCCTGGGGCAGCAGCGTGCCGGAGACGGCGTCCCAGGGGTTGGCGCCGAGGTGGGCGCACAGTTCGTAGTACTCGTGGGTGCCGAACTCGCTCCGGCGGGCGTTTTCGCCGCGGCGGGAGTAGCTCATGATGCGTGGCACGGTCGAGTTGACGAAGGTGTCGCGGTGGTTGCGCAGCAGGCGCATCGAACCGGGCTGGAGCGGCTTGAGGGCGCTGACCAGCTCATCGCGGAACGGCGTGGGGTTGTCGCCGGTTTTCTCGGGCTCGAGTTGGACGTTGTCGATGAGCACGGCCCCGTCTTCGGCTTCGAGCTGAAGCATGAAGATGGGGTTCTGGTCCGGATCCTGGTTGGGCTCGAGCTTGATCTGGACGTCGTGGAGCTGCCACTCGCGCGTGGGGGTGATCGTCGCCGAGGTGCCGGGCACGGTCGGCTTGACGGTCAGCGTGGGCTTTCCGGCGCGGGCCTTGGCCCAGACCTGGGCGTTCCAGACGCCGGCGTAGGGGGCGGCGTCCCAGAACTGGACGCGGAACTTGACCCAGCTTTCGCCCTCGCGGGCGTCGAGGAGCAGGCTGGCGGCGCCGCCGACCTCCTCGGGCGCGTCCTTCATGATGCGGGTGGTGTCGGGGGTGATGTACTGCTTGTCGTGCTCCCAGTAGGCGGTGCGCTCGCCGTTCTCGCGGCGGATGCGCTTGCGAAGCCAGGGGTCCTGGCCCGCGTCACGGTCGCTGGCCTCGAGCAACAGGCCGTTCATCCACTCTTCGCCCCACTCGACGGGCTTGTCGAGGCGGACGAAGTGGGTCTTGCCCTTGCGGTTGCGCGTGGCGTGCTCGCGGGTTTCCACGGCGACGACGGTGCGCTCTTCGAACTGGTCGGGGCCGGAGAGCACATAGGCCTTGGCGCCGACGTAGGCCGGGTCCTCGTTGAGGTCGCGGATTTCGCCGAAGAGGTACATCCCGTCGGGGTCGGGCTGGGGGGCGTCGCCCAGGACGTGCAGGCGCCGAATGGTGCCTTCGAAGTTTTCCGCGACGCGCTGCTTGAGGATGACCGAGTCGTAGAAGTTGTGGCCGCCGAAGTGGACGCCGAGGCGTTCGACCTCGGGCACGAGAACTTCGTCGGTCACGCGGACGACGTTGGCCTCCTGGGCCGACGCCACGCCGGTCATCGCCGCCCACGCGGCGACGGGCAGAATCAGTGTGCTTTTGAACCAGTTATGCATAAATCGCACCTCCATATAAAGAGAGCCCCCAATATACTCGAAACCTGCGCCCGGAGGCTACACTTTTGCGCCGCATCCCGGCACATTCGCGAACGGCCGATGGGCGGCGGGGTCAGCGGCCGGCACTACCGCGGCCTGGAAAGCGGTCAGGCGATGGTCGCCGAGGACCTCGCCGCGCTGCGCGGCGATGAACTTCCCGACCTGGGGCTCGGACGTCGGGGCCGACCACGGCGTGCCGAGCAAGGAGATGTTCGCCCGCTGGATGGGCTTCGGGGCGTACAGCACGCTCTTCGAGATTCTCAACGAGCACGAGCGCAACGTCTGGCGGGACCACGACCAGCAGGTCATCGACATCACCTGCGAGAGCGGGCAGGCCGGCCAGACCGTGGTCCGCTTCGGCGACCTCGGCGTGGCCGGGGACGTGGAGGTGTTCTGCCGGGAGGCGTCCGAGGTGAGGCTCGACGGCGAAGCGCTGACGGCCGGCGAGGACTACGAGGAGACCGACTTCGGCATCCGCGTGCCCGTGTCGGGCGAGACCGTGCTGGAGCTGAAGGCGAAGAGCCTGTTCCGGTAGGACGCGGCTGACGATGAACTGACCTCAGCGGCGGGAGGCGTGGTGCCTTCCGCCGTGTTTCATTGCGAGTCCAAGGGCCCGGGGTTATCCCGCCGAAGGATCCTTTTCTGTGGGATTCGCGGTTCGGAAACCGGGGCGGTGCAGCGCTTGTGGACGCGCCTCACCCGCCCAGGCCGGTCTCGGCGAGGAGCTTGATGAAGACGCCGCCGACGACGGAGCGGGCGCGGAAGTTGCGGTGTTTGCCGGTGTCGGACCAGTGGGCGTCGGCGAGGGGAACGCGGTCGGGGGTGGTGTTCGCCCAGTGGTAGATCGGCTCGAACAGCGCCTGCCAGTCGGCGTCCGACTCGGCGAGGGTGGCGGTCCAGAGGCACCAGTCGAGCTTGGCGAGCGTGCCCCGGCTGTCCAGCGGCAGGCCGAACGGGTTGAGCTGCGTCTTGTAGAACGCCACCTCCCGCTGCGCCAGCTCGGCAGGAAAGAGATCGAGCCCGAGCAGGCGGTCCCAGGCAAGGTTGTACTTCTGACTCCAGGTGCCTTCCTGGTCGAAGGCGAGCCGGGTGTGATCCCCCTCGGCGGCGGCGTCGAGCCAGCTTCGGGCGAACCGCTCAGCGAGGGTGCGGTAGCGCGTGGCCGGCTCGCTGAGGTCGCGCATCGCGGCGAGCATGGCCGCGCTGCCCAGGGCGACGATCGCCTTGATCGAGAGGTTGGCGTTGTGGGCGAGGTGGCCCATGAAGTCGTCCGTGCAGAGCTGGTTTTCGGGGTCGAATCCCTTCTCGGCGAGGTAGTCGGCCCACTGCTCGACGAGCGGCCAGTAGCGCTGGGCAAACGCGGCGCTGCCGGTGGCGCGGGCGAGGGCGGCGATCATGATGAGCATGTTGCCGCATTCCTCGACCGGCATCTGGTTTTCCTCGTCCCGCTCGCCGCCGCCGTAGACCTGCCCGTTCGCCTTGGGGTAGCGGCCGAGGTCGTGCGGGGCGAAGGGGAAGGGCCAGCGCGGCGACTCGGCGTACTCGCACACGGGGCGGAGCGCCGCCTCGAGCAGGGCCGGGTTGAGCTGGGCGTAGAAGGGCAGGGCCGGGTAGGCCACGTCCACGGTGGCCATGCAGCCGTTGGAGAAGTTTTCCTTGGAGAGGAAAAGCGGGGCGCCGTCGGTGTCGGCGGCGAGTTTGTGGGCCGCCGTCGCCTGACGGTAGGCGAGCGAGCAGAGCTCGGCATAATGCTGCCCGCCGGCGGTCACGAGCTGGGTGAAGAGGTTCTCGTCAAACGTTCGGCAGCGCTCGATGAGGGCGTCGGCCTCCGTGGCCGATCGGCGGAGGAGCTCGGCCGCGTTCCAGCCGGTCCGCCGCCAGTACGGGCGGAGTCGGCGGTGCAGCAGCTCGGCGGAGAAGCGGTCGTCGTAGGCGAGGATCGCCCGGCGGCGGATCGGCTCGCCGCCCACTTCGCCGAGATCGAAGCTCATGCCGAGGGTGGCGACGTTCCGCCAGTCGTTGGGGGCGAGGGGCATGTCGAGGCTGTCTTCGCGGGGCAGTTCGCCGGCGTCCAGGAAGCGGCGGTGGGCCTCGGGGTGGGGCACGAGGGAGCTCTGGCCCTGCTGGCCTTGCTCGGCGGCGAGGTAGAAATAGCCCCAGTCGATGCGGACGTCGTCGCCGATCTTGCCCAGCACGTCCTGCTCGCTGGACCCGCAGGCGAGCACGTCGAGCCCCTTCACGCGCGGGCGGTGCCAGGTGACTTTCTGGGCCGGGCTGTCCACGGCCACTTCGGGCCAGACCTCGAAGTAGAGCTGCACCTCGTGCGCTTCGCCGGTGGTGGAGCGGACGCGCCAGGTGACCCAGGTGACGGGCCGGGCGAGCAGGTCGAGGTCGTCCGCGATGGCGGGCGTGGCGAACTCGAGTTCCACGGCGACACCGGCGCCTTCGAAGGTGGCGACGGTGCGGGTGGGCCAGACGGCGAGCGACGTCTGCGCCATCGCCTGGTGGTCCGACGGCCGACCGCCGACGAGGCGGAAGGTTTCGCCATCGACGCGGACGAGCGCGACCAGCGGGTGCTCGGCCCCGGTCCAGTGTCGGGTCTGCCCGGCGTGGAGGGTGTCGCCGAAGGCCCAGATGCTGAAGAACGGGTCGCAGACGACGAGCGGCACGGCGGGCGGCCGGAGCTGGTAATCCATGGGAGCACCTTGGCGCAAGAGTCGCAGGTCTGACGGGGGCGAGTATGCCAGAGCCGGGCCGGCCGGGCAACCGGGTCTTGCCCCGCCGGCCGGCGACCGCGATAGTGAAAGGGTATCGCGGCGATTGAGTGAAAGGGACGTCATGGACGAGCGGAGCCGATCTCGCGGACGCGGATGCGTGCTGGGCGCGGTGGTGCTGGTGCTGATCGTGGTGCTGGCGGTGGGGTACATCGCGCCGCTGTGGGACTACTTCAGTCCGCCGCCGGCTCCGCCTCCGCCGGTGGAGCCGCGCGGGGAGATGATGAACCTCGAGGAGACGGCGATCACCATTTTCGAGGCCGCGTCGCCGTCGGTGGTCTACATCAACACGCTCGCGCGCCGGCTGGACCCGTGGACGCGGACGGTCATGGAAATCCCCCGCGGGACGGGCTCGGGCTTCATCTGGGACGAAGCGGGGCACGTGGTGACCAACTATCACGTGCTCGAGGGCGCGAGCTCGGCCGAGGTGGTCATGGCCGACCAGACCACCTACCCGGCCGAGCTGGTGGGCGTGTCGCCCGCGCACGACCTGGCCGTGCTGCGCATCGACGCCGATGCGGACGAGTTGCGTGCCCTGCCCGTCGGCAGCAGCGAGAACCTCCGCGTCGGGCAGTACGTGCTGGCGATCGGCAACCCGTTCGGGCTCAATCAGACGCTGACGACGGGCGTGATCTCCTCGCTGGGCCGGCAGGTGCAGGCGCCGACGGGGCAGATCATCGAGCAGGCGATCCAGACCGACGCCGCGATCAACCCCGGCAACTCGGGCGGGCCGCTGCTGGACAGCGGGGGGCGGCTGATCGGGGTGAACACGGCGATCGTCAGCCCCTCGGGCGCGTACGCCGGCATCGGCTTCGCGGTGCCGGTCAGCACGGTGCTCCGCGTCGTGCCGCAGCTCATCGAGCAGGGCCGATACGTTCGGCCGGACCTCGGGGTCGTGTTCAGCGAGCAGGTGAACCGGACGATTCTCCCGCGCCTGGGCGTCGAGGGCGTGCTGGTGCTGGACGTGGAGCCCGGCACGGGCGGCGCCCGCGCGGGCCTGCGTCCGACGCGCCTGCGGCGAGGCGGCCGACTCGTTCTCGGCGACATCATCCTGGCTGTGGACGGCGAGCGGGTGCGCACGGTGGACGGACTGTACCGGCGGCTCGACGCCTCCGAGTCGGGCGACACGGTGACGCTGACGCTGCTGCGCGACGGCGAGCGGGCGGAGCTCGACGTGGAGCTGGAATGAGCAGCTGCGCACGGTCTTGCTCGGCAGTCAGAAAGACGCTGCGCATCCATCTGCGGGCTTGTCTGAAACGAAAGCCGGCCGACCCCCTTGCGGAAGCCGGCCGGCCCTACCCCATGTCGGTGTGATGGGTCCGCTAGTCGCGGTGGCCGGTGGAGATGGCGAACACGGCCGGGGCACCGTAGTTGTGCGGGGCGTCGGTGACGATGTCGATCGAGTCGATCGCCACGCCCGGCCTGGGGTTGTCCCACTGCATCGCCAGCAGGCGGACGTAGCGCGGGGTCTGGTTCGGCTTGACCACGTAAGGCCGATGCCACGCCAGCCGGGCCTTGGGCAGGCCCTCGGGCTCACCCGTCGCCAGCCAGTCGCCGACGTCCTGCTGCCAGCGGACGGGGATCACCGCTTCGCTGCCGTCGGCGTAGTGGACGACGTAGCGGAAGAGCTGCGTGCCCGCCTCCGCGTCCTTCAGTGCCGGGCCGGGGTGGTAGACGTGGAGGAACGCTAGACTGTCGGTCTGCTTGCCGACCTTGATGTCGGCGATCTCGGCGTTGTCCAGCTCGCCGCCGTGGCCGCGCAGGGCCATCACGGTCGGCTCGCTGGAATGGTCGCTGGGCTTGATGGACCAGATGATCCCGCCCATGGCGCGTTCGCCCGATCCGAGGAGGTCGAAGTCGGCGCCGTAGCGGGTGACCTGGAACCAGCTCGGCCGCTGGAGGTGGTTGCGGTGAAGCGTGTACTTGTCCCGGCGGACGTGGACCGGCTCCCAGCGGAGCTCGCCGCGGTAGAAGGCGGTGACGTGGCCGGCGAAGTCGAAGCCGGGCGCCCACGCGCTGCCGCGGGGGAGCGCGCCGAGATCAGGCGAGGCGTCCTGGGAATCCCCGGCCCAGTCGTTGCCGGCGTCGATGGCGGGCGAGCCTTCTGCGAGGCGGTAGTCGCCGCGGCCGGGCGCGACGTAGTCCGGCGCCTCGGTGACAAGTGCCTCGCCGAGGTCCATGGCCGTCGCATCCTCGCCCTGCTTTTCGCCCAGCGCCGCGCTCGTGCGGTTCTCGGCCGGGTGGACGAGGTTGTGCGAGATGCGGATGTCGTGCTTCTGCATGGGCAGGGTGGAGGCGATCGGCGTCTGGGCGCTCGCGGTGACGATGTTGTTGAACACGTCGACGCCCCGGAAGCGCTCGTTGCCCTTGAAGCCGTGCACCTCGATGCCGGTCGAGTGCCAGCCGATCGCCTCGGCGTGATAGCCGGAGCGGTCGACGGTGTTCTGGAACAGGCGGATGTCATGCACCGGGGCGGGTTCGGCCTTGTAGGTCGCCTCGGACACGGCGAGGCCGCTGGTCTTGGAGTTGATGACGATGTTGTGGTGGATGTCGATCCGCGCGAGCGCGCCGCCGCCTTCCGTCGCCAGCGGGATGCCGGTGAAGGCGTTGTGGATGAAGTTGTGGTGGATGTCGAGATCGGTGATCGGCAGCTCCCAACTGTCGATGTAGATGCCGTTGAGCGAGGAGTGGACGTAGTTGTGGTGCACCGAGCCCTGCTGGGTGCTGATGAGGTCGATGGCTTCCTTGGAGCCGCCGTACACCTGGTTCCACGCGATCTCGAAGCCGGTGTTCATGTTGAGGTCGATGGCTTCCTGCGGCAGCTTGGAGCGGGTGACGGGCTCGAGGGTGTCGCCGGCAAAGTCCATCTGCGTCGAGTGCGGCCGGGCGATCGTGTTGCCGAGGATGGTCAGCTCGTCGATGGCGTGGGTGATGATGCCCATGGACATGGCCCGGCTGACGCGGTTGTGGCTGACGTCGACGAAGCGGACGCGGTCTTCCTTCGTTCGGCCATACGCGCTGATGCCGGCCCGGCGGGAGTTCTGCACCTGCAGGCCGCGGATGGCGAGGTAGTCGGCGCCGAGGGCGTGGATGGCACCGCGGTCGCGCTCGAAGTGGTAGTGCGGGAGGTCGAAGTCCCGCTCGGGGACGTGGGGGAAGACGCCGAAGCCGTCGAAGATGGGCGTCTCGCCGGGGTAGGCGGTGAAGGTGATCCACTTGTCCTCCTCGCCCGGGGTGGTGATGGTCACCGGCTCGTCGAGGGGGTAGTAGCCCTTGCGGATGAAGACGGTGTCGCCGGGCTGCACTTCGTCGGCGGCTTTCTGGAGGCTGCCGAAGGGGGCGTCGAAGGTGCCGGGGTTGTCGTCCGAGCCCAGCGGCTTGCGGGCGACGTAGAGGAATCGGCCGTCGGAGGCATCGTCGTTGCCCGCCGTGACGCCGAAGAGCAGGGCCTCGCCCCAGTTGCCCGGCTGGTCGCTGGGCAGGGCCTCGACCTTCGTCATGGCGACGTCGGGCCTGGGATTGGGCCAGGTCATCGTGTAGACCACGCCCTTCTCGCCCGAGGTCGGGTGGAGGTTCTTTTCGATGAGCGGCCGGGCCCAGAGCATGGGCCCGACGCCGTGGACGCGGTACCACTGATGGATGGATTCGCCGAAGCGGACGGGGATGGTGATTGTTTCGCCGTCTTCGTAGGTGACCTGGTAGCGGAGGACGGTGGGCGGTTCGGGGGGCAGTTCGAGCACGCGGTGGGCGTTGGCGATGTCGAGGCGGTGGTCCTCGAGAGCCGGGCCGGGCTCGAAGGTGTGGAGGAACTTCAGGTGGGTGTGCCTGCCCGGCGAGAAGCTTTTGAGCGCGGCCGGCTCGCTGTCGGTGGTGACGCGCTGGGGGCCGCCGGCGACGGGATTGATTTCGTGGGGGAAGCCGCCTTCGTGCTGCTGCATCCACGGGCCCGGGCTGGTCGGGGCGCTGGCGCGGGGAGAGGGGCTCTCGGGCGTTGCTGCGCACGCCGCGAGCGCCACGATGGCGAGCAGGCTCAGGAGGAGGGCGCCTGGGAAGCGGGTCATTGGCATGATAAACACCTGTGATGAAAGGGGAACGAATCGGCCGATCCGCACGCTGATTCGGGCCGGAACGGGCATGAACGGTGCGCCGGCAGACGCCTGAATGTAAAGTCCCCGGCCGGGCGTGGCAAGCGGCGCGGTCCGGGCGTGGGCACATCGGCAGAACCCGATCAGGCGGGAGAGCGCCGTGCCTTTCCGTCTTTTTACCTCAGCGTCACTTCACGCGGGCCGCCGCGGGGGCAAATAGGAGCCATCCACTGCGCGCCCAGCGGGCGGGTCAGTCGTCCTGCTTGTACTTGTCGTGGCTGTCCGAGCGGTGGGCGTAGAGCTTCTTCATCAGCCCGGTCGCCTGCTCGTACTCCCCGGCCAGGATGTGCTGCTCGGCCTCGAGCATCATCTGCAGCGCCCGGATCATGTCCTGGCGGTAGCCCAGCACCATCTCCGCCCCGCCGTCCTCGGCGAGGGCCTCGGCGCGGGTGGGCACCAGCGGCTTGGCCGTCAGGGCCTGCTCCTGCATGGTCTGGATCAGCTCGAGATAGCGGTCCTGCTCGGCGGGAGCGGGTCGGCGGAGCCCGCGGTAGAGCTCCTTGTAGGCGTCGCCGAGCTTCTCCATGACCGCGTCGAGCTCGACCGGCTTCTGCGCCTGCGACGCGGCGCCGGGCTGTCCGGTCTGCGCGACCGCCCCGGCCAGCAGGCCGCCCATGAGCATTGCCGCCGCCACGATCACCGCCACGTGCCTGGTCCTGCGCATGGTCGTCTCCCGAAATGCCGTCCGATCCGCCGCCCCGGCCGGGCGGGGTCGTTCCGGCAGGCATGGTTCTGCTTCGCCGCCGCTGCGGGCCAGGCACACGCACCTCGCCACGGGCGCCCCGCCGCACGCGGGACAGCAGCGGCCTTTTCTGGAATCACTCTACCCTGGCGAGTGATCGGCGACAACCGTTTCTCGCCGCTTCTTCCTCGCCCCGGCTTGCGAAGGCCCGGCCGGCCGGCCGCGGCTGGGCGGAGAGCCGATTACTGCTCAGGCAGCGCCGTGTCGGTCGGCGGGGGCGCGATGCTGCTGTTCTTGCGGTTGAGGAAGGTCGGGTTCAGGTCGGCCGGCACCCAGGGGCTGGGCAGGTAGATGGGCACGCGCGGGATGCCCTTGTTCTTTTGCCGACGGGCGTAGAACGTCTTGTCCAGTACCGTGCCGTGGTAGTAGGCGTTGTAGTCGACCCAGGCGACGAGGAGCCGCCACTGCTCTTCGCTCATGCGGGCCTTGACCTCTTCGCGGTGCGTGGGGTCGTCCAGCAGCACGCGGATCAGCCGGCTCTGGCTGCTGCCGAACTGACGCGGCTGACTGACGTCCGCTTCGGACTCCGTGCGGTCCGAGATATTCACCAGCATGCCCGGCTGATCGTTCGCCTGCATGCGCAGGAGGATGCGTTTGACTTCATTTCGCTCGCGGATGTAGGCGTCGCGCCTGGCCTCGGGATGCAGCGACTCGTGCACCTTCATGTCCCTGATCGGCGTGGGGTCGCTCGATTCCAGGCCGTGCATCGTGCGGTAGCTCTGCATGAAGCCGCCGACCTTCCGGCTGCTGAACTCCAGCCCCCCTGCCGGGTCCCGCTGACCGTGGCAGCCGACGCAGTGCTGGTCGAGGATGGGCTGAATGTGCTCTTCGTAGTCGATTACCGTATTGATGCCCCAGGGCGGCGGTTTGGGCGTCTGCGGGCCGGCGGCGAGCATCTTCTGGGGGTAGACCGGCCGGGTGTCGACCGCCTCCGGGCGGGTCTCGTGGCAGCCGATGCAACTGCGGAACTCGCCACGCTGGAGGGTGAAGCTGGCCCGCATCCGCCGCACCTCCATGTAGTCCTCGTCGAGGGCCTGGAGGTAGACCGGCGTGCCGGCGGGGACCTTGAAATAGGCGCTGCCGTCTTGCTCCACCTTGACCGTGCCGATCGTCCGCCGCGGCGACCAGACCCAGTGGCCGAAGTGCTGGGCGGTGGAATCGCCCGGCAGGTAGTGCAGGTGGTTGAAGTCGTACCCGGGGTCCCGGTAATCCACGGGGGCGGGCAGCGGCAGGGCCTGGCTCATGCGCAGGTACTTGACCTCTCCCTCTTCGACGCCGGGCAGGTCGCGGTAGACGTTCGCCAGGAAGGCGGTGGCGTACTTCGCCTGCGGATCGACGGTATCGACGAGCACCGGCGGCGTCTCGCGCTGCCGCAGGGCCTCGGCCTCGAAGACGCTCATGCGGGGGTCGCGGTGCACGAGCTCCTTGTTGCCCCAGACGTCGACGTAGTAGAGGTTGAACTCGACTTTCGTGTCGGCGAAGTCGTGGCTGGTCAGGAAGGCTTTCTCCGACAGGGGCTGGGGGGTGATGTAGTAGCCGCCGCGATTGTGGACGCCGCCCTGCTCGACCGGCTGATTGAAGACGAAGTCGGCCTGCTGGCTTCTCTCCCAGCTGCTCGTGCCGAGGGTGATCATGCGCAGCGAGTCGGTGTTGTTCACGCCGAGGCTGGGGTTGAACCGGACGATGGGTCCGTAATGGGCGTCGTGATGGCCCTGGATGGTGGCGATGCACGCATCGCTGCCGGGCGCCTGCTGCACGTCGCGGATGCTGAGCAGGTCGGAGATGTGCTGCTTGTAGAAAGCGTCCATGGCCGTGCCGTCGGGCCGGCAGCGCCAGGCGTTGTGGCTGTGGTAGAGGCCGCGCTCCTGGTACTCCCAGTGCATGAAGGCGATGCTGCCGTCGTTGAGGACGCTGGGGTGGCGGTCGAAGTCCTTGTTGTTGGAGATGGCGACAGGATCGGCTGCGCGATCCGGGTCGAGGCGGTAGAGCGTGGTGCAGCGTTTGTCCTGGATGAACGGCCCGGCACACTGATTGCCGTAGCTCGAGCGGTCCGAGGCGAAGATGATCGTGCCGTCGGGCACGAAGATCGGCTCGATGTCGTTGTCGCCGGGCGAGCGGGTGAGCTGGGTGACGGCCCCGCTCTCGAGGCCCATCTGGTAGATGTGGGCGTTGCCGATCTGGTAGCCGTAGGGTTGAGCGCGGGGGCTGTGCGGCTTGAGCCAGTAGGAGAAGAGGATGCGGTCGGCGTCCCAGTGCAGGTCGAGCCCGCGGATAGCGCCCTGACCGATCCGTCGATCGAGCCGCATCTCCCGGGCCTCGGCGGCCGGGTCGGCGCTGCGTTTGACGTAGATGTCGCCGACGGGCGGGTTGGTCCTGCCGGTCACGGCGACGTTGACGTTCCAGACGCCGCCGGGGATGCGGGGGTTGGTGTAGTAGACGACGCCCTCGGCGGGGAACTCGCTGCGGGCGGCGCGGACCACGTCCCGCCCGGCCAGGCGGAGTTCGACGTAGGCCTGCTGGGCCTCGAGCAGCTTGCCGCCCTCGGCGGCGCGTTGCAGCCGAACGAAAGCCTGGTCGAACGTCGCTTTTTCGCTGGACGCGGAGCGACTCTCCACATCGGCGAGCATGCGCTCGAGGCGCTGGCGCACCTGTCGCCCCGCCAGGCCGACGCGTCCCGGCGTGCCGTGCAGGTTCAGATGCGCGAGCTGCCGGGCGTAGTCGTGCGCCAGGTGCTGCGAGGCGTCGAGACTCCAGCGCTTCCAGGACTGGAACCATGGCCGACGGTCGTTGGTGAACCAGAACATTTCGTCCAGGCTGCGCGTGCCGCCGTCCTGGAGGCGCACCCGCTGGCTGAGGGCCCAGTCCGCGAGAGCCCGCACCACCGGGTTGCGGTGGTCCAGGAGCTTCGCGGCGCGCTGGCAGAGGGCATCGGGATAGTTCTCAACCGCCCGGCTCAGGCCGTAGTTGCTCCAGTCGGTGCTCTGGGCGAGCCAGCGCAGCACGTCCGCCGCCAGCACGTCCGACGCGGGCTCGCGGCTTCGCAGCAGTTCGTCCACCAGTTCGCCGGCGGCATCGTGAGCCCTGGCCTGGTGGCAGGCGCGGGCGAGGCCCCACAGGCGAACGTCCAGGTCATCGTCGCCGACGTGCTGGAGCAGGTCCCGGGCGATGGACCGGCCGGCACCGCCCTGCTTCCAGGCGCGTCGGTAGGCCTCCTCGAAGTTGCGCCGCTGGTTCTGGGTGGCGGTGTCCCAGGGCGCCACGTGGCGCTTCCAGGTCGGTTCGGCGCCGGCGGCGACCGCACACAGCAGGGAAACGACGAGCAGGGTCGCGAGCATCAGACGCATCATGCGGCTCCCTCAAATGAACAAGACCTGTCTCAGGAGGCCGGTCGGGCGGGCTGGCAGCCACGCGCACGCGGCGGCGCTGCCGATACACGCGGTCCAGTATAACGAGGGCGGCTTCGCGGGCGAGGGCCTCGTGGGAATTCGAGGGGGAGCGGCGAGGTGGCCCGGCCTCCCGGCGGCCCGCGATGGGACGGCCGCGCTAGAATCCTGCGTCACAGATCACCCCCGGCGAAGGAGGGCCGCACGATGACAACAGGGCGCATTTTGATGGGACCGGTTCTGGTGGGCCTGCTGATCCTGGCTGGCTGGAGCGTCGCGGGCGGCCAGTCGCCGGGGGCGGAGGAGGCCGTCACGGCTGTGCAGGCGGAGAAGTTGCTGCCGCTTCGCGAGCGCACGCGGCCGTTCCGCGTCATCGACGGCGAACAGCTCGACGAGCGTCTGCCGCTCGCCCTGCGTCCCACGCGCGGCGGCGAGCCGGGCGAGTGGGTGCTCGAGTTCAGCGATCTCAACACGCTCTACCTCGCGGTCGCAGCCGACAACGCGGTGGAGATCGTGCGGCTGGACCTGCCCGAGGAAGACCTCGCCGTGGTCTACGATCCGCCCGTGCGTCTGCTGCCGGCGGAGCTTCGGCCGCAGGGTCAGCAGGAGGAGCGGAGCGAGGTGCGCGTCTACGGCCTCGAGTCCGGCGAGCACGAACACACCGGCGAGGTTCGCCACAAGCTGCACCCCCCCAGCCGGTCACGCTTTCGCACCGATCGCGGCTCGATGGCGGGATATCTCGTTCGCATCGAGCAGCAGATCGACCTGCCGATGACCCAGGTTCGGCTGGATCTCGCCGCCGGCTACGTCTCCGAGTTCGGCATGGTCTACCGCCGGGTGGACTACACCCGCGAGACGGCGGGCCTGTTCGGTGAAACGCTCCGCCGCGCTGCCGTGCTCGCGGAAGAGGCGGAATGAGCCGCGGCGGCTCAGCCGCGACCCGACAACACTGCCGACTCGGCGACCCGCCCCCCGGCCACGACCGGGCAGGCGCAGCGGCGGTGCGGGCCGAGCTGCTCGAGGGCGGGAACCTCTCGCTCGCACGCCGGGGCCCGCCTCGGGCAGCGGGGGTGGAACGCGCAGCCGCGAGGCGGCTTACCCGGATCGGCGACCTCGCCCTCGACAGCGACCTCGAGTCGGCGGTCGGGGTCGGGATGGGGCACGGCCGCCATCAGGGCCTGCGTGTAAGGGTGCTGCGGGTCGGCGAAAAGCTCGTCGGTCGGGGCCATCTCCACGATCCGCCCGGCATACATGACGGCGACGACGTCGGCGATGTGCCGCACCACCGCGAGGTCGTGGGCGACGAAGATGTAGCTCAGCCGAAGCTCGTCCTGGAGGTCCATGAGGAGGTTGATGACCTGGGCCTGCACGGAGACGTCGAGCGCGCTGACCGCCTCGTCGGCAACGACCAGGCAGGGGCGGAGAATGAGCGCCCGCGCGATGCCGATCCGCTGCCGCTGACCGCCTGAGAACTCGTGGGGGTAGCGGCCCAGGGCGTCAGCAGAGAGGCCCACCCGCTCGAGTAGCTCGACGACGCGCTGCCGGCGGGCCGATCGGCCGCGCACGCGGTGGATGACCAGCGGCTCGGCGATGAGGCTCTCCACCGTCATCCGCGGATTGAGCGAGGAGAACGGGTCCTGGAAGATCATCTGCATGTGCCGGCGCAGCGGCTTGAGCTGTTTCGGGCTCAGGTCGGCGAGGTCGATGTCGGGGCCGTCGTCGCCGCTGGGGCGGAAAAGGACCCGGCCGCTCGTCGGGGCGTAGGCGCGGAGGATGCAGCGGACGGCGGTCGTCTTGCCGCAGCCCGACTCGCCCACGAGCGCCAGGGTCTGCCCGGCCGGGAGGTCGAAGCTCACGCCGTCGACGGCGCGCAGCGTGCCGACCTGCCGGTTGAAGAGCCCCTGCCGCCGCACGGAAAAATGCTTGCAGAGGTCGCGCACCTCCAGCAGCGGCTTGCGGCGGGCTTCGGGGGGAGGCGGCGTGTCGACGGGGCGGGTGGTCCGGGTCATGCGATCTCCTCCGCCCGCAGGCAGGCGACCTCACTGCCGCCCACCTCGCGCAGCGGGGGCGGCGGGCCGACGTCGCACCTGCCGGGCTGGTGGTGCGGGCAGCGCGGGTGGTATGGGCAGCCGGCGGGGATCTCGTCCAGGGGCGGGACGGATCCCTCGATCGCGGACAGCCGGGCGCGGCGGCTGTGCAGGCTGGGCAGCGAGCCGTGCAGGCCGCAGGTGTAGGGGTGGCGCGGCGTGGTGAAGATCGAACGCACGGGGCCGCGCTCGACGATGCGGCCGAGGTACATCACCGCCACCTCGTCGGCCATCTGGGCGACGACGCCGAGGTCGTGCGTGATCAGCAGCATCGACATGCCCAGTTCCTCGCCGAGGCCGCGCAGGAGCTGGAGCACCTGGGCCTGAATGGTCACGTCGAGGGCGGTGGTCGGTTCGTCGGCGATGACGAGCTGCGGCCGACAGATCAGGGCGGCGGCGATGACCACGCGCTGGCGCATGCCGCCTGACATTTCGAAGGGGTACTGTCTCAGCCGCTCGGCGGGCGCGGGGATGCCGACGCGGGCGAGCATTTCCACGGCGAGCTCGTCCGCCTGCCGGCGCGTCATTTTCCGGTGCAGGCGCAGGGCCTCGCGGAGCTGATCGCCGATGCTGTGTACGGGCGAGAGGGCGGTCATCGGCTCCTGAAAGATCATCCCGATCCGCCCGCCCCGGACGTGGAAGAGAGCGGGGGCGTTGGGCTTGAGCGCCGCGAGGTCGACGGGCAGCTTTCCGCTGCTGCCGTTGGCTGCCGGGTGCAGGAGGATTTCGCCGCCGACGATGCGGCCCGGCTTCTGGATGAGCTGGAGGATCGAGTAGGCGGTGACGGTCTTGCCGCAGCCCGACTCGCCGACGATGGCGAGCGTTCGCCCCCGGCGGGCGGTGAAGCTGGCGCCGTCCACCGCGCGCAGCTCGCGGCCGTCGACGAAGAACGATGTGCGCAGGTCGCGGACTTCCAGGACGGGCGGGTTCTCAGGCATCGTCGGTCACCGGCTCTGGTAGGGGTCGGCCGCGTCGCGCAGGCCGTCGCCGAGGAAGTTGAAACCCATCACCGTGAGCACGATGAACACGACGGGCATGAGCAGCCAGGGGTAGGTGGCGACGACCTGCATGCTCATGCAGTCCTGGAGCATGACGCCCCAGCTCACGATCGGCGGCCTCAGCCCGAGGCCGAGGAAGCTCAGCGCCGTTTCCCCGAGGATCATCGTGGGGATCGCCAGCGTGAGGCTGACGATGATGTGGCTGGCGAAAGCGGGCAGCAGGTGGACGAAGATGATGCGGCGGTGGCTGGCGCCCATCATTTTTGCCGCCAGTGCGTAGTCTTCCTCGCGCAGGGAGAGGAGCTTGCCGCGCACGACCCGCGCCAGCCCGGTCCAGGCGAGCAGGCTGAGCACGATGGTGATGGCGAAGTAGACCCGCAGCGCCGGCCAGCCGCGCGGCATGGCGGCGGCGAGGCCCAGCCACAGGGGCAGTTGGGGGAAGCTGTTGACGATTTCGATCATCCGCTGGATGCCCACGTCGGTCCGTCCGCCGACGTAGCCGGAGATGCCGCCGATGGTGACGCCGAGCAGGAAGGTCATGACCACGGCGACGACGCCGATGAACAGCGAGATGCGGGCGCCAAAGACGATCCGCGTCAGCAGGTCCCGCCCGTAGCGGTCGGCGCCGAGCAGATAGAACCGGGGTTCGGGCGGATTCTCCGCAGAGCCATACATGGTTTCGTAGCGGCCGAGGTCGACGCCGAAGAGGTGCACGTTCCACGGGATGAGCCCGAAGAGATGGTAGGCGTCGCCTCGGACGAAAAAGCCCAGCGGCACGTAGCTTTCGCCGTCGCTCGTGTAGCGTGAGGCGAGGGTGACGCGGTCCACATCCTTGCGCAGCGCCTCGGCGTGCCAGCCCTTCGACGGCGTCCACACCGGCACCTGGGGCGGGGTCCAGACCGAGTCGAGATGCCGGCTGGCTCGGTCGTACGGCGCGACGAACTCGGCGAAGATGGCGACGAGGTACAGCGCGATCAGCAAATTCAGCGACCACACCGCCAGGTGGTGGCGGGCGAAGCGTTTGCGGATGAGTTGCCACTGCGACTCACTGGCTCGGCTCATCGTTCGCCGCCTCCTTCCATCCGCACCCGCGGGTCGAGCCAGAGCAGCAGCAGGTCGCTGACCAGCGTGCCGCAGATGCCCAGCAGCGACAGCACCATCAGCAGCGAGCCGGCGAGGTACATGTCCTCGTTCTGCAGGGCGTAGATCATCTTCGGGCCGACCATGGGCAAGCTGAGCACCATGGAGACGATCGCCCCGCCCGAGACCAGGGCCGGGAACAGGTGCCCGATGCCGGAGATGAAGGGATTGAGCGCGATGCGCACGGGGTATTTGAGCAGCAGCCGGATCGGCCGAACGCCCCGGGCGCGGGCGGTGGTGACGTAGGGCTTGCGCAGTTCGTCGAGCAGGTTGGCCCGCATGACGCGGATCATCCCCGCCGTCCCGGCGACGCCGAGCACGACCACCGGCAGCCAGATGTGTCTGGCGAGGTCGATCAGCTTCGCCCGGGACCAGGGCTCGTCGGCGTAGTCGGGCGAGAAGAGCCCGGTGACGGTGACGCCGAACCAGACGTTGCCCCAGTGCATCAGCAGCAGCGCCAGCAGGAAGTTCGGCACGCTCATGCCGACGAAGCCGACGCTGGTGAAGACGTAGTCCAGCAGCGAGTACTGCCGCACGGCCGAGAAGATGCCGATCGTCAGGGCGGTCACCCAGGTGAAGACGATCGTCGCCGCCGAGACCGCCACGGTGAGGATGATGCGGTCGGAGACGACCTCCATGACGGGTCGGCTGTCCTCCATGGATCGGCCGAGGTCGCCCTGGAGCAGGCCGCGGTCGTCGCTGTCGAACGTGGTGAACCAGGTCAGCCCGGTCCAGCGCAGGTAGCGGCTGAGCTGCGACTCCTCGGTGTGGAAGACGCGTTTGAGGTCCTCCACGGTGCGGGCGGAGGCCTCATCGCCCTGCATGCGCAGGTCGGCGATGCGGGTTTCCAGGAAGTCGCTGGGCGGAAGCTGGATGATGACGAACGCGACCACGCTGACGACCAGCAGCGTCGGCAGCATGATCGCCAGCCGGCGCAGGACGAACGGGTGCCTGAACGCCGCCAGGGCGAGCATCAGCAGCAGCGAGCCGATGAGCAGCCACATGACCAGTCTTCCCAGCCAGCCGCCGCCCGCGGCGAGGACCTCCACGCCGCCGGCCTCGCCCGCCGCGCTGGCACCGTCCATGCGGATCTCGATCATGGACCGGCTGATCCTGGCGCGGGCGTCGGGCGAGTTGGTGTCCTTCTCGAACCAGAACGTCTCGGGCCCGGCGTTGGCCGGGGTAGCGAGCGCGGCGCCGACCAGCGCGTTGCCCGGCACGCCGCGCAGGCCCCGCGCCACGACGACCGGCTGCGGCGGCGGGGTGCAGACGCTGATCCCCCAGCAGTAGGGGGCGTTGTACTCGTCGAGAATCTTCTGCACCAGCCGGGCCTGCTCGGCCGGGTCCACCGTCTGCTGAACCTGCGTGAACAGCCGCTGCGCCTCGCGCAGGGGACTGTCCTCGGGCGGCGCCACCGCACCAGGGGCGAGCTGCGCGGCCGGGTTGTCCCACGCCCCGCCCCGCTCGTACCACACCCCGTAGCCGGGCGCCTGCCAACTGTAGAGTTCCGTCGGCACGAACGAGCGGACCGTGCTGAGCGGGTTGAACTCGCTCTCGCCCGTCCACAGGCTCAGGTCGTGCACGAGCGTCGCCCGCTCGGCGTTGAACAGCGGCCGGGCTCGGTCCCGCAGCACCACCCGCAGCCCGGCCCGGCGCCACTGCTCGATCATCAGCTCGGTGATCCCCACGTTCGCGAAATAGTCGCTCGTGGTGTAGAGGTAGATCGTCAGCGGCGAACCGTCGGGCAGCGTCCGCATGCCCTCGGTGTCCCGCCGGGTGAGGCCGATCTCGTCGAGCAGGGCGTTCGCCCGCGGCAGGTCGAACTCGCTGAACGCGGTCATCAGCTTTTCGGAGTGGAAGCGCGACTCCCGCCCGGGCGCGAGCTGGGCGGGGATGATCTGCTCGCTGAGGACCGAGTCGCCCATCCGCTTGCGGTCGAGAAACTCGGCCTTGATGATCTCCTCGCGGTCCATCGACAGCGACAGCGCCTGGCGGAAACGGGCGTCCTTGAGCAGCTCGCGCTTCATTTTCGCGACCGAATCCTCGCGCACCGCGGTGACGACGGTGACCTTCTCGATCCCCTCGGCCCGCCAGTTCGCGAGGTCGGCAGCGCGGACCTCGTCGCCCCGCCGGGCGAGGATGCGCTTGTCCTCAGCCACCACGCCGAGGTGCAGCGTTCTGCCCGCGGCGGCCTCGGCCGCGGCCGGGTCGTCCATCTCCACCTCGGCGGTCTCGACGCTCTGGTACGCCCGGTTCGTATTGGCGAACACGACCGCCGGCGAGCGCGTCGCCGAGTACCAGTGATAGACGTCGTAGTCGCCCGCGTCGCGGTTGGCCATCAGCAGGGTGTAGTTGTTGAAGCCGATGTGGCGCAGTTGCATCGACACCTCGCCGGCGGCCATGGCGACGGGGATCATCTTGTTCTGCTTCATCGAAAGCATCACGCGGTCGACGTAGGGCAACTGATTGCCCTGCGTATCCACGGCGAAGTAGTAGGGGTTGCGCACGAAGTGGTAAGGCGCCTGGGGGGAATAGGTGCGCAGGATCCACGGCCAGAGCCGGGGGCACTCGGGGTTCATCCACGAGCGGAGGTGGTTGTAGAGCGACGGTCCGCCGGCGAACCCCCGCTCGGCGCATAGCCGGGCGATCTTCTCCTGATCGCCGAATTTCGGGTGCACCGACGCGAGGTAGTGCTTCGGAAAGGCGTACTCGTGCTGCTGGGCGAGGCCGATCAGGAACACCCCGTTGGGCGCGGCGAAGCGGAAACGCAGGGTGTGGTCGTCGATCGCGGTGATCTCGGCCGGCTCGCCGCCGACCTGGAGGAAGGTCGGCACGTCGTTGTAGAGCAGGGCCTGGGTTTCCCACCAGTAAAGGATGTCGTGGGCGGTGAATGGGTGCCCGTCGGACCAGCGCATGCCCTTGCGCAAATAGATGATCCACTCCCGGCCGCCGTCGCGCTGCTCCCAGCCTTTCGCAACGTGGGGGACGATCGGCTCGCCCAGCGGCGACCACCGCGCGAGCGTCGCCCCGGCCATGCGCCACTCCATCGTGGTCACGTCGTACTCGGCCGAGACCAGCCGGTGCCACGTCCCGCCGTATCGGCCGATGCCATCGCAGCTTTCCAGCACCGCCGGCTCGGGGCCGACGCGCTCGGCGACCGGCTCGATCTTCCCCTCGGCGACGAGGTCGGCGAGCACGGGCGACTCGCCCTTCGGCCACCACGCGGCCGACGGCCCTGCGCCGTAGTCCACCTGCTTGTGCGTCGTGGGGGGATCGTCGAACCCGCGGGTGACGTCGCGGGCTGTTTCGATGCGGGCGATCTCCTCGGGCGACCGCTGCACGACCTCGCCGCGGGTGTCCGGCGTGACGAACCGCCCCAGAAGGATCAGCAGCGTCAGCAGCACTGCCACCACGGCCACGAATCGCCCCGCCAGGCGAACAAATGCCTTCATGTGCCGTTCCTCGCACCGGTCAGAACAGAAATGCTGCGCTGCCGCGGCCGTGAGCGCCACGACTGAAATGCTTCCCGCGGATTGTAACCTGCCGGCCGCGAATCCCCAACCGCCGGAAATGCGGACCGCCCCCGGCAGATCGCGAGCCCGCCGCCATCCGATTCGTCGACGCGCAGCGGCCGGCGGGGGCGATCGGCCCCGCGGGCGGGGAAAAGGCTTGACAGCTGCCGCGGGGGTCAGGTATGACACGAACTCGCCCGGCGCCACGTGGACGCCGGTTTCGTTCCCCACTCCTTTCGGCGGTCAAGATGAACAATAGCCACCTGACGTACGCCCTGCTGCTGGTTGCGGGGCTGGTTCTTTCCGGCGCGGCGGACGCCTTCGCCGGCCCGCACGAACTGGCGAATCCCGCCCCGCTGCCGGCGTTCGAGACCGCCGGCCGATCGCTGAGCGAGGCCGGGCTGGAAAGCGGCGTGCTCCGGGCGGGCGAGGTCGAGTTTCAGGTCGATCCGCAGGCGGTCGCCGTCATCGACGGGTCGGACCGCGAGACCCGCACGCTCGTCGCGGCCGAGGAGCCGTTCAAGGCGAGCCACCTCTCGTTCCTCCAGACTTTCCAGCCGGGTGAAGGCATCGAGAACTATCGCGTGGCCGAGGGCCTGGCGAAGCGGACGCTCGAGCTGCCGCCCGATCGGCCGATCCTGTACAACTACGAGGTCCACTACGCCGATGGCGAGACGCTGGACATCCCCGTCCGCTGGGGCGAGTCGGTGCGGGAGTGGTATCGGCTGCACGTCGCCCCGCCGCTGCTGTGGGCGCAGGACACCCGCGCCGTCGAGCTCAGCGACGACGGCCGGGAGCTGGCCGTGCTGTACGCGATGAGCTGGCCCAACCCTCGGCCGGAGGTGGCGATCCGGGAGATCCGCGTCCGGCCCGGCTACGAGAGCTGGATCGACTACGGCGACGCCGCCGTGCTGGGCGTCAGCAGCACGCAGAAGCCGGCAACGGGGCGCTACCTCTACGTGGACCCCGGGGCCGGCAAGGACCGCCAGCCCGGCACGTTCGACGCCCCCTTCCGGTCAATCCAGAAGGCGTTCGACGAGGTTCAGCCCGGCGACACGATCTTCCTCCGAGGCGGGTTCTACGCCCTCAGCCGAATGGCCGAGCTGGTCGGCAAGGGCGGCGAGCCCGGCCGCTGGATCACGTTGACGAACTACCCCGGCGAAACGCCGATCATCGACGGCGAAGGCGTCCGCTACGACCCCAACCAGGCGCAGTTCGACCAGGACGACCCGACCGGGCCGTCCTTCCAGCGCGACCTCGGCGTCATCGCGGTGTACGACATCCCCACCGGCTACGTCCGCATCCAGGGGCTGACGGTGCAGAACTCGCTGCGGTGCGCCATCTCGGCCCACGGGCGATACAAGTGGGCCGACCGCGAAGGCACCGACCGGCCCAGGGGGCTGGACGTCAGCTTCAACACGACGTACCAGATCCGCGAAATCGGCGTGAACCTCAAGTTCTGGGACGAGGTGACGAGCAACAGCAACGTCATCGTCCGCCCCCACTCCGAGCGGATGGTCTTCCACGTCCACGGCGACGAGCGCGACGACGCCGACTTCCCCCGCGACCTCCAGATGAACATGGCCCACCACGGCCAGGAAGCCCTCGACCTCACCGAGAACAGCGACTTCGTGGTCAACGACAACGAGGTGTACGGCGGGAGCAAGGAGGCGATCGACCTCATCAGCGTCGCCGACGGTGAGGTCGCCTACAACTACGTCGGCCACAGCCTCAACGGCATCTACATCGACTCGTGGGGCCTGCCGATCCGCAACCTGAAGGTGTATCGCAACTTCGGCTACGAGGTGTTCACCGGCATCCCCTGCTCGACCGAGGGCAGCAACAACCTGATCGGCTTCGACATCTACGAGAACATCATCGTCGACTCGCACAGCGAGGGCATCGCGATCAGCGAGGCAACCTACAAGGCGCAGCCGGCCGAGATCTACGACCACGCGGTCTACAACAACACGATCGTCAGCCCCGGCTACCACGCCGACGCGATCGAGTGGACCTCCAGCGGCATCCGGATCAGCGGCTTCGCTGACAACCCCAACGTCCGCGACATCACCGTGTTCAACAACATCGTCACTGACGCGGCCCACACGCCGTACATGGTCAGTTTCGAGAATCCGGGTGAGCGGAACATTGCCTTCGAGCACAACCTCGCCTGGCCCGGCGAAGACCGGCTGCCCGAGTACCTCGAGCGCGAGGACCAGGTGCGGGAAGTGCCGCCGATGGAGGAGTACATCACCAAGGATCCGCAGTTCGTCGCGCCCGAGCGCGGCGACTTCCGCCTCCGGGAAGACTCGCCCGCACGCGGCACCGGCCGGGACGGCGGCGATCTCGGGGCCCTGCCCTACGGGGCACCGTGGATTCCCGGGCTCGACTTCGCGGGGCACGTGACGCCCTACTACCGCGGCGAGCTGGCGTGGGAGCCGGTGTACATCCCGGGTTCGAAGTTCAACACGTTCCGCAACAACATTCAGCGGCCGCGGTTCTTCCAGGAGGGCCGCTACGGGGCGGACCTCCAGCCGCTGGATTCGGGCGCCCAGGTGCTCGACGGCGTGGTTTACCACGTCGAGCAGGAGGGCCGCAGCCTCCAGGGCAGCGTGATCACCCTCGCCGGCTACCAGTCGGAGGCGGAGGACGAGCACGTCACCGGCATCCCGGTGGGACGCAGGGCGGACCGTCTCGCGTTCCTGCACACGGCTCACCTCCGGCCCGAAAAGCGGGGCGAGGCGGTGGAGATCGCCCGCTACGTGGTGAACTACGCGGACGGCAGCGAGGTGGCGATCCCGGTGGTCAACGGCGAGAACATCACCCACTGGTACGCTGGCAAGCCGAACGACCTGCCGCAGGCGGACGTGGCGTGGACGATTCCCACGACGCGCGACACCGGCGGCATCCACGGCTGGAGCACGCTCTACAGCGTCCAGTGGCAGAACCCGCATCCGGAGAAGGAGATCGCCTCCATCGACCTGATGCGCTCGAGCGAACCGCGCACCGGCAACATCGCCCTGTTCGCCATCTCGGCGGGCGAGCGCTAGACGCAGTCGCCGCGGCAGGCTGCGACGCCCGGCCCGGCGCTGATCCCACCCCGGCCCTCGCGCCCCGGCGCGAGGGCCGTTTCCATGCGCCCGGCCGGTGCGTGCCGGCAAAAACGTTCCCCCGACATGGGCGGGGAAGCGGATCACCTGCCCAGGCCCCGGCGGCTTTGGCCCGGTCCCAGGCGCGAGTGGCGCTGAGCTAGCTCAGCCGCCGCCGCGACGAGTTGCCTTCGCCGCCCTGGAGCCACCACCAGTAGCCCGCGGCGTCCTGGCCCAGCAGGTCGTCGGAGCCGTCGCCGTTGAAGTCGCCCGCGAGCAGCGAGTGGCTGGCGCTCACCCAGCCGGAGAAGAAGCTCGTGTCGAAGCGGCCGGCGATCCCGGGCCAGGGGCTGATGATGCGCTGCTCGGATCGGCTGAGCCACCAGACGTTCGCCTGGCGTTCCTCGAGCAGGCCGGCGAGGTCGTCCCGGCCGTCGCCGTTGAAGTCGCCGACGAGGGCTGCGGTCCAGTTGCGGCTGGCGTTCCACTGGCCCCAGCCCTGGGGCGCGAAACGCGGTCCGCTCTCGCGTCGCTCGCTGATGCCCAGCCACCAGTTGCCGCTGGCCGGGCATCGACCGGCGATGTCGTCGATCCGGTCGCCATCGAAGTCCGCCGCGATGAACCTCACGTCCTGCCATTCCCCGGTGTCGCCCGGCCAGCCCGAGTAGAAGCGGTTGTTCAGCCGGGAGCCGTCCGACTCGGCCACCCACCACACATCCGTGCCGCTGGCGTTGACGAACCGGCCGGCGAGGTCGTCCCGGCCGTCGCCGTTGAAGTCGCCGACCATCAGGTTGTCCCAGGCGATGCGCGACGGCCAGTGGCCCCACCCGCTGGTCTGGAAACGGTTGCCGACGGACTGGCTGACCCAGCGGACGCCGCTCGTGGTCTGGCCGAACAGGTCCGTTCGGCCGTCGCCGTTGAAGTCCCCGGCATGGACGCTCTGGAAACCGAACTCGGGGTTCCACCAGCCCCAGAAGCTCGAGGTGAACCCCGTCCGGCTGGAGACGCCCACCCACCAGGCGTTGCTGGCGTTCTGCGCCGCGACATCCATCAGGCCGTCGCCGTTGAAGTCCCCGGCGATCGGATTCCGCCAGCCGCCATCGGCGGACCAGTTGGCCCAGGTTTCCTCGGTCCGGCGTCCCCCATCGATCGACGCCACCCGCCAGGTGGCGGTGAACCCGTCGAACGTGATCACATTCTCCGAGCCGTCGCCCGTCACGTCGCCGATGAAGGTCGGCTGCCTGTCCGCCAGGAGGCTCTCGTACCAGGCGACGCGGCCGTCCAGGTGCAGCGCGCCGACCACGTCCAGGTCGCCGTCGCCGTCGATGTCCGCGACGCGGGCGGTCTGCATGGCGTCGTTGCAGATGGACTGCCGCTCGCCGAAGCCGCCGCGGCCGTCCCCGGCGTACCAGGCGACGATGCTCGCGTTCTCCTCGGCGGGATGGTTCTCGCTCGTCACCAGCACGTCGAGCGTGCCGTTTGCGTCGATGTCCGCGACGTCAGCCGAGTGGAAGTTCACGCGGACGCCGATCCCGTCGAGGGTGCGCGAGCCGAACTCGCCGCTTCCGGCGTTGGCGAACCAGGTGACGCGGTCTTCCTGCGTGACCAGCAGGTCGGTGCGGCCGTCGTGGTTGAGGTCGGCGGCGAGCAGATCGTTTGCCGGCATGTTGCTGGCGATGAAGCGGCCGGAGCCGAACCCGCCGGCCCCGTCGTGGCGATACCAGTAGAGAAAGCGGCCGACGCTGGCGACCACGTCGAGGTGGCCGTCGCCGTCGACGTCCGCCGCCACCGGATTGCCCCGCTGCGACACGTTCGCCACGGTGCGGGCGCTGCTGAAGCCGCTGTCGGTGCTCGCGTACCACACCACGTCGCTGGTTCGGGCGGCGACGAGGTCGGGCCGGCCGTCGCCGCTGAGGTCGCCTGCGCTGACGTGCTGGAAGCCGGCCTGATCGCCGGCGAGGGTGTCGATCGTCTCCGCGCTGCCGAAGCTGCCGCCGTCGTTGGCGTACCAGACCAGGCTCTGCCCCCGCCCGGCCGCGATGTCGGGATCGCCGTCCCCGTCGAAGTCGGCCACGACCAGCGAGCCGGTGAACGGGCCGTCCGAGGCGATCCAGCGGACGTCGGCGAAGGTGCCGTCGCCGAGGTTCTCGTGCCAGCCCAGGGCGCCGCGGGTGGCCGAGACGACGTCGATGTCCCCGTCGCCGTCGATGTCCGCGGGCTCGGCGATGCGGGCCTGCCACATCTCGTCACTGACGGACCCCACCCCGCCGCCGTCGAACAGCGGCGAGCGGGTCGGAGCGATCGGGTTGGCGGCGACGAAGACGTCCTTGACGTTGTTGGTGTCGCCGGGGACGAGGTTGCTCGCGAGGCTCACGAAGCCGACGTAGCGGCCGTCGCCGCTGATCGCCCCGCTCCAGCTTTCGCCGTTGCCCTGCTCCCCGTCGGCGGACAGGTCCACCCGCTGGATCGCGCCCGTCGCCAGGTCGCGGACGAAGATGTCCTTGCCCGGGTTGTCGCCGTCCCAGTGGCCGTTCGTGTCGCCCGGCACGAGGTTGCTGGCGGGGCTGTCGAACACCACGAAGCGGCCATCGGCGCTCAGGCTGCCGCCCCAACTGCCGCGATCCCCCTCCGTGCCGTCGGCGGCGACGCTCACCCGCTCGGTCCGGCCCGTCTCCCGGTCGTAGACGAAGACGTCGCTTGCGTTATTCGTATCGCCCGGCACGAGGTTGCTGGCATAGCTGTCGAACACGAGGTACCGGCCGTCCGCACTCAGGCTGCCGCTGCGGCTGTTCGCGTTTGCCTCCATGCCGTCCGGCGTGACGCTCACCCGCGTGATCCGGTCCGTGTCCCGATCGTAGATGAAGACGTCGTCCGCGTCGTTTCTGTCATTCGCGACGAGGTTGTCCGCCTCGCTGTGGAACGCGACGTATCGGCCGTCGCTGCTGATCGAGCCGGACCAGCTGTTGGCGTTGGCCTCACTGCCGTCCGAGGCGACGCTGACACGCTCCGTCTCGCCGGTTTCGCGGTCGCGCACGAAGTAGTCGCGGGCGCTGGCGGCGTGAGGCCCCGAGGCGTTGGTGTCATTGTCCACCAGCGTGTTGGCATAGCTCGCGAAGAGAACGTACCGCCCGTCCTCGCTGAGCCCGGCAGCGTAGCTGTGGCCGTTGCCCTGGGTTCCGTCGGACGCCACGCTCACGAGCTCGAGGCCGCCGCCCTCGCGGTCGTAGACGAACACGTCGATGAACTCGCTGTCGTCCCCCTCCACCAGGTTGCTGGCGGAACTGTCGAAGCAGACGAATCGGCCGTCGCCGCTGAAGGACAGGTCCCCGTGGCTGTCGCCGTTGGCCTGCGAGCCGTCCGCCGCGACGCTGATCCGCTCGGGCGTGCCGGTCTGGCGGTCGTAGATGAAAATGTCGCGGAAGCCGTTCGTGTCGCCCGGCACGAGGTTGTCGGCCATGCTCTGGAACGCGACGTAGCGGCCGTCGGCACTCAGCGCCGGCCCTTCGCTGTAGGCATTGGCTCCCATGCCGTCACGGGCGACGCTCACGCGTTCGATCTCACTGCCCGTGCTCGCCGACGTCGCGTGGCGGACATCATCCGTCGAGGCGGAGAAGGCGACCGTGGCCACCACCCCCGGCTGCGCGCCGGTCGCGCCGTGCCAGCCCAGCCCGTCCGCGCTGAGCAGCACCCGCGGCTCGAGCATCTCCAGCGGCCGCCAGACGCGCTCGCGGACCGCAGGCCGGCGCTGCCGGCCCCGACGAAGACGACGCAGATTCCGACGCATCCACCGCTTGCGGCTCATGATCTCCCCCTGTCTGACTGGCGCCCCCCGGGACATGCGGCGGTCAACTCATCAGGAAATCCGAAACGGCAGGCGCCCCGGACGGTCGTCCGAACCTCGATCTGCTTGCCCCGGCTGCATCGAGCGAGTCTCGATCCGCCACAAAGATACCACGCGGGCAGGACCGCAACAACAGCTCAACCCGGCCACGACCCCGCCGCGGGCGGGCGATCGCGACCCCCCTTCCGTCGCCCGCCCGGCCCCCGACCGCCTGGGCCGGGCCCAAAGGTCTTCCGCGACTTGCAGGAACGCGGGCCGAGATCGAGCATCGCGGCGCGGGCTGCTGTACAAAGTTCCAGCCCCACGGGTGCATCCCGGGCCACTTGGCTTACAATACTTCGGAATCCGAATATGGGGCGGGGTTTCCCCCCAGTGGGGAGGAGCAGTCGCCGTGCAGCATCTCTCAAAGCTCGCCCTTGCCGCCGTTTGCCTCGTTTCACTATGGATCGTCATCGCCGCGTCCGGGCAGGGCGAAGCGGCCCCTTCGCCCGGCGAGGAGCTGGCCCGCGCCCGCGACCTGCTTGCGCAGCAGGGCGAGGTCGGCCCGGCGCTGGAGGCGATGGGCGACCGGCTCGCCCGCGATCCCGCCGCGGCCCGCGCCGTGCTCGACGGACTGGCGGCGGAGGGGGCCGAAGCCGACCTGATGCGGGCCGAGCTCCTCTTCCACTGCGCTGAAGGCTTTCAGCCCCGCCGCGGGGGCAACGACGACGCGGCGCTGCTGCCCACCGACGAGATCGGCCGACGCGCGGCAGCGCTCCTGGACAGTCCCGACCCCGCCGCCCGCGCCCTGGCGGAGTGGGCGATCGACGTCCGCCTGAGCATGGCCTGCGAAGGCAACTTCCCCCGGCCCTGGCCCGACCCGGCCGAGGCTGCGTGGTTCGCCCGCTGGGAGGCCGTGGATGGCGATCAGGCGCTGGCCGACGACTACCTCCGCCGGGCGTACCTCTTCGGGGTCCACCGCAGCCCGGCCGGACTGCTCGAGCAAGCGACCGCCGCCGCCGAGCGGGCCCGGCAGGTCGCCGAGCGCGTGCGCAAGCTGGGGACGCCGCCTCAACAGGCCGCCTGCGCCGAGCACCTGGCGCAGATGAACGACGAACTCACGGCCCTCGAGCAGATGGCGGCTCAGCCGTCCGTGGACATGGGCGAGCTGCGCCGGCAGTACGTCCGCCAGCGCCTCGCCTGCCGCCAGGTGGTCATGCAGAACCCCGACCTCGCCTTCGACCGCCTGCTCTACGCGGTGCGCAACGGCAACGATTCGTTCAACATCACCCAGGGCGATCTGCTCGACATCTTCGGCGCGGACGGAGAGATCTACATCCAGGACGGGCTCCACCCCGGCGGCGAGATCACCCCGCTCCTGCAAGGCCGGCTCGGCCCCGGGCACCTGCGCGGCGTGGACCTCGCCTGGGACGCCGGGCGGGTCCTCTTCTCCTTCGCCGAGCAGCCCGAGTGGCCCCAGATCCTGGCCGAGGGACGCGAGCAGGCCCGCGAGCTCGTGTCCGATGGCGTGCAGCGCCGCCTGTTCAACGGCATCCGCGGGCTCAACGACGCCAAGGGGCAGCGCTCCCGCCGGGCCCACCTCTGGGAGCTGGCGCTCGACACCGGCGAGCTGCGCCAGCTCACCGACGCCAGGTGGAACGACGACTACGAGCCCGCCTACCTGCCCAGCGGCGACATCGTCTTCTGCTCCGACCGCTCGAACTACGGCAGCCAGTGCGCCGGAAACCCGGGCCAGGACAAGATGATCACCAACCTGTATCGCGCCCGCGGCGACGGCTCGGGCGTCCACCCGCTGAGCAACAACAAGGACTTCGACCGCTACCCCCGCGTCACCGACGACGGCAAGCTGATGTTCCTGCACTGGGAATACCAGGAGCGCCACCTCTACCTGCCGCACACCCTCTGGCAGTCCCGGCCCGACGGCACGGGCATGGACGCTTTCTACAAGCAGCACGTGCCCCAGCCGCCGATGTCACTGCGTCAGGCCCGGCAGGTGCCCGGCACGGATACGCTGATGGCGATCGCCTGCGGCCACCACGTCGGGGCGGTCGGCAGCGTGTTTCTCGTCGACACCGCCATGGGCATCAACGAGGGCGCAGCGATGCGCAACCTCACCCCGAACGTCTCGCCCACGGAGGGCGGCTACGGCCCCTGGCCGACAGTGGCCGAGGGTGGCGTCCGCGACGCGGGCGGCTACTACCACGCGCCCTACCCGCTCTCGGACAAGAGCCTGCTCGTCTCCTACTCCTACAACCGCCCGGGCCGGGGCCACAGCCGCAGCTACGCGCTCTACTACGTCGACGTCTGGGGCAACAAGGAACTGATCCGCCGGGACAAGAAGCGCTCCGTCACCGCCGCGATGCCCCTGCGGGCCCGCCCCGTGCCGCCGATCCTCGTCGACGCGACCGACCCGACGCGAACGGACGCGGAGGTGTACATCAGCAACGTGAACGAGGGACTGGAGGACGTCGAGCCGGGCACGGTGAAATACATCCGCATCGCCCAGCACATGCCCTGGCCCTGCGTGCGCGACACCGAGAGCGCCGAGGGCATCGCCTTCGACGACCTGCACTACAACCCCGCGGGCCCGTGGACGCCGATCGTCGGCTTCAACGGCTGGTCGCCGGCGCGCTCGATCGGCGTCGTGCCGGTCGAGGAGGACGGCTCGGCCTACTTCCAGGTGCCGGCGAGGCAGCCCGTCTACTTCCAGGCGCTGGACGAGAACTACATGGAAGTGCGGCGGATGCGCAGCAACGCCACCTTCCAGCCCGGCGAAACGCGAGGCTGCATCGGCTGCCACGAGACCCGCGCGGCGAGCCCGGCGGACATCAGCCGCTATACGCCGCAGGCCATGCAGCGCCCCGCCTCGGTCCCCGAGCCGCCGATGTGGGGCAGCGCCGCCCCGCCCGACTTCGAGCAGCACGTCCAGCCGATCCTCGATCGCAACTGCGTGAGCTGCCACGGTCAGCAGGACCCGGCCGGGGGCATCGAGCTGAGCGGCCGGAAGGTCTCCGGCTATAACCAGTCCTACCGGTCGATGTTCGGCCTCGAGGCGGACGAGCCGACGCCGGCCCGCGACTTCTACATCAACATGTGGCACCGCGGCGACCCCACCTTCACCAGCGAAAACCACCGGGCGTGGTTCAAGCGGTACTACAACAACGAGCTCGACGGCCAGCTCGTGGCGATCTCCAACTACAAAAGCGGCCCTGAGGTGAGCGAGCCTTACCAGTTCGGCTCGACCCGGAGCAGGCTGGTCACCACCCTGCTGGAGGACCCCGAGCACCGCGAGCAGGTCGAGCTGAGCCGGGAGGAGTGGATCGGCCTGGTGACGTGGATCGACCTCAACGCCTTCTACACCAACACTTACACTCACTTCGGCAGCCGCCAGCGCGTGCCGGTGGCGTGGCCCGACCCCTTCGACCGCGCCCCGGCCGGCGAATGGAAGCTCGTGACCGAGGGCGAGCAGAAGAAGGTCGTCCTCGAGCCGTAACCGGCGTGTCGCCTGACGGGCGTCCCCCTGAAGCAACTTGGATACATGCTCCACCGTTGCCGGGCTTGCCGCCTGTTTCCGCGATGTCTCAGTCCTGGCTGCCAATCAACCCGCGAAGGAGTCGGCCGGCCTCGCCCGGCAGCCGCTTCGTCGCGTCGTCGGTCGCCTCGTCGATCACCCGCCGGGCTTCGCCGCGGGCGCGGCGGGCGAGTTCGTCCGCACCGGCCCGGGCAAGGGCGTCGGCGAGGGTGTCCTCGTCCAGCAGGACCTGCGGGTTGTCCAGCGGGCCGCGGATGCCCAGCGGCAGGCTCAGCCGACCAACCCGCCGACCGCGGATGCCCGGCGCCGCCAGCGTCGCGTCGTGCAGCGTCACCTCGAAAGGCAGATCCACCGTGCCGCCCAGCCAGGCACCGTCGCCGGTCAGGTCGAGCGTGCCGCCCGAGATCGGCGGCGTGCCGTCGACCGCCAGCGCCTTGCCGATGCGGTCACCCGACACGCCGCGGAGCTCGAAAAGGATTCGGCTGGCCCGATCGGCTCCCCCCGCAGCAGCGCTTTCCAGCACGACGTCCGCCAGCAGCCTGCCGCCGCTCGAACTGACCCGGACGGCAGGCGGCGCCTCGACGAGGCGGGGATGGGTCGAGAGGTTGGTGCCGCGCACGTCCAGCGTCTCCCCCTCGAGCTGAGTGAGGCGAATCTTCTCGGCCAGCATCTCGCGCACCAGCAGCGTCGGCGCGCCTTCGACAAGGTGCTCCGCACGCACCTGCGCGTACCCGGCCTCGCGCACCCGGCGGGCCAGGCGCTCGCGCAGCGTCTCCCCCGGCTCCCCGGCGGCGGACTCCCCGGTCGCGGGCTGCTGGTCCCCACCGTCGATCCGCTCCAGCCAGCGTCGAAGCTGGCGCAGCCGGTCGCGCCACTGTTCCGCCTCGGCGAGGTAGTCGTCGAGCGTCTTGTCGCCGCCCGGCTCGGCCCCGGGATCGCCCCCCGAATCGGGCTCGGGAGGAGGGGTTTGCGGGCGGGGACGGGTCAGCACGCCAGGCACCTGGCGGGGCACGCCGCTGCGAGCCTCGCTGAGGACGACCCGGTCGATCGACACCCGCCGGCGCAGCAGATCGCTCACGCTGAAGTCGGCCTCCAGCCGGGCGGCCCGGAAGAGGTCGGTCTCCAGGGCGCTGGGGTCCGCCATGGCCAGGCCTTCGACCACCAGGCGTCCCTCGCGCAGGCTGGCCTCGGCGCTGGCGACGTCGACCGTGGCCCCGTGGGCCCGCTCCAGATTGCCCTGCAGCGCCGCCCGGACGAGCGGACCGCTGAAGAACATGCTCCCGACCGCCGCGAGCACGAACACGCCCAGCACGAGCGGCACGGCCAGCAGCCGCACGGGCTGGGTCCGCCGCCTCGCCTCGAGCATGGCCTGGTAGCCCTGCTTCGGCCCGCGGCCGGCGACGAGCCAGGCCAGAACCCTCACCCAGCGCCGGGCGATCCACTGCTGATAGCGATCCGAGCCCTGCTCCAGGGCCGCCATCTTGCGGCGGAACCCGCCGAGCCCGGCGTTCACCCCGGCCCCCAGCAGCGCTCCCAGCAGCAGGCCCACCACCAGCCCGCCTGTCGTGGCGTAGTACTCGAAGCCGAACAGGGCGAGCACCGGCGCGTTGATGAGCACCTCGAACACCGGCTGAGCGGGCCCGTCGAGCAGGAAGCGCCCGACCTGAAAGCTGACCGGCAGAAGCAGCAGCGACGCAACTGCCGCCAGCCCCGCCACCACGCCGGCGAGCAGCAGCGGCGTGTTGAGCAGCACCAGCAGCAGCGTCAGCACGAGCAGCAGCCCCGGCGCCTGGGCCAGGCCCGGCATGAAGCCGATCGCGGCCCCGAGCGTACACGCCACCATCACCTGCAGCGGCGTGACCTGACCCCGAACGAGCTTGAGCAGCTTGCGAAGCATGAACATCGGGCAACTCCTGAAGTCCCGGCATGCGGAGCAATCGCCGTTCGCACCGGACGGTAGCGAAGGTGCCGCGCCACGGATGGCGAAGCAGTGTAACCGCTCGGCCCCGCCGCCCCCAATAGTTTTTTTGTTGCCGCCGCAGACCCCGGCGACCGCTCCGGCCAGGCGCAACCGCTCCACCGCGTGGACAGACCGGACCCCGAAGCCGCCTTGCCAGGCCGCCGCGGAGGCCATACCCCGCCCCGCCCGGCTGCTGCCCGCGACGCTCGCCTGGCTCGCCTGCTACGAGCGGCGGGTCTGCCGGCACCGACTGGCCGTCATGGCAAACGCGGTGACCGACCCAAGCACCTCGGCTGGGCTCGGGCTCCTGCTCGACCTTGCCCGCACGCAGAGTGGCAGCACCCACTTCAACGCCGCAATCGCTGCCTGCCGCCCGCTCGCGCCCGCCCGTCCGGAAGCGGGCGACAGCGAAGCCGGCCTCGCCCGCCGCCTCGGCGTCACCCGCCGCGCCCTGCGCGACGCGCTCGAGCATCTCGAACTCTGCGGCCTGATCAGCCGTCAGCCCGGCAACGCCGGCACCCGCACCACGCTGCAGCGCGACCAACTCGCGGCGTGAGCGGATCCTTTACCGCCCCGCCACTTGATCCCGCCCGGCCAGGCGCGCACACTCAGGGCATGAGCCGCGACATCTACCAGATCCGCGTCGACCTCCGCGACACGAAACCGCCCATCTGGCGGCGGCTGCTCGTGCCGGGCGAGATCACCCTGGGCCAGCTCCACGAGATCATCCAGATCGCCATGGACTGGACCAACAGCCACCTGCACCAGTTTCGGCTGAAGGACAAAGCTCTCAAAGACCTCACGGCGCTCGGCCGACTCGCCGAGGAGGAACGCTGGGACGAGTTGCGCACCGCCGCCAGCGGCGAGCGGCTTTTCGCGCCTCGCGAAGATCCCTTCGGCGACCCGCTTGATCTCGATGGCGAGGACGAGGACGCCGTCACCCTCGCCGAGCTCCACCCGCAGGGCCGGCGCAAGCTCATTTACGAGTACGACTTCGGCGACGGCTGGGAGCACCTGATCAAGGTGGAGAAAGTCCTCGCTCCCGACGACCTCAAGCCCGGCGTCGAGCCGCCCGCCTGCCTCACCGGCCGACTCGCCGCGCCACCCGAGGACTGCGGCGGCGTGTGGGGCTACTACGAGCTGCTCGACGCCCTCGACGACCCGGACCACCCGGAGCACGACGACCTGCGAGGGTGGATGGGACTCGAGGAAGAGGAAGATCTCGATCCCGACACCTTCGATCTCGAGGAGATCAACGCCGAACTCGCCCGGTGGCGGGCTCTGTAGAACCCGCGGTGACGCCCGCTGCGCCGCCGCAGCGCCACGCCATTTCACCCGCTGCCGAGCCGGGCCGGCACGGGGAGGCCTTTTCAGGACACAGAAGTCTCCTGTTCCGGCCTACGCAAATCACTTAGGGCGACTCAGAAAAAGAATTTGCTCCCGCCTCGCCAGGTGGTATATTGCCGGAACGGAACCTGCGGCCGCCGCTCGGAGGGGTGGCGGCTGTGGGGAGGCCGGGGAGGGAAGTTCTTTTCACCGGCCGAGCGCCGCTTCGCGGCAGCCCGACGACGTCGGGACGCGCCTGCGAAAGCCGCGGCTCTCCCGCCAGTTCGGCTCAAGCCTGGAGGGGCATGTGCCGACGGGAGAGAAGGGAACGTCCGCCGTCCTCGGACGTCAGCGGTCCCGATCGGCTCGCCTCATTGGAGGGGGAGCCCACGAAAACCATCCGACTGGCCAGCTCGATGGCGCGAAGAGCAAGCGCAGGCGAGAGGGGCGGAGCCTATGCTGATCGCGGCCGCCACCCCCGCTCACGGCCTCACAGCGGCGATTCCGCCGCGACCGAAATTCGCAGCCGCACCACCTGCCCATCCCGCCCGACGCGGGGCGCGATCATTCCGATGCAAGCGACCCTCATCCTCGTCACCGCCGCCGAGATGCTCCGACAGGGGCTGCGGCTGCTCTTTGAGCGCGACGGCTTCGACGTGCTCGCCGACACCGGCAGCGCGGGCGACGCCGTCCGGCTGGCCCGCGAGCTTCGGCCCGCGGTGGTGCTGATCGACCTCGCCCTCGCCGACCCGGCCGGGGCGGGCGTGGTGACGCAGATCGCCGACGCCGAGGAGGGCGTCCGCGTGGTCGGGCTGGCGATGCAAAGCGAGGCGCGGCTGGTCGGGCAACTGCTTCAGGCCGGGGCGAGCGGGTGCGTCCACAGCGACGCCTCCTTCGACGAGCTTCGCCAGGCGGTGAAGACGGTCGCGGGCGGACAGACCTATCTGAGCGCCGGGCTGACCAGCTTCGTCATCGACCGCTACATCCGTGAGCCGGCGGGCAATGGCAACGGCAACGGCCACGGGCTGACCTCGCTGACCCCGCGGGAGCGGGAGGTGATGCGGTATTTCGCCGAGGGATATCTCGCCCGGGACATCGCCAAGCGGATGAAGGTGAGCGTGAAGACGGTGGACGCCCACCGCTATCAGGTGATGCAGAAGCTGAAGTTCCGCGGGCTCGCCGACCTGACCCGCTATGCCCTGCGTGAGGGCGTGGCGAGCCTGGCGGTACCCACGCCGGAGCAGGCGAACTGACGCGAGAGACGCCCCCCGCCGGGTCGGCCTGTGCCGGCTGGGCGGAACGTGACGGACAGCCAAGGCGGGAAAAGAGAGAAATCCGGAGAACGTGGCGGGTACTGCTAACTTTCTCTTGCGGACCGCACGAAATTCGAGCTGTAACCCCGCTCGGATGACCCTGCGAACCGGGACTCTCTCCATGGCCACGATGACGCACATGATTCGACGCAGCACGACGCTTTTCGCGACCGCCCTGCTGGCGGTGGTGACCGCCTCGCCGAGCCTGGCGCAGGAGACGGCGCCGTCCGCGCCGCCCGCGCCGGCAGCCGCCGAGGCGCCCGCGGCCGAACAGCCGGAGCAGGCGAAGGTCAAGCAGTGGGCGCTCGATGGCGAGCTCACGCCCGAGCGGACCCGGCAGCGGTACCGCCTGCGGCTCGACGACGACCGCGACGTGTTCCTCCAGCTCGACGCCGCCGAGGGCTATCCGCAGCTTGAGCTGGTGAGCAGCGAAGGCGACGTGCTCGGCTCGACGATGACCGGGCAGCTCGCCCGGCAGGTGGCCGCGGGCGAGTACATCATCCGCGTCAGCAGCGTCGGCCCGGTGGACACCGCGTTCCGCCTGCTCGCGACCGCCCGGCCGGCGATACCCGCCCCGCCGACCGACGCGACGCGCCGGCCGATGGGCGATTTCAACGGCGACGGCGAGTTCACCAAGGACGACATCCGCCTCTTCGCCGAGGCGGTGACCGAGCCCGAGCAGTTTCTGGCCAGCCACCCCGGAATGGGGCCGAACGACCTGATCCTGCTGGGCGACTTCAGCGGCGACGGCGAACTGAGCATCGCCGACGTCGAGCCTTTCAAAAAAGCCCTGCGCGAGAAGATCCGTCAGGAGCAGTTTGAGGACGCGAAGGCGAAGCGAGAGGCCGAGCTGGCCGCGCGGGAGGCCGAGCGGAAGCAGCGCTTCGGCGACGACAAGTCGAGCGACGACGCGAAGACCGCGGAGACTCCCGACGAAACCCAGCCGGACGCCGATGAGCCGGCGCAGGACGCCCCGGCCGAGGCGGAGGAAGAAGCCCCCGCCCAGGAGCTTGGCGACCCCACGGCCGAGTTCGAACCGAGCGACCCGAACCTCCGCTGGATGCCGCGTGAGGCTCTGCGTACGAGCGGCGGCCAGATCGACCAGGCCGCCTCGGGCGGTAGCGGCGGTGGCGGTGGCGGCGGGGGCAGCGGCATCGGCGGCGGAAGTGGCGGCAGTGGCGGCGGCGGTGGCGGCGGCTCCGCAGGGGGCGGCTCCGGCGGCGGCGGATCGAGCGAGGACGCCGGAGACCAAGCCGGGACGCCGGCCGGCGATCAGCTCAACGACCAGTTCGCCGATGCGGGCGACGTGACTGATGGCTCGACCGATCAGACCGCCGACCCCGGCAACCCCGACAGCAACGACGACACAAACGACGACGTCGCCTCGGGCGATGAC
>JBKHFW010000014.1:0-56881 GCA_046540025.1 Phycisphaeraceae bacterium
GGCTCGTGGCTCGTGGCTTGGGAAGATTGGAGTCGGCGGGTGAGGGATCGCAGCTTGATGGACTGGCTCGACGCACCCGCTTCGCCGGGGAAGTTCTGGCTGCGGCTGCTGGCGGCGGGGGGGCTGCTGGCGATGGCGGTGCTGCTTCTGGCGCATCTCTGGGGCGATCAGCCTTACGGGCTGGACCTGGTCGTGCAGTGGACCGGGCTGCAGGTGATATTCTGGCTGCTGGTCGCGGCGGGGCTGGCGACGTGGCAGCACCGCCGACTGACGGCGGTCGTGCCCGCGGCGGTGGCGGTGGCGGTGATGGGCCTGAGCCTGCCGGCGTACTGGCCGGACGCAGGCCCGCGTCCGGCGGGGGAATCGGTCGCGTTCGGGATGGTGATCTACAACGCCGGGGTGACCAACCCGGCGGAGGACGCGGAGCTGGTGAGGTGGATCGGCGAGCGCCGGCCGGAGCTGGTGCTGATCAGCGAAGCGCCCTACGGCATGGACTGGCAGGTCTTCCGCGAGATGGGCTATGAGGTCCAGCAGCGGTACCGTGCGGTCTGCCTGAGCCTGACCCCCGTCGAGCCCATCACCCCGCCCGACCAGCGGCGGATTCGCTACTACCGGGTCGATCTGGGCGGGGAGGCGCCGCTTCACCTGGCGCAGGTGCACCTGCTTTCGCCGCGCACGCCGGAGCTGTGGGAGCAGCAGCTCAGGCAGGTGGATCGCCTGACCAAGTTTGCCCGCGAGGCGGCGGAGCTCGGTCGGCCGACCGTGGTGGCGGGGGACTTCAACAGCACGCCGCTGGGGCGGGGCTATGCGCGGTTCGAGCGGCGGTCCGGGCTGCGGAACGTGGGCCATGCTCCCTGGCGCGGCGGGACCTGGCCGAGCTGGATGCCCACCATGCTGTCGATCCCGATCGACCACGTCTGGGCGAGCGGGGAGATCGCTGCGGCACATCACGAGGTGGGTCCGGCGTGCGAGTCGGACCATCGGCCGGTCTATGTGGCGATGGCCGTGCCGGGGGAGATGATCAGGCCCGAGTAGGGCGGACGGGCGGATCAGCGCCCCAGCACGTACATCTCGCCCTGGCGGAGCCAGGGGCCGACGTGGTCCGGCAGGTCGGGCTCGCTGACCGAGCGGGGCACGAGGACGACCGGGCGATTCTGCTCGGCCGCGTCGCGGGCGAGATGGGCGGGCAGGTCGGACCGCAGCTCGACGTTTTCCCAGCCGCGGCGGCGGAGCTGGTATTCGATGGCGAAGCGGCCCATGCCGTCGCGGGCGACGATGATGCCCCCGGGGCCGGCGAGGTCGGTCGCGGCCTCGCTCATGCGGTGGGCCGAGACTTCCGCGGCCGACCAGGGCAGGAGCAGGTAGCGGTAGTCGTCGCGGTAGGGCTTGTCTCGCTCGAGGCTGCCCAGGACGTTCGCTTCGCGGGCGACGCGGGGGGCGATCGCGTAGAGCGACGGCGTCACCGCCAGCAGCAGGGCGGCGGCGAAAAGGCCCGCCCGCGCCCATCGCTTCTCGTCGGCGCGGTCGAGCAGCAGCGTCCAGCCCAGGCCGGCGAAGATCGCCAGCAGGCAGTAGGCGGGGAGGAAGAAGAAGTGCTGATCGACGACGTTGTAGCGGATGGCGAAGAGGAAGAAGATCGCCAGCTCCGCGGCGAGCGCGGCCCGGATGATGCGGCTTCGCGTCACCCGTCGACCGCGGGCGATGCCCCACACCGCCAGCGGCAGGGCGAGGTTGGGGAAATTCATGAGCACGAACAGCGATCCGATGACCAGCGGTCGGATGGGCGATTGGACGTTGAGGACGTTCTGCTGATAGCCGTCGCCGAAGAGGGCGGACTGGACGGTCCCGCCGAGGTCGCCGGTCTGGACCGCGTGCTCGAGCACGATTGCGCTGTAGGGCAGCGTCCCCACCAGCCAGAGGACGAGAGCGAGGGCGATCTGCGGCCCGCTGAGCAGCCTTTTCCGCCAGGCCCAGCCGGTGACGGCGACAAGCACCGGCAGCGAGAGCAGGGCGAGGTTGTGGTTCGCCAGTCCCAGCCCGGCGAAGAGCCACATGACGAGCGCCCACCGTCGGCCCCGGCCCTGGAAGAAGGCGATCAGGCAGGCGATCTCGGCGGTCAGCAGGGCGGCGGAGAGGGTGTAGGTCTCGGGCAGGGTGGCAAGCTGCCAGAAGGTGTGGGCGAGGGCGAGGGTGAGGCCGCTGAAGATCGCGGCCGAGCGGCGGCGGGTGAGCATCCAGACGCACAGGGCCACGTTCGCCACCGCGACGGCGCCCATCAGACTGCTCGCCAGCGGCAGGGCGAACGCCGGCTCGACCGGCAGCAGGCGAACCGCGGCCGAGGCGAGCCAGTAGTACAGCGGGTGGGTCAGTGCCAGGCCCATCGGGTTGACCAGCTCGCCGTCGAGCACGCGGAGCACCAGCAGGCCGGAATCCTGCCACTGGATGGTCCGTGCAGCGGTGAAGCCGTACAGCAGCAGCGCGGCGGCGAACAGGCCGAGCCACAATCGCAGCGGCGAGGCGGCGGTCCGGAGCGGCGGAGCGGAACTGGAGCTGAGCACGCGTGTCACGGCAGTTTCTGAAACGAAGTGAGGGGCAAAACTGTTCCCGCGATTGTTCAAGATACCGTCAAGCCCCCCGCCGATCAATCCTGAGTGGGGGCGGCCGCTCGCCAGGGGCCTGTCACGGCGGGACTTAGTGCTGGTGGCCCGCGCCCGGAACGGTTAAAATGGCGGCCCGCGACGGCGGCGACGCCAGGTCCACGACGAAAGCAGGTCCATGACGGTCCAGTCTCAAAGCGATACCCGGTTCGACACGGCCCGACTCATCGAGAGCGCCCGGCAGGTGGTCGGCGGCGGGAGCGAGTTCATCCCGCTGCACACCCCGACCATCGGCGGCTCGGCGTGGACGTACGTCAAGGAGTGCCTCGACACCGGCTGGGTCTCCTCGGCCGGGGCGTACGTGACGCGGTTCGAGGAGGAGGCGGCGACGTTCACCGGGGCGAAGCGGGCGGTGGCGGTCGTCAACGGCACGGCGGCGCTGCACACGGCCCTGATGCTCGTCGGTGTCGAGGCGGGCGACGAGGTGATCATGCCTTCGCTCACCTTCGTCGCCACCGCGAACGCGACGCGCTACTGCGGGGCCGTGCCGCATTTCGTGGACATCGAGACCCGTTCGCTCGGGCTCGACCCGGCGAAGCTGGCGGCGCATCTCGACCGCATCGCCGAGCGGCGGGGCGGCGGGACGGTGAACCGCGAGACGGGACAGCGGATCGGCGCGGTCGTGCCGATGCACACCTTCGGGCACCCGGTCGATCTCGACGCGCTGGTGGAGGTTTGCGACCGCTGGGGCCTGCCGATGGTGGAGGACGCCGCGGAGTCGCTGGGCTCGTATTACAAGGGCAGGCACACCGGCCGATTCGGTCGGGTGGGGATTCTCTCGTTCAACGGCAACAAGGTGATCACCGCCGGTGCGGGCGGGGCGCTGATCACGGATGACGAGCAGCTCGCCGAGCGGGCGAAGCACATCACGACCACCGCCAAGCGGCCGCACCGGTGGGCGTACTATCACGACGTCACCGGCTACAACTACCGGATGCCCAACCTCAACGCGGCGCTGGGCTGCGCCCAGTTCGAGCAGCTGCCCGGCCTGCTGGAGGCCAAGCGGAAGCTTGCCGACCGGTATGCCGATGCGTTCGCGGACGTGCCCGGTGTGAGCATTCTGCGTGAGCCGGCGTACGCGAGGAGCAACTACTGGCTGAACGCGCTGCTGCTGGGCGAAGGCCAGGCCGACCGCCGCGACGAGGTGCTCGACGCGCTGTGCGGGGCGGATCTCCAGGTTCGGCCGGTCTGGATTCCCATGCACGAGTTGCCGATGTATCAGCAGTGTCCGCGGATGGATCTGCCGGTGACCGAGTCGATCGCCCGGCGGGTGATCAATCTGCCCAGCAGCGCGGACCTGGCGCCGAGCGCGTAAGCCGCGGCCGAGGCAGGCGCCCCTCAGACGGAACAGTCATGCCCAGTGAGCAGCACAAGGCGGATCAGTCGCTTCCGATCATCATCATCGGGGCCGGGGTTCACGCCGCGGTGCTGCTGGACGTGCTGGAGCTGCGTGGGCGGGAGGTGCTGTTCCTCACCGACAGCGACGTCAGCCGGCACGGCGAGCAGGTGATGGGCCTGCCCGTGCGGGGCGGGGACGCGTGCATTTTCGACTACGGCCCGGACGCGGTCGAGCTGGTGAACGCGGTGGGTTCGGTGCAGAAGCCGCTGGTCAGGCGGGAGGTGTTCGAGAAGTTCACCCGGCGCGGGTACCGCTTCGCGCAGGTCGTCCATCCCTCGGCAATCATCAGCCCGCACGCCCGGCTGGGGCAGGGGGCGCAGATCATGGCCGGGGCCGTCGTTCAGCCGCGGGTCACGATCGGCGACAACGCGATCGTCAACACGCGGGCGTCGGTGGACCACGACTGTGAGATCGGGGCGCACACGCACGTCGCCCCGGGCGTGACGCTCAGCGGCTGCGTGGTCACGGGCGACACCTGCCATCTCGGCACGGGCGCGAGCGTCATCCAGGGCATCCACGTCGGCCGCGAGGCGCTGGTTGCCGCCGGCGCCGCCGTCGTGCGCGACGTGCCGGCCGAGGCGGTTGTCGGCGGCGTGCCGGCCAGGCCGCTGCGCCGCGGCGGCAAGCCGGCCCCGGCCGAACCGGAGGCCAACTGGCCGGCCGCGAAGGGCAACGGCGACGAGGCGGAGTTCGGCATCATGCTCTCCGCCGCGGGCCGACGGGTGGCGCTGCTGCGCCACATCGAGGAATCGATGCAGAGCCTCGGCGTGGCGGGGCGGATCCTCGCGACCGACATCACGCCGCTCAGCGCCGCCTTCCATACGGCGGCCACGGCGAGGCTCGTGCCGCCTTACCGCAATCCGCACTGCCTCGAGGCGCTGCTCGATCTCTGCCGGGAGCACCAGGTGCGGCTGATCGTGCCCACGATCGATCCGGACCTGCCGTTTTTCGCCACCCACCTCCAGCGATTCCAGACGCAGGGAACGCAGGTCGCCATCTCCTCGAGGGAGACGGTCCGTATCGGCAACGACAAGCGGCAGACGCACCGCTGGCTCACGGAAAACGGCTTTCCCACCGTCCGGCAGGCGGAAGCGCGGGACGTGGTGCGCGACCTCGGCGACTGGACCTTCCCGCTGCTGATCAAGCCCGAGGCGGGCAGCTCGTCGATCGGCGTGCGCGTGCTGCACGACGAGCAGGAACTCGCCGCGATCCTGCAGACCCGGCGCTACGTCGCCCAGAGCATCGCACCGGGCGAGGAATATACCGTGGACGTGTTCGTCGACCGCGGAGGCCGCTGCCGGTGTGCCGTGCCGCGTAAACGGCTGGAGACGCGCGGCGGCGAGGTGAGCAAAGGCATGACCGTCCGCTGCGAACCAGTCCAGACGCTGGCGAAACAGATCGCCGAGGCGCTGCCCGGCGCGTTCGGCGTGCTCAACATCCAGATCTTCTACGACGAAAACAGCGGCGAGCTGAACGTCATCGAAATCAACCCACGCTTCGGCGGCGGCTACCCCCTGAGCCATTACGCCGGCGCGACGATGACCCGGTGGCTGCTCGAAGAGGCCACGGAGCGACCCTGCACCGCCCGCGACGACACCTGGCAGGACGGCGTGGTCATGCTCCGTTACGACGACGCGGTGTTCACGACGCGCGAGAAGGTCGGGCTCGGCCGACAAGCCGCGGACACCGCCAACTGAGGATGCGCCATGAACCACTCGACCCCGGCCAGACTCTGGCTTGTGCTGTTCGACATCGACGGCACGCTTTTGATCACCAGAGGGGCTGGCAGCCGGTGCATCCGCCGGGCCTGTCGGGAGATCTTCGGCGACGCCTTCGCGTGGGGCGGGATCACCGTCGGCACGCTGGACCCGCAGATCTTCGCCGACCTGTGCGCCTTCAACGGCATCGAAAGCCCGGCCGAGCATCACGAGCGCTACCGCGACTGCTATCTCGGACACCTCGAGCGCGAGCTGGAGCGCGTGCGGGAGGACGTCACCGTCCTGCCCGGCGTGGCCGAGCTGCTGGCTGCTCTGAACGAGCGGGAGGACGTCATCGTCGGCCTGCTCTCGGGCAACTACGGCGACGCGGCGAGGATCAAGCTGCAATCGGCGGGTTTCGACCTTTCCCGGTTCGAGGTGCAGGCCTTTGCCGAGCATGGCGAGACGCGGGACGAACTGCTCCCCGCGGCGATGGCGCAGTACGCGGAGCTCACGGGCGACGAGGCCGACCCGGCCCGGGTGATCGTCGTGGGCGACACGCCGCGCGACGTGGCCTGCGCCCGCAGCCGGGGCTGCCGGTGCCTGGCGGTGGCGACGGGGCGGTACGGCGAGCAGCAGCTTCGCGACGCCGGGGCGGAGGTCGTGGTGCGTTCGCTCGCTGAGCCGGGCGGGCTGCGGGCGATGCTGGACGCACCGGCGCGGGCGTCCGGAGACGCGGTGTTATAATCGCCGGTTCGTCGGACCGATGGGGCGTGGGGCCGCATTTCAGCGGGCAGACGCCGATTTGGACGCGAGGTGACGGAGACCCAGGTGAATGAATGACCTTCTGAAAATCATCGGCCGGGATCAGCCGCTGTTCGACCGCGACCTCGCGGCCTATCGCGAGGCGCTGTCGGAGGCGATCGCCGGCGGCCGGTTCCTCGTCATCGGCGGGGCGGGCTCGATCGGCGCGGCCGCGGTTCGGCTGCTGTTCCGGCAGAACCCGCGCCTGCTGCATGTGGTCGACCTCAGCGAGAACAACCTCGCCGAGCTGGTGCGCGACCTGCGCAGCTCGGTCGGCTACATCGACGGCGAGTTCCGCACGTTCGCGCTGGACTGCGGCGGGCCCGAGTTCGACGCCCTGATGGCCGCGCAGGCCGGCTACGACTACGTCCTGAACTTCTCCGCCCTCAAGCACGTGCGCAGCGAAAAGGACCCCTGGACGCTGATGCGCATGATCCAGACCAACATCTTCAACACCGACAAGACGGTGGCGCAGGCGATGGACGCCGGGGCGAAGAAGTACTTCTGCGTCTCGACCGACAAGGCGTCGAACCCGGTGAACATGATGGGCGGCTCGAAGCGCATCATGGAGATGTACCTGATGCGCCGCAGCGAGCAGATCCCGGTGTCGAGCGCCCGGTTCGCCAACGTGGCGTTCTCCGACGGCTCGCTGCCGTTCGCGTGGACGCAGCGGATCAGGAAGCGCCAGCCGATCGCCGCACCCGACGACGTTCGCCGCTACTTCGTCACCGACGAGGAGGGCGGGCTGCTCTGCCTGATGTCCACGATGCTCGGCGGCAACCGGGAGTTGTTCTTCCCCAAACTGTCCGCCAAGCTGCACCTCGAGCGCTTCAGCGATCTCGCGCGGCGCTACCTGCGCAGCATCGGCTATGAGCCGGTCGCATGCGAGAGCGAGGATGAGGCCCGGGCGAAGATCGCGGACCTGCCCCCCCGGGGCAAGTGGCCGTGCTACTTCTTCCAGAGCGACACGACGGGCGAAAAGGATTTCGAAGAGTTTTACACCGACGAAGAAACGGTCGACTGGGACCGCTTCGACGAGATCGGCGTCATCGCCAACGACGTCGGGTGGGACGAGCAGACCCTCGACCACTTCACTCAGACGATTCAGCAGATGCGGGAGTCGCGCCAATGGGACAAGGCACAGCTGGTCCAACTGTTCAACCAGACGCTGAGCCGGTTCGCTCACAAGGAGACGTTCAAGTATCTCGACGACCGTATGTAGGCAAGCGTCTGCTTGACCTGCTGTTGTCGGGGCTGGCGCTGCTGGTGGTCGGTCCGCTGATCCTCCTGCCGGTGATGCTCATCCTGCGCTTCACCGGCGAGCACCACGTCTGGTATTTCCAGGAGCGCCTGGGACTCGGCGGCGAGCGGTTCAGGGTCTTCAAATTCGCCACGATGCGCTCGGACAGCGAGAAGATCGGCACGAAGGACATCACGCTGCGCAACGACCCGCGCGTGCTGCCCGTCGGCCGGGTGCTGCGGAAGACGAAGATCAACGAGCTGCCGCAGCTCATCAACATCTTCAAGGGCGACATGAGCGTCGTCGGCTGGCGGCCGCTGATGCCCAAGAGCTTCGCCTACTACCCCGAGCACGTGCAGCAGCGCATCGTCGCGCTCAAGCCGGGGCTGACCGGCATCGGCTCGATCGTCTTTCGCGACGAGGAGCAGATCACCGAGAAAAGCGACAAGCCCCCGGAGGATGTCTACCGCGAGGACATCGCCCCCTACAAGGGCGAGCTCGAGCTGTGGTACCAGGACCACCAGAGCCTGCTGCTGGACGTCAAGATCATCCTGCTCACGGCGTGGGTCGTGCTTCGGCCGCAGAGTATGCTCTACACCCGCTGGCTCAAGGACCTGCCGCTCCGCCCGGCGTCGCTGGAACTGGACTGAGGAGCCCTGCTATCTTCCCGCGAACCTGCCAGCCTGGCCGCCGATCTGCCGCAGCCCTGCTCGCGCTGCTGGTGATGCTGCTGACCGTCGCGCCCGCCTGGGCGCTGGTGAACGGCGAAGCGCCGGCCGGGGACGAGCGGCAGTTCGACGCCGTGGGCGCTTTCAGCCGGTCGAAGTGGATCCTGCCCGGCGGCGAGCAGGAGCACCGTTGGTTCGGTGCCGCGACCCTCGTCGCGCCGGACAGGATCCTCACCGCCCGGCATCTGCTGCCCGACGGCCAGGCGCCCGACAAGCCCGGTCAGTTCGCCGTCCGCTTCCGCAGGCGGCCCGACGGTGGCCTGGGCAGCAAGCAAGCCGGGGCGGAGTCGTACCACCACGTCCGCATCACCCGCTGGAAGCTCGCGCCGCGGGGCGATCTCGCCATCGGCTATCTCGAAGACCCGGTCACGCACATCCGCCCGATGCCGGTCCGGCTCGAGCCGCTCGAGCTCGACGGCGAGCCCGGCCAGCTCGCGGCGTGGGGTTCGGAGTCGCGCTGGATGGGCGAGGCGGCGCCCCGCCGGGGTCTGCGCGTGGGCGAGACTCGCCTCCAGCATGAGCGGGGCGGAGGGATGGTCCGCTTCGTCGACTGGCGCGCCAGGCGGAAGCAGAAGGGCACCGACGACGCCGGCCGACCGGTCTTCAAGCCGTGGATCAGCTCCGACGCGGCCGTGCCGAACATGTACGACTCGGGCGGCGCGGTGCTGGTGAAGCGCGACGGCCGGTGGCAGCTGGCCGGGATCGTCAGCACGTACACGCACGGCACCTGGCTGGCACCGTTCGCCGATCGGGCGGGCTTCCCGCTGGCCGAGCTGATCGCGGGCGAGGACGGGGCGGATCGGTAAACGGCCAAACCGGTCCGAAAGATGCAGCGTAGGGACCATGCCAGCATGAGCACCGAATCGACCACCACCAGTCCGGCCAGGCCTTCGCCCCCGTCTCCGCGCGGTGCCGCGCCGCGCCCGCGGGTGCTGGACGTGGTCCGCGCCGTTCGGCCGCACCAGTGGTCGAAGAACCTGCTGCTGCTCGTGCCGCTGGCGCTGGCGCACGGCATGACCGACTGGTATCGGCTGGGCATGGTGCTTCTGGGGCTGGTGGTGTTCAATCTCGCCGCCTCGGCCGGCTACGTGCTCAACGACGTGCTCGACGTCCAGGCCGACCGCATGCACCCGACCAAGTTCCGTCGGCCGTTCGCGTCGGGACGCCTGAGCCGGCGCACCGGCTGGGTCATGCTGGCGGGGCTGCTCGTCGTCGCCGCCGGGCTGGCCGCGGCGTGGCTGCCGCCTCGCTTCGGGGCGATCCTGGCAATCTACCTCACCGGCAGCATCAGCTATTCGACCTACTGGAAGCGGAAGCTGGTGATCGATACGCTCGTGCTGGCGGGGCTGTACACGCTCCGGCTCTATGCCGGCGCGGCCGCGGCCGAGGTGTTCGTCTCGCACTGGCTGCTGGCGTTCAGCGTGTTCTGGTTCCTGTCGCTGGCGCTGCTCAAACGCTACGTCGAACTGCGCCAGAAGAATCTCGACGGCGCCCACCCCCAGGAGACCGGCCGGCGCGGCTACTGGGTTTCCGACGAGGAGATGGTCCGCGCCCTGGGCCCCGTGCCGGGGTACATGGCCCTGATGCTCATGGCCGTGTACCTCAACAGCGACAAGGTGAACCTGCTTTACCAGTCCCCCGAGCTGCTCTGGGGCGTCTGCCTGCTGCTGGCGTACTGGATCACCCGCCTGTGGATCCTCGCCGCCCGCGGGGTGGTTTCCGATCCGCTGACCTTCTCCCTGCGCGACCGCGCCGCCTGGCTCGTCCTGCTGGGCGTCGGCGTACTGCTCGCCCTCGCGGCGACGGCCGATCTTCCCCTCTGACGGTACGGGCCGAGCGCCGCCGCGGCCTGCGGGCGCTGAAAGCGCTGAGCCCTCGTCGGCGGAGGCGCGTCAGCCGGCGGTGTCCCGCTTGTCCCGCTCGATCACGGCGTAGGCGTTGTGGTTGTGGATCGACTCGAAGTTCTCGCTGTGCACCTCGAACCAGACGATCCGCTCTTCCCGGTCCAGCGCGGCGGCGAGGTCGCGGACGATGTCTTCGACGAACTTCGGATGGTCGTACGCCTCCTCGGTGACCCACTTCTCATCCGGCCGCTTGAGTACGGCGAAGACGGGGCTGGACGCCTGCGCCTCGACGAGCTCGAAGAGTTCCTCGATCCACATGAACGTGCCGGGCTTGAAGCGGACCCGGGCCTTCATCTCGCAGCGCTGGTTGTGCGCGCCGTAGGCCGAGATCTGCTTCGAGCAGGGGCAGAGGCTGGTCGCCGGCACGGTGATGCCCATGATGAAGTCGTCGCTCGTGTTGGAGCTCGCCTCGAAGGAGACCTCGATGTTGAGCTTGCCCACCTGGCCCGTGACGGGAGCGGGCTTGTCGATGAAGTAGGGGAAGTGCAGCTCGAGGTGGGCTTCCTCGGCCTCGAGGCGCTCCTTGATGTCGTGGCAGATGTCCATGATCTCGCTGGAGCAGATCGACTCGTGATGCTCGTTGAGCACCTCGAGGAAGCGGCTCATGTGCGTGCCCTTCTGGTGGTGGGGCAGGCCGACGTACATGTTCACCGTGGCGACCGTGCACTGGTTGCCGCCGGTGGGGGGGCACTTGAGCGAAATCGGATAGCGGATGTCCTTGACGCCGACCTTGTTGATGGCGATCTGCCGGGTGTCGTGGCTGCCCTGCACGTCAGGCATGGTATCGGCCAGCGTGCCGCGTTTGCTCTCGGTCATCACGGATCCTTCGTGGTCTCGGTAGGGGCGGGCCGCGACGTTGCGCCACGGTCTCAAGTCCTACAATGGTAGACCAAGCCTGTTGCGATTACAAAGAGCCGGCCCCGGCAGCGTCCATCGGGTCGGGTCAGCGGCTTTCACCGACCGGGAAGCCGGCTAACATGACCTCGGCGTCCGGAGTCGCAGCAGACCCGTTCCGGCACGCCCCGGCTGCGAACCCAGGGAGGGAAGGAAAACGATGGCACAGCGCCCCGACAAGCCCGCCGCCACGCTCGCGGCCATGCTGCGGCAGACGAGCTACCGCGGCTTCGGCCCGTTCTCCGCCGCCACGCAGGCCTGGGTGCCCGCGGTCAACCTCTACCAGTTCGCCGACCGCCTGGAAGCCTGCGTCGACCTCGCCGGCGTGCCGCGGGAGCGCATCGACGTCCGCGTTGAGCCCGGCCGACTGCGCATCGAGGGCGTGCGCATGGCGCCCGAGCCCCGCGACGGCGGCCCCGGGCGGATGCGCATCGTGGGCATGGAGATCGACTACGGCCCCTTCCGCCGGGAGGTGCCCATCCCCCGCGATGTGGACCTCGACAAGGTGGAAAGCCGATACGAGCAGGGCCTGCTCTGGGTCACGCTGCCGCTGACCCGGGCCAGCCGGGGCGGGGGCGAAACGAGATGAGTTGCCGGGATCGCCGGATGGAAGGAGTGCATGGTGAATGACGATCGGAGAGAGAAGCGGCCTGCGGCGACCGGCTCGGCCTCGCCGGGCGGGCGGCTGAGCCCGATGACGGGCGACGTCGGGCCCGCGGCGACGGACCGGGGCGGCCTGCCGGACGTGCCGGGCGAACTGCCCGTCCTGCCCATTCGCAGCACGGTCATCTTTCCGGCCACGATCACGCCGCTGGTCATCGCCAGGCCCAGCAGCAAGCGGCTGCTCGACGAGTCGCTGCCGCAGAGCAAGGTGGTCGCCTTCTTCAGTCAGCGCGACGCCGATCAGGCTTCGCCCGGGCCGGAGGACCTGCACGAGACCGGCACGGCCGGCATGGTGCTCAAACTCATCCGCCAGAGCGACGAGACGGTGTCGCTGATCGTCCACGGCCTTCGCCGAATCCGGCTGGGCGAGGTGACCGAGCATGAGCCGTTCCTCCGCGCCGCCGTCCAGCCGCTCGACGAGAAGCCGGGCCGGGGCCGGGAGTTCGAGGCGAGCGTCGAGCAGCTTCGCGACGAGGCCCGCCGACTGATCGAGGCCTCGCCCGGCGCGCCGGAGCAGGCGGTCACGGTGCTGATGAACATCGACGAGCCCGGGCAGCTCGCCGACTTCGTCGCGGCCAACCTGAACCTCGACCTCCAGGACAAGCAGGATCTCCTTGCCGAGCTCGACGTCGCCCGGCGGGTCCGGGCGGTGCACCGCGAGGTGACGCGGCAGCTCGACCTCGTGCAGCTTCAGCAGAAGATCCAGGAGGACGTGCAGTCCTCGATCGGCAAGACCCAGCGGAAGATCTACCTCCGCGAGCAGCTCAGGGCCATCCAGCGCGAGCTCGGCCAGGAAGCCGGGGCGACCGAGTTCATCCAGCGCATCCGCGCCGAGCTCGACGAGGCCGGGGCGCCGGAGAACGTCCGCGCCGAGGCGGAGCGAGAACTCGCCCGGCTGGAGGCGATTCCCCCCGCCAGCCCCGAATATTCGGTCATCACCAGCCATCTCGAGCTCATTGCCGAGCTGCCCTGGCAGCGCGCCAGCGAGGACAACCTCGACCTCGACCGCGCGCGGGCGATCCTCGACCGCGACCACCACGCGCTGGAGAAGGTCAAAAAGCGGCTGATCGAGTACCTCGCCGTGCGCAAGCTCAACCCCGAGGGCCGGGGCGCGATCCTCTGCCTCGTCGGCCCGCCGGGCGTGGGCAAGACGAGCCTGGGCCAGTCGATCGCCGACGCGCTGGGGCGCAAGTTCGCCCGCCTGAGCCTGGGGGGCATCCGCGACGAGGCGGAGATCCGCGGGCATCGCAGGACCTACGTCGGCGCCATGCCGGGGCGGATCATCCAGGAAATCCGCCGCACCGGCACAAACAACCCGGTGCTCATGCTCGACGAGATCGACAAGCTCGGCAGCGACTTCCGGGGCGACCCCGCCTCGGCCCTGCTCGAGGTGCTCGACCCGAGGCAGAACCACGCCTTCGTGGACCGCTACCTCGATGTGCCGTTCGACCTCTCGCGGGTGATCTTCATCGCCACGGCGAACTACATGGGGCCGGTCCCCCCGGCTCTGCGCGACCGGATGGAGGTCATCACCATCCCCGGATACACCGAGCACGACAAGCTCGAGATCGCGAGGCGGTACCTCGTGCCGCGGCAGCTTCGCGAGAACGGGCTTCGCCGCAAGGACTGCAAGTGGCGGGCGGCGGGGTTGCGCAAGCTGATTCACGACTACACCCGCGAGGCGGGCGTGCGGAATCTCGAGCGGCAGATCGGCGCCGTCTGCCGGGGCGTCGCCGCGGAGATTGCCGCCGAGCGGGGCGAGCCCGAGCCGCGGATCGTGGACGCGGAGCGCATCCGCGACGCGCTGGGCGCCGAGCCATACATGCGCGAGCTGGACACCCGCACCGAGTCGCCGGGCGTGGCGGTCGGGCTGGCGTACACGCCGGTGGGCGGGGAGATTCTCTTCATCGAGGCGACGGCCTATCCCGGCCGGGGGAACATCACGCTGACCGGGCAGATGGGCGGGGTGATGCGCGAATCGGCGAGCGCGGCCCTGTCGCTGTTCAAGAGCCGGGCGCCGCAGTTCCACTTCGATGTGCAGCAGCTTCAGAAGCTGGACCTGCACATCCACGTCCCGGCGGGGGCGGTGCCCAAGGACGGCCCGAGCGCGGGGGTGGCGATCTACGTAGCGCTCGCGTCGCTGCTGCTGGACGTGCCGGTGCGTCACCGGGTGGGCCTGACCGGCGAGGTGACGCTGCGCGGCAAGGTGCTGCCGGTGGGGGGCATCAAGGAGAAGACGCTCGCCGCGTCGCGGGCGGGGGTGAAGACAATCATCCTTCCCGGGCCCAACGAGAAGGATCTCGAGGAGGTGGACGAGCGGGTGAAGAAGGGCACGCGGTTCGCGTTCATCGACACCGTGGACGAGGTGCTGGATCTGACGCTGGGTAAGACGCGCCTCGAGCAGGCGATCCGCCGGCTGGAGAAGCAGGCCCGGGAGCGGCGGGAGCAGGCGGCGCCCGGCGCCGGCGGCAGCGCGGTCGGGCCGGCTGGCGGCGGCGGCGGTTGAAGCCGGCCCGCTGGCGGTCTAGAATCGCCACCAGCGGGCGTCAGCCCCGATTGACGGATTACCAACCTCCTGGAGGAGAAGCGCTATGGCGAGCGATGCTGTGCTGGAACTGACGGATGCCAATTTCGAGAGCGAAGTGACCCAGAGCGACCAGCCGGTGCTCGTGGACTTCTGGGCCGAGTGGTGCATGCCCTGCCGCATGCTCGCTCCGACGATCGACGAACTCGCCGACGAGTACCGGGGCAAGGTCAAGGTGGGCAAGCTCGACACCGACGCCAACCGCGAGGCGGCGATGAAGCACAACATCAGCGCCATTCCCACGGTGATGCTCTTCAAGGGCGGCGATGTGGTCCGTAAGTTCGTCGGCGTCACGCCCAAGCAGGAATTCAAGGCCGAGCTGGATAAGGTCGCCACCTGACCTCCGGCGAGCGGCCGGGCGGGTTCGGCGAAGACCGGCCCGCCGCGGTCGGCCGTTTTTCACTGGCGGTGCGAGTTGCCCGGCGACCCGCCGCCTGCCTTCCGCGGGCGTGCTGTCGGTGCTCCGCCGTCCCGGCGGCTGGCCTCAACCCGCCGAGATCGGCGAAGTACCCACCCATGCCCATCGACTTCAAGCAGCACACCCTCCCCAACGGCCTGACGATCATCGCCGAGTGCAACGGCGCCGCCCACACCGCGGCCGCGGGCTTCTTCGTCAAGGCCGGCACGCGCGACGAGGACCGCTCGGTCATGGGCGTGTCCCATTTCCTCGAGCACATGATGTTCAAGGGCACCGACCGCCGCACCGCGGACGACGTGAACCGCGAGTTCGACGAGATCGGCGCCAACTACAACGCCTTCACCAGCCACGAGCAGACGGTCTACTACGCCCAGGTGCTGCCCGAGCACCTGCCGCGGGCGATCGACCTGCTCGGCGACATCCTGCGCCCGTCGCTTCGCGAGGACGACTTCGAGATGGAGAAGAACGTCATCCTCGAGGAGATCGGGATGTACGACGACCGCCCGCAGTGGCGGCTCCAGGACGCGCTGCTCGAGGCGTACTTCCAGCATCACCCCCTGAGCTACCGCGTGCTGGGCACGCAGGAGAGCATCAGGGCGCTCACCGCCGGGCAGATGCGCGACTACTTCGCCCACCGCTACAGTCCGGACAACATCGTCGTCGCCGGGGCGGGGCGGATCGATTTCGCCCGCTTCGTCGCCGACATCGAGCGGACGGCTGGCTCGTGGGAGCCCACCGGCGCCACCCGGGAGTATGAAGCGCCCGAGACCGGCCGGGAGAGCCTGACGATGCGCGACTCCCGCGTCGGCCGGCACTACGTCGCCGCGATGAGCCCCGGCCCGGGCGCCCAGGACGACCGCCGCTATGCCGCGAAGGTGCTCGCCGACGTGCTGGGCGACACCGACGGCTCGCGGATCTACTGGGCCCTGGTCGACCCCGGCATCGCCGACGAGGCGGACCTGGCCTTCGTGCCCTACGACCAGGCGGGGGCGTACATGGCCTACGCCTCCTGCGACCCGGACCGGGCCGAGGAGGTCGAGCAGAAGCTGCTGGAGACGATCGACCGCTTCGGCAGCGACATCAGGGCCGACGAGCTCGAGCGGGCGAAGAACAAGCTCGCCACGCAGGTGACGCTTCGCGAGGAGAGCCCCGGCGGGCGGATGCGCGACCTCGGCCTGCACTGGCTTTATCTCGAGCAGTATGACGCGCTGCACGAAGAACTTGAGAAGATCATGGCCGTAAGCGCCGATGATATTCAACAGCTCCTCGAGGAGTTTGACTTCCGCGAGCGCTGCATCGTGCGACTCACCCCCGAGGCCGACTAGGCCCGGACCCCGAGCAGGGGGGAGCGCCGTGCGGGCTCCTTCATCGCCAGCCTGAGGAGGTTGCATGGCTGACACCCCTCGCTCGATTCTCGCCGAACTCGGGTTCCGCTACGACCCCGGCGACCTGTACCAGCAGACGATGGGCCACGTGCTCGGCGCCGCCGAGATGCTCGAGGAGCCGCGGCACCTCCAGCTCATCCTCGCACAGCCCAAAAACGAGCTGATCACCCACTTCCCCGTCATGATGGACGACGGGTCGTACCGGCTGTTCAAGGGCTACCGCGTTCAGCACAACAACATCCTCGGCCCCTACAAGGGCGGCATGCGCTACCACGAGGGGGTCAGCCTGGACCACCTCAAGGCCCTCGCCGTGCTGATGACCATGAAAACTTCGCTCGTCCGCCTGCCCCTCGGCGGCGCCAAGGGCGGTGTGCAGGTCAACCCGCGCGTGCTCTCCAGCAACGAGCTGATGCGCCTCACCCGGCGGTTCATCAGCTCCGTCGGAGCCAACATCGGGCCCGACCACGATATCCCCGCTCCCGACGTGGGCACCCACGCGCAGATCATGGCCTGGATGGCGGATACGCACATCAACTTCACCGCGCCCACCCACCGCTGGACCGGGCAGGCCGTCGTCACCGGCAAGCCGCTCGAGTTCGGCGGGTCCCAGGGACGCGAAAAGGCGACCGGCCAGGGGCTCGTCTACGTCCTCGACGAGCTGCTGCCCGAGATGAAACTCGACGTCAGCAAGGTGAGCTTCAGCCTCGTCGGCTACGGCAACGTCGGCTCGTGGACCGGGCGGCTGCTCGGCGAGCGCGGCGCGACGCTCAAGGCGGTCATGGACCACACCGGCGCCATCCGCGCCGACAGCGGCATCGACGCGCGCAAGCTCGCGACCCACGTCGAGCGGACCGGCGGGGTGGCCGGCTATCACGAAGCGGACGCCATCGACGAGGAAACGTTCTACCGCACGCAGGTGGACCTGTTCATCCCCGCCGCCCTCGAGCAGATGATCGACCATCGCCACGCCGAGCTGATCGAGGCGAAGGTGCTCGTCGAGGCCGCCAACGCCCCGACCACGCCCGAGGGCGAGCGCAAGCTCGTCGAACGCGGCATCCGCGTTCTGCCGGCGATCCTGTGCAACTGCGGCGGCGTCACCGTGAGCTACTTCGAGTGGCGGCAGAACCGCCTCGCCGAGTCGTGGAATGTCCAGCGGGTCGACCGCGAGCTGCGCGAGCACATGTTCGGCGCCGCCCAGCGGACCCGCCTCATGGCCCAGCGGTTCGAGTGCGACCTCCGCACGGCCGCGTTCTGCGCAGCGATCGACTACATCGGCAAGGTCTATCGCCTGCGCGGGATCTTCCCGTAACCAGGCGGGCGTCTTGGCGGCTCAAGGCTCGCAGACGGCCCCGCCGGGGCTTGCTGCGGGCTTTTTTGCTGCGCTATTCCGACCGGGAGGCGATCTCGACGGGGATCGACGGCAGGGAGGTGCGCAGGTTGACCTCCGAGGGCAGGTCCAGCACCGGGGTGATGTGCTGGGTGCCCGTATCCAGGTCGTCCGAGCTCAGCGGCAACTGGGCGCGGGGGCGGATTTCGTCGTTGCGGATCTTCTCGATCACGTCCCGCGGGCCGACGATCTTCACGTCGCGGAGCACCCAGTGCTCCTCGGGCACGCGGATGGACCACTGGTTGAGCATCTGCGGCGTGATCTTGAGCACCACCGGCACCAGCGACACGGTCAGCGGCTCGGTCTGCCGGGTCACCGTGAAGCCCACCTCCGCCATCTCCGGGCGGACGCTCACCCAGCGGTTGTCGCGCAGCTCGGGCGGTTTGCGCAGCGGCACGCGGACGGTGTGCTCCTCGTCCACCTCGTACTGGCTGAAATCGACGTCGCCCAGCGGGACGGTCAGCTGCTCGTCGCGGGCTCCGTCGGCAAGGTGGGCGGGTGCGAGCACGGTCGCTTCGGCGGGGTCGGTCGTCACCGGCTGGGCCAGCGTGGGCGGGGCACCCTCCACCTCAACGGGCAGCTCGAGCTGGACCAGCGGCTCGACCCAGACGTCGATGGTTCCGGGGTGGGCGTCCTCGATGTTGACGCCGAACTCGCCGAGGCGCGACTGGAGGAGCTGATCGCGTACGACGACGGTCGTCTCCCGGCCGGCGTTTTCGGGGTTTTGCGCCTCGCCCGGGGCGACGGGGATCTCGATCGGCCCCTCCTCCTCGAGCAGGGCCTTGACCTTCTCCATCTGCCCGCGTGAGCCGCGCAGCCAGATGGCGACCTGGACCGGGTTCTGTGGCTGCCGGTCGGGCTGGTCGGGATCGGCGTCGGGCTCGATCACCATCGCTCGTCCGGACGGGGCGACGAACTCGATCATCACCTGCTCGCGCTGCTCGACCACGGCCTCGCCCTCGGCATAGAGCCAGACCAGCACGGCGAGTACCGTGACGAGGGCCCAGGTTTCGAGATTGCGAAGAAGCTTCTTTCGGTCCATGTCTGCCGTCCGCCTCGCGGCCGCCTGCCGGGTTACGCTCCGAGTTTCTCGTCGCTGGTGGTCATGCTGCTGGTGTCCTGCGCGGCCTCCATGCTCTCCTCGGTGCGCTCGCTGAGCGGCACGTTGCCCATGCCGCGGGTGAGGATCGGCCGCAGCTCGTCCACGGTGACGCCGCGCTGAAGCTCGCCCCGCTCGGCGAGACTGACCGTGCCGGTTTCCTCGCTGACGACGATGACCAGGGCGTCGGCCTCCTGGCTGAGCCCGAGGGCCGCGCGGTGCCGCGAACCGAGCTCCTGGGGGATGTTCTCACCCTCGGCGAGGGGGAACTGTACGCCGGCGGCGACGATGCGGTCGCCCCGGATGACCATGCCCATGTCGTGCAGGGCGGAGCCGGGCCAGAAGATCGTGTTGATGACTTCCTTGCTCACCTCGGCGTCGAGGCGGATGCCCAGCTCGACGATGCCCTGGAGGCCGACCTGGCGTTCGATGGCCATCAGGGCGCCGATCTTGTTCCGCGAGAGGTACTGCACGGCCCCGAGGACCTCTTCGACCACGCGGGCCTTGCGCAGGCCGGACTGGCGGAAGAACCGCGCCTCGCCCAGCCGGACGAGCGCCCGGCGCAGCTCGGGCTGAAAGACGATGACCAGCATCAGCGAGGCGAAGGCGAGGAAGTTGCTGTAGAGGAAGTTCAGCCGCTCGAACGCACTCTCCCGGCCGAGCACCTGAATGGCGAGGGTGAAGACGATGAGGATGACCGCGAGGCCCTTGATGACGCGGGCACCGCGGGTGCCGCGCAGGAAGCGCAGGATGACGTAGATCACCACCCAGATGACCGCCAGCTCAATGAGCACCTGCAGGGGCTCGTTGTAGAGATACCCCTGTACGCGGTGGAACAGTTGAATCAGGCGGTCGAAGTATTCCAAAGGGAGTTTCCGGGATCCGGGGCGCGTCGTCTTCCGAGTCAATGATACTATCGGTTTCAGAGGCAAAAAGTTCCCAAAAACGCCGGGTTCTCCTGCTTCTCGGACGCTTTGGCGGGGAAAACCCGCATCACCCGGGAGGGTCGGCCCCGCGGCGCGGGGCGTGCGGGCGGGGGGCGGCCTGCTAGACCGTTTCACAGCCGAACGTTAGGATGCAGCCTCGCATGGAAGGAGTGATCGAGGCATGAGCGATTCCGCGATTCAGGAAGATATCCAAAGTTACTGTCAGACCCTGGCCGAGCAGGCCCAGTCGGCGTCCCGCGCCCTCGCCTCCGTGCCGGGCAGCCAGCGCAACCTGGCGCTATGGGCCATCGCCGACGCGATCGAGGCCGGCCGCGACGACCTGCAGGCCGCCAACGCGAAGGACCTCGAGGCCGGCCGCGCCGCCGGGCTCAGCAGCGCCATGCTCGATCGGCTGGAGCTGACCGACGCCCGCATCGCCGGCATGGCCGAGTCGGTCCGCCAGGTGGCGGGCCAGCCCGACCCCGTCGGCCGGGTGATCGAGGGCAAGGTGCTGCCCAACGGCATTCAGCTTCAGAAGCGGCGGGTGGCGATCGGGGTCATCCTGATCATCTTCGAGAGCCGGCCGAACGTGACCTGCGACGCGGCATCACTCTGCCTCAAGAGCGGCAACGCCACGATCCTCCGAGGCGGCAAGGAGGCGATGCACTCGAACCAGGCGATCGCCACCTGCGTCCGCGAGGGGCTCCGCCAGGCGGGGCTGCCCGAGAACGCGGTGCAGCTCGTGGGCACGACCGACCGCGCTGCCGTGGGCGAGCTGCTCAAGGCCGAGGGACTGATCGACCTGTGCATCCCCCGAGGCGGCGAGGGGCTGATCCGCGCGGTCGTCGAGCAGGCGCACATTCCGGTCATCAAGCACTACACCGGCAACTGCCACGTCTACGTCGACGAGGCGGCGGAGCCGCAGATGGCCCGGGAGATCGTGATCAACGCCAAGGTGCAGCGGCCCGGCGTGTGCAACGCGGCCGAGACCGTCCTCGTCCACCAGTCGGCGGTGAAGAGCGGGCTTCTCAAGGCGCTCTGCGAATCCCTCGCCGAGGCCGGCGTGGAGATCCGCGGCGACGCGGCCGTGCGCGAACAGTTCCCCCAGGCAGGCGAAGCCACCGAGGGCGACTGGGCCACGGAGTATCTCGAGAAGATCGTGGCCATGAAGGTGGTCGGCTCGCTGAGCGAGGCGGTGGACCACATCAACCGCTTCGGCTCGAAGCACACCGACGCGATCATCACCAGCCGGATCGATGCCGCCGACGCCTTCGTGCAGCAGGTGGACTCGGCCGACGTGTTCGTCAACTGCTCGACCCGCTTCAGCGACGGCGGCCAGTACGGCCTGGGCGCCGAGATCGGCATCAGCACCGACAAGCTCCACGCCCGCGGCCCGATGGGAGCCGAGGACCTGACGACGTCCAAGTGGGTCGCCTGGGGCAGCGGGCAGATTCGAGAGTAGAACAGGCTTTACAGGGAGTTAAGAGGGTTAAAGGAGTTAGCGCCCCGGCTTGGCCGAGGGACGAGGTTGGCCATTGGGGAGATCGCGCCGGTTGCGGCCCCTCAAGCCGCGGCAAGCAACGCGTTGCCGCGAATACGGCCGCCGCGGGTCCGTTCCGCCAGATATCATCACGACAGCCATCAAGACCGCTCGAGGAGCCACGCATGTCTCAATCTGAGCCATCCGACATCCCCCATTGCCCGTCCGCCACCTCCGAGGACGGTCTCGACCGCTTCACCTATCCGAAATACGTCCTCCACCGGCAGTTCTTCAAGCTGCTGGGCGAGGCGCTGCGGATCTATGACAACGCCGGCAACCTCGTACTGTACAGCAGGATGAAGGCGTTTAAGCTCAAGGAAGACATCCGCTTCTACGCCTCCGAGGCGATGGAGCAGGAACTGCTGGTGATTCGGCAGCGCAACATCCTCGACTTCGCCGGCAGGTTCGACGTGATCGACCCGGCCACGAACCAGACGCTCGGCACGCTGCGGCGGAAAGGCCTGACCTCGATGCTTCGCGACGAGTGGGCCCTGATCAACGAGAACGACGCCGAGGTCGGCCGGGTGCGGGAGGACTCGATGCTCCACGCCCTCGCCCGGCGGGCGCACGAGCTGGTGGCGCTGCTGCTGCCGCAGAAATACACGATGGAACTCGCCGGCCAGCCGGTGGCGACCATTCAGCGGGGCTTCAACCCCATCTTCCAGAAAATCGAGGTCGATTTCAGCCCCGACGAGCACGTGCGGCTCGACCGCCGACTGGGCCTCGCGGCGGCGGTGCTGGTCGCGGTCATCGAAGAGCGCAGCGAGTGAGCGAGGAGTGATCGCATGGACGCGGCAGACAACGGCCGGCCGATCGAGCTGGTCTGCTTCGACATCGGAAGAGTGCTCCTGGGCATCGCCGACGACTGGCGGCAGGCCTGCCGAATGGCGGGCATCGAATTCGAAGGCGACCTGGGCGACGAGCAGCGGCAGCGCATGCGCGAACTGGTCTGGCACCAGGAGGTCGGCGAGATCGGTCAGCGGGAGTACGCGGCCGGCCTGGCGGCTTGCTCCGGCCTGACGAGCGAGCAGATCAACTGCCTCAGCGACACCTGGCTGCGCGAGCCGTTCCCCGGCGCGATCGACCTGATCGACCGGCTCCAGGACACCAGCGTCCGCACGGCGTGCCTCTCCAACACGAATGCCTACCACTGGAACCTCTTCACCGACCCCGGGCATCGCAGCTACCTGCCGCTCGAACGGCTGGACCACCACTTCGCCAGCCACCTCGTCGGCAGCCGCAAGCCCGAACGGGCCATCTACGAGCACGTCGAACGCGCGACGGGCCTGCCGGGCGAGGCGATCCTGTTCTTCGACGACCTCGAGGAGAACGTCGCCGCGGCCCTCGAACGCGGCTGGCAGGCTCACCGCATCCTGCCCAGGCCGAGCCCGGTGACGCAGATGACCGATCACCTCCAGCGGCACGGCGTGCTGTGAGGCGGATCGCCGATTTCCGCCGCGGCGCTGCGGCCCCGGCCGCGCGTGTGGTATAGTGGCGGCTTGGGAATCGACCGTTGTGCCTCTGCTCCGAGAGCTGGTGATGCAAGGACTTGAACAGCTTCGGGCGAATATCCAGAAGTGCTTTCTGGGCAACCAGCAGGCGATCGACCGGCTGATCGTCTGCCTGCTCGCCCGCGGCCACGTGCTGATCGAGGACGTGCCGGGCGTGGGCAAGACGGTGCTCGCTACGGCACTGGCGCGCAGTCTGGACTGCAGTCTTTCCCGCCTGCAGCTCACGCCGGACATGCTGCCGTCCGACGTGCTGGGCGTGACGGTGTGGGACCAGCGGAAAAGCGAGTTCATCTTCAAGCCGGGGCCGATCTTCTCGAACATCCTCCTCGCCGACGAGATCAACCGCACGACCCCGCGGACACAGTCGGCCCTGCTCGAGGCGATGAACGAGGCGCAGGTGTCCGTGGATGGGCAGACCCGCCGACTGATTCAGCCGTTCATGGTCATCGCCACCCAGAACCCCTTCGAGTTCGAGGGGACCTACTTTCTGCCCGAGTGCCAGCTCGACCGCTTCCTCATGCGGGTGCAGTTGGGCTACCCGAGTCCCGACGACGAGGCGAGGCTGCTCACGCTGGACCCGGCGCGCACGGCGCTGAGCAACCTTGAGCCGGTACTCACGGCCCAGCAGCTCGTGGGCATGCAGGCGCAGGTGGACGAGATCGAGATCGACCGCGCCCTGATCGACTACGTCGTGCAGATCTCCGGAGCGACCCGGCAGAACGAGCAGCTTCAAATCGGCGTCTCGCCTCGCGGCACGCTGGCGCTGATCCGCGCCGCCCGGGCGACCGCGCTGCTCAATCGGCGGTCCTACGTCGTGCCCGAGGACATCATCTCCAACGCCGTGCCCGTGCTCGCCCACCGCGTCGTGGCGCGGACCTACATGCACGACGGCGACGGCGTCGCGACCCAGCAGGTGATCCAGCAGGTGCTCGAGACCGTTCCTGCGCCGGTGTGATGGGGAGCAGTTCAGAGGGGGCGCAAGACGCCCGTCCCCGGGGTGCCGCAGGTGACCGCCGCACCCAGCAGCCTGGCGGCCTGCTGGGTGGCACGCGGATTGGCATCCCGGGCTGCTGTCCCGCCACACACTCGGCCACCGGGCCACTTGCCCCCCGGCCACCCGGCGACTTCCTCCCCCCTCACCACGACGCCAGTTCGCCCGTGATGACCTCGACGAGATCCTTGGGCGTGACGATGCCCACCGGCTCGCCGCGGGCGCCGGTGACGATGGCGAGGGCGGCGCCGCTTCGCTGCATCCGCGTCAGCCCCTCGCGCAGTGGCATCTTCGCCGAAAAGCTCACGGCCGGGCTCATCAGCTCGCGCACGGCCGGCGGCGGGCCCTGCTCGTGCAGCAGCGCATCCATGACGTGCACCACCCCCAGCACCCGGCCACGGCTGCTGACCACGGGGAAACGCGAATGGCTCGTGCGGTCCGCCAGCTCCCAGAGCTTCTCGGGCGGGTCCTCGATGCCCACGCGGATCACCTCGGCCCAGGGGATCATCTCGTCGCCCACCCGGCGGTGCGTCAGCCCGAGCACCCGCTCGACGATGGCCGACTGGTAATCGCTCAGCAGCCCGTAGCCCACGCCTTCCTTCACCAGCGCCTGCACCTGCCTGCGGGGGTGGAAGGCGTGCACCTGCCCGTCCTGGCGCATTCGCACGGTGATCAGCCTCGTGAGGCCGGCGATCAGCGGCACGAGGCCGGTCCAGGTGAGCACGATCCGCGTCGCGTTGAGCAGCCAGGCGAGGCGGTACATCAGCCGGTCGGCGAACGCGCTGAAGAGGTCCTTGGGCAGCGTTTCGCCGAAGACGAACAGGAGCGGCGTGACGATGAGCGTGTTGAGCAGCACGGTCTGCCAGTCGCTGAGCCCGCGGGCGTCGAGGATGACCGCGAGGCTGGCGGTGCCGAGGTAGTTGGCGATGTTGTTGCCGATCAGCAGCGTGGTCAGCAGGCTCACGGGGCGGTCGAGCAGCCTGCGCAGCGTCGCCGCGGCTCTGCGGTGCTGGTGGTAGTAGATCTGCAGGCGCACGCGGTTGATGCTGTAGGCCCCGGTCTCGAGCCCCGAGAACAGGGCTGAGCCGATGAAGCCGAGCAGCATGAGCCCGGCCCAGAGGGCGAGTTGCGCTTCGGTCATGGCCGGCCCTCCTGCTGCTCGCGCTCGGACTGCAGCTCGATCAGGAGCGTGTCGATCCGGGCGGCTTCCATGTGCTCGACGCGGAGGCGGACGTTGGCGAGCTGCACCTCGTCGCCGGGGTGGGCGCGCCGGCCGAGGTGGGCCATGACCAGCCCGCCCAGCGTGCTGACCGCCTCGATGCCGGGCGATGGGCCGAACATCTGCGCCCAGTCGCGGATGGCGAGGTCGGCGGACACCCGCCACCGGCCGGGGCCGAGCTTTTCGACCTCGGGCTCGCTGACCGGCTCGTAATCGCCCGGGATGTCGCCGACGAGGCGCTCGACGACGTCCTCGATGGTGATCAGCCCGGCCGTGCCGCCGTACTCGTCCACGGCGATCGCGAACGTCTGCCCGGTCTTGCGAAGCTCGATGAGGAACTGGTCGGCCCGCTGGATCTCGGGGACGAACTTCACCTGGCGGATCAGCTTTGTCACCTCCTGCCGGGTCTTCGGCCGGCGCAGCAGCACCTGCCTGGCGTAGGCGAGGCCGATGACGTGGTCGAGGCTGCCGTGGTAGACCGGCACGTGCCGCAGACGGGTTTCGCGGATCAGGCGGTACAACTCGGCCGGGTCGTCGGCGAGGTTGTACGCGTGCATGTCCACCCGGGGGACCATGAGGTCCTGCACCTGGAGCTGGCTGAGCTCGAGCGCCTGGACGAGCAGCTGCTCCTCGCCCGGATCGATCACGCCGTGACGCTGGCTGAGCTCGAGCAGGGCGGAGAACTCCTCAGCCGAGAGGTCGGGCGGCCGCTCGGGCGGGGCGATCAGCCGCGCCAGCGGGGTGATGATGAGTAGCGACGTCACTAGCCGCACCGGCCCGAGCACACGGTGGACCAGCCAGAGCACCGGACCCGCGAGCTGCGACCAGCGAAGCGACAGCCTCGCTGCGAGCAGCTTGGGCAGCACTTCGCCGAAGAGGATGATCAGCAGCAGCGGGGCGATGCTGGCAACGGTGAGCACGCCGGCGTGGGCGCCGCTTCGGCGAAGCTCGATCAGCAGCATCGAGCTGATGACGAAAAACAGCACGTTGATCGTCATGTTGCCCAGCAGCAGCGTGATCAGCAGCCCGCGGGTCTCCGCGAGCATCCGGGCCACCGCCTGGTCGGCGAAGGCGGCCGACCGCGACAGCCGGGCGCGCTGGTGGCGGGTCAGGCTGAACAGTGCCGTCTCACTGCCACTGAAAAACGCGCTGGCGAGAAGCAGCAGCGGCAAAGCGGCGATCATCAGCGGCACGGAGGCGGGCATGGCGGCTCAGGTGGTTGGGGGGTGCCGGGCGGGCTAGCCGCCGCGGAAGCACAGCGGCGACGAGGAAAGCCCCTCCCAGCGGTGCTCACGGATGGCGGCGACCACGCGTTCCGCCGCGTCCACGGCAGCATAGCCGGCTTCGGCGTCCACGGTCGGCGCCGAGCCGGTGCGGGCGGCGTCCAGGAAGCTGGAAAGCTGGGCGGTCAGCGGGTCCTGCTCGCTGCCGGACTGGTCCATGTCGAGCTGCTCGACGTGGACGAGCTCGGAGTAGTCGAGGCCGGCGAGGTCCTGGCCCGAGGCGATCTGCTCGCGCAGGTCCTCGATGGCCTGCTGGTTGCCCGAGCGGGCGATGACCACGCCGCTTCGCTTCTGGTAGTCGAGGCTGACGTAGGCGGATTCGCTGAAGAGGCGCAGCTTGCGTTCGGTCTTGAGCGCCAGACGCGAGGCGGTCAGGTTCGCCACGCAGCCCGAGGCGAAGTGCAGCCGGGCCGAGGCGACGTCCTCGTTCTCGCCCATGACGGCGACGCCCACCGCGTCGACGCTCTCGATCGGCGAGCCGACGAGGCTGAGCACGATGTCGAGGTCGTGGATCATCATGTCCATGACCACGCCGACGTCGAGCGAGCGGAAGGTCATCGGGCTCACCCGGTCCACCTCGATGAACCGCGGGGGGATGTTCATCTTCGCCACGGCCCGCACGGCCGGATTGAATCGCTCGGTGTGGCCGACCTGGAGCACCGCGCCGTGCTCGCGGGCGAGGCCGGCGATCTGCTTCGCCTCCGCGACGCTGGGCGCCAGCGGCTTCTCGACGAGGCAGGCGATTCCGCGCTTGAGCAGCGGGCCCGCCGCCGCCATGTGCCAGCGGGTGGGCACGGCCACGCTCGCGCCGAGCAGGTCGGGGTGCTTCTCGACGAGCTGCTCGGGCGAGCTGAGCGCCTCGGTGGCGAACTCGTCCGCCACCGCGCCGGCGCGGTCCGAGTCCTGGTCCACCACGGCGACGAGCTGGACGCCGGGCATCTGCGAGTAGATCCGGGCGTGGTGATGCCCCATCCGTCCCACGCCGATGACGGCGACCTTCGCGGGTTGCTGCTGCTGGTTCATGAGTATTATGGTAACCGACTTGCCCTTTGCGCGGCGAGCCGCGGAGGCGGTCCGGCTTGGACTTTGCGCCCCGGGCTTTTACGATGATGCCATGCCCGAGAAGGCGCACAAACCGTCGCACGACAAGCCGGTAATCGGCATCACGCTCGGCGAGCCGGCCGGCATCGGGCCGGAGGTCATCGTCAAGGCGCTGGCCGATCCGTCCATTCGGCGGCTGGCGCGCTTCGTCATCTACGGCATGAACGAGCTGCTCGCCTACGCGGCCGACCTCGCCGAGATCGACCCGTTCTGGTGGCGGCTCCAGCACGACGCTCCGCGGGCGCAGTACCAGCTCGTCCACGACGTGGTCGTGCTCGACTACGACGAATATTCCATGCTGGGCACAGCCTTTCACAAGCCGACCAAGCAGGGCGGCCAGGCGAGTCTGCGCTTCCTCGACGACGCGATCGCCGCGGCCAGGCGGCCACGCGAGCAGGGGGGGATCGACGCGATCGTCACCGCTCCGATCTCCAAGACCTCCTGGAAGCTTGCCGGCTGCCGATTCCCGGGCCACACCGAGTTTCTCGCCAACCGGACGAAATCCAGGCGGGTGGCGATGATGTTCCAGGCCCCCAAACTCAACGTCGTGCTCGCTACGGTGCACGTGCCGCTGATGGATTTGCGCAACCTCCTCAGCATCGGCGCGGTGTACGACCCGATCGACCTCGGCAACCTCGCCTGCAAGCGGCTGGGCTTCGAGAACCCGCGCATCGCGGTCTGCGGACTGAATCCCCACGCCTCCGAGCAGGGGCAGTTCGGCGAGGAGGAGGAACGCGTCATCCGCCCGGCGATCGAGATGGCCTGTCAGCACGGCATCGACGCCCGAGGCCCGTTCCCGGCCGACACGATCTTCAACCACGCCGTCAACGGCAAATACGACCTGGTCGTCGCGATGTACCACGACCAGGGGCTCATCCCCATCAAGCTGCTGGCGTGGGACGAGGCGGTGAACCTCACGCTCGGCCTGCCGATCATCCGCACGAGCCCGGACCACGGGACCGCGTTCGACATCGTGGGCAGAAACGTCGCCGACCCCGGGAGCATGAAGTCGGCGATCCGCCTCGCCGTGCAACTCGCCCGCAGCGGCCCGGGCGGAATCTACGGGCGACGCTGACCGGGGCGGGCAAAATCAAGCCTGATGCCAATCCGGCCGATCTTGGTACAATCGCCGCTCAAGAACATCCACTGGACGAGGTGCCCTATGAAACGCTTTCTGGCCCTGACCGTGCTCGCCGCCGCCATGACCCTCGGCGTCGGATGCGGAACGACTCCGACTTACGTCAACATCCCCAGTCAGCGGGGCGACGTGGCCGGGAACAACCCGAATTCTTCCGCTGCCCGTAAGGCCGAGACCGCGGCGCTCGAGGCCGTCCTCGCCCAGCGCGCCGAGCCGGGCCAGGTGGCGATCGTCCTGCCCGAGGGGACGGACCTGGAAACCTACCAGCGGGTGATCGCCGACCTCGGCGACCGCGCCGCCGCCCCGGCTGGCATCATCGAGGAGCTCCAGGCCGAGGCGGCCGCCGCCGCGGCTGAGCAAGCCGGGGAAGACGCCGAGGACGAAGCCGAAGTCGAGGAGGACCCGGCCCCGCCCGCCATCGAGATCCCCACCGTCACCATCGGCCAGGTCGATGCGATCAGCGTCGAGCAGATCCGCCTCCGCGGCTGGGACGGCGAGGTCGACATCACCCGCCCGCTCGACGGCGAGCGCCGCCAGCTCGTCACCGTGAAGGTCAACTACGCCCCCTTCGGCGGCTGGGGCGCCCTCGACGTCCGCGTCTGGCAGGTGGCCCCGGAGGAGCTGCTGCGCATGCGGCAGCAGTGAGCCGCAGGGAGCAGCCACCCATGGCCTGGACCCTCAGTGCGTTCGCCGACGAGGCGGCCAAGAAGCTCCTGAGTGAGGTGGGGGCGGAGTTCGAGTAGGACGCGGCCAGATCACCCCGGGCCGGACACGTCCGAAACCGTGGCGTCATCGGGAACATCCCGCGCCACCACGGCACCCGCGGCGACGTCGGCCCTGGCGCCGATCCGCACGCCCGGCAGCACGCGGGCGCCGAGTCCGATGGTCGCCGCCTCGCCCAGCTCGACCTTCTCGCCCAGCACGGCCCCGGGGCCGACCTGCGACCACGCGCCAAGGCGGGCGTGGTGCTCGACGATCGCACCGCTGGAGATGATGACCCCTTCGCCGACCCGGGCCCCGGTGCTCACCGCGGTCTGCGGCCCAAGGAAGGTGCCTTTGCCGATTTCAGCCAGCCGACTGCGGGAGGCGGCGGGGTGGGCGACGCTCTGAAGCGGCCGACCCTGCGCGCCAAGCCGCTCAGCGATCGTCCGCCGGGTGCGGTTGTCGGCGATGGCGACGATGATCGCCGCCTCCTCGAGCTCCGGCGCGGCGGGGTCGAACAGGCGGATGCCTTCCTCGATGTAGCGTTCGGGTTGATCGTCCAGGTAGCCGAGCACCTTGGCGCCGGCGGCGGCCGCGGCGTCGGCGACGACTCGGCCGTGCCCGCCGGCCCCGTAGATGACCAGCGGCCGACGTGTGAGGGTTTGCGGACTCATGGCAGCGTCCTTGCCTCAGTCGCGTGCCGGGCGGTACCGCTCGTCCACGCCGCTGTCCCAGCGTGAGTGCCCGGCCGCGATCGGAATGCCCCGATACTCACTATGGCAACGGTAGCACACCAGGGACCGCGGGGCGAACAGGAAGATCAGCACATCCGCCACGACGACCACGGCGAGGGTGATGATGGCCAGATTCGCCCGGCCGTAGCCGAAGAGCACCATCGCCGCGGCCGCCGACAGCAGCACCGCGACGAACACCGTCACCTGGGGCACCCGCTTGCGGACGAACAGCTCGCCGCACCCGCAGGCCGGGCAGCGGCGGAGGCGGCCGCCATCGTCCATCGCCCGGTCCCAGTCCAGGTGCACCGCCCGCCGCTCGTCGCCCGCGGCGCGCACGACCGTGGGCAGGTGAGCCATGTCCGCCTGCACCTGGAACAGAGGTCGGCGGTTTCGGTCCCGCAGGTCAATGTGCATGATTCCATTGTCCCACGACGGGGCGAAACTGGCAATTCCCGCCTGAAGCGCCTCCGGGATATGCCTATGCTGGTGCGGAGGCGCCGCTTCCCGCGGCGGTGTTGATCGCGAGAGAGAAAGGAAACCGATGGCAGCGAAGAAGATCCTGATGCTGGTCGGCGACTACGTCGAAGACTACGAAGTCATGGTGCCCTTCCAGGCGCTGCAGATGGTCGGCCACACCGTCCACGCCGTCTGCCCCGACAAGCAGCGCGGCGAGCAGGTCATGACCGCCATTCACGATTTCGAAGGCGCTCAGACCTATAGCGAGAAACCGGGCCACGCCTTCGCCTTGAGCGCCAGCTTCGACGACGTCGACCCCGCCGACTACGACGCCCTCGTCGTGCCCGGCGGGCGGGCGCCGGAATACCTGCGCCTCAACCCGAAGGTGCTCGACATCGTCCGCCACTTCAGCGAGGCCGACAAGCCGATTGCCGCGATCTGCCACGCCGCTCAGCTCCTCGCGGCCGCGGGCGTGCTCAAGGGCAGGGAGGCGTCGGCCTACCCCGCCTGCGCTCCCGAGGTCACCGCCGCCGGCGGATCGTTCGTGGAGCTCGACCTCGAAGCGGCGCACGCCGATGGCAAACTCGTCACCGCCCCGGCGTGGCCGGCCCACCCGGCGTGGCTGAAGCAATTCCTCGACGTCCTCGGAACCCGGATCGAGCCATGAGCGTCATCCCCGCTGATCAGGCGCAGGTGCTCCCCCGCGACGAGGTGCGCGAGCTGGACCGGCTCGCCGTGGCGTCGCTGGGCATCCCGAGCATCGTGCTGATGGAGAACGCCGGGCGAAATGGAGCGGACGTGATCCTCGACCTGCTCCGGGTGGGGCCTCGGAAGCTCTCGCCGGGCGAGGGCCGGGTCGCCATCTTCTGCGGCGGCGGCAACAACGGCGGCGACGGCTATGTCATTGCCCGCCACCTGCACAACGCCGGCGTCCACGTGCGGATATTCGCCGCGAAGGACCCGGGCGAACTCGACGGCGACGCCCGGGTCAACGCCGACATCTGCCGCAAGATGGACCTGGAAATCTACCCCGCCCGCGAGCCCGCGGCGATCGGTCAGAAGCCGGAGCTGGCGGCGTGGCTCGCCGAGGCGGACGTGATCGTCGATGCGCTGCTCGGCACCGGTTTCCAGGGCGAGGTGCGCGAGCCGCTGGCGTCGCTGATTGAGCTGATCAACGCCCAGGAGGTACCGCAGACGGTCGCCGCGGACGTGCCTTCGGGGCTGGACTGCCAGACGGGCGAGCCGGCGAACGCCACCGTCCGGGCGGCGGTGACCGTCACCTTCGCGGCGAACAAGGAAGGGTTTCTGTCCGACTCGGCCAGGCCGTGGCTGGGCGAACTCCTCGTCGCCGACATCGGTACGCCGCCCGAACTGATCGACCGCGTGCGGAGGCAGGGTTAACCGCGAAGCCGCGCCGGGCGGAAGAGGTCACCAAGCTTTCCCGGGGCGGGCGATGGGCTCTGGAAAGGCGCTGCGGGACGGTCTGCGAGCCGCGAGCCACGCGAGCCCGGGAAGAGCCCGGCCCCGTACCCGGGGCGGCGCTGGCGCTCTGCCCCGGCTTGCACGACACGATCCCCTGGCCCCAACCCTAGATCGTCATCGAGATGATGATCAGCACGATGCCGCCCAGGGCGATCAGGCCCAGGAGGATCCAGGAGATCGTCTTGAACACGGGGCCGCGCGGGGGACGCCAGGGGCCCTTGGGCATCGGGTCGTTGGGCGTCTGGTTGGCGTACTCGGGCGGTCGCTTTCCCGCCATGGTTACGGACCTTCGTAGCCGGTCGGATGGTTGCGGTGCCAGCGCCAGGCGGTCTCGATGATGCGATCGAGATCGGTGTGCTTCGCCTCCCAGCCCAGCTCGCTCCTGATCTTGTCGGCGTTGGCGTAGAGCTCGGGCGGGTCGCCCTCGCGGCGGGGGCCGAGCTCGGCGGGAATCTCGTGGCCGGTCACCTTGCGGGCGGCGTCGATCACCTGCTTGACGCTGTAGCCCTGGCCGATGCCGAGGTTGTAGAACCGCTGATCGCCCGGCACCAGTTTCTCCATCACCAGGATGTGCGCGTCGACGAGGTCCTCGACGTGAATGTAGTCGCGCACGCAGGTGCCGTCGGGCGTGGGGTAGTCGTCGCCGAAGATGGTGACCTGGTCCCGCTGGCCCAGGGCGACCTCGAGCACGACCGGGATCAGGTGCGTCTCGGGGCTGTGGTCTTCGCCGATGCTGCCGTCGGAGGCGGCGCCGGCGACGTTGAAGTAGCGCAGCGCGGCGAAGCTGAACTCGGGCTCGCTCGCAGCATAGTCCTTGAGCACGTGCTCGACCATCAGCTTGCTTCGGCCGTAGGGGTTGATCGGGTTCTGCGGCATCGTCTCGACGATCGGCATCTCGGCCGGCTCGCCGTAGGTGGCGCAGGTGGAGGAGAAGACGAGCCTTCGCACGCGGGCGGCGGCCATCGCATCGAGCAGGCTCACCGTGCCGGCCGTGTTGTTGTCGTAGTAGGTCAGCGGCTGCGCGACCGACTCGCCGACGTAGGCCAGCGCCGCGAAGTGCATGACGCACTCGATGCGGTGATAGGTCAGCGCGTTGGCGACCGCTTCGGTCTGCCGCAGGTCGAGCTGCTCGAGGGTGACCTTTTCAGGCACCGCCTGCTCGTGGCCTCGATTGAGGTTGTCGAGCACGACCACGTCGTGGCCCGCGGCGAGCAGCTGCCTGACCGCATGAGATCCGATGTACCCCGCTCCGCCGGTGACGAGCACGCGCATGAGTGAACTCCCTCAGACTTTCTTTTGATTCGCTGCCGCCACGGTCCCACCCGGCGGCAGGGTGTGTTCGCGCCTTAGTGTAGCAGCTTGAGCGCCAGGAAACCGCCCACCAGGAGCACGACGAACAGCAGGCTGAGCCAGTTGAACCAGCGGTCGATGAACGGCATCGCCCGGGCGCCGAGCCAGTTGAAGATCGCCGCGACCAGGAAGAATCGCATCCCCCGGCCAACGATCGACACCAGCACGAACAGGGCGAACGGCTGATCCAGCACCCCACCCGCGATCGTGAAGACCTTGAACGGCAGGGGGGTGAACGCCGCGCCGAACAGCACCCACACGCCCCACTGGGCGTACCACGCCTCCACCGTCGCGAAGTTCTCCGGCGTAAAGCCGGGGATCCAGTCGTAGAGGAACCCCTTCGACACCTCCCACAGTCCCCAGCCGATGAGGTAGCCCAGGATCGCCCCGGCCACGCTCGCCACGGTCGTCACCGCGGCGAACCACCACGCCTTGCGCCGGTGCCCGAGGCAGAGCGGCCCCAGCAGCACGTCGGGCGGGATGGGGAAGAAGCTCGACTCGGCGAAGCTGATCGCCGCCAGCGCCGGCGTCGCGTGCCGGGTCTGCGCGAACGAGAGCACCCAGTCGTACAGCCGACGATGAATCGCCCATCGCGGCACGGCCAGACGTTCGGGCGGCGGCGGCTGGCCGGGATCGTCTGTCACGGGCTGAGCCTCGGAAGTGTCGGTGCCTGAACTGTTCACACGCGTGATCCTTCATCAGCGCCGGCTCACCGGCGGGCGTCATAGGATAACCGCGACCCGCGGCCGATACGACGCAAAAACATGAAAAAGTGCCCGCCCCGCGAGCGGGACGGGCGCCGATTCGTTGCTCGGCCGCTTGGCCACTGGGCCACTTTCCCTAGATCGATGGTTCGTCCTGGATTTCCACGTCGCTGGTGCCGGCGGCGAGCATGGCCCGCCAGAAGCACCAGGCGAGGCCGCCGAAGATGATGAACATCGCTGCGGTGACGATGGCATAAGCGGTGAGGCTGAGTTCGTTGTCCGCCTCGAAGACCGCCTCGCTGGGTTCGAGCCAGCCGTGGTACTGGGCGAGACCCACCCCGACGGTAGCGACCGCCATGACGATAAGCGTGTAGATCACGCCATGGACCGCCCCGGTCTGCCGGTCGGCGGTGACGCGGTCGGTGTTGCGGCCGGCGAAGGCCCAGCAGGCGAAGGGAATCAGGATGAAGATCGCGAAGCCGCCGATCTTCGCCCAGGGCCAGGCGTACGGCTCAGACGCCGTGGCCGCCTTGTACGCCTCGAGTTGGCCGACCACCTCCTCGGAGAGGCTCCAGACGAACAGGATCGCCAGCAGAGCGGGGGCGATGTAGCGGATGATCCAGTCCCACCAGATGCCGAGCTTCCAGTCGGAGCGGTCGTTGGCGTGCTCGCGCATCCGCTTGACGAAACTGCCCCGCCAGGCCCAGCCGACGATGACGCACTCTGCCATCGCCACGATGAGGATCCCGAATGGCCCGTTGATCATCTCGTCGGCGAGGCTGAGGATGCTCAGTCCGCCGTGGCCGAAGCAGTAGATGACGCTGATGAGCGCGCCGATCACGCAAATGATCGGCAGCACCACGCCGCGGGCAAGCCGGCTGTTGTCGTCGATCGACGCCAGCACCGCCTCGACAATGCTGAAACCCGAGTCGATGCCCAGCGTGAGCAGCGCGGCGAAGAAGATCAGGCTGAAAAACGCCGCGTAAGGAAGCTGCCCCAGCGCGTAGGGAAACGCCACGAACGCCAGGCCCGGCCCCTCGTTGACGACATTTTCCACCGACGCTCCGGTGACGAAGCTCATCCCGCCCAGCGTGGAAAACACGGCAATGCCGGCGATGAAGCTGGTCGCGAGGTCGCCCAGCCCGATGATCATCGCGTTGTTGTTGAGATCGCTGCGCCGGTGCAGGAAGCTCGCGTAGCTGAGCATGACCGCAAAGCCGAGACTCATGGAGAAAAACACCTGTCCGAAGGCCCATCGCCAGGTCTGCGCCTCGGCGAGCTTGTCCCACCTCGGCTCGAGATAGAACTCCAGACCCCCGATCGCGCCTTCCTGCGTCATGCCGTGGATCGTGAGCACGACCAGCATCAGCCAGGGCAGCGGCACGGTGATCAGCACCACCTTGCTGACCCACTTGACCCCCTTGAACAGCGACAGATAAATCAGCAGCCAGGAGACCAGCGCCCCCACCAGCACCCACCACTGCATGCCGGTGATCTCGAACGCGCTCGCGCCGTCCTTCAGGCCGACCATGTTGTTGAAGTGCGCCCCGGCCTGGTCCACGCCCCCGGCCCAGGGCAGCGCCTCGGCTCCCAGAGCCACGATGCTCTGCCAGAGATAGATCAGGCACCAGCTCAACACGACCGTGTAGTAGGTGATGATGACGAACGCGACCACCACCAGCCACCAGCCGACGAACTTGTACCGCCCCAGCACCTTGCGGAACGCGCCGGGGGGCGACTGCTGCGCCCAGTGGCCGACCGAGAACTCCATGATCAGCAGCGGCACGCCCATGACGAGCATCGCCAGAAAATAGGGGATCAGAAAGGCCGCGCCGCCGAAGGTGTAGAGCTTGTACGGGAAGCCCCACAGGTTGCCCAGCCCCACGGCCGAGCCGATCGCGGCGAGGATGAACGCCCCGCGCCCGCTCCACTGATCGCGCTGCTTGAGAGCCGGTTGGTCTGCCATGTGGTCCCTCTCCACGAACCGGGAAATGCCCAAGATTAGAGTTATTACTTAACGTCTGCGGGCAAATCGGTCAACGCCCCCGGCCCCACGCGCGGTCGCCGATGCCCGGGGCGGCGCTGCCCGATGCCCCGGCCTGGGGTGCGCGTTGGCCGCTCCCCGACAAAGCGCCTGCTCAGGCACCGGCGTTCGGCGCCGGCTCACCCGCAGACGGCGCCAGCCACTTCTGGGCCGGGTCGTCCTCGGCGAGGTCGGGCGTGGTCCGCTGGATCGCCGCCGCCACGAGCCCGAGGAACATCGTCGCCGGGCGGAGCGGTCGGCTGGTCAGCTCGGGGTGGAACTGGGCGCCGATGAAGTAGGGATGTTCGCTGGTCGGCAGTTCGAGCATCTGCATGATCGGCTGCTCGGGGTGTCGGCCGGAGAAGACCAGGCCCGCCGCCTCGAGCTGCTCGATGTAGCTCGGGTCCACCTCGTAGCGGTGGCGGAAGCGCTCGCGGACGGTGAATTCGCCGCCGGGCTGGGTCTTCGTCGCCTGCTGGCGATAGAGGAATGCGGCGAGGGTGTCAGGTTTGATGAGCACGTCCTGTCCGCCGAGGCGCATGTTGCCGCCCAGGCCCTCGATCTTCTTCTGCTCGGGCAGGATGCTGATGACGGGGTGCTCGGTGTCGGGGGCGAACTCGGTGCTGGCCGCGTCCTCGATGCCGCAGACGTGGCGGGCGTAGTCGATCACCGCCATCTGGAACCCGAGGCAGATGCCCAGGTAAGGCAGCTTGCTCTCGCGGCAGTAGCGGACGCACTCGATCTTGCTTTCCGTGCCGCGGACGCCGAACCCGCCCGGCACGATGACGGCGTCGATACCGTCGAGCATCTCGCCCGCCTGGCCCGGGGCCATCCGGGTCGTGTCGATCCACTCGATGGCGATGTCGGCGCTGAGTTCGGTGCCGCTGTGCTCGATCGCCTTGTCGATCGAGGCATAGGCGTCGCGGAGCGCGGCGTACTTGCCGGTGATGCCCAGGCGCACCTTGTGCCGGCGCTTGGAGATGATGCGGTTGACGAAGCCGCTCCAGCTTTCGCGGGCGCGGTCCTCGTTGGACTGGTTGACCCGGCTGTGCAGATCGAGCAGGGAGAGCACCTCGCGGTCGAGCCCGGCCGAGCGCATCGCGTCGGGAATCGTGTAGATGCTCTTGCGGTCGTGCATGGAGAAGACGCGCTGCATGGGCACGTTGGAGAACATCGCGATCTTCTGCTTGGCCGACTCCATGATCGGGCTGTGCGCCCGGCAGGCGATGATGTGCGGCTGAATGCCGACCTCGAGCAGCTTGCGCAGGCCGAGCTGGGCCGCCTTGGACTTCTGCTCGCCCAGGGCGGGCGGCTCGATGACGTAGGTCAGCGCCACGAAGCAGACGCTGCCCTCGCCCTCCTCGAAGGCGAGCTGGCGGAGCGCTTCGATGTAAAAGGCGTTTTCGTAGTCGCCCACCGTGCCGCCGACCTCGATGAAGACGACGTCCGCGCTTTGCTTCATCGCCAGCTCGCGGAGCATGTAGGTCACCTCGCCGGTGACGTGGGGGATCATCTGCACGTCCCGGCCGAGGTATCCGCCCTGGCGCTCCTTGTCGAGCACGCGGCGGTAGATCTGCCCGGAGGTGGTGTAGTTGTCGCGGGTGAGGTTCTGATCGAGAATGCGCTCGTAGGTCCCGAGGTCCATGTCGGTCTCGAGGCCGTCGTCGAGCACGAACACCTCGCCGTGGCGGTAGGGGTTGAGCGTGCCCGAGTCGATGTTGAGGTAGCCCTCCATCTTGATCGGGGCGACGGCGAGGCCCTTGTCCTTGAGCAGCTTGGCGAGGCTGCTGGAGAAGATGCCCTTGCCCAGCCCGCTCATGACGGTCCCGAAGACGGCGACGTACTTGTGCCGCCCCTTCTGGTACCCCCTGGGCATGGGGCTGAAGAACTCGGATTCCTGGGACTGCTGGCCGGCCTGGGTGAGGATTTCTTGTGTGGAGGGCATAGCCTAACGTACCGCGCGCAAAAAAACGGATCAAGAAGGTCCGGGTTCGCCGGACCTGAAAATTGCCGCCGCCGCTGATCCCCACACTGGCGGGGACGGTGCAGCCACTTCAAAAGCGGCATTGTAGGCGCTCGGCGCGACTCCCGCTTGGTCCGGGCTGCTTTCCCGGCTGAGGCGGCTATCATGCAATGCGGGCCGGGGAATCCCGCACCGCCAGGCCGGGGAGGAGGCTGATCGACTGATGCGTGCAGATCCGATACGTTTGTTGCGTTTCGCCGCGCTGATTCTGCTGCTGCTTTCGCCGCTGCTGGGCGGTTGCGCCACGATCCGCGTGACCGATCCGGGCCGAACGGCGACCGAGCAGTTTCTGATTTCCCAGGCCGGCGCCCGGGCGGTGGAGCAGCTTTCCGCCAGTGCCCTGCACGACCGGGCCGTGTTCATCGAGGCGAGCTATTTCGACCGCGTCGACGAGCCCTACCTCCTGGGCGAGCTGCGCAGCCACCTGCTCCAGGAGGGCGTTCGGCTGGTCGATGCCCCCGCAGAAGCGGAGGTGGTCCTCGAAGTCCGCTCGCGCGGCGTGGGAATCGACCGCTACGATTATCTGGTCGGCATCCCGCCCGTGCTGATCCCCGCCGGCGACGTGGGCGTGATCGACGACGACGGCTCGGGCACGCTCATCACCCCGGAACTGGCGTTTTTCAAGAGCATCCACCAGCAGGGCTACGCCAGCGTGGCGTTCGTGGCCTACTGGCGCGACACCGGCGAGTGGCTCTCCAGTTCCGGCCCCGCGATGGGCACGGCCCTGCGCGAGGACTGGTGGTTCTTCGGGCTCGGGCCGTACACGACCGGCAGCGTCGTCACCATCCCCGAACAGGATCCCGAGTAGCCGCGGCAGCAGGTTTTTCATGGCCCGACGTCGAGTGCGCAAGTTCGTCCTGATCGCCGCCCTGGTGGTCGTCGCCCTGATCGCGGTCGCCGCCGCGGTGGTGCAGGGCGTGCTCTGGTCCGACCTGCCCCGCAGCCGGGCCGAGGCCACCCTCGAGGAACTGCTGGGGCTGGACCTTGAGATCGGCAGCCTTTCCGTGGGCTGGGGCGGGGGCAGCGTCGCCCGCGATATCACCGTCTCGCTTCCGCTCGCCGACCAGCCGCTGCTGACCATCCCGACGCTCGATCTCACCCACACCGGCGTGCTCGCCCTCGCCGCGGGGCAGCCGCTCACCATCGACGAGGCCGAGCTGATCAACCCCGTGGCCGTCGCCCGCGAAGCGCCGGACGGCAGGTGGAACCTCCAGCGCGCCGCGGAGGTCGTCCAGGCCGCACTCGCCCGCCAGCCCGAAAAGCCCGGGCCGACCGAGCTGCCCGCCGTCGCGGTCCGGCAGGGAACCCTCCGCATCGAGCCGGCCGAGGGGGATCCGCTCGAACTCCCCGATCTCGCCGCGGTCGGTCGGCCGGGCGGGGATCTTGCCTACCGGCTCGACCTCGACCTGCCGCGGGTCGGTGACGTCGCCGCCGCCTTCGCCCGCACGCCGCCTTACCGGCACGAGGTGACGTTCGACCTCGCCCCCGACCCGCCGCTTCTCGCCCGGCTGGCGGACGCCGAGCTCGACTTTGCCGGCCGCGGCACCTGGCAGGGGCGGGTGACCGACGCCGGCCTGCGAGGCGGGCTGTCGCTGATCCGTGCCGCCGTTCCGGGCGCGGAGGCGAAAGGTCGGCTGGAGCTCGAAGCGGACGCGGCGACCGGTGAGGTTCGCGTTCGACCTGGCGGCCTGGCGGTGACGATTCCGTCGCTCTCGCCCGATCCGCTGCGCATCCGCGAAGGCGAGCTGCTCATCGACTGGCCGGCGGTGACGGTCGACGCCCTGCGCGTGGCGGGGCTGGAAGGAATGCTCGCGATGGAAGCCAGAGCCGACCTTGCGGCCCAGACCGGCCGGCTTCAGGCGGCGTGGGAGGACCTGGTCTATCCCGCCGGCTACGCCCACCAGGGCGAGATCGATCTCACGCTGCGCCAGCGCCGCCTGGGCGGGCAGCGACTCGAGGGCGAAGTCACCGCCCGGGGCAGCGGGCCCGACCTCACCTGGCGGGGCGACGCCCGGCTCGCCGCGGCCGGCCCCTCGTGGCGCGAGCTGGCCGGCGAACTCACGGCCCGCGAACTGGCGATCGACTCGGGCGACCGCGCCTGGCGCTTTCAGGACCTCGCTGCCGCCTTCGCCACCCGGGCGCCCCGGCTGGAGATTCGGCAGATCGAGACCCGCGGCCCCACGCCGACGGGCTCCCTCGCCGGCCGGGGCGAGCTGAACTGGAACACCTGGGACTGGGCCGGCTCGCTCAGCGGCGAGCAGATCGACGTGCCCGGCGCGCCGGAGCCGCTGACGCAGATCGAGGCGGACCTGGCGGGCGATCTCGTAGCCGTCCGGCTCGAAAACGCCACACTCCAGTGGGCCGGGCTGGGCGCCCGGGCGAGCGGGGCGTATCAGTTCGGCCGGCCGGAGCCGCTGCGGCTCGACGTTGCCGTGCAGGACCTGCCGCTGCGGCTCGTGCGCCAGCAGCAGCCGCTTCTCGGCGCCCGGACCCTCGCCGGCGAACTGGCGGTGGCGGGGCGGCTCCAGCCGCTCGAGCTGCGTGCGGTGGGCGAGCTGGTGGCGCGGTCGGTGCGCCTGCGGCAGAGCGAGGTGGGCGACGTCGCGCTCCAGGTGACCGGCAGCGCTGACGCCGAACTCGCCCGCGTCCGGGCCGAGGCGACCGAGTGGCTGGGGGGGCAGTGGCAGCTCAGCCTGACCTACGCACTGGCCGACCAGGCCGCGAGCCTGGAAGTGGACGCCCGCGATCTCGACCTGGCGCTCGTGGACCAGCTTTTCGAGCAGCCGGTGGGGGGGCTGGGGCGGTTCGATCTCAATCTCAGCGCCCGCGACCTCGGGCCCGACCCGGCCCGCTGGCGCATGGCGGGCGAGTTCGCCGGTCGGCGGGTCATCGTCCGCCCGGTCATGCTCGCCGAGGTTGCCGGCAACCTGAGCCTCTCGGACGGCCGGCTCCGCGTCACCGACCTCCGCGCCGCCGGCGATGGCGGCAAGCTGGAAGGCGAGCTGTCCGTGCCGGTCAACGAGCCGACGCACCTGACGCTGGCGGCGAAGGTCACCGACTGGCCCTGGCGCGTCGAGGCCGGCCCGGCGCTTGCCGGGCGGGTCAGCGGCCGAACGCGGGCGGAGCTGGACCTCGCCAGCCTGACCGGCCGGGGGCGGCTGGCTGCGACCGGCTCGGCCACGCTGGCGGGCGATCCGCTCACGCAGTTCGACGCCGACGTCGTCCTCGCGGGTGACCGCGTGCTGCTCAACTCGCTGACGGGCGACCTGCTGGGCGGGACGATCACCGGGGAGGGGGTGGCCGGGCTCGGCGCGCTCAAGCCGTCCGGCCGGGCGGGTTTCGACCTCTGGGTCGACGTCGCCCGCGACAGCCGATTGATGCTCTCCTGGCAGGGCGGCGAGCCGTCCCGGCTGGCGCCGTTGTGGGAAGAGCTCGGGCAGGTGGCGGGCACGGTCAGCGGCTCGCTGCGCCTGGCGGAGGCCGAGGACCCGCGGGCGCTGGGGCCGATGCGGCTGGACGCGACGATCGACGCGAAGCAGATTGCCTACCAGAACCTCCCGCTGGGCGAGGGCGACCTGCTCGCCTGGCTCGGCCGGGAGCGGATCGTGCTCGAGCAGGTGGAGATCCAGGCGCTCGACGGCTATCTCCGCGGCCGGGGCCGGCTCTCGACACATGACGACGAACGCTTCGCCTACGTCCGCGGCGAGGTCGAGCACATCAACCTCGCCCTGCTCAGCGACCTGCTCGACCGCGAGGAGCCGATCGTCGGCCGACTCAGCGCAGCCGCGGCCCTGACCGGCCCGTTCAAGCCCGAAGGCTGGCGCGAGGCGCAGGGAAGCGGAACCCTCCAGCTTCGCGAGTCGGACCTCGCGGCCCTGCCGCTGTTCGCGTCGATCTTCGACCTGCTGAACCTGCGCTTCGGCTCCTCCGGCCCCGACGGCCGGGGCGAGGGACGGTTCCGCCTCGAGGAGGGCGGCCTGCTCATGGAGCGCTTCAGCTATCGCAACCGCGGCACGGACCTGCGCATCGTCGCCCGCCTGCTCGACGTGTGGGAGGGCGGCGAAAGCCCGGTCCGCGGCTATGTGCTGGCGTCATTCCAGCCGCTGCCGGACGTGGAGGTGCTCGACCTCGCCAACCGGGCGCTCGGGGCGCTGCAGTCGCAGGTCACCGCCGTCCGCCTGCGGGGCACGCTCACCGAGCCGGAGGTGGAGTTCGCTCCCCTTCGCGGGGTGACCGGCGCGATCGGACGACTGCTCGGCGGCGGCGACGACGGGGAAGAGGAGGAAGGCGAGGCCCTCGCCCCCTAAACTCTGTCCTTGGGACTGATCGGCCGGGCGACCTTGAAGGCCCGGTTGCCGCGGAACTGGCCGAGATGGCCGATGAACTTCCGCTTGCCTTCGACGGTCATCGCGAGCGGCGCGGAGGCGGGCTTTTCGGTGAGGATGAGATCCCCCTCGGCGAGCTGCATCAGGTCGCTGAGTTTGATCGTCGTTCGGCCGAGCTCGGTGGTGACGCTCAGCCGGGCGCTGTCGAGGTGCCCCGCGAGTCGGCCGCGCATCCGCTCGTCGCGGCGGTTGCGCTTGTAGGCCGCCCAGCTCTGGCTCGAGAGCTTGTCCACGACCGGCTCGATCAGATTGTAGGGGATGCAGAGGCTCATTGTACCGGCCCGGCCGCCCATCTTGAGCTCGAAGCCGACCACCACGACCACCTCGTTGGGCGGCACGATCTGCACGAGGGCCGGGTTGGACTCCGTCTCCTCGAGATTGAACTTGAGCTCGGTGACGTTCGACCACACCTCTTCGAGGGCGCCGATGGCCCGGTCGATGATCTTGCTCACCAGCCGCTGCTCGATCGCCGTCAGCGGGCGCTGGGGGATGAACAGGTCCGCGTTGGACCCGCCCAGCAGGCGGTCGATGACCGGGTAGACGATCAGGGGGCTGATCTCGAGGCACATGTTCCCCTCGAGCGGATGGGCCGAGAGGAGGTTGAAGCAGGTCGGATTGGGCAGCGAATGAGTGAACTCGGCAAAGGTGAGCTGCTCGATGCTGGAGACCTTCACCTCCATGATCGTGCGGAGGAAGCCGGAGAGCGCCGCCCCGAAGCTGCGGGAGAAGTTCTCGTGGAGGTGCTCCATCGCCCGCATCTGGTCCTTGCTGACGCGTTCGGGGCGCTTGAAGTCGTAGCTGGTGACCTCGGTCCCCTCGGGCAGTCCGCCGGGCCGGCTGGTGAAGACGTGCTCGGGCGCGGAGGACTCCTCCGCTTCGAGCTGGCCGTCGTCTACGGCAGCAAGCAGGGCATCGACTTCGCTTTGATCGAGGACTTCCGACATTGGTTGAACTTCCCGATTTCGGGGGGCGTTCGTATTATCGGGCAGTTGGCCGCCGGTTCTTGACCCGCAGCGGCCTCGACTGCCATTCCGGCCCGGACCCGGCGAGGATCCCGGACGGGCAAGACCCCGGGGCGGGGATGCAACCCGCTGACCCGGCTAAACTTACCACGACGAGTCACGCTTGCGGAGTCGAGATGGACCGATTTGCCCGACTGCAACCTGTTTTCCGCCTGGCCAACCTCACGCGCCAGGCGTGGCTGCTCCTCCTGTTGACCGCGTGGCTCGTGCCGGCCGTGCCCGCCGCGGCTCAGACCGGCCCGCCGGAAGGGGCCGTGGAGCCCCGGCTCGCCTGGTCGCAGCAGCGGGCGCACGGCGGCGATCAGCGGGCCCTGGGCGTCGTATTCGAGCTCGGCGAAGGCTTCCACGTCAATCCCGGCCCTGAAGACACGCCGGAACCCTACATCCCCACGCGGATCGAGGTCGTCGAGTCGCCCGACGCGCTCACCTTCGGCCGGCCGCAGTACCCCGAGCCGGAACGCATCGACGTCGGCTACGCGGCCGAGGCGCTGCCGGCGTGGGAAGGTCGGCCGATCGTCTACCTGCCCGTGGTCGTGTCGGGCGAGGCCGCCCCGGGCGACCTGCCGGTGACGCTGCGGGTGACCTACCAGAGCTGCACGGACCAGGTGTGCTATCCGCCGCGGACAGTGGAGCTGGAGACGTCGCTCGAGATCGTGCCTGGCTCGGTGAACCTGCCGCCCGCGGGGGCGGAAGGGTTGTTCGCCGGGTTCGATTCGTCTGTTTTCGCCGACCTTCAGGCCGGGCGGGTGGCGGCGCCGAACGTGGCGGAGCTCGACTTCTTCGGCTGGAAGCTGCACCTCGACGCCTCGCAGCCCGGGCCGATGGCGGGGCTGCTGGCGCTGGCACTGGTGGCGGGGGTGCTGCTGAATTTCACGCCCTGCGTGCTGCCGGTCGTGCCGCTGAAGGTGATGTCGCTGCATCAGCAGGTGGCCAGCGGCAGCCGGGGCAGGACGCTGGTGCTGGGGCTGGTGTTCTCGGCCGGGATCGTGGCGTGCTTCCTCGCCCTGGGGCTGCTGGTGGCGGGGCTGGTGGCGGGGCTCGACCGGCTGGAGTGGGGGCAGGTCTTCAGTTACTGGCCGGTGTCGGTCGCGCTGGCGGCGGTGATCGCGGCGATGGGGCTGGGGATGATCGGGCTCTACGCGTTCCGGCTGCCGGGCTGGCTTTACATGATCGATCCCTCGCGCGAGACGCTGACGGGCAACTTCGGTCTCGGGGTGCTCACGGCCATCCTCTCCACACCCTGCACGGGGCCGCTGCTGGGCGGGGCGATCACCTGGGCGGTCAAGCAGCCGGCCTGGCTGGGGCTGTCGGTCTTCGCGGTGATGGGCCTGGGCATGGCGCTGCCTTACGTCGTGCTGACGGCGAACCCGCAGTGGATCGACCGTCTGCCCCGGACCGGGCCGGGCAGCGAACTGCTCAAGGAAGTGATGGGCGGGCTGCTGCTGGCGGTCGCGGCGTTCTTCCTCGGGCCGATCATTCCCGGGCAGCTCGAATGGTGGCTGGTCGCGGGGCTGGTCGGGCTGACGATGGGCTGGGCGGCGTGGCGGACGTGGCGGGTCACGGCTCGGCCGTGGCTGCGGGCGGCGGTGCTCGTGCCGGCGCTGCTGGTGGTGGCGAGCTCGCTGACGCTGGCGTCGCTGCTGAACCGGGAGGGCCCGATCGCCTGGCGGCCGTTTTCCCAGGCGGCGTTCGCCGAGGCGCGCGACGAGGGCCGAACGGTGCTCATGGAGTTCACCGCCGACTGGTGCGCCAACTGCAAGACGCTGGAGCTGACGACCTACCGCGACGCCGAGCTGGCGGAGCTGATGGAGCGGGAGGATTACGTGGCGTTTCGCGTAGACCTCACCTCGGACGCGAACGAGGTCGGCTGGGCGTGGCAGCGGAAGCTGGGCGGCGGGGGAGGCATTCCCCTGGCAGCGGTGTATCATCCTGGCAGTGACGGGCCCGCCGCCGTCTTCCAGGGGCTGTTCCAGGCGAGCCAGCTCATTTCGGTCCTGGAGCAGCGGGAGGATTCGGCACCCGCGGTGCTGGCCGCGTCGGCCCGGCGCGGGGAGGTAATGCCGAATGCGGGCGAACCATGATCCGAGAGCGCACGTAGCACGAGGGAGAGGCAAGATGGAGCTGCGAGAGAAGCTGGGCGAACTGGGGATCGAACTGCCCGAGGTGCCCGTTGCGGTGGCGGAATACGTGCCGGCCGTGAGGTGCGGTCAGGACGTGTTCGTCAGCGGTCAGCTCCCGCTTCGCGAAGGCCATCTGGTGGCCGAGGGGGTCGTGCCTTCGGAGGTGTCGCTCGACGAGGCGAGACAGGCGGCGGAGCAGGCGACGCTGAACGCGATCGCCGCGGCGGATCAGGCGCTGGAAGGCGACTGGTCGCGATTCGAGCGGGTGGCCCGACTGGCGGTGTACGTCGCCAGCGACGCCGACTTTCACCTGCAGCACAAGGTCGCCAACGGGGCGAGCGAGTTGCTGGGTCGGATCTTCGGCGAGGCCGGGCGTCATGCCCGCGCAGCGGTCGGGGCGTCGGCCCTGCCGCTGCGGGCTCCCGTGGAGGTGGAACTGCTGCTGCGCCTGCGCACGTCGTGAGCGGGTTCGGCCAGGCGATCGCCGCCCGTTCCACCTCGGACAGGTGCTTCAGCAGGAAGGCCACTTGACGAAACCTCGAATCTTCACGACACTTACCGTTACATACCGTTCGGTCTGCTGAATGATCCGCAGCGGGCTGATTCGGCGGCCCTATTACATTCCCGATCTGTTGGAGTCGATTCATGGCACGAGCACGCAACACAGGCGGAGCCGGACTGGGCTGGGTAGCCGTCCTTTTTGGTATCGGGTTCGGCTTTCTCCTGGTGCTGTCGATCGTTCTTTACGTTCAGCTCTCCGGGGCGCGAAGCGAAATTGAGGAAGTTCAGCAGGACCTCAACGCGGTGGCCACGCAGGCGGACCTCAGCGACGAGCAGGTCGCCGCGCTGATGCAGAACCGCAGTGACGGCACCGTTGTGGGCCAGCTTCAGGGCCGGGCCGAGGCGCTGCGGGAGGTGATCGGCGTGTCGCAGGACATCTCCCCCGACGCGCTGCGTGAGCAGCTCGCCTCGCAGGAGATCCAGGGCTCGCTGATGCAGGAAATCGACCGCCTGAACGATGAGCTCGACGCCGCCCGGCAGCGTCTCGAGCAGACGCAGCAGGCCCTCCAGCAGCAGCAGCAGGCTGCCGACGCCGCCCAGGAGAAGCTCGCCGCCGAAGGCGAGCAGTACCAGCAGTCCCGGCAGGAGCTCGACCAGCGCATGGCCGAGGCCGAAGATATCGCGGAGAAGTTCATCCGCCTCCAGGAGCAGATGGAGCAAGAGCTCACCCAGAATATCGAGCAGCAGGCCGAGGAGCATCTCACCGAGCGTCGCGAACTCGAGCAGCGGGTCGAGGAACTCCGGGACCGCACCAGCTATCTCGAAGGCCGGCTCGTCCGGCTGCGCAACGCCTCGGGTAGCATCGAGGCCCCCGAGTACCTCGAAGCCGACGGCGCCATCACGTCGCTGATGCCCCAGGCCAAAAAGGTGCTGATCAACCTCGGCCGAAAGGACCACGTCGTCCCGGGCATGACCTTCGAGGTCTTCGCCAAGGACCGGCTGGTCAAGCCGACGCCCGAGCATGAAGGCCTCCGTGGCAAGGCGAGCATCGAGGTCATCAAGGTCAACGAGGACAACTCGGTCGCCCGCGTGGTCCGCACCTCGCCCCGGCGGCACCTCGTCCGCGAGGACAAGATCATTAACGCCGTCTACGATCCGGACACGACCTACACCTTCCGCGTGTACGGCCAGTTCGACCTCGACGGCGACGGCGAAAGCAGCGACGACGATCGCGAACGTCTCGAGAACCTGATCCGCGAGTGGGGCGGCAAGCTCAGCGACGATCTCGACTACGAGGTCGACTTCCTCGTCCTCGGCCAGGAGCCCCCGCTCCCCGAGGCGCTGCGGCAGGGCACGATCGACCCGGTCAAGGTCAGCGAGCACGCCGAGGCCGTTCGCAACTACGAGGCCTACCAGGAACTCACCGGCCAGGCCCGCGATCTGTCGATCCCGATCCTGAACCAGAACCGGTTCCTGCGCCTGGTGGGCTACTACCAGCGCTGAATCGGCCAATCGCGAGCGAGCATTCGCCGCTCGCCGCCCGGCCGTCCGCCACCGCCCCCGCGGCGTGGCCGGCGCTGCCGGGCGGCGGGCGGCGAACTCCATTTTCAGGCATAGTCACTGATGGCGCGTCCTTCGAGCCCCATCACCGCCTGGGCCCAGTACCTGGGGGCCCGGCTGGCGGCGATGGGGCTGACCATGTTCGACGTCGAGACCAATGAGCGCTCCGCCGCCGCCCTGGGGCGGGCGCTCTACCGGTTCGATCGGCGGCACCGCGAGCGGGCCTGCGGGCACATCGCCATGGCGTTCCCCCAGTGGGACGAGGCGAAGGTGGACCGCGTCGCCCGGGCGTCGTTCGAGCATTTCATGCAGCTCGCCGTGGAGGTGCTCCACACGCCGCGGGTGCTTCACGAGGACAGTTGGGCGGAGCGGATCCGCATCCGCAATCTCGGACCGGCGATCGACCTGCTCAACGCCGGCCAGCCGGTGATCCTCCTCACCGGGCACCTGGGCAACTGGGAAGTGCTGGGGTACCTCCTGGCGCTGCTGGGTTATGACATCGACGCCCTCGCCCGGCCGATCGACAATCCGCTGATCAACCGCTGGCTGCTGGGCATCCGCGAGGCCCGCGGCATGCGCATCATCACCAAGTGGGATGCGACGCAGCGGATGATCGAGGTGCTCGAAGGCGGCGGGGCGCTGGGCTTCATCGCCGACCAGAACGCCGGCGACAAGGGGATGTTCGTTCCCTTCTTCGGCAAGCTGGCGAGCACGTACAAGTCAATCGGGCTGCTGGCGATGAACCTCGAGGTGCCGGTGGTCTGCGGCTATGCCCATCGGCTGGGCCGACGCTACGCGTACGAGGTCGGCTCGGCCGACGTGATTCGCCCCGAGGAGTGGGCGGATCAGCCCGATCCGCTCTTCTACATCACCGCGCGGTACATCCGGGCGATCGAGACGATGATCCGCATGCGGCCCGAGCAGTATCTCTGGATGCATCGGCGGTGGAAGAGCCGGCCGCGGCACGAGCGGCAGGGCAAGCCGATCCCCCGGACGCTGCGGCGGCGGCTGGAGAGCCTGCCGTGGATGGACGAGACCCAGCTCGAGCAGCTCGAGGCAGCCCGCGACAAACCCGGCAGTCCTGTTATAATGCAGGCGTAGGACGTCGGCCGTTCTCCCCACTGACGGCCGGCACGGATGCTGACTCACTGGCCCACCCGAATTTGCGTCGCTCCCCCTGGCCGTCCGGAGGCGGAGCGCACGCCGACCAGCCAAGGAATTCCATCATGGCAGGGATTGACCCGGATCAGGAACTACGACTGAAAGACCGCAAGATTCTTGTGGTGGATGACGACCCGGAGGTGCGCTCCGCGATCGACCAGGCCCTGCAGGCCGAGGGGGCCCTGACGCAGACCTGCGGCGACGGCAACACGGCCGTGCGCATCTGTGAGAGCGACCCGCCCGATCTCGTCGTGCTCGACATGATGCTGCCCAAGCGTTCGGGTTTCCTCGTACTGGAGAAGATCAAGCGCACCGAGGAGCCGCCGAAGGTGGTCATGGTGACCGCGAACGAAGGCCGTCGCCACCAGCAGTACGCCGAGGCCCTCGACGTGGACGGCTACCTGCTCAAGCCGGTTCGGCTCGAGCGGCTGATCACGCTCGCCCAGGACCTCTTCGAGCAGGACGAGGACGAGGCCGAGACCGAGTAGGTCGGCGACATCCCCGCATACGAACTCAGCCCGCGGCCGAACGGTTCGCGGGCTTTTGCTTGCGCCGCTGGGGGATGGCCCGTGCGTCCGCGGGCGTCGGACGAAAGAAAAAAGAGCCCCGCGCCGTGGCGCGAGGCTCCGATTGGTGGCGTGGTCGGGCGGTGGCGGGGTCAGCCCTGCTCGCCGCCGTTGCTGTCTTCGCCGGCGATGCTCGAGCGCATGGACGTGTCGGCCTGGATGTTGCGCATCCGGTAGTAGTCCATGATGCCCAGGTTGCCCTGGCGGAACGCCTCGGCCATTGCCTTGGGCACCTCCGCCTCGGCGAGGACGACGAGGGCGCGGTTCTTCTGCTCGTCGGCGCGGAACTCCTGCTCCTGCGCGACAGCCATGGCGCGTCGCTTCTCGGCCTCGGCCTGGAAGCGGTGCTTATCCGCCTCGGCCTGGTCGCCCTGGAGCTTGGCCCCGATGTTGTCTCCGACGTCGATGTCCGCGATGTCGATCGAAAGGATCTCGAACGCCGTGCCGGCGTCGAGGCCCTTCTCGAGCACCACCTTGGAGATCCGGTCGGGGTTCTCCAGCACGGCTTTGTGGCTCGTGGACGAGCCAATCGTCGTAACTATCCCCTCGCCGACTCGGGCGATGATCGTTTCTTCGGTCGCACCGCCGACAAGGCGCTCGATGTTCGCCCGCACCGTCACGCGGGCCCGGGCCTTGACCTGGATGCCGTCCTGGGCGACCGCGTCGATCGTCGTTCGGCCGGAGTTCTCGCTCGGGCAGTCGATCACCTTGGGATTCACGGAGGTCTGCACCGCTTCGAGGATGTCGCGGCCGGCGAGGTCGATCGCGGTCGCCACGTCCCAGGGCAGGGTGATCTTGGCGCGGTCGGCGGCGATCAGCGCGGTCACGACGCGCGGGACGTTCCCTCGGGCGAGGTAGTGGGTCTCGAGCTGGGCCGTGGTCACGTCGAGGCCGGCCTTGATCGCTTGGATGCGGGAGAGGACGATCGTCCGGGGATCGACCTTGCGGAACCGCATGCCGATCAGCTCGAAAAAGCCGACCGGGGCGCGGGACAGTCGGGCCTGCAGCCAGATGTTGAAATACTGCAGCGCGAAGGCAAAAAAGCCCAGCATAAAGATACCGGCGAGGACGAACAGGATGACCAGCCCGATCCACAACGCGTTTTGCGCGAGGGTCGGTGTGTAGATAAGTGGTTGCATCGGCAGCTCCTTACAGGCGAGATGGATGACTCGGAACGATCATTTTCCGGAGGGTCGCCGCCCCCGTCCAGTTCCATCATGCCGCAGAAGGCGAAATTTCACAAGTAGATGTTGCCCGATCATGTGACCGCGACGCCGTCCCGGGCGGTCGGGCATGATCCCGGCGCCGCTCGGACCTGCGTTTCATGATGGTGCCGGGCCCGGGCTGTGACAAGGGGTATCCTCGGATTCGGGGCCGGGGTCGCCGGGGTCGGGCGAATCTCTGCAGCCGGACCCCGGATCGGCCGATAGTGACTGAAGTAAGGATCGCCTCACTCGCTGTGTCGGGAATCAAGCCATGATCGTGGTCAGCGGCAGCATGCCCAAGTCGGGGAGCACCTGGCTGTTCAACATGACCAACCACCTGCTCACGCGGGCCGGCTACGCCGACAGCTACGAACTCTGCCGACGCTGGCCGCTGCGGCGGGTGCTCGCGGGACACACCTGCGAGTTCGGCTATCCCGCGCCCGGTACGCTGCTTCCGATGCTGCTGCCGTGGGCGGCCGGGCGGACGTTTCTCGTGCGCACCCACTTCGCGCCCTCGCGCAGCCTTCGCCTGCTGATGCGGGCCGGGGTGGTTCGGGGGACCTACGTCTATCGCGACCCGCGGGACGTGGCGCTCTCGGCGTTCAACCACGGCGAGCGTGCCCGGAAGGGCGGCAGCTTCGATCACCAGCTCGCCCGGCTGCACCGCATCGAGGACGCCATCCGCTACACCCGAGACCAACTGCTGCCAGAGTGGGAGAAGTGGGCGCAGACGCCCGGCGTGCTCACGATGCGCTATGAGCAGCTCACGGCCGATCCTGCGGCCAGCCTGAAGCGGGTCATGGATTTCCTCGGGTTCGACATCGATCCCGGCCTGATCGGGCAGGCGGTGCGCCGCTATGACAAACGCTCCCTCGACCCGGCCCAGCGCCGCAAGCTCCTGATCAACAAGGGGCAGGTCGGCCGGTTCCGCGAGGAGATGACCCCGGCCCAGCTTCGCCTGGCTCAGCAGGAGCTGGGGCGATACCTTGAGCGGATGGGCTACGAGCGCGAACTGCCTGCGGAGTCGGCGGCGTGAGAGATTTCCCGCGCCGCCCGGCCTGCTGTGTCCGGGGCATCCTCTATACTGTCTGCGTCATTCAGCGACACGCGGGAGTGCCCCTATGCGAGCGATTGTGACCGGCCAGGTCGGTATGGACAAAAAGGCGTACCTCGAGCAGGTCGTCAACTTTGCGGGCGAACGCGGCGAGCGGATCGACCTCTACAACGTCGGCGACCAGATGTACCGCGAAGCGCCGGACGTTCGGCCGGGGCGGATCCTCGACCTGCCGCTGTCGCGCCTGCACGCCCTTCGCCGGGCGGCCCTCAAGGACATCATCTCGCTCAGCCGGGACGACAAGAACTTCATCATCAACACCCACGCCACGTTCCGCTGGCGGCACGGGCTGTTCAGCGCGTTCGACTTCGACCAGGTTCGCGACCTCAGGCCGAACACGCTGATCGCGCTGGTGGACAACATCGAGGTCGTCCACCACCGCCTGCACGAGGAGCACACGGTCGACGCGACGCTCAAGGACCTGATGGTCTGGCGTGAAGAGGAGATCATGGCGACTGAGCTGCTCGCCCAGGCGCTGGACTGCGCGGATCGGTTCTACATCCTCTCCCGCGGCCGAATGCAGGACACGCTGGAGACCTGCTTTCGGCTGATCTGTCGGCCGGAGATGCGAAAGGTATATCCCTCGTTCCCCATGACCCACGTGGTGGGCATGCCGGACGTGCTCGCGGAGATCGACGCGTTCCGGGCGGAGCTGGCGAAGCACTTCATCGCCTTCGATCCGGGCGACGTGGACGAGAAGCTGCTGCTGGAGAACGCGGTCTCCGCTGCCCGGGAGAGTGAGGACTTCATCGAGGCGGAGATGATCGGCAAGCGCGGGCCTGAGAAGATCAAGGTGTCGGTCAAGCAGATCCTCGACATAGCCGGGGACATCGACGGCCAGATCTACATGCGGGACTTCAAGCTGATCGACCAGTCGGACATGATCGTCAGCTACATTCCTGAATTGCCCGGCGGCATGCCCGGGCTGTCCAGCGGCGTGGAGCGCGAGCTGCAGCACGCCTTCGAGCATGGCAAGGAGGTGTACGTCGTGTGGAAGCCTGCCAGGACGCCTTCGCCGTTCATCACCGAGACGGCGACGAAGGTGTTCCGCTCGACGCAGGAGGCGCTCGAGCATTTCGAGTCGCAGGGGATGATGTACCAGGCGAACCTCTTCGGCACGTGAGCGGCGGGAAACCGCTCCGCAGCAGGGCGGCCCGAGTCTGAGATATTCCCCCATTCTGCTGCCGGCCGCGGACGGGCTACGCTTCCGTGACGGCCCGCGCGGGCGGGCTGCGCTCCTTGCCTTCATCCCTGGGAGCCCCGGCCATGGCACTTCCCGGACATCACGCGCCCTACTGGGCGGTCAACTGCGTCTGCGAGCCTTCTCCGCCGCTCAAGGGCGATCACCAGGTCGACGTGGTCGTGGTCGGCGCGGGCATCACCGGGCTCACCACGGCCATGCAACTGCTCGCTGCGGGCAAGCGGGTGGCGGTCGTGGAGATGCACCGCGTCGGCGGAGGAACGACGGGGCACTCCAGCGGCCACGTGGACGGGCAGGTGGACGCCGGGTTCACCCAGCTTCTCGAGCACTTCCCGCTGGACCAGGCCCGGCTGGCGGTGGAGGCGAAGCTCGCAGCGATCGAGCACGTCGAGGCGTGGGTGCGCGAGTACGGCATCAACTGCGACTTCCAGCGCGTCGGAGCGTACTACTACGGCGAAAACGAGGCAGACGACGAGCTCATCGGCCGAGAGTACGAGGCGAGCCGAAAGCTCGACGTCGACAGCGATCTGCGGGAGAAAGCGCCGCTGCCGTTCGGTACGACGCGGGCGCTGCACCTGCCGGCCCAGGCGCGGATCGACCCGTACAGCTACGTCTGCGGCCTGGCGGAGGCGTTCGTCGAGCGCGGCGGGGATGTCTTCGAGCATACCCGGGCCGAGGACATCGAGGACGAAAACGGACTCTGCCACGTGGCGACCAATCGCGGGGTGCTTCGCTGCGAGCACGTCGTGCTGGCGGCACATGCGCCGCTGATGGCCAGGGCGACGCTGCAGACCCGGGCGCTGCCGCATCAGTCGTACATGCTGGTGGCGCGGGTGGCGGAGGAGGTGCCCGACGCGCTCTGCTGGGACACGGCCAGGCCGTACCACTACCTCCGCCTCGCCGAGACGGGCAAGCCGAACCTGCTCATGGTCGGCGGAGCCGACCACCACACCGGCGCGCCGATCGACACGCACGAGCACGCGCGTCAGCTCGAGCGGTACGTCCGCGAGCGCTTCGACGTCGACGAGATCATCTCCCGCTGGTCGCACGAGTTCTGGGAGCCGGCCGACACCTTGCCCTACATCGGCCTGCTGCCGGGCCAGGAGCGGATCTACATCGGCACCGGCTTTTCGGGCGACGGCCTGGCGATGGGCACCGTCGCCGGCATCGTCATCAGCGAAGAGATCCTTGAACGCCACGACGAGCGGGGCAAGGTGTTCAACCCCAGCCGAACCAAGCTCGCCACCTCGGCGAAGCAGGCGGCGTCGACGATGCTGAACACGGCGAGGCACTTCGTGGGCGATCGCATCGGCGGCGGCGAGGTCGATTCGATCGACGCCATCGCGCCCGGCGAGGGGGCGATCGTGCGCGTCGAAGGCCGGCGGCTCGCGGTCTACCGCGACGAGCAGGGGGAGCTTCACGCTCGCTCGCCGGTGTGCCAGCACCTCGGCTGCATCGTGCACTGGAACGGGGAGGAGAAGACCTGGGACTGCCCCTGCCACGGCGGGCGCTATGAGGCGACGGGCGACGTGATCATGGGCCCGCCGACCAGCCCGCTGCCGAAGATGAAGCTGCCCGGAGGGCAAGCGTAGCGCACCCCACGGCCGACGACGGGGCGGACGCCTGGGCGACGCCCGGGGAGAACGAGAGCCTGCGACGCGCCGCTACTCGTCCGTCACGCACCCCAGCGACGCATTGGTGACGCACCTGATGTACTTGCGCAGCGTGCCGCGCGTCGCCTTGTAGGGCGGCATCCGCCACGCCTGCTTCCGCTGGGCGAGCTCGTCGTCCGAGAGGTCGACGTCGATGCGGTTCGTCTCGGCGTCGATGGTGATCGTGTCCCCGTCGCGCACCAGGGCGACCGGGCCGCCTTCCTGCGCTTCGGGGGTGATGTGGCCGACGATGAAGCCGTGCGAGCCGCCTGAGAATCGGCCGTCGGTCATCAGGGCCACGTCCTTGCCGAGCCCGGCGCCCATGATGGCGCTGGTCGGCGTGAGCATCTCCGGCATGCCGGGGCCGCCTTTGGGGCCTTCGTAACGGATGATGACGACGTCGCCTTTCTCGATTCTGCCTTCCTCGAGGCCGCGGAGCATGTCCTCCTCGCAATCGAAGACGCGGGCGGGGCCGGTGAATCGCAGGCCCTCCTTGCCGGTGATCTTCGCCACCGCGCCGTCGGGAGCGAGGTTGCCGCGGAGGATGCGGATGTGGCCGGTCGCCTTGATCGGATTCTCCAGCGGGCGGACGATGTCCTGCCCTTCCTTGAGCCCGGGCAGGTCGGCAAGGTTCTCGGCGACCGTCTCCCCGGTGACGGTCCGCTGGCTGCCGTCGATGAGGCCCTGCTCCATGAGGTACTTCATGACCGCGGGCGTGCCGCCGATGTGCTGGAGATCCTCCATGACGTATCGGCCCGACGGCTTGAGGTCGGCGAGCATCGGCACCCGCTCGGCGACGGTCGCGAAGTCGTCGATGGTCAGCTCGACGTCCACCGCCCGCGCCATGGCGATCAGGTGCAGCACCGCGTTGGTCGAGCCGCCCATCGCCATCACCAGCACCATCGCGTTCTCGAACGCCTCGCGGGTCATGATGTCGCGGGGTTTGATGTCCAGTTCCAGCAACCGGCGCATCGCCCGCCCGGCTTCGATGCATTCCTGCCGCTTGAGCGGGTCCTCGGCCGGCGTGGAACTCGAGTAGGGCAGACTCATGCCCAGGGCTTCGATCGCGCTCGCCATCGTGTTGGCGGTATACATCCCCCCGCACGCCCCGGGGCCGGGGCAGGCTTTGCGGACGATGTCCTGGCGCTGCTGGTCGGTGATGGTTTTGCTGAGGTATTCGCCGTAGCTCTGGAAGGCGGAGACGATGTCGCGCTGCTGGCTTTCGCCTTCCCAGTTGGTGCAGCCCGCGCGGATGGTGCCGCCGTAGACCATGATGCTCGGGCGGTTGAGCCGGCCCATGGCGATGAGGCACCCCGGCATGTTCTTGTCGCACCCGGGCAGGGCGACGAGGCCGTCGTACCACTGCGCCGCCATGATCGTCTCGATCGAGTCGGCGATGATGTCGCGCGACTGGAGCGAGTAGCTCATCCCCTCGGTGCCCATGGAGATCCCGTCGGAGACGCCGATCGTGCCGAAGCGCATGCCGATCATGTCGGCGGCGGCGACGCCTTCCTTCACCTCCGCGCCGAGGTCGCCGAGGTGCATGTTGCAGGGGTTGCCCTCGAACCAGACGCTGGCGATGCCGACCTGGGCCTTGTCCATGTCGGCCTCGGTCAGGCCGGTGGCGTAGAGCATGGCCTGTGACGCCCCCTGCGAGCGCGGCTGGGTGATGCGGCTGGAATAGCGGTTGATCGGCCCGGCGGCCTCCGTATCGCGCATGGCGGACTCCTTCTTCAATCGTCGAGCCATTCCAGTCTAGCAGCTTCCCGGGCTTTGGCCGAGGCGCGGGCCGGTGATTGACCTGCCCGGGGAGGCGGGCCTATACCCTCTTGAGACCGAGGGCGGCCGGGCGCCGCCCCTGCCACCCAGGAAGGGAACTGCCATGAACCGATTCCGCACCGTAGTGTACGCTGCCGCGTTGCTTCTGCCGCTGGTCATGCTGGGTTGCCAGAGCGATGGTGACACGGCCAGCCCGAACGCGCCGGAAGGCATGTCCGACCAGACCGGCCTGGACAACCAGGCGATCGAGGCGGTGACGCGCGTGCTGATCGACGAGGGCTTCGTCGCCGCCCGCGAGCATGCTCCGCGGAAGGTGTATCGCAAGGCGACCGACGAGGGCGTCGTGACCGTCACCGTGCGTGCCCGCCCGGCCATGGAGACCGGCGAAGAGGTGGGCTTCAGCGTGGAGACGACCTCGCCGGCGCTGGAGGGCTACGCCGACCGCCTCTCCGCCGAGCTCGAGCGGGCGATCCGGTCGGCGAGGTGACAAATCGGCAAGCGGCGGGGGGCAGTCGCTGCCGCGCCGGCGATATCGGCGATGCACTCGACCGCTTCGGCTATGATAGAGGCCGT